>JBDIVW010000011.1:0-127522 GCA_039794185.1 Candidatus Inralta sp. | reverse complement strand
CACACCGGGGATCCTGAATCGCCTGCACCCGAACGGTGAGCTCCTGCTCCGCGGCCCTGAGCGCCTCGATACTCGTCATGAACGGCTGGCTGATCAGCTTCAGCGGCGCGCTCACCGGCAGCCGCGCACTGACCAACTCGCGCCGCTCCCGCACCGGACCCTCCACCACCTGCACGGCTCGCGGGAGCAGATCCGTCCGGGCCAACTCCGCCAGCTTCTTGGCATCCACGCGATCGGTCTTGCCCCGGCTCTCGGTGATCCACTTCACCTCATTCGGATGCACCACATGCACCTGGACGCCGTCCAGCTTCTTCAGCGTCTCCGCGATCCACTTCATCTGATTGCCCGCTTCGAACGCGACTCGCAGGGGCCCACTGCCCACCTGCCGCACCAGCGCCCGCAGTCCCGCCCGAGACGCCGGCTGTTCTCCTGCATACACACGCTGCTTCCGCTCATTGACTGCATAGCCCACCAGGCTCTGGCCACTGACAGCCAATCCGACGTACACCCTCTCTTGCCCCCTTTCGTTGGTGGCGCTCGCTCACCGCGGACAGTTGACCCATCAGGCCTCGACTGTCAACCAATTGAAAGGGGGCCCTATTCATAGAATCTCCTGGATGATGAAGGGCGTGCGGGACGCCTTGCGGATAAGCGAAATAACTGCGCGTTGTTCATCGGAAGTGCAAGGTACAAGAAAGGGGCTGGAGTGTCAAAGCGAACGACGCCCGATCAGAGATGTACAACAGTGGCTTTCGATGGCAGCACCGTTGCTGGATTCGATCTTGACCCACATCACCTTGCCCCGTCATCCCCTCGTGTGTGACGTTCCGTAAGCACGAACGTTCAGGCGCCTGTAGAGGGGGCTCCGGAAATTCGGACAGTGTGGTAAGTGGTAGCCTGGCTTCACCAAAGCCCCCGAGTGGGGACGAACCAGAGGAGCGAGGCGATGAAGAGAACGAGACGCAATCACGGGGCGACCTTCAAGGCTCAGGTGGCCTTGGCCGCGATCAAAGGTGACAAGACACTCGCCGAATTGGCCGAACAATTTCGCGTCCATCCCACTCAGATCACCGAATGGAAGCCGCAATTGCTGGGGCGGGCCGCCGACGTGTTTAGCGGGACCGACCGACGTCGGACACGCCGGATCTCACGACCCTTCACGCGAAGATCGGACACCTGGCGCTGGAGAATGATTTTTTAGAACATGCGCTCATCAAGGCGGGCTTGCTGAGCGCAACGCGATGATCGACCGCACTCACAGACTGCCCGTCGTGCGGCAAGGCCAGCTCCTGGCACTCTCGCGGGTGACCGTGTCCTACCAGGCGACGCCGGTGTCGGCAATAGATCTGGTACTGATGCGGCGGATCGACGAGCTCCATCTGGACCATCCGTTTGCCGGCGCCCGCATGCTGCGGGACCTGCTCCGGCGAGAGGGCCACACGATTGGGCGCAAGCGCGTCCGGACCCTGATGACGCGCATGGGGATCGTGGCGGTGTATCGCAAACCCCGCACCAGCCAGCGGCATCCCGCCCACAGGGTCTCTCCCTCTCTGCTGCGCCATCTGGAGATCACGCGCCCGAATCACGTCTGGGCGGCGGACATCACCTATCTTCCGATGAAGCGCGGCTTCGTGTATGTGTTCGCCGTCTTGGACTGGGCGAGTCGCCGGGTGCTGGCGTGACGGCTGTCCAACACGCTGACCACCGACTTCTGCCGGGAGGCCGTCCAGGAGGCGATCACCCGGTATGGCACCCCGGCCATCTTCAACACCGATCAAGGGTGCCAGTTCACCAACCAGGAGTTCACCGGATTCCTGAAAGACCACGGCATCCAGATCAGCATGGACGGAACAGGCTGTTGGCGCGACAATGTGTGTGTCGAGCGGCTCTGGAAGAGCCTCAAATACGAGGAGGTGTATCTGCATGCCTACGAAACGGTCAGCGCCGCGCAACAGGGCGTCG
Source organism: Candidatus Inralta sp. (assembly GCA_039794185.1). Classification (GTDB taxonomy): domain Bacteria; phylum Nitrospirota; class Nitrospiria; order Nitrospirales; family Nitrospiraceae; genus BQWY01. Next base: position 125,560 of record JBDIVW010000011.1, on the reverse strand, counting down.
CACGCTACCTGACGTTCTATAACCAGACCAGGCCGCACCGGGCGCTTGACGGGCACACACCGAATGGAGTGTATGTTGACAACCTGCCCACACGGCGCACTGCCGCGTAGGCAGAATCCCGCGAGGCTCCACTGAAAGAAGAGAACATTCTGTCTAAACAAATGGGGCCACCTCTTCAGCCCATCATCATTCGATTCAATACTTGAACCACGGAGTGCGCTCTGGTAGTCATCAACGGGCGGATTCTCGCACCTGGCATTTATCGAAGAGAGTGATCATGGCCATCTCACGAAGCGTGCGTCGGGTGAAAGCACAGGCCTCGAAGACCGCGTCCCAAGCGAAGCGGAAGGCTGCCAAACAGGGCAAGGTGATGGCAAAGAAGGGGCGGAAGGCGCTGCAGGCGTCGGCCAAGGAGGCGCGGAAGATAGCGAAGGTCACCACCCGAAAGGCGGCCGGGATATCGAAGGCGGCCCGATCCAAAGCGCGGAAAGCCGGTGCAGCCATCGGCAAGCTTCTCGGGAAAGCTCAGGGCGTCGGGATGAAATTGGTCAAGGAGGCGCGTACTCGGCTGGAGTAGCCCAGCGGGTGCTCTCGGTCGTCCGGCGTCTTGGCCTCAAGCAGCACTCGTCGCACGGCGACGGCGATGCCGAGGCTTTGAAACGTCTGCTACTCGACAGGGCGGCCACCCGCGAGGGCCGACCGTGTTTCCGATCCTGCACGTCGGGATGGTCGGGTCAACCGTGGGCTATCCCCTCACCCTCAGAGAAGGGCGAGGCGTCGGGGGCCCGTCCCTGCCGGATGGCTGTCGCCATTCGATCTTCAGCCCGCTTGAGGGCCTCCCGTGGCCGACCCTTCCGTCCAAGACGGCTCAAGAATTGGGTGTCGTCATGCAAGACATGCCCTCTTGTTCTGGCCGGTCCGAATTCTGCGTCCCCACCGACTCCTTTGATGCGAAGCCTCACCAGAAACCACTCCCGACCCTTTTGTTTCAACCGCCGTTCTCCATCCCGCGTTTCACCAAGACTCGCATTCAACCCACTTGTGTGATACCGTTTATTTCGCTTATTTCGCTGTTGCTGAACCAGGAGGAAGGGCGATGAATGCACGGATTGTCTCCGATCCGCTGGTCTGTGGTGGTGAGCCCTGCGTGAAGAACACCAGGATCCCGGTCCATGTTGTGCTGAGCCATCTGGCGACCGGCGAAGACTACGAAACCGTCATCAAGCAATTCCCGCGAATGGTTAAGGAGGATATCCTGGCTTGTCTCGATTACGCCGCGTTCTTGGCCACTGAGAAGGTCGCGGTGGGATGACGATGGTTGTCGACGAAGCGTCAGCTATGGAACTGTGAGTGCGTTACGTGAAGCCGGGCATGAGGTCGTCGCCATTGCCGAATCCAGCACGGCCGGTATCACCGATGAGCAAGTATTTCAGATGGTCCGACAGCGGGATGCACTGCTCATCACCAGGGATTACCACTTCACCAATGCCATCCGATTTCCAGCCATAGCCACAAAGGGTATTCTCTACATCAGACGCGGCAACCTGACTGCCGCAGAGGAAATTACATTGATCCATGGGTTTCTTTCCCGCCACGCAGCCGATACCTTTTCCGGTAAGCTCGTCACGATCTACAAGGACGCTGTCAAGATTCGCTAGCGTTTGTTTCATCCAGCCGAAAGCTAAAGTTGCTACCCGCTTCCCCGAAGAAGACGACTGCCCCTTCCGAACTCACTCGTCTTCTTCCTCTCCTCACCGGAGATGAGGATGTACTGAGACAATATGGCTCCTGGTCGCCTGACCGAGTCTGAGTGTGCGCGCGTCATCCTCACCCTCCCGACCCTGGCGCGCCGAGACGCGTTTTGTCCCACGGCGAGCACCGCCCGAAATTTCAAAATTCCATAGACCTGGTGTGCGGGTTGCGCGAGCACGAAGGACCTACCATTCCGTCCTTCCTCTTCCATCCCTCCCGCCGTCGAGAGGCGGACGGGTGGGTCTGTACGCGCGCGCAGCGAGGGAGCACATTCTGATCGTGCGGCCTCTGCGAGCGCACGAGACCCACCCGACTGCCCCGCATTTCCCCTCGTTTGACTTCACCTCTTCGGCCCCATACAATCCGGCTACATTTCCGCCATGTCTTCCCAATTCGTCCATCTCCATCTCCACACCCAGTACAGCCTCCTCGACGGCGCCAACCAGATCGACCCCTTGATGCGCCAAGTCAAGGCCTTCGGCCAGCCGGCCGTGGCGATGACCGACCACGGGAACATGTTCGGGGCGGTGGAGTTCTACCGGAAGGCGAAGGAACACAGCCTCAAGCCGATCATCGGCTGCGAAGCCTACATGGCACCGGGGAGCCGCCTGGCCAAGGACAGCGGCCTAGCGCACAACGATTACTACCATCTGATCCTGCTCGCGCGAAACCTCACCGGCTACCAGAACCTCATCAAACTCGTCAGTAAAGCGTACCTTGAGGGGTTCTACTACAAGCCTCGGATGGACAAGGAGATTTTGCAGCAGCATTCAGATGGATTGATCGCCCTCTCCGGCTGCTTGAGCGGCGAGGTGGCCTATCTGATTGGACAGCACGATGTGGAGGGGGCGACCAGGGTGGCTGGGGAATACCGCGAGATCTTCGGCAAGGAGCACTACTATCTGGAGCTCCAGGCGAACGGGCTGGAGCACCAGAAGATCGCGAACAAGGGCCTGCTCGAAATCCACAAGAAGCTGGAGATCCCGCTCGTCGGCACCAACGACTGCCACTATTTGAAAAAGGAAGACTCGCGCCCGCACGACATGATGCTCTGCCTGCAAACGGGCAAGACCGTCAACGATCCGAACCGGATGAAGTTCGACACGGATCAACTCTACGTGAAGTCCACCGACGAGGTGTTGGAGGAATTCAAGGAGTTGCCGACGGCCGTGAGCAACACGGTGCGGATCGCCGAGCAGGTCGAACTGGAGCTCACGCTCAACAAGACGTTTCTCCCCCAGTACAAGATCCCGAGCGGGTATGCCACGCGCGAGGAGTATCTGGAACATTTGGCGACCCAGGGGCTGGCCGCGCGCCTGAAGGAGCGGCCGAGCCACATTCCCGCATCGGCGTACGAACCGCGGCTCAAGGAAGAGCTGGCGGTCATCTGCACGATGGGGTTCGCCGGCTATTTCCTGATCGTCTGGGACATCATCGCCTTCGCGCGCTCGCGTGGCATTCCGGTGGGACCGGGCCGAGGGTCGGCGGCGGGCAGCCTCGTGGCCTATGCGCTGAAGATCACCGATCTCGACCCGTTGGTCTACAGCCTGCTCTTCGAGCGGTTCCTCAACCCAGAGCGCGTCTCGCTCCCCGACATCGACATGGACTTTTGCATGGACCGCCGCGGGGAAGTCATCAACTACGTCGTCGAAAAATACGGTTCGGACCACGTGGCGCAGATCATCACCTTCGGCACGCTGGGCGCCAAGGCCGCCATTCGGGACGTGGGGCGCGTGCTCGAAATCCCCTATGCCGATGTCGACAAGGTCGCGAAACTGGTCCCCAACCAGCTCAACATCACGTTGCAGCAGGCGCTCGATCAAGAGCCGAAGCTGAAAGAGCTGGTCGAGATCGAGCCTCGCTACAAGGAACTGATGGGGATCGCCCAGTCGCTGGAAGGTTTGGCGCGCCACGCGTCGACCCATGCGGCGGGCGTCGTGATCTCCGACGAGCCGCTGACGAACCACGTCCCCCTCTACAAAGGGGCGAACGACGAAGTCGTGACCCAATATTCCATGGGGGACGTCGAGAAGATCGGCCTGGTGAAGTTCGATTTTCTGGGCTTGAAGACGCTCACGATGATCCATCACGCCGTGCGGCTCGTCAACGAAGGCCGCCCGGACGGATCGCCGTTCGAGATCGACCACATTCCGTTCGACGACGCGAAGACCTTTGCCCTGCTCTCCTCCGGCAAGACGACCGGCCTGTTCCAGCTCGAAAGCACGGGCATGCGGGATCTCCTCACGGGCCTCAAGCCCGACCGGTTCGAGGACATCATTGCCATCATCGCCCTCTATCGCCCCGGGCCGATGGACCTGATTCCGGACTTCATCAAGCGTAAGCAAGGCAAGGTGCCCATCACCTACGAGACGCCCGAGCTGGAGCCGATCCTCAAGGACACCTACGGCGTCATCGTGTATCAAGAGCAGGTCATGGCGATCGCCAACAAGGTGGCCGGTTTCTCCCTCGGCCAAGCCGACATTCTGCGCCGCGCGATGGGGAAGAAGAAGCCGGAGGAGATGGAGAAGCTCAAGGCCAAGTTCCTGGAGGGGGCGAAGAAGAACAAGATCTCCGAGAAGAAGGCCGAGAAACTGTACGAGCTCATCCAGAAGTTCGCCGGGTACGGGTTCAACAAGTCCCACGCGGCGGCCTATGCCGTGGTCTGTTACCAGACGGGCTATCTGAAGGCCCACTACCCCACCGAGTTCATGGCGGCGTTGATGACCAGCGAAATGGGGAACAACGACAAGCTGGTCGGGTATTTCACCGAATGCCGCGACCTCGGGATCAACGTGTTGCCGCCGGACGTGAACGAGAGCCGGAAGACCTTCGCCGTGGTGGACGGGTCGATTCGGTTCGGGCTTGCGGCGATCAAGAACGTCGGCGAGGGAGCGGTCGAATCGGTGATCGACACCCGCAATGAGACGGGGCGGTTCCGGTCGTTTACCGAATTCTGCCGGCGCGTGGATCTCCACAAGGTGAACAAGCGCATGCTCGAAGGGTTCATCAAGGCCGGCGCGTTCGACTCGATGGGGGCCCGGCGCGCCCAGCTCATGGCGATTCTGGACCAGGCCGTGGAAGACGGCGTGAATGCCCAGCGCGAGCGCGCCCTCGGGCAGACCAATATTTTCGGCGAAGCGATGAGCAACGGGGAGGGGGCCGCGCATCCGGAGCCGGCGTTGCCCAACGTGCCCGAATGGGATCAGGCCCAGCGGCTGAAATACGAGCGGGAGCTGACCGGTTTCTACATCACGGGCCACCCCCTCACCCGGTACGAGGCCGCCTTGCGGTCCTTTTCCACCGCGACGACCCAGACCCTGCGGGAGGTCGCCGACGGCAAGGAGGTCCGGCTGGCCGGCATCGTGGCCAGCGTCAAGCAGGTGGTCACCAAGAAGGGCGACAAGATGGCCTACCTGACCCTGGAGGACCTGCAGGGGACCTCGGAGATCATCATCTTTCCCGATCTGTACAAGAGCGCCGGCGAACTCTTGGTTCCCGAGCGGGTCATTCGGGTGACCGGGACGGTCGATCGGGGCGAAAAGGGGACCAAAGTGCGCGGAACCAAGGTCGAGTTGGTGGCCGAGCTGCAGTCGAAGGCCATCAGCCGGGTGAATATCAGCCTGTCCGACGCGGCGGCGACCGGCGAGACCGTCCCCCGGCTCCGGGAGGTCTTCCAGCGACATCCAGGCCAGACGACCGTCATCCTGACCTTCCGGTTGGGTCAGGAGGTCGAGGCCGTCACGGGGCCCCTTTCCACCGTCAAGGTCACCCCCAGCGAGTACTTCGTGGCGGATGTTGAAGAAGTGCTAGGCAAAGGGGTGGTCGCTCTGGTATCCTAGACCCGTCAAAAACCCGTCACGCCACCATATCTCCCACCCCAGGGTTCTCCCATGCGCGATTACTTGGACTTTGAAAAGCCGCTGAAAGAAATCGAAGAGAAGATCGAGAAGCTGACCGGGACCGGCGCGAAGGCTTCCAGTCAGGAGGAAGTCCGGAAACTCCGTGCCAAGTTGGCGCAGGCCGAACATGAGCTCTATCAGCAGCTCACCCCTTGGCAGCGGACCCAGGTCGCCCGACATCCGCAACGCCCTTCCACGCTCGACTATATCAACCAGTTCTGCCAGGAGTTTGTGGAATTACACGGGGATCGCCTGTACGGAGACGATCGCGCGATCATCGGCGGGTTCGCCCGGTTCGAGGGGCAATCGGTCATGGTGATCGGTCACCAGAAGGGCAAGACCTTGAAGGAACGCATGCAACGCAACTTCGGGATGCCCAACCCGGAAGGGTACCGTAAGGCGCTGCGCCTGATGAACCTGGCCGCCAAGTTCAAGCGTCCGGTCCTGACGTTTATCGATACCCCGGGAGCCTATCCGGGCATCGGCGCAGAAGAGCGGGGGCAGGCCGAGGCCATCGCCCGGAACCTGCTGGTGATGGCCCGCCTCCCCGTTCCCATTATCTCGGTCGTCATCGGCGAGGGAGGCAGCGGCGGGGCGCTGGCGCTGGGGGTAGCCGACAAGATTCTCATGCTCGAGCATTCGGTCTACTCGGTCATCTCTCCGGAGGGTTGCGCGGCGATCCTCTGGGACAATCCAGCCAAGGTTCCCGATGCCGCCGTCTCCTTGCGAATGACGGCCAAGGACCTCGTCGAGTTCGGCGTGATCGACGAGATCATTCCCGAGCCCGTCGGCGGGGCCCATCGCGATCCCTCGATGATGGGAGCGAAGCTGGGGAAGGCGCTGGCGGCGGCCCTGCATCAGTTCGAAGGGGTGCCGTTCGATTCGCTTCCCGCCCGTCGCGAGCAGAAGTTCCGCGCCATCGGCGCCGTTGCCGGTCTCCCGTCCTCCACCACAGCCTGACCCCTCGCCGCTCCCGAAAGAATGGAACGACGGCTTCGGCGCGCGTGCAGCTCAACGCACAGCCTCAGCGTGATGTTCCCGCCGAATTCGCTCTCCTAACTTCTCCGAGCAATTCGAGGCTGGTCCGTCCGTATTCCCGAGTTGCATGACGGTTCGGGTATCGCACAGACCGACCCGACGATCGCGGACCTCGAGCACCGTTCGAAGTCTCATTTGCCAACCACCACTGGCGCCTGAGTCGGCTGGATGTGTCTCTCCTGGGCGACGGCAGCGGGACTCACGTGCGCACGTCGAACGAACACCGCCCTCAGTGCGAAAATATGATGGGTCAGGGTGCGTGTTCCGCGAGCGCAGGCGACCGCTGTTGCTCGCCCCTCCCCTCACGGATTGTGCCACCGCGCCCCTTCGTAACTGAAGTTCGCCTGGTAGGTCAGCTTGAGGACATCCCCGTCTTTCAGCGGGGATTCGAGGGTGCTGATTTTCCTGTTGATCATCACCATGAGCTGCCCGTTGATGGCGAAGGAGTGGACGACGCCGAGTTTATCCTCGTTGGCGTCGAGCAGTCCTTTCACCGTCGCCGTGGGCGGAAGCTCCAGCTCGAATTTCGAGTCGTCGACATGCTGTTGTAGTTGTCCGATGATCAGCACCGTCACCATGTGGGGTCCTAGGCCTCCATCAAGAAGTGGTCCGATGACAATGCAAACAGTCTTGCCGCTTCGGGTGAGGGGGCGTTCTCAGGGCGTTGATCGCGCCGGGGGCGTGGCAGGTGAGGCAGTCCGTTTCCAGACGGAGATCGTAGTGCTTGGGGGTGCGGGGCACCGGCGGGTTCCGATCTTTCGGAGACGGCAGGAGCGAGACGCCGACGACGACCAAAATGGCGCCGCCCAGATAAATGAGGTCGACTTTCCGAAAGGTCATGGCGACGCTGGCTTCCCTCTCGCCGCGGCGTGATCCAGTGCCGCCAGTGATTCCTGAACCAGCTGAGCAATATGCTTGACCTCAGTGGGTTCGCGCAAGCCGTTCTTCAATTGGATCATGCAGGCCGGGCAACTCGTGGCGACGACCTCGGCATCGCTCTGCTCGATCGCTCGCCGCTTTCGCTCGAAGACGGCTTGGGACGTGTCGTAGTCCTTGACGACGTACGTTCCGGCCCCTCCGGCGCAGCGGTCGGCGTCCACCATCTCGACATACTCCACTCCCGGGAGTCCTGCGAGAACGCTGCGTGGCTCCTTGGTGACTCCCGCGGCTCGGAGATGGCACGAGGAGTGGTAGGTGACCTTCTTGATCGGCCGGCCTACGTGCGTCCCCCGCCCGGGTGAGGTGGTCCGGGCGACGACCTCGGCGATGTGGGCCACTTTCTTGGCCAAGGCGACGGCCGCGGCCTCTTCCGGCTGACCGGCGAAGAGCTTCGGATAATCCTTAAGCATCAGGGTGCAGGAGGCGCAGCCTGTGACCACCGTGTCGTAGGGGGCGAGGGACTGGAGGTTCTCCCGCGCGCCTTCCTTGGCTAGCTCGCGATGGCCATAGGTTTCAATCGGGGTTCCCGAACACCGTTGCGCAGGCAAGTCCGGTTCCCGGCCCAGGCGCCGTAGGACGTCGATCACGGCGTCGCCGACTCCGTCGTCGAAGTAGTTGGCGGCACACCCGTGAAAATAGGCCGTGGCGCGCAGCGACAGGCCGTCAGGCGGGACCAAGTCCGCGTGCCGTTCCCGCAGGTGCCGTCGAGCGAGTCGAGGCAGGAGCAACGCCTTCGGAAGACGGGCCGTCGGGGCGATGCGGCGCATGAACGGGCGCGTGGCCGCTTCGAGGAGCCCGCGTACGCTCGGCCGGTCCCACCACCGTTGGGTGGCTGCCGCCAATTTCAGCACCGGCTCGAACAGCCAGCCTCGGGCGTGGAGCGCGAAGAGGACACCCGCCGCCTTGTTGGGATGCTCCGCCCGCCGCGCCAGGATGAGGTCCGAGACATCGACGCCGGCGGGACAGATGGTCCGGCAAGACTTGCAATTGGTGCAGGCCTCCACGACGCGTTTGGAGTCGAGGTAGCGGTAGTCCTTGGCGGTCACGATTTCATACCAGCCGCGCGAGCTCATGTCCTCGGATTGGAATACGTCGTAGACGGGGCACACCGCGTTGCATTTGGCGCAGGTGGCGCAATTCTTCGCGAACCGCGCATGGTCGATGTGATCCGTAAACGGACGATCGCTCAGCTTGATACCGGGATTCAGCACCCCCGACGGGTCGAAGGCGCGCTTCACCTGGACGAACAGATCGTAGAGATCATCCCCGAACATCTTGCGGACGTATTCCGCCCGCACCCGCCCGTCGCCGTGCTCGCCGCAGATCGATCCGTCGAAGCATTCGAGCACGGTTTGATGCACCTCGTGATAGGTGCGCACCATGCGATCGACGTCCTTCGGGTCGTTGACGTCCAGCAGCGGCACGATGTGGGCGTTGCCGTCGCCGATGTGACCGAAGATGGCGACCGGCACCGGCGGATCGGCGAACAGGCGGTCGAGATACTGAATGAGTTCGCTCAACCGTTCGGCGCGCACGACGACGTCGTCCACATAGTTGATCGGCCGCTTCTTCGCGTCGAAGCGATAGAGCGTCGGGTACAAGGCCTTCCGGGCTTGCCACAATTGGTCCCGTTGCTCCCGGTCGTGCGCCAGCACGACGTCGGAGGCGAGTCGATACCGGCGCGCCAGTTGCGCCAACTCGTCCACGCGGGCGCGCAAGGGGGCCAGGCCGGGTTCCTCGTCGAGTTCCATGAGGAGCGTCGCCGCCGCGTCGGGGGGGACGCCGTGGCGGGCGCGTCCGATCAGGTCCAGCGTGTGCTTGTCCATGATTTCGAGGGCGCTGGGCGTCAGTGAGAGGAGGCGGGGCACGGCTTCACCCACCTCGTCGAGGGAGCGGAAGTGCAGGAGCGCAGCCGTGGTCGCGCGGGGCCGTGGGACGAGCGCAAGGGTCGCCTCGCTCATGACCCCCAAGGTGCCCTCGCTGCCGATGAACAGCTTCGGGAGGTCGAGCCGTCCGCCGCTCAGCCCGTCCGCGAGGCCGAACAGATTATAACCGCAGCTATTCTTCGTGACTCGAGGCGCTTTGCCTTGAATCATGGCTCGATGTCGTTCGACCAGTCGCGCCAGCGTGCCGACGGCCGAGTACCGGCTCAGAAGGGGCGCCAGTTCGTCGGTCCGATAAGCGCGGGCATCCAACCAGTCCCCCGAGGCCAGGCAAACGCGCAAGGCCGAGACGTTGTCCTTGACGCTGCCGTAGCGCAGCGTGTGGGGGCCGGATGAATTGTTGGCCAGCATGCCGCCGAGTTTGCACATATCGCCGCTCGAGGGATCCGGACCGAACATGAGGCCGTCGGGGGCCAACCGCTTGTTCAATTCATTGAGGACGATGCCGGGCTGGACCCGGACCCACCGTGCTTCTCGGTTGAGCTCCAAGATGCGAGTGAGGCGTGAAACGTCGAGGATGATGCCCGACCCGACCGCGGAACCGGTTAAGTTCGTTCCGGCGGCGCGCGGCGTCAACGGAATCCCCCGCTCCACGGCGTAGGCGATCACGGTCCGGATGTCGGCTTCGGATTGGACGAGCGCGACCGCCGTGGGCTCCATGCGATAGAGGCTCGCGTCGACGGCATAGGCTGCGCGCGTCGGAATATCGTCGAGCACCTGCTCGGGTCTCAGTCGTCGCCGAAGATCGGCGGCGACGCTGTTCCGCTTTTCTGGAAGGATGAGGGTCACGGGTCCTTGAGTGCCGGCGTGAGCCCACATTGTAGACGGGCGCCTTTTCTCAGGACAAGTGAAGCCCCGGCGAGGGGGCGACGGTTGAGTGGGGGCCACGGTCGGGCTAGGATGCGGCGGTGGCGCACCCAGGAGAACGACCCATGGCCCTTCCCCGCCCTCGTCTCTATGTCAGCCGGCTCCTTCCGGAACCGGTCATGGCGCGGATCCGCGGCGCCTATGCACTGACCCACTCTCCCGGCGACGATCCGCCGACGAGGGAAGCGCTCCTGGCCGGCGTTCGGTGGGCGGAGGCGGTCATCGTGACGTTGACCGAACGGATCGATGACGAGGTGCTCCGGGCGGCGCCCTCGCTGAAGATCGTCGCCAACTACGCCGTCGGCTACAACAACATCGACGTCGACGCCGCGCGGCAACGCGGCGTGGTGGCGACGAACACCCCGGACGTTCTGACCGACGCGACCGCGGACCTCACGTGGGCCCTGCTGTGCGCCGTCGCGAGGCGCGTGCCGGAAGGCCACGCGTTGGTCCAGAGTGGGGGCTGGACGGGGTGGACACCGACCCAGCTCCTTGGCGCCGAGATCGCCGGCCAGACCCTGGGCATCATCGGGATGGGCCGGATCGGGCGCGCGGTGGCCGAACGCGCACGCGGGTTCCGTATGCCCGTGTTGTATACGTCGCCTCGACCGATGCCCTCCTTGTCCGATCCTGCCTGGCGCCGCGTGGAGCTGGACGAACTGTTGCGGAGCGCGGACTTCGTGAGCCTGCACGTGCCGTTGACCCCGGACACTCGGCACTTGGTGGGACGGCGGGAACTGGCCTTGATGCGTCCGACCGCCTATCTGATCAACACCTCGCGAGGTCCCGTCCTGGATGAGGGAGCCCTGGCCGACGCGTTACGAGAAGGCCGGCCGGCCGGTGCGGCGTTGGACGTGTTCGAGGAGGAACCGAAGCTCCATGAGGGCCTCCGCGCTGTCGCCAATGTCGTGACCCTCCCCCATCTGGGTTCGGCCACTCTCAAGACGCGGGTCCAGATGGGCCTGGTCTGCCTGGCGAATATCGAGGCGGTTCTCGCGGGGCGAACGGCGCCTAATCAAGTGACCTAAACGTGATGCGCAGAACATCGAATGTCGAACGCCAAACGTCATCGTCAAACGCAAGACGTGGAGAAGACTGCTTCGTCGTCGATGCCGATGGTGATAGGTGGTTGCCGTCTGCCCGCTATTGGGCGGGAGTGGTCTGAGGCTGGCGGAGTTCGTTGATGTGGTCGCGCACGTCCTGGTAATCGGCGATCGCGTCGAAGATGTGCAGGGCCTTCTCGATCGCATCGGTGGCTTTATAGAGCAAGGCCAATTCGTATTGAATGGACCGAGCCTTGTCTCCCGTGGCCTGCGGGTGGCGGCAGGTCTCTTCCAACTGTGCGATCGCCTGGGAGTATCGTCCGAGATCTTTCTGGCACAACGCAACGGCGACCGACGCATCCAACCAAATCGCCGGGTCTTTCCCGGCGAGGGTGAGCTCCTCGATCGCCTCTTCCGGAAGCCCCATGTTCTTGAATGCGATCCCCAGGGTATATCGGGTGGCTGGATCCGGCTCTGGAATCGGCCCTGGAGCCAGGGAGGGTGACGCCCCCGTGGTGGAATCTTGTGCGCCGCCCTCCGCCGGGGATTCGAAATCCTTGACCAGAGAAAGCGGCCGCGAGGCCTCGCCGGTCGGCGGCGCTCCTGCCGAGGCCGGTGCCTGGGAGGCCTGAACTCCTTCCATCTCCCCCGACCCGAGCGAAACTGCGGGATCCGACGGTGGGCTCTTGGATGCGACTGCGGCAGCCGGCTCGAAGATCGACGTCAGTTGCATGCGGGTCTGTCCGTGCGGGTCGAGAGTTTTCACCCGTTCGTACAGCTCGGCCGGCAAGGAAGGCAAGTGTGGGTCGGGGCGCTCAAGCAGGATCGCGATCCCCTTCCCCAGATGCGTCGCGGCCATGACCGGGTCGCCCTTTTCCTCGTACAGGTCTCCCAGGAGTTCCAACAGCGGGACGGATTGAGGTTCGACGGCGAGAAACTCGTTGATCAAGGATTCCGCCAGTTCGTAGTCCTGCGAGCGCAAGGCGGTTCCGGCCAGGAACCGGTACTCGTTGAGCGCTACGTTCACTTGCCCCTGCTTGAGGTGCAGTTGTGCCAGCAGTCGGCAAATCTCCGGGTTGCCCGGTTCACGAGACAGTAGTTGGGAGAGCATCGCTTCCGCGCCCTCGAACTGGCCGGCGGCGAGACGGCGGCGCGCTTCCCCCAGCATGTCGGCCGGCTGTGAAGCCGGGCTGCGCGAGGTCTCCGGCTGACCTGCCGGGCTGGGTCTCGGCGGGCCGCCGCCGGTCACCTGCTTCTCCGCATTGACGAACTGTTCGGCTTCCCGGTTGGACGGGTCCAGCTTCAGTACCGCGGCATAGGCCTCCCGTGCTTCGATGGTTCGGCCTTGCGCGGATCGCTCGCGTCCGATTTGAAGATAGACGCGAACGGCCTCCTGCGGAAGATTTTCTTGCAGGCACAGTTCCGCGACCCGCTCCTGCGCGTCGAGATTGGAGGGGTCTTGCGTGACGATAAGACGATAAAGTTCCAGAGCTTCTTTGAACTTCTTCTCCTTGAGGTAGAACTTTGCAAGCGTCAGATAGTCGGAGACCGCGCTACTGAGCAATCCGCGCTCGGCATTGAGGTCGCCCAGGTAGCGGTAAATGTCGTATCGCGCCGGGTCGATCTTGAGAACCTTCTTATAGGCCGCGATGGCTTTGAGCGGCGCGCCCTCGTCGCGAAACGCTTTGGCGGCCTGCAGGTAGGCGGCGACGGCTTCGCCTTTGGCGTTGCGCTTGAGATGGAGATCGCCGATGGAATTGTAGATCGTCCCGTCGTTCGGCGATTCCTGCGCGAGTTTTTTCCACTCCGCGAGGGCCGCATCGAGGTTGCCTTTGGAGGCGTAGAGTTGAGCGCTTTGAAGGATGGACGTCCGGTCGCCGGCCAACGATGATTCTCCGCTAGGATTGCCTGCTCACCGTAGCCTTCGACCGATTTTTTGTCAATGAAACGCGCGCTTTCAGCGCCGGGTAGGACGGGTAACCAGATGCTGGGGGAATCCCAGTGGTTGCGCGGGGACGAACAAAACACGCACGGGGCGCCCGGCATCGCCGGACGCCCTGTGCAAGTCTGGAGAATTCAGGCAGTTAGGCGTTCAGCGCGGCCTTGAGGACATTGGCCGCCTGGGGTCCTTTGGCGCCCTGGACGATCTCGAACTCGACGCTTTCGCCTTCCTTCAGGGTCTTGAACCCTTCCCCGAGCAGCGCGGAGTAGTGGACGAACACATCCTCCCCGTTGTCGAGGCGGATGAACCCGAACCCCTTGCGGTCATTGAACCACTTCACTGTGCCTTTGCTTTTCACACAGTCCTCCTTTCCTGAATAGCCACGCGACAGGGGGCTGCCTGGGCTGGTACGACATGGCGCACGTTGACCAATGGAAAAGAAACCGGATGATCGGTGTAGGGGGGATCGGACCGCCGCTGCCGGGACAAGCGTTCATGACACCATGCGAAAAAACCGGCAGCGGTGTAACATAGCAATTTGGAGCTTGTCAAGGCAGCCGGCCAACCGGCTCCCCGCGCGGGCTCGCGCGGCGGTTCCGTCGCGGGCCCATGCAGAATCTCGTGCGCCGGTTTACATCACCGCGGAAAGTGCACTATAGTGCGGTATCACTCCCCCACTAGGGCCCCGATCCGTGTTCCTGCGCACATTGCTCGATCGGTATATCTTCGCGGAATTATTGTCGCCCTTTGCCGTCAGTTTGGGGGCGCTGTGCTTCGTCTTCGTCACACGGGAACTGCTGCGATTGGTCGAGCTGTTGGTGTCGAAAGGCATCGGGGTGGCGGCGGTCTTGAAAGTGTTCCTCCATCTGCTCCCGTCGTTTCTCGTGTTGACCCTGCCCATCGCCGCCATCATCGCGTCGATCACGGCATTCGGCCGGCTGTCGTATGACAGCGAGTTGGTGGCCATGCGCGCGTCCGGCCTCAGCCTGCTCCGTCTGGCCCAGCCCGTCGTCCTGTTTGCGTTGCTCGTGTTCGGCATGACGCTGGCGCTGGCCCAATGGGGGGAGCCTTGGAGCAATTTCAATCTGAAGAAAGTGGCGCTCAGTCTCCTGCGGGATCAATTGGTCTTCGCGCTGGACCGAGGGGTCTTCAATGAGCCGGTGCCGAAGATGACCGTGTATGTACCCGCCTCCACGGACGATCACCCTGCGGAGGGCATCTTCGTCTCGGACGAACGCAATCCGGATGAACCGCGGATCATCGTGGCCCGCCGTTTTTCGGTCCTGACGGATCCGGTGACCCGCCAATTGGCGTTGCGCCTCCACGATGGAGTACTTCACAGCCGGCCCCATGAGGCGGATCGCTACCAGCACGTGTCCTTCGCGCAGTACGACATCCGCATGAATCTCACGCAGGCGGGCTACGTGCCCGACGAGCGCCCGTCCTACCAGGACGTGATCCGGTTGCTCGACGCCTCGCAGTGGAAGGATCCGATCGCGCTGCGACGACTGGTGGAGTACCACAAGGATCTGGCTTTCCCGACCGCCACCCTGGTGTTGTGCTTGTTGGGAGTACCCGCCGGCATCGTGTCGAAACGGTCGGGCCGAATCGGCGGTTTCGTCGTCGGAGTGGTGATCGTAGTCGCGTACTACATGCTCAACATGTTCTGCGAATTCCTCGTAACGACGCTCGTGGCCCCGCCCGTCGTGGGGGCCTGGTTGCCGAACGCCGTCTTCGCCGTGATCACCGTGGTCGCGTTTTACAAGGTCAGCCGTCGATGAGAAGCCCGCGATGATTTTGTTCGTCTACTTATGGAAGGAGTTCGGAAAAGTCTTCGTGATGTGCTTTTCCGGATTGATGACCATTTACCTCGTCATCGACTTCTTTGAAAAGCTCAGGCGATTCATGAAATTTGATGCTCAACTCATCGATGTTCTGCATTATTTTGTACTTCGTACACCGAGTATCACCTTCCAAATCGCGCCGCTCGCCGTGCTGATGGCGACCCTGCTCTCCCTGGGCATGCTCTCACGGAACCGGGAGATCACGGCGATGCGCGCTTGCGGCGTCAGTCTGATCAGAATTGCGACTCCGTTCCTGGTGTTCGGGAGCCTCATCACCGTCTTGTTGTTGGGGTTGAGTTGGGTGGTGATCCCCTCCTCGACCGCCGCGGCGGAGTATGTCCGGAACATCTCGATCGAGAAAAAGTCGCCCGTGTCTCTCAAGGCGGAACGTCCGTGGATGCAGGTTCGCGGCCAATCGCTGATGAACGTGGATCTCGTCGAACCCGGTGGCGAGACCTTGCGGGGTATCCGGGTATTCCAGTTGAGCCCCGAGTTCCGGCTCATGGGGATCACAGAGGCTCAGCGGGCTTCCTACGGTCCCGACGGATGGGTGCTGTACGAGGGAATGGAGCGGCGCTTCCTCCCCGACGGCGCCGTGACGTCGCGGACCTTTCAGCAACGACCGTTGGCGTTGTCCCAGGTTCCCCAGGATTTTGAATCGTGGCTGTCAGTGGAGTCGGATCTGCTGAGCCTCCACGACCTGCGGGCCTACATTGATCGGTTGCAGCGCGACGGCTACGGCTTCGCGCGACTCCTGACCGATTTTCATGCCCGGATCGCCTTTCCCCTCGTCAGTCTGATCATGGTCTGTGTGGGCGTGGCGTTGAGCCTCCGTCGGATGGGCACGCGTGGAGCCGGCATTGCCGTGGGAGTCGGCCAGGCGCTGGTCGTCGGTTTTTTCTACTGGGTGACGCATTCGGTGTCCGTGGCGCTCGGACGGAGCGGTGTCCTGATGCCGATGGTGGCGGGCTGGATGGCCAACTTGGTGTTTTTGTCCTTGGGGCTGTATCTCCTACTGAAAATCCGGTACTAACCCGGCGTCATTGACTGGTCGCGATCCTTCAGGTACAAACTCCACACCTCACCGCGATGCCCTCTCCGTCCAAACATGCTCGTGTCGTCGTCACCGGTCTGGGGATCGTGTCCCCGATCGGGATCGGGATCGAGGCCTTCTGGAAGGCCGCGCTGGCGGGGCGCTCGGGCGTCACGGCCGTGCGGACTTTCGATCCGTTCCCGATGGAGCAGTATCGCTGTCGAGTCGCCGCGCAAGTCGACGGCTTCACGCCGACCCAGTATATGGAGGGGCCGCTGATCGAACGGGTTGATCGCTACGCCCAATTCGCCCTGGTGGCGGTGAAAGAAGCGTTGGCCGACTCGGCCCTGTCCCTGACTTCGGCCACGTCGCCGCGCGTGGGCGTCATCATGGGGGCCGGCATGGGAGGGATGGTCATGGGCGAGCGGGAAATCACCCAGCTCTATCAGGCGCGACGGCCGAATCGCGTCCATCCGAACTTCATTCCGACGATCACTCTCAATTCGGCCGCCGGGGCCGTGGCCATGGCGACCGGAGCGAAGGGGCCGAACTTCACCATTTCGACCGCCTGCTCATCCAGTGCCCACGCAGTGGGACAGGCCCTGGGGACCATCCGGTCGGGACAGGCCGATGCCATCATCACCGTGGGAGCGGACTCCAGCATCACCCCGCTGGTGTTCGCCGGGTTTTGCTCGCTGCGCGCGCTTTCCACAGCCTTCAATGACGACCCGGGCCGAGCCAGCCGGCCGTTCGACGCCAAGCGCGACGGGTTCGTCATGGGCGAAGGGGCCGCGGCTCTCATCCTGGAATCGCTGGCGCACGCTCGGAGGCGGCGGGCGCGGATCTATGCGGAGGTTGCCGGGTACGCCGCGACCAGCGAGGCCTACCACATGGTGATTCCCAAGGAAGATGGCATTGAAGTGGCCCGGACGATGCACCTGGCGTTGAAGGATGCCGGGGTGACTCCGGGCCAAGTGGACTATATCAACGCGCACGCGACGTCGACGGTCGTGGGCGATGCCGCCGAGGTCAAGGCGATTCGCCGCCTCTTCAAGCAGCGGGCTGATCGCGTGGCGGTCAATGCCACCAAATCCCTCGTGGGGCACACGCTGGGCGCAGCCGGCGCCATCGGTTCAGTGGTCTGTGTCCTCGCGATGCGCGACGGTGTCATCCATCCGACCGCGAACCTGGACGAGCCCGATCCCGCGTGCGCTTTGAAGGGCTTGTCGGCTCAGGCCCAAGAGCGCGCGATCAAGGTCGCCCTGTTGAATGCGTTCGGATTCGGCAGCAACAACGCCGCCGTAGTATTTAAACGGTTTGCCGCCTGAGGACATGACGATGACGATGCCCGCCGTGCAGCCGAGGATTCTTCAGGCCCTGGGTGACTATCTCAAACGGGATCCGATGACGATCCCGCTCGATGCCGTGTTACGAGACGATCTCGGATTGGATTCCATGGCCACCATCGAGTTGCTCTATCGCGTCGAGGAAACGTTCGATTTGCAGATTCCGGATCAGGATCTGCCGGGATTGAGGTCGGTACGGGATGTGGTCACGTACGTCGAGCGCCGGCTTGCGCCGGCAACTTCGGTCGCCCCGCCTCCGGCCCCTCGCGCGAAGTCCGCCACGAGAGTCAAGGACACGACGAAGAAAGCCAAGCCGGTCAAGAAATCGCGAGGATGAACGCACGGTGACGAGATCCGCACGAATTCCAACGGTAGGCGAGATCGCCGCATTCCTGTCGGGGACCCTGGTGGGAGATGCGGACCTCGGGGTCACGGGGGTGTCCGGGCTGGAGGAGGCTACGGCCGGTGACCTCAGTTACGTCGCCGGCGATCGGTTCAACAAGGCGGCCATGCGCTCGAATGCAGCAGCAGTTGTGGTGGGCCGCCGAATACCAGAGTTGACGAAACCGCAGATCGTCGTGCCCCACCCGGCGTATGCCTTCGTCCGTGTCGTGCAGGAGTATTTCTGTCCGCCCTATCGGGCACGCGGTGTCGTGCAGCCCGTCGTGGAGGGCGAGGGCGTTCGACTAGGGCCGGACGTCTCCATCGGCCCGTTCGTGACGCTGGGACGCCACGTCACCATCGGCGCACGGGTCGTCCTCTCGCCCGGCGTGTTCGTGGGGGACGGGTGTCACATCGGGGACGACAGCCATCTGTACCCCAACGTGGTGGTGCGAGCGGGATGTCGTATCGGGGCGCGCGTGATCATTCACAGCGGAACCGTGATCGGCAGCGACGGATTCGGATACGTGCAGCATGAGGGACGCCACGTGAAAATTCCCCAACTCGGCGGAGTGGTCATTGAAGACGACGTCGAGCTCGGGGCCAACGTGGCCATTGATCGGGCGACCTTTGGGCAGACGCGCATCGGCCGAGGGACCAAGATCGACAACCTGGTGCAGATCGCCCACAACGTCCAAATCGGCGAGCATTGCATCGTCGTGGCTCAGGTCGGCATTGCGGGCAGCACGCGCGTCGGGACGCACGTGCTGATCGGGGGACAAGCGGGGTTGGCCGACCATCTTGAAATCGGGGACCGGGTCATGATCGCGGCCCGCTCAGGGGTGAATCGCGCCCTCGCCTCGGACCAGATCGTATCAGGGGCTCCGGCGATGCCGCATGAAACCGCGCTCCGTGCGCAGGCCCTGCTCCCGCATTTGCCGGAGCTGCGACAACAAGTGCGAGATCTGCAAAAGCGGCTGGCAGCCGCTGAAGCCGCCATTCACACCTCGGGAGCGAAGCGCGCGCGCAAGCGCCGATCGCCCTAGCCGACCCTCGAGATCGCGCTTCCAGGCGAGAAATACCCAAGGCGTTCCGCCCGTCCGGGCCCGCCGCATCCTCCCGCCGCGCGAGCCGTCTTTGCAGCGTCGCCGTCGCGATCCGAAGCCGCCCCACTCTGGCTCGCCGCCGCAGGGGCTCGCCCGTCCGCCGGATGGCGGACGCGGCTAGCGGGAAGGGCTAGGACTTACCGGGCCGCGTCGGCCCGCTGCTCCAGAGATCCTTCCAGGCATACACCCGAGCGCAAAAGAACCCGGCCCAGGGCAGAAGATAGGCGGCCACCGCATACACAGATCCCCACGCCGCGGCCCAAAAGGACAGTCCCAAGAGGGTCAGAGCCGCCAGCACATACCAGAGCGGCACCCAGGCTCTCCCGCGATGGCGCGGCTCCATCCGCATGCGATCCTGGCGATGTTTTCCGCGCCGATGTCCGGAAAACGCCTCCATGCGCCCGGCGAGAAATTCCGGCGTGTGCCTGAGCAGGTAGCGATGGTAGCGAGACTGGCCCCATCCGGCCAGGGCCCCTCCCACGGCGAGTCCCGTACTCTGTAGGAACGTGCTCCAGGCATAGGTATCTGCCAGGTATTGATAACCAAGGCCCATGGTTGCGGCCAAGAGCAGAATGAGTCCCAGCAGAGCCGAGGGAAAGACGATATGCGTGCGAATGTATTCCCTTGCTTTCCCGATCAGGTTTTCTTCTCGACGCGGTGAGACGAGTTTAGCCATCGCGATCTCGGTTGTACAATACGCGGCCTTCCGAGCCCATGGCTTCAGGTGCCTCCGCCTCGGAAATCCAGACCCCCGAAAGGTCGCCATTATACCCGTCCTGCGTGCGGGGATCATGTAAGGAATGGCCCTTCGTCGGCCTCCGAGCAGACGATCGCGACTGAGGGACGGAGCCGAGTTTTTACGCGGGTTCCGAGGTCCGCGATGGAGGAATCGTCGTCGGGATCAGTCGATTACGCACAGGGCGTCTCATTCCCCGCGTCCAGACGATCCGAATGGCGTGAGTTCGCCGGAAACGGCCGACAAGTCAGGATTTGCCGGCATGAGGACCCGCTGTCGGCATCGTCATGCAGGTGGCCGCGGCGTGTGCCGGGTCAATGCGAAAATAGGTGTCCACAGAAACTGTGCGCGAGCTGTGGATAATCATGTGGACGAGATTATAACGGCGAGATACAGGGCAGCATTCGTGGTGGTGCCCAAGATTTGGGCGAATATTCGGCAAGTATTTCAGTTTGTTAGAGAAACATGATCGAGGTCAGCATGAAATCTTTGAAGGAGTGTGTACCCCCTACTCGTTCAGGAATGAACAGGGCGAGCCGGTCACGACAGTATGTCGTTTGCTCTCCCGCCGGGTGGGGATCCCATGTGCGAATCGACGGCTTCCTGAATCGTCGAAGCGATCTGGTCCAGGCTATCGAGCAGAGAAGAGAACTCGTTTGAGTATGCAGGCCCCTTGTCGTCCTTAGGAATCTGTTTCGGATCGCTCCACGATTCCGGCCTCAGCTCCGCCGGTGCCGCCGGCGCCTTCAGCGTGTCCGTGATGTAGGCTGCGGGGGTCTGGGCCAAGTCCAGCACGGCGGAAGCCAGCCCTCCCATGGCTCCCGAACCGGGCTCGAGTTCAACGACCGGCCGCAACGGATATCGCGCGTTGAGGCGTATCACCCTGGCGTTCTCCCCCGTGTTGAGTCGCACTCGTGTGCCGAGGGGGTAGACGGATAGCTGTTCCACCAGCGCCTTGAGAATTTCACGTGGAAACGAGGCGCGCTCGTTTTGAAAGAGCTCGTAGATCGCTTCGTGCGGCAAGAGGCGACGCCGGTACGGACGATGCGAGACCAAGGCGTCGAAGATGTCGCAGAGGCCGATGACGTGGGCGAATTCGTGAATCGCCCGTCCCCGCAATCGAAGCGGATATCCTTGGCCGGCCCATCGTTCATGCGCCTGTTGGATGACCAATGCCAGCCATTCGTAACGCGGCCCCAGGCGCGCAACGATGTCGTGTCCGGCGATCGGGTGTTGTTCCAGCACCGTGCGCTCCCGTGCGGAGAGCTTTCCGGATTGAGACACGAGTGCGGCCGGAAGCGTGAAAATGCCGATGTCGTGGAGCAGGCCGGCCAGCGTGAGCTGCTCAAGTTCGTCGCCGGCGAAATTCAGTCCGATGCCCAGCTTGCTGCTCAGGATTCCGACGTGAACCAGGTTGGTGATCACGGGGTTGCCCGGCGGGGCGGACAAGGCTTTTACCACCAGGTCGTCAGACGTCAGCAGCGAGGCGGCTATGCCTCGGCTGATCCATTCCAATTCAGTGATGTTGATCGGCTGTTGCCCACGGATGGTGTCCCCGATCTTGAGCAGTTCTTCCGTGGCGAGCTGATACCAATCTGGACTCATCCGGCTCCCTTCCCTGTCCGCCGCGCCGCCGCCGCCATGGAGGCTCAGGCGGGAATCAATTTGGCCACGGCCTCCCGCTCCGACCGGCCGGCGGCTCCCCATTGCTGGACCAGGTCGCTCATCCCCTGGACTCGGGCCTCGACCAGCTCGAATCGTTTGGGCGGGATCGCCATGCGACGATCCGTGACGATGGAGACGAAGGTCGACAGTCCTTGGAAGAAATACATGATCGGAAAGGCTTGTCGCTGCCGGGACAGCTCCACGAGCTGGTCCAGGGTCTCTTGGAGCGACTTCCAATGCTGGTCGGGCACGAACGTGGGCTGCAGCGCCGTGGTTTTCAGCGCGCAGACAGCGCTGGCAATGGCGGGGATCGCGATCTGAATGCGGCCGAGAAAATCCTCGTCCGAGCGGTTCACCTCGTCGAAATACTGGCGAATCCCCTGCCCGTCGACCTGGGAGATGCCCCGATCCAAGTCTTTCTGAACCCGCTTCATGATGTTGTCAGCCACGTGTCGGTAGAGGGGGGAGTGGCGCGGTTGGGTCCCCCGCAGGGCGTGAAGAGCTTGGAGGAAGTCTTTGGCCCGGCGCAGGTCCGTCGTAGGGGCGTCGAAGGAAACGGTCGGGGGGGTCCCCGTACTGGCCGCGACGGAGGCGGTGATCTCGGTCAGGGTCTCGCGCAGTTTCGCGAGCAACTCGCCCGGGGCGGGGCCTTCTCCGGCCCGCAATTGCTCCACGATCGGGAGCAGTCCGAAGACCGATTCCTGGATGCCAGGCAGATCGACGGTGGCGGCCGACCCTCCCAGGCTCGTGAGCCCGCGCACGATGCCGTCGATGGCGTCGGTGGCAGAGGCCGGTTCAGCGACTTCCTCCAGGCGAACCAGGGCGATCAGGATTTGCGCCAGCCATTCGTACGCTTCCGTCGCGAAGAGGCCCAGCAGTTCCTTTTGAAAGTCGTCTTCCAGTGCGCCGTCTTGTGGCATGCCGAGTTCCGAACCGATCTGAGGCGACGCCGGCGAGGTGACGCTCGGGTTACCGCTCGCTCGACCCTGAGCCGAGCTTCGAGGCCAGTCCCGCGATCTGGCTCAATTTGCGGGCCATCTCTTCCAACCGTCGGTTGGCTTGTTCTGCAGCGTGCTCGGCGTCCGTGACTCGTTTCCCGAGTTGGTCCGCCCGTTCCGTCGCGGCGTGCAACGCGCTCTCGAGCTCCGGGATGCGCGGCAATTCCGACCTGGCCTTGTCGAGTTCGCTGGAGAGCTGTTCGATCCGTTCGCGTTCCTGCGCCAGGTTCTCCTGGGCCGCGCCGAGTTCGGTCTTGAGCGCATTCGCCCGGTCTCGTTCCGAGTTCAGCACTTCCTGTACCCCGGCCAATTCGGCCTTCAATTGGGCGATTTCGGGGAGGCGCTGTTCGAGTTCGGCGACCTTCGATTTTTCGGCCTTCAAGGCGGCTTCGGCGGATTTGAGCGAGGACTCCAGGCCCTGCAGCTTGGCCATCCGCTGTTCGAGCTCCGTTACCTGCTGCACCAGCACGGCTTCGGCCGCGCGTTCGGCCGTCAAGGCGGCTTCCAGGTCCTTGGCTTTTTTCGCCGTTTCTTGAGCGGCGGCCAACGAGGCCGACAGGGCCGAGGTTCGCTCTCGTTCGGCCGCCAACGCCATTTCGGCTTCGCGCCCGCGCTGCGCCTCATCCCGGGCCGATCCGAGCGCGTCGGTCAGTTCGTTCACACGCTGCCGTTCTGCGGCGAGCTCGGACTCGATCTCGGTGAGTCGGCGCGTCGTCGAGGCGGCGGCCGCCCGCTCCTCTTCGAGTTCCTTCACCCGGGCGCGCTCGGTCTCCAGCGCTCTCTCGAGTTCAGAAATTTGGGCGACCTGGGCGCGTGCCTCTTCGAGCGCCCGGACTTGTTGGGCGCCGCGCTCTCGCTCGGCGGCCAATTCCGATTCGAGTTCCTTGACGCGGCTGGCGGCCAAACGATAGGCCTCCAACTCTTCGTCCGTTGCCCCGGCCGCTTTGGCCGGCTCCGGCGGTGTCATGGAGATGGAGGGGCTCGCTTCGACGATTTTGAATGGGGAGCCCGCGGCGCTGGCCGACGCCGGCGGGGGCGCCGGCGCCGGGGTACTCGCGGGGGCGGCCTCCCCTCGTTTGCCGAGGAGGGCGGTGACACGGTCCTGCAGAGAGGTTCCCTGAAACGGCTTTTTCAAGACGCCGTCGGCTCGGCAGGATTCCGCTTGTTTGGTGACGTCGTCGTTGACGATCCCGGAGATCAACAGCACGGGGATGGTGGAAATCTTGGCATGCCCGCGGACATAACCACACACCTCATACCCGCTCTTGTCGGGCATGATGACGTCCGACACGACCACATCCGGCGGATCTTTCTCCAGATGCGCAATGGCTTCCTCGGCATTGGCGGCCAGAGTGACGGTGAGTCCGGCTTCCTTGAGGAGCCGTTCCGCGACCTTGCGGACCGCAATGCTGTCATCGGCGACTAAGACGCGCGGCATAAGCATGCTCCCTCTTGGAAACGCCGTTCCGAATCAGGCGGCTTGTCTGATCTGCTGCTCCAATTGGCGAAACGACAGCAGCGGAATGTCCATCCCCTGATGAGTCCACGTTCCGACGAGCCCCGGATGCGAGCCTGTCGCTGGTTGAATCATATCAACGTCAGCCGTTTCAAGCGATGGAATTTGCGAATCGACCCGCAGGGCCACCTCGCTCGCTCCCCATTTGGCCAGGAGACAGAGGGGAGAAGTCTCCTCCGCTGCGAGGGACCATTGCCCGGCCAGGTCGTAGACGGCGTGGATGGCGCGGCCGCGCCGGACGAGTTCGCGCAGATACGGGGTCGTGCCTGGAACGGGCATGGACGCCGGCCACGACTCCACACCGCCCACTTCCTCCGCCTTCATGGCGAAGGCCTTGCCGCCCACCGTAAAGACGATCAAGGACACGGCCTGTCGCGTGGCGGTTTTCCCAATCGATTGTTTTGCGCTTCTCAGCATCGGGAACCTTCTCGCGGGTGTCGTTCAGCGGCCCGCGGCCAGGGCGGAGGTTGCCGACTTCGCCTGTTGCACCAGCCAGTCGGGGTTTAGGACCAGCGCCATCCCCTCGCGGAAGAGAAAGACGCCGCGGAACCACAGGCGCTCCTTGCCCACCATCATGCTCGGCAGCGGAAGAATGTCCTGCCCGCGGACATCCGTCAGTCCAAGGACTCGTTCGACGGAAACGACGCACCGGGCCTGTCCCCGGCTACAGAGGACGAACCGGGCCTCCGCCGTGGGTCTTACGTCACGCAGGCCTAGGCGGACGGCCAGATTCGTCTCCTCGTAGGCTTCCCCTAGGAGCACGACGGATCGATCCCGGGGGACCTCAGCCGGCGTCAGGACGCCGCGGACTGTGTCCGCCCAAATAGCCAGGATGGTGTCGTGGAGGCCGACCAGCAGGAATCGGGCGTGGAGTTGATCGGGTGACGGGGTGGAGACGCGTTGACGAAAAGCCATGGGCGATTACTCTCAGCCGTGGCGGGCGGGGGCGCGGGCCCCAACCCATCGTTCGACCTCGGCGATCAGCGCCCGCTCCTCGACCGGTTTGGCGATATAGCCGCTCGCACCGATGTTGAGGGCCAACTGCTTGTGCTTGTCACCCGCGCGCGTTGTCATGACGACGATTGGGACTGTCTGTGTCTGGGGGCGGCCGCGCAGCGCCTGAATGACTTCGTATCCGTTGAGTTTGGGCATTTCCAGGTCGGTGATGATCATGCGATAGGTGTTCGTGGACGCCTTACGGACTCCTTCCTCCCCGTCCACCGCGGTATCGACCGTGTACCCGGCGTTCTCCAGCATGCGCGCGACGAACTTGCGAATGCTTAAGGAGTCGTCGACCAGGAGGATCATCGGGCCGTTGTGAGCGCGCTCGGCGTCCGGAGGCGCCCCGATGTCGTCGGTTCTCGGCTCAAATGGGCCCTCGAGCTGTGTGCGGGCTTGCTCCGTGGCGCCGATGCGGGCGACGTCCACCACCAGGATGACGCGGCCTTCGGGGTCGATCGTGGCGCCGCTGAAACAGGAACGTTCCAAAACCTTGAGCGCCCCTAAGGGTTTCACCACGATTTCCTGGCGGCCCAGCAATTCGTCGACGGCAAGCCCCAGCGTCCCCTGTGCTCCGCGGACCACGACGACGGGCGAGGCACCGGAGACCTCTGCCGACATCCCGCCGATCAGTGCGTGCGCGAGCGGGTGCACCGGCACGGCTTCTTCCCCGAGCTGCAGTACCGTCTGTCCGGCGATCGGTTGCAGGGAGCTGGCCGAAGGCAAGGTCACCTCCCGCACGCTCGACAGCGGAATCGCGTACCGGAGGGATCCCGCGCGCACCATCAGCGCTGTGGCGATCAGAAGGGTCAGCGGCAAATTGAGCGTAAACTTGGTCCCGATCCCCTTGGCGGTCTCAACCTCGATGAAGCCGTTCATGCTTTCGATCGTCTTTTTCACCGCGTCCAGGCCGACCCCCCGTCCAGCCTGGTCCCCGACGGTTTCCGCCGTGGAAAATCCTGGCAAGAAGATCAGCTTGAAGGCTTCGGCGTCGCTCATCGTTTTCGCGGCTTGCGGGGTAAGAAGGCCGCGGGAGACCGCTTTGCTCTTGAGCTTCTCCGCGTCCATGCCGGCTCCGTCGTCTTCGACTTCAATAATGATGGCGTTGCCGCGATGGGCCGCGTGGAGATAAATGGTGCCGACGGCGGGTTTGCACTGCGCGATGCGAGTGCCGGTCGGTTCGATGCCGTGGTACACGGCATTACGCACCAGGTGCACCAAGGGATCCACCAAGCGCTCCACGATGCTGGTATCCACTTCGGTGTGCTCGCCGGAGGTGACCAGGGTAACTTCTTTGCCTGTCGCCCGTGCCATTTCGCGGACCGCCCGACGGAACCGGGTGAAAGGGGTGCCGACCGCCACCATGCGGGCTCGGGCGATTTCGTCTCGCATGCCGAGCGTGAGGTGGTGCAACTGACTCATGTCTTCGCGGGCGCTCCGAATCGACCCCGAGAGCTGGGACATCGCTTCGGTCACATCCGCCGTCACTTCCGATATCCGCCTGGCGAGAATGTTGAAATCGTCGTACTTGTCGAACTCCAATGCCCCGAAGTCTTGCAGGCCGGGGATCGCGGGACCCATAGCCGCGGCGGCGGGTTGACTTGGTACGGTGAAGGCGTGCTTTTCCTCAAAGCCTCGCACCGTGTCCAGCATCTTGGCTTTGAAAGTTTGAACCTGGTTGGCCAGGTGCTCGAGAGCCATCAATCGCTGCTCCAGCCGACCTCGGCCGATGACCAACTCGCCCACTAGGTTCAGGAGCTTCTCCAGTCGCTCGCGATTGACGCGGATGACATCGGAGCCCTGCCCGCTCGTCTGATCGTCGGCTTGAGCCGTTTCCCTCTGCGCGGGTTCCGGCGTCGCGGTGTCGGAAGGGACCTGGGCGGCCAGCTCCGGAACCTCTATGGGCGTCCCATCGGTCCACCGCTGAAGATCCGAGACCACGGTGCGGAATCGTGTGCGAATCTGGGGCAGGATCGTCGGATCGCGGCGCATCAGGAGGCGGACGACGTCCACGGACTTCAGAATGGCGTCCGTCATCCCGGATACGAACTTGGCCCGCCCCTCTCGGATCGCCCCCATGAGGTCTTCGACGTGGTGGACCAGGTCGCCGATCGGCGTGAATCCGACCGTAAACGCCGACCCTTTGAGGGTATGAGCGCTTCGGAAGAGCTGATTGATCAGGTCGGCGCTCCGCGGATCCTTTTCCAGTTTCAGGAGAAAGGACTCCAGCGCCTCGAGATGCTCCTGCGCCTCCGGGACAAAATACGACAGGACCTCCGGGTCCAGGTCCGGGAGAAAATATGAGTCCGGGAGATCGGTCCGTTGGCCTCCGGCGAGGGTGCCGGTTTCGTTCAGGCTCGCCGAGGAGGATGGCGCGGAGTTGGAGGGCGCCGCTGCGTCCGCCGGAGTCGCCTGCGATTCCGGGACCGTGGTGTCGGGAAGACCGTCGGCATGACGTTGCGGACCCGGCTCGGTCGCCGACTTGAGATCGGTGAGCAAGGCGGCGATGTCCTGCTGAAGGGTTGCGACGTGTTCGGTGTTGCGCTGGATGAGCCGCCGGATCACGTCGAGTGTGCGCACGGTCATCCGGAGGAGCGGTTCGGGGAGCGACTCCCGGCGATCGCGAATCTCGCGAAGCCGGTCTTCCAACGGGAGCGCCAGGTCGCCGATGACCTGGTAGCCGACCGTGTACGAGGAACCTTTCATCGTATGAATGACACGAAAGAGATGGTGAATGCGGTCCGGGTTGTCGAGCTGCGTGGCCAGTTCAGTTGTATGGATCTCCGCCGAGTCGAGCAACTCCTGGATTTCAGGGATGAAATAGTCCAAGACCTCGGTATCGATCGACGGGAGGATGACGTCCGCGGGCCACACGTTCCCTTCGGCCACCGATTCGACGGCGGGCTCCGGGGCGGCCTGCTCCGGGTTCGACAGAATAGATTGATATCGGTGTTGCCATGTCTCGGCTTCGAAGGGCAGTTCGCCGCCCGTGGCGGTCAGCGCGTCGAGTTGCCCCCTCAAGGCAGCCGCGAGATCTCGGAGCAACGCGACTACCTGAGGCCAGATGACGGCCGGCGTCGCCTTGGCATGCTCCAGGACGCGCTCGATCAGGTCGCCGAGAGCCGAGATGCCCGTGAACTGGTAGAGTGCGGCCGCGCCCTTGAGCTTATGGCCGATGCGATAGTGCTCGTAGAGGACGTCGGGTTGAGGCAGCGCGGAGCCCGCCGGTCCGAGGACGGCGTCGAGGGTCTGCAGACCTTCCCTGCCTTCCGCGACGAAGACTTCAATCAAGTTGTCTCTGATGGCGTCGTCGCTCATCCTCGCTCCCTGCTGAGATGAGTGCCGGCACAGGCGGATGAGCCGCCCGCGCCGATCTGCGTTATGCGAGTTTGAATTGACCGACTTGTGCGGTCAGCCCCTCGGCGAGCTTGGCCATTTCCTCGATGGTTTGCCGCGTCGACTCCGTCGCCTTCTGGGTGGCGACCGCGCCGCCGGTGAATTCCTTCAGGGAGCGGCCGACCTTCTCCGTCGAACTCGACTGCTCATTGGCGGAGTTGGCGATGGCAATGGCCAACTCGGCGGAGCGTTTGGCGATGTTCGAAATCTCGCCGAACACCTCACCGGTCTTCATGGCGGAAGCGGACCCGGCTTCCACGGCCTGGGTTTCGTGCTCCATCGAGACGACGGCGTCCTGGGTCTCGGTCTGAATGGTCTTGACGAGTTCCGCGATTTCTCGTGTGGCCTGGGTGGAGCTTTCCGCCAGTTTTCGGACCTGGTCGGCGACGACCGCGAATCGGGCTCCCGCCTCGCCGGCGCCGGCCGCCTCGATGGCGGCGTTGAGCGCGAGCAAGTTGGTCTGGCTCGCGATGTCTCGAATCGTCGACACGATTTGCGAAATTTCGAGCGAACGGTCACCCAGCCCTTTGATCTGTTTCGACATGCGTTGCACCGCGGCACGGATTTCCTGCATGTCGTGCACGGTTTCCTGCACGGCTTGACGGCCGCGCTCCGTGGCCACCAACACCTGTTTGGCGCTCTCGGAGGACGAGGTGGCCGTTTCCGCCACCTGCTTCATGCCCGAGGTCAGCTGCTCGACCGCGCTGAGCGTGCGGACGGATTCCTCGGCCTGGTGGCGGGCGGTGCCGGACATCTGGGTGGCCGTGTCGCGGAGCGTCCCGGCCGATTTGTTGACGCGATCGGCGGCCTCCCGGACCTGTCCCAGAAGTTTGCCGAATCGGGCCAACATGAGGTTCAATCCGTCCGCGAGGTTCCCGAACATGTCCGCCGTGACTTCGCCGCGCTTGGTCAAGTCGCCTTTGCCGACCTCCGACACCATGACCAGAAAGGCCATCAACCGCTTCTGCATTTGATCCCGCTCGTCTTCGGTTTGGACGAGGCTCGTCAGGCGGTCCAACATCGCGTTAAAGGATTTGGCCATCTGGCCGAACTCGTCGTGGGTTTCGACCTTGGCGCGGGCCTGGAAATTCCCGTTGGCCGCCTGGGTCGCCACGTCGGCGATGTGAATCACGTTGCGCGAGAAGAAGTGCGCCAAACGATATCCGAACCACAACCCTAAACAGACGGCGCCGATACCGCCCAAGAGCATGAGGTTCTTTCCGTTGTCCGCGATGGATTTGGCGTCCTCATTGAGGTCGTTGGCGACGTCGGTCATGGTCTTGACCTGCTCGCTGTGACGCAACACCGCGCGGTCGAAGGCCGGGGTCAGGTTTACGGTCAGGGCCAGGATGCCGAGTTCCCGCATCTGTTCCGCCTGGTCCTGGGAGAGCTTGCGGTCGAAACTGTCGAGGTAGGCTTGCACCGCGCCTTTGGCCTCGATGAAGTAGGACTGAATGGCCGGCTTCAACTCGGCCAGGTCCTTGCTCTCGTCGCGACCCGACCGGGAAACACGGAGCGTGGTGCTTTCGTAGGCCGCAAGCTTTTGCGTGATGAACTCTTCGTGTTGGGCGAGTCTGCCCAGGTCCGCCTCGGCATCCGCCTTGCGGGTGACGTTCGCGATTTGGAGGAGAATTTGGTGGTGGTCGGTGAGGGCGGTCCCGATTTCGTTGAACTCCGCCAGCGGGGTGACGTAGTCCATGTACACGGTTTGGGACTGCGCGGCCAGTTGCCGCAGCTTGAAGTAGCCCAGGCCAGCGATGAACATGATGATCAAGCTGACGACCCCGAATCCGACGATCAACTTGGTTTCGGTGCGCTGGTCGCGAAACCACGGCATGCGTTCCAATGCCAGGTAGGATGTCTGCTTCTTCATGACGCGCTCCTCCTTCTCGCTGGTCTCGTCAGGCTGTCACGTGGTGATGCGTGCGCGGCGTAATCCGATCGTGGGCATGCGTGTCACGTTCTACCCGCCCTCCACCTTTGCGAGGAGCGAGGGGACTTCGACGACGCCCCCCATGCGGCCTTCCACCCGGAGCACGGCCGAAATAAAGGGGCGGCTCGCCCGATCCGACTGGGTGGGCGAAGCGAGCACGTCGTCCCTGGACACGGTGCGAATTTCCGGCACGTCGTCCACCAGCAGGCCGACTTGCTGAGGGCCGTGTTTGATCACTACGGCGAACGGTTGGTCGCCGGTGGCGCCGCTCAATCCCAGTGCCGAGCGGACGTCGATCAAGGGCATGATCGTGCCGCGGAGATTGGCGACCCCCACAATGACCGAGGGCAGTTTGGGGACCGGCGTCACGTGCTGGACCGGAAAGACCTCCCGGACGTACCGAAGGTCGATGGCGAAGAGTTCGTGGCCGATGATGGCGAGACACACCCGCACGCACGCACCGGGCGTGGCGGCCGCGGGTGTGTCGCGTGATACGACGGGAAGGTCAGTCGGGGTCATGATTGGAAGCGTCCGTCTTGCGGCGTCGGGCCGTGGCTCAGTGCAAGGCCCGCTTCACGGCCGTCAGGAGGTCGTCGGCCTTGAACGGCTTGACGACGTACCCGTTAGCGCCTTGCTGCTCGCCCCAGAACTTGTCGCTGTCGTTGCCTTTCGAAGTGCAGAGAATGACCGGGATGTTCTTGACCCGATCATCGTTCTTGAGATCGCGGCAGGCCTGGAAGCCGTTGCGCCCCGGCATGACCACGTCCATGATCACCAGATCGGGCTTCTCGACGACCAGTTTGTCTTCCAGCTTGTCGGTGTTGGAATACGTCACCACCGTATGATTGGCGGATTTCAGGAACCCCTCAATCATCTGGGCTTCGGCGAACGAATCATCGACCACGACGATCTTGCTCATCTGGTAACCTCCCCCTTCATGTGACGATCATCAACACACACGGACCCGTTCCATCAACGCATCGGGTACACGATGCTCAGAGCTCCCGCGAGCTCCCCTTCTTTCCAGCCCTCTTTCCTCATCCCCGTGATATCCCGCTCGCCCTTCGGAGCGCCGTGGCACGACAAGCACGAGGGGCCGGCGTATTCAGGGTCCATCAGCCGATACACGGGCTTCCCATTGAGCATCGTTGCTTTGGCGTACTGTTGCCCTTTCGGGTGCCGTGTATCGGAGAACAGCTTGAGGACCTCCGCTTCGAAATCATCCGGGCGGTTGCTCGGATTTCGGTAATCCACGCCGGTCAGCTTGATGCGGATCCCTGTTTTCTTGTAGAAGCGCTCTCCGGTCTTTCGGGCGAAGACGGCGGGCAGGAAGCCCTTGAATCCAACACCGGGCTTGTTGATCACGACCTGCGCGTCGTCGACGACTTCCTTTTCCGCCTCCAGCAGGCTCAACAGCACGTTTCCTTGCGGGAGGCTGGAGGCCCGGCTGAGGTCGATTTTCGTCGAATTGCGGAAGCGCTCCGCAACCTGCGCGGCAAGAAAGTCTCCGGTAAATCCTTTATTGGCCTTCGAGGCATCATTGATCAGATCCTGGTGCTCGGAGACGACTCCGCGGCCCAATTTGACCAGTTTGATGAGCAATTCACTGGTCTCGGCTTCGTCGGAGGCGAGAACGGGCGAGACAAATAAAGCCACGCTGCAGACGAGACTGGTGGCGGCGATGGCGAGGGCAACGCGGGCGTTCATAGCGATCCTCCCAGGCAAGACGACAGTAATGGTCCCGACGGACACTAAGTATAGCGCCGATCTCGAATTGTGCCAGTGCGGGCGACCGTGCGTGACCAAGCCGAGGGCCGGAGGACGGCGCGATCGCCTGCACCTCCTTATGCACCGTCGCCGCGCAATCTCAAAGAGAATTCAAAAATGCCGACACACGGGGCGAGAATCCGGCCCACGTGCGGGATCCCGTGAGATCGCGGATGTGGGTGGCCCGGTCGCGAGGGCCGGCGCGGCGGTTAGCCCGCATTATTCACGAGAATTCGTGACGAAACCGCGGAGACGCCAGACGAGACGGGCATGCGGAGTCACGAGAGCCCGAGGCAGACTTGAACCAGTCTGGCGAGGGACCGAGCGGCGAGCCTGCCCGCCTGGATGCCAACCGGCCGCATCCAGGCGTGTCGCAGCGGCGTCTCGGCGGGTGCAGGAGAAGTCATCGTGAATAATGAGGGTTAGGACGGCTCTCGTCGCCACACGGGTTCCGGCTCGGCGGCGAGGTGAGCATGATGGCGGGCGAAGACGAACAGGGCGTCGCTCAGCCTGTTGAGAAAGGTGACCAACATGGGATCGAGTCGTTCGGTCCGTCCCAATCGGACGCAGAGCCGCTCGGCTCGTCGACAGACCGTGCGGGCGACGTGGAGCAGGCTCGTCACGACTCCCCCGCCTGGGAGGATGAACTCTTTCAGCGGCGGCAAGACCTCTTGGCGCTGGTCGATCCGGTGCTCGAGTCGCGTGACGTCGGTGTGGCTGACTGTCGGCATGTTCGGAAAGGCCTGTCCCGGAGCGGTGGCCAGCAACCCGCCGAGGTCGAACAGCTTGTTCTGCACCCATTCCAACTCGCGATCGAGCTCCCCGTCCGTCACGCCCGTCGAGGACTCCGCTCTCAAGAAAGCGCGCACCAATCCCAACAGCGAGTTGAGTTCATCGACGGTTCCGTAGGCCTCCACCCTGGGGCTGTCTTTCCAGACCCGCTGGCCTCCCGCGAGGCGGGTGCGTCCGGCGTCGCCCGTGCGGGTGTAGACGGTCGTGATCCGGAGCCCGCGTTTTCTGGCTGGCGGGGTCACCGGAGCCTCGGGGCGTTTTCGGCTCATAAGGTCTCCTTCAGGGCTAGCGCACGCCGGATGACGGCGAGATCGAGGTGTCGTTCGAGATGGTCGGCCCAACCGTCGAGGGCGGCCTCCAACGTGGATGAGACGGCTTGGGAGGTCGCGGGGTCAAGCGCGGGCAACCCCTTTCGCTGCCGGACCCGGTTGAGCCAGGCTCTCCGGAAGGTCGGCGTGTCGAAGACCCCGTGTACTCCTGTGCCCCAGACGAGGCCGCCAGGCGCGATGCTGCCGTCTGTTTCCCAGTCCGGTGTCGCGGGCCGAGTGCCGGACGGGCCTGCTTCGCGGGGCCGAATACGAAAGCAGGGAGCCGCACGGTTCACGGTTCGCCCCGCATGAATTTCATACCCGGCGATCGAAAGTCCGGACAGGCCGTCGAATTCGATGACTTGACCCTCGACCTGCCGGCAAATTTTCGGCGCCTGCCAGATAGTGGCCACATCGAGGTGACCGAGTCCGTCCAGTTCACCTCCCTGCTCGAGACCCTCAGGATCCGATAAGGTCCGACCCAGCATCTGGTACCCGCCGCAAATGCCGACCAATTCGCCGCCTGCCTCGACATGGCGAGTCAGCCGCGGAGTAAAACCGGCATCCCGAAGATAGCACAGGTCGGCAAACGTGTTTTTGGTTCCGGGGATGATAACCACATCCGCGTCGGCCAGTTCGCCGGGGGTGCGGACGTATCGCAACGCCACGTCCGGCTCGGCGGCCAGCGCGAGAAAATCCGTGACGTTACTCATCCTGGGGAGCAGGACGACCCCCAAGTTCACGGTCGTGGCGGAGAACGAAGCCGGACGGTCGGCGTCCGAGGGGAGCCCGTCTTCCTGTTCCAGCCGGCAGTCCCGGACGAAAGGAACGATCCCCAGCACCGGAACGCCGGTCCGTTCCTCGAGAAAGCGGACGCCGTCCTCGAAGAGCGCGGCATCTCCGCGAAACTTGTTGACCACGACGCCTCGCACGCGCGCGCGCTCTTGCGGCACCAAGAGATCTAGGGTGCCGATGATCTGTGCGAAGACGCCGCCGCGATCGATGTCGGCCACGAGTACTACCGACGCGTCGGCATGCTCCACCATCCGCCAGTTGGCCAGATCCCTGGCCCGAAGATTGACTTCGGCCGCACTCCCCGCTCCTTCAATGACAATCGCGTCGTACTGATCCGCCAACCGTCGATAGGATGCCGTGACCGCGGCCCACAAGCGATCGTGGTCGTCCAGGTACTGGGCGGCCTCACGGGTATGAAGGGGGATCCCGTGAACGAGGATCTGCGCCCGGGTGTCCGACTCGGGTTTGAGTAGGACCGGGTTCATGTCCACCGAGGGGGCCAGCCTGCTGGCCAGCGCCTGAAGCGCCTGCGCGCGCCCGATTTCGCCGCCCTCATGGGTGACGAAAGAGTTCAGCGACATATTCTGGGCCTTGAACGGGGCAACCCGGCAACCCAGCCGCGCGAGGATGCGGCAGAGACCGGCGGCGATCACGCTCTTGCCGACGTCCGAACCCGTGCCGAGGATCGCGATGGCCCTGGTCATCGTCCTGATGATCGGGGATGAGGACGGGCCGCGGCGGGCGCCGCCCAGATCCTCCTCAATAGGTGAATTTCACGCCGCCGAAGATCGAGCGAATCGGCGCGCCAAAACCGAGAATTTCCTCGTAGTCCTGTCCGAGGAGATTCTCGATCCTCGTGTACACCTGCCAGTGCTTGGTGACCTCGTAGCTGGCCGCCACATTCACGACCCCGAACGAACCCAGGCGCTGACCGGGCGAGTTGGCGATGTCGTTGTTGCGCGCGCCGACAAAGCGATAGTCCACGTAGACGCGTGCCTCTTCGACGGGCTGATAGGCCACGCCGATCGAGGCCTGATCGACAGGCCAACGAGCCAGCCGTTTCCCCGTGGTGAGATCGCGCGTATGCGTCTTGGTGTATTGCGCTCTCAACTCGAGCGTGCGCGTCACGCGCGTCTTGAGGGAAATCTCCCAACCCTGGCTCCGCGCCTGCGCGATGTTGAGAGGGCAAAAGCCGAACGTGGCGGCGGGACAGAGCGTGGGCGCGCCCAGCAGGGGAAATTGAATCAGATCACGGAAGTGGTTCCAAAAGTAGGTTCCACTGAGCGTGAGACGACCCTTCCAGAAGGTTTGGTCCACTCCGACGTCCAGACTCTGACTCCGTTCCGGTTTGAGATTGGGGTTGTTCACTGGAAATCCGTCCGAGATGAAATACAGGTCGTTCATGGTGGGAGCTTTGAACCCCGTGGCGTAGCTGCCGCGCAGTTTCGTGTTGGTTTCCTGAAGCAGATAGCCCCCGGTCACGCGATAGGTCGTCGCGTCGCCGAAAATATTATAGCTGTCCTGGCGCACGCCGGCGGTGGCGAAAAACCGTTCGCCGAGATTGAGTTGCGCCTGGGCGAAGCCGGCATGGGACGAAAGGACCCGCTTGGCGGGATCGGTGCCGAAATTTTTGGCGTTCTCACCCAGGTCCTCTCGAAATTGGTAGCCGGCGCTGAGGAGCAACGATTTTCCGACCTGGACGTTGTGCTGCCATTCGAGGCGACGGTTCACCGACTTGATCTCGGAGGCGAAGGGGAAGAAGCACCCGTTGGGGTCGCCGGGGAATCCGCAGAAGGGGTCGGGCGTGATGAACTCCCCGGTCGACAGGTTTCGCCCCGACGGGCCGCTTCGGGATCGAAGGCGTTCTGTGCCTTGGGCCAGCGTGAGCCGCTGAGACCACCAGGAGGTCAACGGCTGCTCGTAGGTTCCGCTCACCACCAGGTTCCGCTGCGTGAGGCGGCTGCCGAAGATATCCGCGGGACGATTGCTCCCGTCGAACCCGTCGAAGCTGGTGTCCGAGTTCCACCAGCGTAGGGCGAACTCCAGCCGTCCGTCTTTCGGCAGGGCCAGGCCCATCTTGGCCGACGTCTGCCAATTGTGGAAACCGTCGCGTTCGGTCGCGCCGCGCTGGTAGTTGACGGCGGAGAACGAACTGGCGTCCCAGCGCGTCATCGCGAGGGCAAAATCGAACGGGCCGGAGGCCCCCGACGCGGTCACGCCTTCCCGGAGGGTCGCGAAGGAACCGAATTCCGCGAACGCGCCGACCGAGGGCTGGCCCCCGCCCCGCTTCGTCACGATGTTGATCACCCCTCCGATGGCGTCGGAGCCGTAGAGCATGCTCTGCGCGCCGCGGAGGATTTCAATTCGGTCGATGTTATCGGTGGACAGACCGCCGAAATCGAACAACCCGGAG
Source organism: Candidatus Inralta sp. (assembly GCA_039794185.1). Lineage (GTDB taxonomy): Bacteria > Nitrospirota > Nitrospiria > Nitrospirales > Nitrospiraceae > BQWY01. Next base: position 89,109 of record JBDIVW010000011.1, on the reverse strand, counting down.
GTGGGGCTGTTGACGATGACGCCGTCGATCAGCACGAGCGTATGAGCGCTCTTGGTTCCACGCATCTGAACGGTCGCGATATTGCCTGGGCCGCCGGATTGAAACGCGGTGAGACCCTGGGCGAGCCGTAGGCCGTCGAACACGCTCCGCATCTTCTTCTGAAGCAACTCCTCCCCCGAGATGATCTCGACGGCGCTCGTCAGTTGTGTGAGCGGGGTGGGTGTTTTGGTGGCGCTCACGACCACTTCGTCCACGTTGACCGTGTCCTCTTCCGGCGCAGCCTCGACCGACACGCAGAGACCGATGACAAACAGCACTGCACAGGCCCCGAGGGCCACGATTCGACGACGCATACTCCACCTTCCCTTGTACTCGAAGGGTGTTGTGGTCCGAAACGGCAGGTGGATCTCCTGACTCGCGGATCGACGCGTCCTCTGCGCCTTCCCATCTCGTGAGGGTCATCGGTCACGGTGTACGTGCGTCGCAAGAACGTCTCTTGCGGTGCACGATTCACCTTTGACGCCGTCATCGACAGTGGCCTACATGCAGAGTTACTCCCCGCTTACAGTGGCGGTACCGTGATGGTCTTGCACCATCTTTCCCAGCCGGCCGTTTTGTTCCCCGAAACGCTCCTCCTGATTGATGAGTGAGGTCCCCCGCGCGAATCGGCGACGAAGCGGCGGGACCGTGCCGGCTCCGTTCCGTGAGTCAACGAAGGTCAGGCCGGCGGCATGCGAAGCGCGACGTGCGGGACGCCGGTCGAAGGATCGGACTCGACGGCCAGCGCGCTCCCATAAACGGGCGCCAACACCTCGGGGCGCAGCACCGCGTGCGGCGTATCCATCGCCACGATCCGGCCGCCGGCCAGCAGCAACAGTCGCGTGCAGAGCTGGCACGCGAGATTCACGTCGTGGGTGACCAACACGATGCTGAGGCCGCGGGCGCGATTCAGCGACCGGAGTCGCGTGGCCAGACCCACGAGGTGATGGGCGTCAAGGTGCGCCGTGGACTCGTCCAGCAGCACGATCGGCGTGGCCTGCGCCAAGGCACGCGCCAAAAAGACGCGTTGTCGCTCCCCGCTGGACAAGCGATCGATCGGCTGGTCGGCCAAATGCGCGACCTCCATCTCCTGCATCGCCCGCAGGGCGTGCGCCCGATCGGCGGCCGTGTCCCAGGCCCACCCCGAGCCGAAGCGCGCGCGTCGACGGTGCGGATAGCGCCCCATAAGGACGATCTCGGCCGCCGTGAAGGGAAATCCGATCGGGGCATCCTGGAACACGGCGGCGACACGGTGCGCCGCCTCCTCTCGGCCGATCGTGGCGAGCGGACGATCGCCCAGGTACACCGCGCCCCGCTGCGGAGCATGCAGTCCCGCCATGATCTTCACCAGAGTCGATTTGCCGGATCCGTTGGGGCCGATCATGCCGAGGATCTCGCCGGCACCGAGGGCAAACGAGACGTCGCGGAGCACCCATCCTGGGTCCTCTCGGGTTGAGCGGAGATGCGTATAGCGGAACCAGACGCCGTCGAGTCGAAAATGGGAGGTGGCCGGGGTGTGAGCGTCGGTCACGGCGCGGCTCCGATCGTGCGGCGATGGCGGTGCGTGAGCAGCAGATGGACGAAGAGCGGGCCTCCGAACAGCGCGGTCATGACCCCGACCGGCAGCTCCGAGGGAGCCAGAACCGTCCGTGCGAGCGTGTCCGCACACATCAGGAACCCTCCTCCGGCCAGCGCCGCCGCCGGAATAAGCAGGCGGTGGTCCGTCCCCAGCAACAGACGGACCGCGTGAGGGACCACCATACCGATGAATCCGATCATGCCGCTGACCGCCACCGCGAGCCCCGTCAGCGTGGCGCAGGTGAAAAACAGCGTGCGCTTGACCGACTCCACTGGAATGCCGAGGGTGTGCGCAGTATCCTCTCCGACGAGCAGGCCATTCAGGTTGCAGGCGTGTCGCATCGTGATCAGCAGTCCGACGAAGAGCCCGCACCCGGTCAAGGCCATCCGCCAGATGTCCGCGGCAGCGAGGCTGCCCATCAGCCAGGAGAGGACTCGGGCCAGATGCTGCGGATTCAGCACGGAGGTCGCAAACATGGCCAGCGCGGACAAAATCGCGTTGACCACGATGCCCATGAGAAGCACAGTCTGCATCGGGAGCCGGCGATCGGACGACGAGAGGCGATGCAGCACCATCATGACCGACATCGCCCCCGCCAGCGCGAACAGGGGAAGACCTAGACTGCCGAGGGTGGCCGCCACCCAGGAGATCGTCAATGCGAGCGTCGCTCCCAGGGTCGCGCCGCTGGAGATGCCGAGCACATAAGGGTCCGCGAGCGGATTTCGCAGAAGGGCCTGGAGGCACGTTCCCACGATGCTCAGGATGCCGCCGACGCACAGCGCCAGGAAGAGCCTCGGAATCCGAAGATGAAGCACGATGAACGTGTCCGGGTCGAGCGAGCGATCGACGGAGGGAACGGTGGGCAGGAACGAGGTCAACGCCTGCAGCGTCCTGACAAAGGGGATGGGCTCGGCCCCGAACTGCAGGCAACCGATGAAGGCCGCCGCCACGGCGCCGGTCAACGACGCCACTAGGAGCAGCGCCCGGCGACCGCGATCCGTGAGCCATGCGGCCGGGGGCGAGGCCTCGGTCGAAAGAGCGGCACCCAACGACGAATCCGAGTCCGTCATACCGGTCATGGCGTTATGCCGCCGACGAACGCGTCGGGGTGGAGCGCCCGCGCCAGCCGTTCGAGGCCGTCCAGCAGGCGCGGGCCGGGACGATCCAAAAGCACGCTGGGAATCTCGATCATGCGCCCCGATTGGACCGCGCTCAGCGTCGGCCAGCGACGCCACAGCATCCGATCCGATTCGGGAATGCCCTCGGCCCCGCCGGTCGGAAAGATCAGCACCTCAGGGTTCCGGGCCAGCACCGTCTCCATGGACAAGCGCGGATAGTCCGTGGCGCCGTCTTGGGCGATGTTCGAGCCCCCCGCCAGCTCAATGGCATGGTGAAGAAAGGTGTCGGGGCCGACCGTGATCAGCGGCTCCATGTTGAGGACGTAGAGGACGCGCGGACGGGGACGCGCGGCCGTGGCGCTTTTGATCGCGTGAAGACGTCCCCGCAAGGCGGCGACGAGGTCGTTGGCCTGTTTGGGGCGCTCGAGCAGTCGGCCCAAGGTGGTGAGGTGGGCGAGCACGTCGTCCACACTCTGGGCGCGCAGCAGCATTAGGGGCATCCGAAGGCGTTCGAACTGTTCGAGGAGCTCCGGCGGCACGAATCCCTCCGGCGCCACGACTAAATCAGGTTTCAAGGCGACGATCGTTTCGAGATTCGCGACCTGGTGTCCGACTGTGGGCTTGGCCGAGGCCTCCGGGGGATAATCGCAGAGGTCGGTCACCGCGGCGATGCGATCCCCGGCGCCGAGGGCGAACAACATCTCCGTGACGCTGGGGGCGAGCGAGACGATCCGCCGTGGAGCTACGGCGAAGAAGAGCTTCCGTCCGGTGTCGTCGACGAAGGTCCGGGACGCGAGATTGGCCATGAACGGCATCCCCGTAAGAATCCCAGGTTGGCGTCGTTTGGTCATCGTGATCTCGCCACCGGCGCCTGACGTGGCCGCGGCTAAGAAGAACACGGCCGACAGGGCGATCGCGAGCGGCCCCCGCCCCGCGCCTGTCCGCCTTCGTCTTGCGTAGAAATAAAAAATCCTCAAGGCCGTTCCGGACCTTGAGGATCGCTCCCGCGTCGTCATCCTCAACATTCCCCAATCCGCGAGGGAATGAACGTTCAAGACTTGGGCAGGTCTTCTGGCTTCCGGGCTTGAACCTACTCTCCGCGCCTTCCCGCTCCGGAGGAACAGTGGCCAGTGCGGAGTTCGTTCCCGGTCACAGCGGCGGGACCACGAGGGAGTTTCACCCTCTTCCCTTCACCCAAGCCGGTCGCTCTCACTGATGGAGGAGGCACTCTAGGTGACCAGTCAAAATTTTGTCAAGTTCAAATTTGTGCCGGAGGGCGACCAGGGGAGGTGTGCGAGATCGTCGCTGCAAGGACAGCCCACGACGTGTGTGACGGAGTCTTGGTCGCAACTGCTTCAATCGGCTCGCGTTCCGGGCGGTCGTTTTTTGTCCGTGGCGGCATCCCAAGTCGGCATGCCGATTGCTCCCCCCCCCACGGCCAAGCCCCCGTTCTGTGCGGGGGCGCGATTTGTGGCCGTGAGGCAGGCGAGGGAGGCGGAACACCGCATCGCCGTGTCTGGACACCATGACCTACCATCAACCCTTGGGGCACCGTCTCATGAAGAACTTGTTGGTGACGATTTGCCTGTTGGCGGTCTTCGTCGAAGTTTCGGGCTTGTTCTGGTCGGGCAAGCACGATGAGCCGGGTGAGGCGTTTCGGCGCCTGAGCCGGCCGCCGGAGGAGCGGATCGACACGCCCCTGAGCAACGGATACTTTCTGCTCCTCGGATTGGCCTCCGACCCATCCGCCGATCCCGTGCAGGTCGGGTATGAAATATGGCTGGAAGCCGAGGCCCACAAGGGGCATCGATATTTCGATCTCGAGAAGAACAATCGCGGTGCCTTGCGGGTCTCCTTGCAGCCCGGCGAGGTGGTGCCCGAGTGGTCGGCGGAGGACCCCATCTCGGCGCTACAGCGAAGCGATGCCGAGTTCCGCGCGTCCATGGACCGCTATGCCGTGCTGACGGCGCGGTACGAGCGGTGGTTGGCCTTACCGTTCGAGGATTGGGGGTACGGCCACCTGGGGAGCCCGCGCGGGAAGGAAGTGGTGGTAGCTCATCGGTTGTTTGTCGCCGCCGGATTTGCGAGCAACCCCAGGAGCGGGTTTCAACGGTTATACCGGGATACGGTCGCGTGGCGACGAGTGTTGGCGGAGGCGAAGACCGCTTCGATGAAGGTGCTGGCCGTGGCCATCGTGGACGAAGATGTGGGGCTGCTGTCTCGTGCGTTGGCGCATCGATCGACCGACAAAAGCCTCCTGGCCCTGGCGCGGCTTGTGGCGTATGGTTTGAGTCCGGAGGAGGTCACCTTGCGTTGGCCGATTCAGAACGAATTCGGGCTGGGGCTCGCACGCCGGGAAGAAGTCCTCTCGGTCGATCACTTCATGGGGGCGCACGACGCCGAACACACGCGGAGAGCCATCGCCTCGTTGGCCGGTCTGCGCGAGGATGCGCTGGACAAGGTGGCGCATCCCCCCGCCAGGACCCTGTTCGGCCTGGCGATCGATTCGCAACGGACCTGGGATGCATATGCGACGTTTTACGAAGCCACGATCAAGGCATCCGAGATCGCGCATGCCCCGATGCCGCGATGGTCGGATGTCAGTCGAAGCTCCTCGCGGACCCTGCTGGAATCGATCTTCACATCCTCGGAATTCGAGCCGTCCTGGGAACCGATCACCCAGCGATTGCTCGAAACGGATGCCCGGTTGCGCCTGACCGGATTGCAGGTGGCGTTGCGGCCGTATCGGTCGGGCGACAACCTCGGCGAGCGGATCAGTCTGGCGGGTCCGGAGTTCTTCGACCCGTTTTCCGGTTTGCCCATGCTCTGGAGTGCGCCCCAAGGTCGCATCTACAGCGTCGGGAAGGACGGATTGGATGACGGAGGCGATCCAACGTTTGACCTGGTGGTGCCGCTTCCTCCCTCCCCCGCTCCCCCGGGCGCCGGTTCAAACCCTGGACGCCCGGTCTCGCGCGGGGCGTCCTAACCGCAAGGTGGCGTGGCGGGGATCGAGGCGATCCTGGGCAGCCGATCGTCATTCGGGGATCCGATTGCGGCCCGAGCTGTAGCGAAGCTTCAAATAGAGAATCGCCCCGGCCAACAGGAACGTGACGAAGTTCGCCGCAACCACGGGCCAGGCCCCGATCATGATCCCGTAGACGAGCCACAGGAAGACCCCTGTCGAAAATATGAGGAACATTGCGAGGGAGATGTCCTCGGCCGATTTGGTGCGCCGGATTTTCAGCAACTGAGGCACGAAAGCGATGGTGGTCAGCGTCCCGGCGAGGAATCCGATAGAAGTCTGGAGATTCGGGGTCATGCTCAGCGCTCCTTGTGCAGTCCGGTGGTTCACCCTTGTTCGAGATCGGGGCTCTATGGTAAAGTCCTCCATTCGTGATTGGCGCGCGATAAGCGGGCGAACATAAGGAGTAGGTGTCGTGGCATACCGGTGTGATCTATGTGGCAAGGGGCATTTGTCCGGACATAATGTCAGCCATGCCAACAACAAGACCAAACGGGTGTTCAATCCCAACCTGCAGCGTGTTCACGCGTTGGTGAACGGATCGAGGAAGCACATTCGCGTATGTACGCGCTGTCTTCGCTCCGGTGCGGTCAAGAAAGCCGTTTGACGTCACCCGCCTGGCCCCCGCCGATCGGGATTCCTTCGACCAAGCCACGTCGTTCCGCTGATCCGTCACGCCCATCGTGCGACCGGGTGACTGGAAGCGATCGCCTCGGGCGGGGGTGGCTGACGGGGGTTCCGGGAAATCACGGGTTGGATGGATCGGCCTTCTCGGCGGGTTTCCGCTCCAGTTCCTTGACGAAATGTTGCAGTCGGGCCCACTCTTCCGGCTCGAGGCTCAGGAATTCCACGCCGAAGAATTTTCCTCTCGACCAGCGGACGATGGCTTGCGCCACCCCGATGGGCGGTTCGTCCTGCGACAGGTAGAGGCGTAGCTCCAACACCGTGCCCGGATGGATGTGGGTGGGGCTTTCGATCCGGCAGCCGCGGACCGAGACGTCCACGACGCAGCCCTCCCCTCCCACGACGTTGGCGGAGGTAAAGGAACTGCGAAAGCGGACCGGGAATCGGGCGGATTGTCGCTGTTCGAGCATGCGTGCGTGGCGGCGGTGAACGACTAGCCTTTTATATTGCCGATCGGGTGCAATTCCGCCACTTTTTTTGTAATTCCCGCTCGCTCCACCGTCTCCACGACTTCGGAAATATTCTTATAGGCTAGGCCTGCCTCCTCGGCCAGGCCCGACAGCGACACCGGCCTTGACCAGGATCCCGCGCTCGGCCATGGTTCGGCGCAGCTCCTCACCGCGAACAGTCCGCTTGGCCTGGGCCCTGGACATGGTCCGGCCGGAGCCATGCATGGTCGAGCCGAAGGTGTCCGCCATGGCACGGGCGGTGCCGGCGAGCAAGTAGGAGCCCGTTTCCATCGAGCCGCCGCAAATAACCGGCTGGCCGACCGCGCGATAGCGCTCCGGCAATTCCGGACTCCCCGGTCCGAATGCCCGGGTCGACCCTTTGCGATGCACGAGCAGGTCGCCTTCCGGAAAGCGCTCGACCGTGGCGATGTTGTGGGCGACGTCGTAGACCAGATGCATGCCGAGCGATTCCGCAGAGGCGCCGAAGACGGTTTCGAACGCCTTCCTGATCTGGTGCGTGATGACTTGGCGATTCGCGAACGCGGTGTTGGCCGCGCAATTCATGGCCGCGAAATAGTCTCGGGCGTCGGGAGCGCGGACGGGGGCGCAGGCCAGTTGCGGGTCCTTCACCGTAATACGGTGCCGTCGCATCAGCTTCTCGAAGACCTTCCCAAGGTCCCTAGTTGGTCGATGCCGCGTTGCACGGCGTGGTCGCTGACAGTGGACGGATCGGCTCCGGGCAACATCCCCCGTTGCTCGATGCATTCGAGGTCGCTCTTCCATCCGAAACCGTGATCGACGCACCATTGCGCGCCCTCCCGCATGACCTGCTCGAACTCCGGCCGGTCCACGCTGACGAAGCCGCGGGCCCCGACTCCGGCGGGAACCTTTCGGAACAGCTCGGTCATGAGTTGGTCGAGCGTGGGCCGAACCTCCTCCAGGGTCGGGTCGGTGCGGATGAGGCGCATGCCGCAGTTGATGTCGTACCCGACGCCTCCCGGGGAGATGACGCCCGTCTCCAGGTCGAAGGCGGCGACCCCTCCGATCGGGAATCCGTACCCCCAATGTCCATCCGGCATGCACAAGGCGTAGCGGCGGATACCCGGCAGGCACGCCACGTTCGTGATCTGCTCGAAGACCCCTTCGTCCATGGCGGTGAGGAGGGTTTCCGACGCATAGATCCGAGCGGGAACCAGCATGCCGGATTTGGCCGACATCGGGATTTCCCACAGTTCGTCGGTGAGCCGGCAAATGGTGTGCAGGTTCATACGTCGACCACCACGCGGGCGCGCCAGTGCGTTCCGGACGGCATCACCCGGTAGAGATGTTTGGTGACGGCTTTCACGTCCGCGCGCAATTCTTGACTCGTGGGGTCGACGGGCGCGCCGCTCAGGTCGGCGTGGAGCCGCCATCGCGGCGCGGCTCGTCCTTCGGTGACGCGCACCCGAACGTCATGAAACAGGACTCCATGCGCGTCCTTCAAAAATACTAATTGGTTGAGCCAATCGTACAAGAGCTCGCCCAGATCCTCCGCCGCGCACTCCACCGTGTGTGTCCAAGTCGTGCCGATCGTGGCCGGGTCGGCCATCAACTCCATCAGGGCCCGGGCCGCGATGTCGCAGAGTTCGGTCGGGGTGTCCCCCTCCGCATCGAACGCCGTGTCGGCCAGCGCGATGTCGTCAAGAAGACGATAGGTGCCGGTCATGGAAGGGACCGCAGGGACGGCGCGCTTGCCCGGGTTGCGGCGAAGATCGCCCGCACCTCGTGCTGGCCCGGTATGGCGTGCCCGAACGGATTGGGCACCTTCCCTCTGACCAGCATCCGTAATCCGAGAGGGAGCACGGCCACGAGTCTTCGCGGCTCAAACCCGATGACCTTCACCGGCATGAGGGCTTCGTTGAGCCGACCCTGCCGCTGGATCAGTTGCACGAAACCTTGAATGTGTCGGGCTCCGCCGGTGCCCGTCAGGCCGCGATCGAGGGAAGCCCGGCGAAGCCGGATGATCGCCTCCATCGGTTTGACGTCCTTGGGGCAGACCTGGACGCAGAAATTGCAGCGCGTGCAATCCCAAATGCCGTTTTCGTCCTGGAGTTGCCGCAACCGAAAGGTCTTCACCGACTCGGACTCCCGTGGATCCTCGAGGAATCGGTCCGCCTTCGCCAGCGCGGCGGGGCCGAGGAAGCCGCGCGACACCTCGTGGGTGGCACACGCGGCGACGCAGGCGCCGCACATGATGCAGGCGTCCACATTGTGGAATTGCGTTCGCGCGGGGAAAATCTTCAGTTGCCCGGTGCGCGCATCCGTCGGCACGGCCGACTCTTTCGACAGCCAGGGGGTGACGCCCCGGATCGTCCGCCAAAAGGGTGACAGGTCGACGACCAAGTCCTTGATGATGGGGAGATTCTTGAGCGGGGCCACGCGCACACGACCGTGGCGTTCGTATTCCTGCCGGACCGAAGTGCGGCAGGCGAGCTTTTCGCTGCCGTTGATGGACATGGCGCAGGATCCGCAGATCGCGGACCGGCACGAATACCGGAGGCTCAACGAGCCGTCCAGTTCGTTCTTGATGCGGATCAGCGCCTCAAGGACGGTCAAGCCGCGATGAAAGTCGAGGCGGAAATCCTGATCGAATGGGCCGCCTTCGCTCTCGGGGCGAGACCGCCGGACGGTGATAGTCAGGCGCATACGGAGGTTCCGGAAGAAAGGAGCCGGGTCTCAGGAGGTCGGTTAGGAAGCCACGCGGGAAGGTCCGCCGGGCCCGGTCCGCATCGCTCACACCACCTCGCGCTACTCCAACTCCAAGTGTTTCGGATAATTCGTCAGGTTCCGACACCCGTCTTTGGTGACGAGCACCATGTCTTCGATGCGAACCGCGCCCAGCCCTGGGTAGTAGAGTCCGGGCTCCACGGTCACGACATGGCCTTCCTGCAGGATGGATCCGTGGCGGCTGATGCGGGGGGGCTCGTGAATATCCAGGCCCACTCCGTGGCCTGTACCGTGAAAATACCCCTGCATGCGACCGTTGACCATTCCCGTCCGATAGCCGGAGGACTCGAAACGCTCGCAGATGCCTTGATGAATCTTGACGCCGTCGGCGCCGTCGCGAATCCGCTCGATGGCTTCCTCTTGGGCGTCTTTGACCGCTTGGTACAGCCGGACCAGTTCCGGTGCGGCCTTTCCACGGAGGACGGTCCTCGACATGTCGGCGAAGTATCGGCTCGTGCCGGAGCGTGGAAACACGTCGAAAATAATGCTCCGGTCGGCGGGCAGCGGGCCCGAGCCTTCATGGTGAGGATCACAGGCCTGCTCTCCTCCGGCCACGATCGTATGCTGAGCGATGCAGTCCCGCTCCATGAGGGCGACGTTGATCAGCTTCTTGAGGCGCTCCGAGGTAACCGGCTCACCGTCCTTCCAGAGCAACCCGTCGCGGGGCGCGGCTCGGCGCAGGAGGTCGTGTGCGGCGGCCACCGCGGCCTCGGTGGCGCGCTGAGCGGCTTCGATGTGCGCGACCTCTTCCGCGGTCTTGATGACGCGTTGTTCGTAAAAGGGGTCGGTCTTGCTCGTGACCCGGAAGCCGAGTTCCTGCAGACGGGCGGCATGACCGAAGGGAAACGTGACCGGCACGAGGACTGACGAGATGCCGGCCTCGGAGAGCACGGCGTGCGCCACGTCCATCGGACCGGGGCGGTCGATCCCCGCGGCCTTCGCCTCCCGTTCCCACTCGGTGTAGGACAGCACCCGATCGACCGACGCCTGCCCGCGCGCCCGATCCATTTCGAGATCGCTCATGATCAGGAGCCGCTCTCCTTTGACTTCCATATAGAGGAAAGGGTCCGGCGCTATGAAGCGCGTGGCGTAATAGAGATTCGAGTCCTGTTCGCTGGCGGCGTAGAAAAGGACGGCTTGATCAGTGGCGGACACCCCAACACTCCGTGGTCGCGAACGGATGGAAGGCCTGCTCAACCCTCGATTCGATGCTAGCATGCAAGGGGGGTCAATACAAGTTATCGGGCTGGTTGCCCAACGGTGCGCCGCTCTCTCCCGAGGGCGGCGCGTCCGGTTCGTTCGTCAAAAATTCCTTCGGCATCCGGAAGGTGTTGCGCAAGACGTCGTAGGCCAGCGTCGCCAGGCTGTTCAATCCCTCCGTAAAAGACTTCATCGGCATGTAGGTCACTTCAGGATCGTCCAGCGCGCCCTTGGCTTGGAAGAAGGCCGTCGCGATGCCTGTCCGGTCTCCGGCGAAAAATCGGCCGAAGAGCGGTACGTTTTGAATCATTTTCGAATAGGAGCCGAAGGGGCTGACGGCATAGACCATGTCGAGCTGGTCGGTGGGTAAATCGTACGTCCCTGCGACGCTGAGTTTGACGACGGGGCTGTCGATGAGGATGCGTTGGGCGTCCAGCAATCCGTTCCGCATCACGAACGTGCCGGTCAGCTTGTCGAACGGCAATCCATCCTTCTCCAGGTCGATCTGGCTCTGCAGAACCGCGGGCAGGTTCAAAATGCCGAGAATTTTCCAGATCGCACGCTTCTGCGACTTGAAGATGCGGCCCCCGGAAATCGAGACCTCCGCGTCTCCGGCCAGGGTCGGGAAGAGGCCATGGGGGTTGCGTCCGTGTCCCCGAATCGTGCCGGTCAGGTGGACGTCGCCGGTCATGAAATGCTCGCGGGTTCCGGTCAGGTGCGACAGTTCTTCGAACGGGACTCCGGCCAAACGAATGGTCGCTTCGGCCTCCGCCGGTTGCTCCTTGGGCAACCGCACGACGAGGCGACCGGACAGGTGGCCCCCTTCCGCGCGCGCATTGATGCGATCGACGTCGAGCACGCCGTTCTCGATATTGATCCGGGCCGTCAATCCGACCACCCGGGTACGCTTGTAGAAGCCACGCTCGATCGAGGCCGTGGCCGTGGTTTGCGTTTTCTCGGCCAGCAGTTCGAGGAATTCCCGGAAGGGCGATCGTCCCTCCTTCGGGATCAGCAGATCGATGTCCAGCCGAGACGATTCGATCTTGGCCGACAGGACAGGTTTGGTGTCCCAATTGCGGATGGTGCCGGAGACGGTCACGTCGCTATCGAGGACCTTGAAAGTCAACTGCTTCAGTTCGGCGCCGTGCCGCACCAATTTGAGGCGCAGATACAGGTCGTGGATCTGGCCGTCGACGCCCTTCATGGTCATCAGCCCGTTGGTGAGCGCGACCCATCCGGAGGTCGTCCACGTCGTCCACTCCGGTTGCGTGCCTTTGACGTCCAACGACACCTCCATGTTGCCGGCCTCCAGCCCTCCCCGATTCAACCATTCGGGCAGGCTGGACAGAGACACGATGCCGGTGGCCAACGAGGCGTCGATGATGAACCGATCGCCAAGGAGGATTTTCCCCTTCATGCCCAACCGGAGAGGATTCAAGACGATGTCGAGCTGTTTGACGACCAAACCCTTGGACGTCATGTCACCTTCCGCCTCGAGCTGCGCGGGAATATTCGGGGGCTTCTCCCCGATCCAGGGCAGTTTCAAGGCCGCTCCCGTCAAGGTGGTTTGCGCGCGCAGATGCGGCGTGTCCGCCAGGCCGGAGAGGCTGAGCGACATCGCCACGGGCCCCTGAAGAAAAGACGAGACGGTCGGGACCGCCGATGTGGGCAGAAATTGGATCAGGTGGGACGTCTCTCCCGTCATCTGGACCGTGAAATCTTCGAACGCACTCGAACCGCCGGCGGTGACCGTGCCGTTGATCCGAAACCGGCTGGGGCCGAGTCGACCCGCAATCTCATCGAACGTCGTACCGCTCTGGGAAAATCGGAGCCGACCCTCGACTCCCTCGACGCGGGACGGAAGGGCCGTGGTGTCGAAACTCAAATCCTGAGTCTGGACCTCTCCGCCGACGAAGGTGATGCCTCCGGGCTGGTTCAAGGCGCCCACGAGGCGAAACGTCGGCACCGCGCTTCCTTGAATGTTCCGGACCGACGCCAGAAATCGCGACACGCGCGGGGACTGGATGGACCGTGCCAAATAGGTGACCAGGTCGGCGGCGGTCATGTCGCCGGTCAGGTCCAATTCCAGCCAGGGACCGGCTTCGAGGAAGGACACCAGTACCTTGCCGTGCCCGATGTGCAGGGTGCCGTAGTCGCCGCTGAACGAGGGGATGCGAAGCCGTCCCGGCTCGATGAAGACGGTGCCGGCCAGGTTCTCGGATCGCACCATCCCGTCGCCCAAGAGCGCCTGCCCCTCGGTGATCCGAAACTCCCCGGTCACGCCGAACTGCGGGCGCGGCTCGGTCGACGCGATGAGGGTGGCGCCGGCCACCTCGACGATGCCGGCGATTTGACGTTCGGCGATCAGGCCGGGGAGCGCCGGGTGAATCCATTTGGCGGGAATATAGGTCAGGAGGGCGTCCAGAGTCACCGGCGAAGTGTTGAAGGTAATGGAGAGCGTCGGTTGCGAGGAGAGCATGCCCGAGAGGTTGGCCTTGGCGCGCAAGGCCAGCTTCTCCAACCGGCCGACGACGTCCTGGAACACGAGATCGTAGCCGACCACTCCCGGCACGGCGTGAATCTGCCCTCTGAGGTCCAGATTGCCACGCAGCTCATCGGGCAATGGACGCGGACCCAAAAAGTCGGCGATCTGACGGACGGGGACGTTGGTCGCCTGGATCGTCCCGTCGAACTGAAGGACAGAGGCCACCTGGGACGGATCGTCCGAGGCAAACCTGGCGGGGTTCGCGACTTGGACGGCGGCGCCGGTCAGCGATAGGGCGGAAGCGCCCGGATCCCCGGGCATGGTGGCCGAAATCGAGACCTCGCCGCGCGCCCGATCCGCGTCGACCTGGATTTTGGCTTGCAGGTTCTGGAACGAAGCCGTTCGGAGGCCGTCGGGTCGCGCTTCGTCCGTGATCCGAATGGTGCCGTTCTCGATGGTGGTCTCCTTCATATACATCAGCCAATCGGTGGGCCGATGGGCGGACCTGGCCCCGGAGGTCGAGGGCGTAATGGCCGCCACGTTCCAGATGCCGGCGGCATCACGACGCAGATCGATGGTCGGGCTATCGATGAGCAGGCGCTTGCCGACGACCTGCCGTTTCAGCAGCGGCCAGAACCGGAGCACCGTGTCGATCCGTCGCGCCTTGACGAAGACGGTGCGGCCGTCCGGTTCATAGATCACGGCGTCCTTCAGTTCGAGGCGGATGCTCGGCAGAACCACGAGACGCACCACCCGCACATCGAGCTTGCGGCCGAGATTCTGCTCGAGCTGGTACACGAAGAAATCTTTGACGTAATCGCGGCCGGTCAGGGGACGCAGGAGGAGCACCACCGCAGTCGCGAGCGCCAGTGCGGCCAGACCGATCAGTAGGATCGCGCGAAAGATTCGGCGCACGCCGCCTCCCCGTCGTACACAGAGTGCTTCATTGGAGGTGTCCCAAATGTTTTTATGGTACCCAATACCCCTGCGGAAATCCAACGTCGCGCGGCATTGCTGCTTCTCCTCGCATGGCGACGTGAGTGGATGACGCACGCCGCGATCGGTATAATCGCCCCTCCCGTGATGAACGCGCGCCCACCTCGGTCCCCCGCGTCTCTGCCTTCCGGTCTCCATGAGGCGACGAGCTTCGTGCGGTGGCGCATCCTCGGTCTGTTATTCGCGATCAGCGTGGTGACCTATGTCGACCGGGTCAACATCTCGGTGACCGCGCGCCAGATGATGCCCGCCCTAGGACTGACGGATCAGCAGATGGGGTACGTCTTCTCCGCCTTTGTGATTGGGTATGCGCTCTTCCAAGTTCCCGGCGGCTGGCTGGGCGATCGCTGGGGCGTCCGGCGCGTGTTGACGGCGGCCATTCTGTGGTGGTCGGTGTGGACGGCGATGACCGCCGTGGCCGCCACCGGACCGCTGGCGGCGGCGCTGGGCACCGTCGGCGCCTTGATGACGGCGCGGCTCCTGCTCGGCATGGGGGAGGCCGTGGCGCTCCCCAACTTCAACCGGGCCGTGGCCGATTGGCTGCCGGCCCGCGAGCAGGCGCTGGGAATCGGACTGGCGATCGGCGGCATCGGGTTCGGCGCGGCGGTGACGCCGCCGGTGACCGCCTGGATCATGGTGAACTACGGTTGGCAGACCGCGTTCTACGCCGCCGCGGCGGTCGGAGTGGTCGTCGCGGCCATCTGGGGATGGTACGCGGCGGATCGTCCGCGTCTGCACGCGGGGGTAACGGTCTCCGAGTTGGCGCTGATCGAGACAGGCAAACAGCCGGAGGCGGTCCCGGCGGCCACGCCGTGGGGATGGTTCTTTGCGACCCCGACCGTCCGGTGGTTGGTCGCCAGTTACCTGTGTCTCGGGTACGTCGCCTACGTATACATGTCGTGGTTCTATCTGTACCTGGTGAACGTCCGCGGGTACGGGGAGTTGCGCGGGGCCTGGTTCGCGATGGCGCCGTTCCTCGCGATGCTCGTCGGCTGTCCGCTGGGCGGATGGCTGACGGATCGCCTGACGGCCTCCCGCGGGGTATCGGCGGCCAGACGCATGGTGGGTATGAGCGGCATGACCGTCGCGGGGTTGGCGATCGCCTGCGGAGCCTGGTCGCCGTATCCGGTCCTGGCCGTGGTCTTTCTGTCACTCGGGGCCGGGAGCCTATATTTTACCGTCGGCGCCTATTGGTCCTCGACGGTGCATCTGTCGAAACCGCATGCCGGGACACTGTCGGGCTTGATGAATACCGGGGCCAACGTCGGAGGCAGTCTCTCCCCCACCCTGACGCCGTGGTTGGCCGATCGGATCGGATGGGAAGGCGCATTGGCGGTGGCCGCCGCGATCGCCGTAACCGGTGGCCTGATGTGGTGGCGTATCGACCCTGGAGCGGGGCTTGCGCCGATCGCCGAAGCGGACGGATCGACCTTGCGAAACCCGCAGGAAGTCCGTTAGAGTCGGCCCATGGACATCCTCGGATTCAAGAAATACGATCCTCGCGTGACGATCCAAACGAAGTTCGGTGAGATCAAGATCCGGTTCTACCCGGACGATGCGCCCCGTCACGTCGAGAACTTCCTCAATCTGGTGAAGCTGGGCTTCTACGACGGCACGACTTTTCACCGGGTCGTCCCCGGCTTCATCATCCAGGGCGGCGATCCGTTGAGCCGCCAACCCGATCGGACCTTGCACGGATCCGGCGGGCCAGGGTATTTTCTTCCCCCCGAGCCGAACGACCGCCCGCACAAGCGAGGGGCGCTGTCCATGGCCAAGGTGCCCCGGGAGAGCAACAGCACGCGCGACTTCAATGACAGCGGCTCGCAATTCTATATCTCGGTGGCGCACAACAGCGGGCTCGACCGCACCTACACGGTGTTCGGAGAGGTCTTTCGTGGCATGGATGTGGTGGATCAGATCGTGGCCGTGCAGCGGGACGCTGCGGACAATCCGATCGAGCCAGTCGAGATGAAGATCACGCTCAAGGAGTAAAGAACCGGTGTCACACCTCAGTCGTCAAGTGTCTTTCGCGAAGCACCGGTGCGCCCCTCCCCGCGATTGACGCGTGGTGAATCACGTCTTCAGAAGAAGACGACGCTCGCGTACGTGACCGTGGAATTGAACTGATCGGTGATCCCGCGATCGTACCTCAGCACCTCTCCCTTCTCCGCCCTCATCAGCCGCAGCATCGTATAGATGGGCGCGAAGCCGCTGATGCGGCGACCGTCGCCCTCTTGTTGGATGAACTGCGCGAAGGTCTCCGGCTGGAGTTCCTCGACGTGTTTGAGCATGGCGAGGTCGTGTTGCATACACCGGTGAAACGAAAAATCGGTCGGAGGGGCGGAGTCGCCGTAGCGCATGCCGAGGTGGGCCAAGTCGCCGCTGGCGATGAAGCAGGGGGTGATCCCGGCCTCGTCGCAGGCGGTCTGCAGGAGACCCACAAAGCGGTCGACACCTTCGCGCACCGCGGGATCCCGATGCGACCCTGCCGAAAAGCTGCAGAGAATTGGCACGATGGAAAAGGGTTTCTGGCTTCCGACCGCATCCAGTAGGAAGGGAAGCTGGAACTCGATGGCGTGTTCCTGCCGGTGCGCGAGGTCGTCGGCGAAGAACTCCGGGCCGCGCGCTTGGAAGGTCGAAACCAGTCCTCGATGGACCGGTACGACGCCCAGCGGGGTCTCGAAGTCCCGATCGGTGATCGCGAACAGCGAGTCCATGCCCGCATGGCAGGTCGCGAGGAGGACGAACACATCGGGGCTTTCCGCCTGGTTGAGTTCCTTATAGGCCCACGCGTAGATCGGCCCCGCCTGTTTGACGTCGTAGGCCGGGGCCACCAGCCCCTTGATCCGCTTGCCCTTGTTCGGGGACGGCTTCTGGTCCGGGCCCTCCGGCGATTGATAGAAGCTCTCGATCTGGCGGCGCAGCTTGTATCCTTCCGCCTCGTAACTCTTTCCGGCGAAGGCCGCCGGCCGCACCGCGGCTCCGCGGTATGCGACTTGGCGTTCGGCCTTCACGGCCTCGACCGTCGGACCTTCGAGAAACAACTTGCCTTCCAGGTCGGACACCAGCCGTTGCAATTTGTCCGGCATGAGGAACTCGCCGAAACGCTTCAGATACAGGGCGCCGATTTGGTCCAGGGAGTGCTGGCCGTCCAAATGCTGGACGATGAAGAAATAGTTTAAGGGAAGAATGAGCTTCTCTTGGCTCAGTCCGGTGGGATCCCAGAGCACGATATACTGCTCGTCCTGCTCCTTGATGGGCGAGTACTGCAGGTTGCGCAGCATCGGAAGCGGCGGACTGATACGGGTGTCGCTGGGGGATGCGGGAGATGATGCCATCGGGTACCTCGTGCCGCGCATTCTACCGGAGCGGTTCTCCCGCCTGCAACGGGTGAGGCCGCGCCGGATCCGAGGCTACTGGCTGGGTGGCTGGGATTTTCGCTGGACGGTCCAGAGCATCAGACTGAGAATGGTGACGCCGGCCAACCAGAGGGTCGCATGGTGGTAGGACGGGCCGGCGTAGTCGATCAGGTCGGTCAATCGGCCGATGAGCAGCGACATGCGGGCCATGACCGTGTATCCGAAGGCCGCCCCGAAAGAAATCATGAGAAAGAGAATGCCCGCCCTCGCAATCGACCGCCCCAGTCCGGAGTGCTCCACGGTGAAGAGAAAATAGAAGAGCACGGAAGCGACCCCGGCCAGGATGACGACGGCATTCAGGTTGCTGGCGGGATCGAGCAGGTCGTAGGTGAAGCCGACTCCGCGGTCGGCGGCGATCGTCAGCAGCGGGCGCACCGTGTCCTCGATCTGCTTCAGAATGAACGACGAGATCGTGCGCGGGATGGCCAACCCCGCGCCGGTGCCGACCAGAAAGGCGAAGGCGTAGCGGGACAGCCAGGCGATCTTCGGCACGTATCGCGCGAGCATCAGTAAGCCGATTCCCACCGGGACCAGCAGCACCCACTGGTCGTCTTTCGCGATCGGCTCGACGATGAGACGCACGACGACGGTGTCGAACACCTTGACGATCTCGTAGCCGACGGACACGCCCACGTACAAGTGCTCCGCGGCCTTGAACAAGGGGTTGTCCGCATACAGAAAGGTCATGATGAAGAGCGTGAGCCCCGTGGCGATCCAGGCCCCGAAGATCACCTCACCGGGCATCGCGCCCCTCGCGTTCCGTCGGGGATCCGCTTCTGTAGCCGAGCGCGTCGGCCGTCTTGCGCGGTCTCACGCCTCGCTCCCCTTGCGCTGCTCCCGGCGCGACCAGAAATAAAATCCGTTGCAGATGGCGACCAGGACGATGATCGCCACGTGCGTGGCTGATTGCGCGTCCATGCCGGCGACCGCGGCG
Organism: Candidatus Inralta sp.; assembly: GCA_039794185.1. Taxonomy (GTDB): domain Bacteria; phylum Nitrospirota; class Nitrospiria; order Nitrospirales; family Nitrospiraceae; genus BQWY01. The sequence continues at coordinate 70,418 of JBDIVW010000011.1, read as the reverse complement.
CCCTTCATGCCGATCAAGGTTTCGTATTCGGCCGCTCCGCGGAGTCCGCCGATCAAGCCGTTGAGCTGGCCGCTGCGAAGCAGCGGATAGAGTCCGGGGGCCATCACGCCGGTGGAGCCGCCGCCGAGCTCGAACTTGTGCTTGTCCCGTCCGAACACATACCAGGCTTCCACGCCGGGATTGCCCGCGCCGAGGCAGATCGCGTAATCGAGGTCGCGCAGGCTCTTCACGCCGCTCAACACCGGGAGGGACGGCGTCGGCCGCCCGCCGTAGTCGGTCGGGAACGTGGTAGAGAGGTCCTGGCCGAGATTGATGATGACCGCATTGCCGCCGGGACTCCATCCGAGGAAGACGTAGTCGCTCCCCGAGGTTTTCCCTTCCTCCCGGGCGATTCGTTCCACGACCTGCTCCGCCATGCCCGTGCCGGTTACCCACAGGGTCATGGCGATGATGCGGAGATCCTTGCGGAAGGCGTGGCGCAGGATCGCCACGGCCTGCGGGTAGAGCTCCGGCTTGGAGGCAGGGTCGAAGTCCAACGAGATCAGCAGGGTCGAACGCGGGGGCAGCCGCTCGATGTAGTCGTACACGCCGCGCACTTCCGGCGAGATCCGGATCGGCAAGCCGACCGGGTACAGCAAGGGCACCAATGTGCACACGCCGATCAGCAGGAAGATGATGCGGCGGTCGAGACCCAGCATACGGTCGGCGAAGGTCATGCGGCGCCCTCGTGAGACGGCCCACGCGAAGCGCGACACGATTCGGAGCGAGACGCTCGGCCTGCCCATCTGACGTCGACCCGCTCACGTGTCACGCGCTATTCCTTTCCGCCGCCCAAGTACGAGCGTTCGATGCCGAAAATGATCTTGAACGACAAGGCCACCGCGCCTAGGCTGATGCCGATGAGGATGGCCCGTCGGACCGAGGCGTTCAACACGTTGAGGATCCATTGCGAGAGGTCGCCGCTGATCGGGAGCAGATATTCGCCCAGCGGCACGCGCCCCATCATGACGATGACGGCGGCCGTCAGCAGGACGGCGGCCTCGCGGCTTCGCGCGCGAAACGACCGGTAGGCGGCGGAGGCGATGAAAAAGGCCAGGAGCGCGAACATCGTCCCCTGCAACGGCACCATGACGAATCCGTAGACCCAGCCGAAGACGGTCATCGCGCCTTCGACCGATTCCTTTCCCCGCGCGAGGATGCCGGCGGCGACGGTACCGAGCACCCCGCCGTACAAGATGAGGCTGTACCCCCAGCCGGCTTCCCGGCGCCGAATCTTGGTCGCGTGGACGTGGAAGAGGCTGGTGATGCCGAGGATGAGGGCAAAGCCGCCGATGATCTGCATCCATTTCGTGACGGAGGTCAGCAGGGCTTCGGACGCCGGATGGGGCACGTAGTATTGGGCGGCGAACACCAGGCCCGTGAGCATCGCAATCAGCAAGGGCAACTGGCGGCGAAGGAAGATCATTTCACGTCCCGAATGATATCGAGCAGCAGCCGCGGCCAGTCGGAGTCGAACCCGGCGGCGAGCGTCGCGCCGATGGATCCCAGCGCGATGAGCGCCAAGACCGTCAGCTTGCCGATGTCCTGTCCCAGGAGCGTGCCGACCTGCACGGGCTCCCGCGAGAGATAGGCGCTGGCGGCATACAGCTCCTCTCCGATCAACGTGTAATCGCAGGTGGTCACGAAGAACGGCAACTGGTGGTCGGAATCGGTGCCCGCAATCTGGATGGCTCCCGTGCTGGCGCCGGTTTCGGTCAGGAGGAGCGCTTCGGCGAAGTAGGCGCCCATGAAAAAATTCGCCGCCGGCTTCGTCCGCAGCATAATGCCGTCGACCGAGGCCGTGTAACTGAACTGATCCGAGGTAATGAAGAAATTGGCGTCTTCCCGAAAGAGGTCCGGTTTCCCGGCTTCGTAGTAGGCCTGCCGGGTAATCTCCTGACAGACCGCCATCGTGATGGGATTGCGATGCGGCACCATCAGATCCGTCTCGTACGCCGCGGTGCGGGTGGCGACCCGACCGAGGATGACCGCCGCCGCCACGGTGGATGGATCGGACATATCGTGCGCGCCGGTCAAATACATGACCGGCTTGCCCAGCTCGGTGGAGCGTCCGATGGCCTCGTCGACGGCGTCGAGCCCGGGGATGTAGCGGAGAAAGACCGGTCCGCGCTGCGCCCGTCGGATGGAGACGAGCACGACCGCCCCGAACGCGAGGGCGAACAGGAGATTGTTGAGCGCGTTCCAGTTGAACCAATTGGGTCCCGCCGTCACGTGCATTGGGGGCGCCGCCGCCTGCTCCACGCCGCGCACGGCCGCCACGGTCACCGTGTACGTCGTGCCGTTCTTGATGTCGATCTCCTTGCCGCTTTTGAGGTGATAGAGGTGCGCGTCGAGCGGGGCGGGCCTCGTCCACCAGGGGCGCCGCGCGTCCCGGACGGCGTGGGTCGTCGAGGCAAACTCGTCGATCGCCCGCAGGTCCTGGGGCGAGGCGGCCGTCCCTTCAGCCGCCAGGATTCGATAGCGGAGCCCAGGACCCTCGTCCGTCGATCGATCCCAGAGGATCGTGATGCTGCCGCCTGCGTCGCTCGGCGTGTCGAACGCCCGGACGCCGGCGGGCGCGGGGCCCGTCTGTGCGGAGGCCGGGTGCGCTCCGTGCGCGAGGAGCAGCCCCAGGCACCATGCACCGAGTCCGACAGGCCCAAGGCCGACTCGCGTCATCCTTCGATCGCCTCCACGTTGGCGCGGGGGATCACCGCCCGGCTGCCGTCGCGAAACTGGACGACGAGCACGCGGACCCAACTTTCCGTGTCGATCGATCGAGGCTCGGAAGGCAGGTCCGCGACCTGCCCGATGCGGCCGAACAGCGGATCGCGAATGATGCGGACCTGATCGCCCACGCGCAGCCCCTGGTCCTCGCGTAGTGTCCGCGCGGTCATCCCGTTGGCCGCGGTGGCGCGGTGCGGAATCACGATTTCGGGCCGGATCACGCCCGCGCGGATCTGAGTGGCGCCGGACACGGAGGCCTCGGCGCCGACGAGCCGGCTCAACAACCCGAACGTGCGGTCGGCCATCGGGATATGTCCGAACCCCTCCGTCAGGACCAACGTGAAGCCGAGATGTTCGTTTCCCGTGATGGCGACCCCAAGGTCGTAGCCGAGGAGCGCGCGGATGTCCTGGTCGTGCACGCCGCCCACGATCAGCCCATGGATGCCCAGATCCTTGGCGCGCTGCATCGTGGCGTAGGACAGGAACGCGCCGCCGACCACCACGCTGCCTTCCATGGCCGGCGTCAAGTGGTCCGGAGTCAGCGGCTCATCCGGCGACGTGACGCCCATCGTGATGGGGCCCCAGGTCTCCCCTCCCAGTCCGAAGATCCCCTGCACCATCGCGCAGGCCGTTTCCACGGTGACGCCCTCGCGGCCGTGAACCTCCGCCACCTGGCCGTCGATGTAGGCCAGGAGATCGAGCACCAGCGGCGGCTCCCGAATCAGGACTTGGCCGGTGAGGCTGGAGACGGACTCCACCGTCCCGCGAATCGGCGACGTGACCTCGGTTCTCAGCCACCGAAAGAGCGGTTTGTTTTCCGCGATAGCCGCGTCGCGATCGATCGTGTCGCCGATCTGCTTGGTGACGTACTCGGGAATCTCGTCCGGCATGATCCCGAGTTGGTTCGCCACGTTCACCGGATAGACTTTTCCCGGCAGTCGCGTCTGCGCGACGACCTGCCGGGCCGTGACCGAGGCGCCAGCCTCCACGAGCACCGTGCCGGGCAACGGCAAGGCGCGACGGCGCCGCACCACCGTGTGGGCCGTGACGGTCAGACCGGGTGTATACGAGTGTGCCATATCGAATTCGACGGCGTCGTCCGGGCCACGACGGCGCTCATGCGAGCGAGCCGGAGCCGACGGCCTTCTCCGCGGGCCGTCCCGCGACGGTCGAAAGCCAGGATTTCGGATAGAGCTTCAGTGCGTCGTACCATCGGACCAGTTGGCTCTGCCGTTTGGCACGGTCGAGCGGCAATCGTAACGGCCGACCGCGCCCGTCCAACACGAGCCCGACCACCCCGCCCCTCACCTCGCGAATGACCGATGCTCCCCGTCCCGCTCCCGCATCCACCGATTTCGCGGGCCGCAGCGTCAGGGTGGCGGGGTGCGCGTGGTCCAGCGGCATCATGGTCAGATCGCCGAACGCCAGCGACCCGGACAGCGGCGGCCGCCCGTCCGTGAACGTCAGATCGTAGTCCGCGCAAACCTCGCCGGGCTTACCCTCCCCGATGGGAGCGACGCAGGTGCCCAAATAAATCAAGCAGTCGCGCAGAAAGACGTCCGTGGCCGCCTGTTCGCTGATCGTCGAAAGGACTCCCAAGTGGGGCATCATGAAGATGCTGTCGACGGACAGCATGGTGAAGCCCAGCGGTTCGTAGGCATCGACCATCATCAACATCGATTGCGCCCGCCTTGGCGCGTGGGACAGGATGCCCCCGCTCCCGACGATCAGGTCCAACCGTCGCATGTCGATGAGCGTGCGTCCGGTTTGCCCCTGCTCGAAGATGTCGGAGATGGTGCGTTGCTGTCGCACTCCCTTGAGGCCCGTGGCCAGCGACTTGTGATGGTTGAGCGCCAGGCGCAGCGCCTCCCGGGCGATCGCGTGCTCGATCATGAGTTCGTCGAGCGTTTGCGGAATCGTGGTCGGCCGGATCATCTTGTTCTTGATGCGGTTGCGGAGCGTCTGCTCGTCCAACTCGAAGGGCACCCAGCGCAGAATGTTGGGCAAACCGGTCTCCACCAGCACGTTGGAGATGCTGTACGACATGCCCAGGTTCGCGCTCACCGTGCGGTTGAACGTGCCGTCGAACACCGAAAAGACGTCGGTCGTGGCGCCGCCGATGTCCACGCCCAGGAGGTTGATTTCCTGGCGTTTGGCGATGGTCTCCATGATGAGGCCGACCGCGCCGGGCGTGGGCATGATCGGGGCGCCCGCCATATCGATCAGTTTGCGGTAGCCGGGGGCTTGGGCCATGACGTGCTCCAGAAACAATTCGTGGATCTTGTCGCGTGCGGGCGCGAGGTGCTCCACCTCGAGGGAGGGCCGGACGTTGGGGGCCAAGACGAGGGCCGTTTTCGAGCCTAGAATCTCCCGGACCTGCGGCTGCACCTCCTTGTTGCCCGCATAGACGACGGGCAAGGTGAAGCCGGTGCCGAATCGAGGCCGGGGCTCCGCGGCCGAAATGTATTGGGCCATCTCGACGACGTGCTTGACGGTCCCGCCGTCCGTTCCCCCGGCCATGAGGATCATGTCGGGGCGGAGGGCGCGGATCCGTTCGATTTTCTCGTGCGCCAGCCGGCCGTCGTTCGAGGCCAGGACGTCGATGACGATGGCGCCGGCCCCGAGGGCGCAGCGCTGGGCGCTCTCGCCGGACATGTTGCGGACCACGCCGCTCACCACCATCTGCAGGCCGCCACCCGCGCTACTGGTAGATACGTACAGATCGACGCCCACGCGTCGGCCGTCGGCCTCGATGCGGCTGGGGGTGAGGATGCGATCGCCGTCGAGGATCGTACGGCCGGAGAGCTCCTCGATTTCGGCACAAGCGTTCAGCACGCCCCGGGTCACGTCCTCGAAGGGGGCTTCGACCGTCGTCGGCGCCTCCCCCCGAAAGGTCTGCCGGTACTCGCCGCCGATCTTCTCGATGAGGATGGCTTTGGTGGTGGTGCTGCCGCAGTCGGTGGCGATGATCACGGACAAGGGAGACGGGGGCCGGGCGGGCGTCGGCAGGTCCGTCATCGCCGCGCGGCCGTCGTGGCTTTGGCCTCGATCAAGGCGACGAGGCGCGACATGGTGTCCCGCCGTTCGAGCAGCCTGGCCGCCCGGTCGAATTCTGTGGCGTCGCAAGCCAGATTCAACAGCGGGGTCAACGCGTGCAGGACCTGGCTGCCCAGAAAATTCATCGGAGCGACCGACTCCAGGAAGAGCGTGGCCGGCGCGGCCATCCCCCGGCGGACGACGGTCTCCGCCATGCGGTCGAGCAGCGCGAGGTCGTCAGCGGAGAGGGGGTCGGCTCGGGACGGGATGGCGAAGGCGTGGGCCAAGGTGTCCGATAGGCGAGCGCGAAATCGGCTCATCGCGTGGCTGAACGGGGGCTTGGGTCGTGAGGGCATCGAGCGCGCAGTCGAACGCGAATCGTGAAGGCGAAATTATAGTGAGCGGTCGGAGGAGAGTCAATTTGGAAGAGGACCGCGGAGGCATCCTGCGGCCTGCCGACGATCAGCCTTTTGTGTCCGCACGATGCACTGGCGGGTACTGTCTTGCCTCGTGATTTGACAGGTGGCGCGAGGGAATTCGAGTCGCAGGGACACGCCACGGTTGGGACTCCGACGCGGGAGGCTGCTTGATTCCAAGGCTAGACGCCCCTTGGGCAGAAGGCACGTCTATGTACGGCTGTTCGGGCCCTCTCTCGATGCTGGAAGGAAACGATAGGCGTGAAGAATGCGGGTTAGGCCGATACGAATAGCCTTCTGTTCACGCTTCTCGGCTACGATCGAGACGAGCGCCAATCTCCGCCCCAAATCGACGCCAGCAGCAATGATCCAACAGGTGCTCTCCGCCAGCTCGAGCACAGGACTGATTGTCGCTCTTGATGGCTGCGATGGGCAGCAATTTCCGCCAGCCGGTAGCCGGATGGAGAAAACGTCTTCGTATCTGCCGGTGCTCGACTTGAGCACCACGAAACTTATTGATGGGACGGCAGAGTCATTCAACCTGTCTGGAAGCACCGCCATGCCTTATTGTTGGGCCTGGACTTGCTCCTCGGCGTGGTAGGAACTGCGCACAAGCGGGCCGGACTCGACATGCTCGAAGCCCAGGGCGAGCCCTTGGGCCTTGAATGCGACAAATTCGTCCGGATGGTAGAAGCGCCCGACCGGCAGGTGCTCTTTGGTCGGTTGCAGATATTGCCCGATCGTCATGATGTCGCACCCGGCTTCCCGGAGGTCGCGCATGACCTGATGAATTTCGTCGTTCGTCTCGCCCATGCCGGCGATCAAGCCGGATTTCGTTCGCGCGCCCATGCGCTTGGCGCGGGCCAGCAGCTCGATCGAGCGCCGGTACTTCCCCTGCGGACGGATGGAGGGAAACAGGCGGGGGACGGTCTCGATATTATGGTTGAGGATCTCGGGCCGTTCGCGCAGGACCGCCGCCAACGCGGCCTCGTCGCCTTCGAAGTCCGGGATGAGCGCTTCGATCGTGCAAGTGGGATTCAGGCGCCGTATCTGTCTGAGGGTCTCGGCGAAGATCCGCGCTCCGCCGTCGGGCAGCTCGTCGCGGTTGACAGAGGTGATGACGGCATGGCGCAGGCCCATGGCCTGCACGGCTTCCGCGACCCGGAGCGGTTCGGTGTCGTCCACCGGCGTCGGGCGGCCGGTGGCGACGGAACAATAGTGGCAGCGCCGCGTGCAGATGTCGCCCAGGATCAGAAACGTGGCGGTGCGATTATTCCAGCACTCCCACCGATTCGGGCAGCGGGCTTCTTCGCAGATGGTGTGGAGCTTGAGCCGGTCGACGGTCTCGCGGATTTCGCGGTAATCCGGTCCTTGATGTAACCGTACCCGGAACCAGTCCGGGAGGCGCCGCGCCGGTTTGTCCGGCATGATCAGGGAGGGTGCCGTCATGGTTGGCGCTCGTGAAGGCCGGGACGACGACGGTCGGAGAACCAGCGCGCCAGTCGCTCCCACCAGCGTACCTGCACCGGTCGGGGATCCGGATATTCGATCCACGGCTCCCGGTTGCCGAGGTATTCACCCTCGCGAAAACTTAGCTGTGTTCTCAGTTGACGGTAGCCCTGTTCGTGCAAGCAGCGGATCAACGCCGATAAGGCGGCCGCGTGCGTCGCTTCCGCCACCGTGACCCGCGTCGTTTCGTACCGCAGCACCGCGCGAATTTCGCCCTCGTGCCGCTCGAACTCGACGGGGCGATTGAATCCCCGCGCGTGCGGGTCAATGCCGGCCAGTTGTTGTCGCTCGCGAGACCTCGCTCCCGACTCGACCGCGGCCGTGGATGAGGTCGGCTTCGATGTCATCATGTTCCCCGGTCATGTCACAATGCGCGAAAGACGGCCAGCAGATCACTGAGGGCGATGGTCTTGTTCCGCAGGATCTCGCGCTCGGCGTTGAGCGCTTCAAGCGCCGCCGCCTTGTTCCCCTCGCCCTTGAGGCAGGCGGTGCCGAGCGCCAACACCCGATTGCATTCCTCCGCCACCTTCGATTTTACCACCGGATTGACCGCCATGATGTCCAAGAGCTGGCCTCGAGTGGCGGCCAAATGCGCCTGAAGGTCCGCTTCGGGAAAGGTCGCGCGGGCAGCCTCGTTGACGCACCGGTCGAGATACTGGGTCAGAAACACATAGAGCCGCACCATGGTGGCGGTAATCTCGATATGGTCGGTCGTTGCTGTGGTTGTCATCTGTGGCCTCCTTCTCGGCAAGGTTGCCCGAATGTTCGTGCTCGCGGAGCAGCCGCCTCCCGCGGGTTACAGTAAGGCCTTGATGTCGCTGCCGTCGACGGTCGTCTCATAGACGGTGATCTTGGCCGAGGGATTCGCGACGCAAACGCCGGTCTTCACGTTGAATTGCCACCCGTGCCAGGGACAGGACACGGTCTCCCCCTCGAGCTCCCCCTCCCCGAGCGGACCCCCGCGGTGGAGGCAGGTATTGTCGGTGACATGATACGTGCCGTCGACGTTGAACACGGCAAGGACCTTCCCGGCCACTTCCGCCACGATGCCGGTGCCCGGTTTCACGTCCTGGGTGCTTGCAACTCGTACGAATTCCGCCATGCGTCCCCTCTTCTCCTCAGTAGAAATGATTCCGCGAAGGTTACGATTGCCCGAACGGCGCCTTGATCTTCTTGAGCAGATTTCCGAGCGACGGCCCGCTGTCGCCGGCGCCTTCGACCGACTGGCGAAGCTTCTCGGCGATCTGCCGAAACGCGGCGGCTTGCGGGGATGCGGGATCGGCCACCACGATCGGGTTGCCGGTGTCCCCGCCGCTGCGGATCGCCGGGTCGATGGGAATGCGGCCCAGAAACGGGATGCCCATTTTCTCGGCCGCCCGTTCGCCTCCGCCGTAGGAAAAAATCTCGGTCCTGTGGCCACAGTGCCCGCACACGAAATGGCTCATGTTCTCGACCAAGCCCAACAGCGGGACGTTCACCTTCTGAAACATCATGACGCCCTTGCGAACGTCGTACAGGGCCACGTCCTGGGGTGTCGTCACGGTGATGGCGCCACGGAGCGGCACGAGCTGGGCGAGCGTCAGTTGGGCGTCACCGGTGCCCGGCGGCAGGTCGATCAACAGATAGTCCAGCTCGCCCCAGAGCACGTCTCGAAAAAATTGTTGGATGGCCGTATGCACCATCGGGCCCCGCCAGACCACCGCCGTGTCCTCCGGAACGAAAAACGCCATGGAGATCAGCTTCACGCCGTGGTTCTCGGCGGGGACGATCTTGCCGTCCTTCTGTTCGGGAGTCTTGCCCACCCCCATCATCATCGGAATGTTGGGGCCGTAGATGTCCGCATCCAGCAGACCGACCCGAGCGCCTGCTTGCGCCAGCGCCACGGCCAGGTTGACGGAGACCGTGGACTTGCCCACCCCGCCCTTGCCGCTGCTGACCGCGATTGCGAACTTCACCCCGGGAATGAGATCGGTTGGTTGTGTCCCGGCCTGGGAGGCGCCGTGACCCTGTGTGTGTTCGTCCGCCATGAGAACGTCCCCCTTCGTCTAGAGGTTGCCGGGCGAAGCACGACCCACGCGCCGGCCGAATCGATCGCAAGCCCTCGCGCAAAACCGCATCCGCAGCGAGGCCTTGGCGCGGCTTTACAGGCATCATATGCGATCCGCCTGGCCAAAGGAAATGGGGAAGAGGTCTTACCGCGCGGTGCAAAAGGCCTAGTCCCTTCATTCGCAACGCGCCCGGCGGGATGATCCGGATTCGCGAGCCGCCGTCGAGGCCGCCGGAGCGGCGGCTGCGGCCGCCCCGCGGGAGAACGATCGGTGCATGGGTTTTTCCCGCTCAGGGTGTATACTGAACCTGAATTCTCTCGAGCGGAGGCACGCAGTATGGCGAAGCGTCTCTCTTCCTTGGAGCCGGCGATCCACGAGATCGGTCGCGCGTTGCTCCGCGCGACGGCCGGCGAAGCCCCCGCCCTCTTCGATCATCGCCGGTGGTCTCAGACCCTCCTCGATTGGGCGATGAAGGATCCCCGCTTCAAGGTGCAACTGTTCCGCTTCGTGGATGTGCTGCCGTCGTTGTCGGGGGACGACCAGGTGGCCCGCTTGATCGAGGAATATTTCGGCCAGGACGTGCCGCTCGGGGCAACGCTGAAGTGGGGCATGCGCGTCATGACGCGCACCGCCTTGGCCGCTAAGGTCGGGGCCCGATCCATCCGCCATCAAGTGGAGCAGATGGCCAAGAGCTTCATCGCGGGGGCGACCGTCGCCGAGGCCGGTCCCGTGCTGGCTCAACTCTGGCAGGACGGCCGCGCCTGTTCCGTCGACTTGCTCGGCGAGGCCAGTGTGTCGGAACTGGAAGCCGATCGGTACCTGAACCGCTGCCTCGCGGCGCTGGATGACCTGGCGGCGCTGGAGGCCGCTTGGGAGGCTCGCCCCTTGCTCCAACGCGATCATCTGGGGCCGCTCCCGCGCGTGCAGCTCTCCATCAAGCTGTCGGCCTTGTATTCGCAATTGGATCCCATCGATCCGGAAGGGAGCTACGAGGCGATCGCCCGACGGTTGCGCGTGCTGGTACAACGGGCTCAGGCGCAGCCGGCCTCCGTGATTTTCGACATGGAACAGGCTGAACTCAAGGATCTGACGGTCACGATTTTTACGCGCCTGTTTTCCGAACCGGCGTTCCGCATGTTTCCCTATGCGGGGTTGGCCCTGCAGGCCTACTTGCGTGAGACTGCGGCGGATGTGGACGGCCTGCTGCACTGGGTCAAACAGCGCGGGGCCCCCATCATGATCCGGCTGGTCAAGGGAGCGTACTGGGACTCGGATTGCATTCGATATCGGCAGCAAGGGTGGCCGGTGCCGGCGTTCGAGCAGAAGTGGGAGACTGACGCGAACTACGAAGCGTTGTCCCGGGCCTTGCTCGACCATACGCGCTGGATACGGCCCGCCTTTGGAACGCACAATCTCCGGTCGCTCGCCCACATCGAGGCCTATGCGGCCTCCCTGAAGCTCCCTCCCGAGACCCTGGAGTATCAAATGATTTTCGGGATGGCGGAACCGCTGCAGACGGCGGTCGTCCAGTTGCCCCGCCGACTTCGACTTTACACGCCCGTCGGCGCCCTGCTCCCCGGCATGGCCTATCTGGTCCGACGGCTGTTGGAGAACACGTCGAACGAATCGTTTCTCCGCAAGGAATATGTCGACTCCCAGCCGGTGGAGGAACTCCTGGACGCTCCCGGCCCTCCGGCGCGGCAGGCGGCGCCGTCCGAGGCGGTGCCCGCGAGCGAGGCGCGGTTTCGCAACGAGCCGCACTCCGATTTCTCCCGGGAAAGCGTCCGGACCGCCATGTCCGAGGCCATCGCCGCCGTGCGTGCCAATTTCGGGCAGCAGGTATTCTACGATGTCGGCGAAGGCGTGCGCCCGTCCGGGCGCGCGATGGTGTCGCGCAATCCGAGTCAGCCCGACGAGATGCTCGGCGTTCTGACCCCCTGTACTCCCGCGGACGTTCCCGCCGCCGTGGTGGCCGCCCGCCGGGCCGCTCCCGACTGGGCCACCGCTCCGGCGGCGCACCGTGCGGCGGTGTTGCGGAGGACTGCCGCGCTCATGCGGGAGCAGCGATATGAACTGGCGGCCTGGGAGATTCTCGAAGTGGGGAAGCCGTGGCGGGAGGCCGACGCGGATGTGGCCGAGGCCATCGACTTTCTCGAATACTATGCGATGGAAATGGAGCGGCTGGGTGTCTCACGACGGCTGGGCCTGGAACCCGGAGAACACAACGTGCTCAGCTATGGGCCGCGCGGGGTTACGGCAGTGATCGCGCCGTGGAACTTCCCCCTGGCCATTCCGACCGGGATGGTGTCCGCCGCGTTGGTGACGGGCAACGCCGTCCTCTTCAAACCGTCGGAACGGGCCCCGCTCGCCGGGTGCCTGTTGGCAGAACTGCTGGCTGAGGCGGGCGCGCCGGCCGGTGTGCTTCAGATCTTGCCGGGCGGTCCTGAGGTCGGCCGCGCGCTGGTGGAACACGACGAGGTCGACGCGGTGGCGTTCACCGGCTCCAAGGACGTCGGGCTGTGGATCATTCAGGAATCGGCGCGCGTCCGAAAGGGCCAGCGGCGAATCAAACGGGTCATTGCCGAAATGGGCGGCAAGAACGCCATCATCGTCGACGATACGGCGGACTTGGACGAGGCGGTGGCCGGAGTCCTGGCGTCGTTCACCGGGTATCAGGGGCAGAAGTGTTCGGCTTGTTCCCGGGCCATCGTTCATGGGGCGGTGTACGAGGTATTTCTCGATCGACTCATCGAGGCGGTCCGATCGCTCCCCATCGGCAATCCCGAATTGCCCGGCACCAGGATGGGCCCCATGATCGACGAGCGCGCCCGGACGAAGGTCCGTGAGTATGTCGACATCGGCCGGCGCGAGGGACGGGTCGTGGTCGAACGATCCGTGGAGGGCGCCGGATACTTTCAGGGTCCGGTGGTGGTGGCCGACATCCGGCCGGAACATCGGTTGGCGCAGGAAGAAATCTTCGGTCCGGTCCTGGCGGTGATGCGGGCGGAGTCGTTCGCGGAGGCGCTGGAGTTGGCCAACAGTACGGACTATGCGTTGACCGGCGGAGTGTATTCCCGCAGCCCCGCCCACCTTCTGGCGTCCCGCGCGCGGTTCGACGTCGGGAATCTCTATCTGAACCGCCCGATCACCGGGGCGCTCGTTGGACGGCAACCCTTCGGCGGACATCGCCTGTCGGGCATCGGCGCGAAAGCCGGGGGGAACGAGTATCTCCTACAGTTTATGGTCTCGCGTGTCGTGAGCGAGAACACGCTGCGGCGCGGATTCGCCCCGCTCGAGTGAGCCGGTCGTTCGGGCGACCTTGAACTCAACCAGTTCTTCCGTGATCTCACTGGTGACCCCGCGATCCGACCGGATTGCCGGCAGCTCCTGCCGCTCGAGATATTTCACGAGGCCGATGCCCTTGACGAACCAGGCGCTCATCACGTCGGTGCCGACGGCCATCCGCCGGTCGCCGGAAAAGCTGATTCGCAAGGTCATGCGGGCGTCGATGCGCACGGCGTCGCCGTATGTGCCCGCCGGCACGGTGACCGACTCTCGCCCCACCACGGTGACGGTGCCGAGCACGTCGACGTGCTCGTTGACGCCGTCGCGATCGAGGTCGCTGCCGAAATCGAGGTCCTTGCGATCGAATTGTTGGAACGTCGTCCCCGGCCGCAGCGGAAACTGCACGATCTGGTAGGGAATGAGCTGTTTCTCGAGCGGCGTGCCGGGGTCGGAACCGTAATAGACGACTCCGGCGGCATCGCGCCGATAAAAGCTGGTCGAAGGTCCATGGTTCCCGCCGTTTGTGTCGTGAAAGACCTTCACGTGCACGTTCTGTTTCGTATCCGTGCCCATGACCTTCGACTCGTTGACGAAGAGCTTACGATCGATGGTTTGCAACGGGCCTTCGGTCACCTCTCCCCGATACGACCACCAATTGCTGACGTCATCCGGGAAATAGGACGCCGAATCCTCGATAGCTTCGGGGCCGGCCGCCAAGGCGGGCCCGGCCAAGAACAGCATGAAAGCGAATCCGTAACAGTACCAGTCTCGTGTCATGGTCGGGCGCATCCTCCGTAGTGAACGAGCACCGTACCACACCGCTGCGGGAGCGGCAATATTCGCCGCGCCCCACCGGCCGCGATTGCCTTTCGCGCGAGGGCTTTTCATAATACGCCCGGCGTGGTTGGGGGAACGGGCATGGAGCGGAAGGCAACGAATGCCGGGCAGGCCGTGGCCTGGATCACGGGCGCGTCGCGCGGAATCGGGCGCGCGATCGCGTTGGCCTTCGGCCGTGCGGGATGGCGGGTGGCCGTGCAATGCCGTGAGCGCAGGGACGAGGCCGAACGGGTTGCCGAGGGGATTCGACGAACCGGCGGTGAGGCCGGGACCTATCACGCCGACGTGCGGGACGTGGGGCAGATGGACAAGGTCGCGGCTGCCGTGTTCGCCCGATGGCAACGCCTGGACGTGGTGATTTGTAACGCCGGCTTGGGCACGAGTCGCCTGATCGCGCGGACGAACGCCGAGCTGTGGGACGCCGTGGTGGCCACGAACCTGACCGGGGTTTTTCATACGCTTCGAGCGGCGGGCGCGACCATGTGCGCCTCGGGGGGCGGACACATCGTCGTGGTCGGGTCGCTGGCCGGGTTTCAGGGGCAACCGGGGCAGGCCGCCTATGCGGCGGGCAAGGCGGGCTTGCTCGGACTGGTGCGATCAGCGGCGCGCGAATGGGGCGGGTCCAACGTGCGCGTCAATCTGGTCCTGCCGGGGTGGCACCGAACCGAGTTGTCGGACGAGGCGATGCCGGAAGAACCGGCTGTCGATCATCTGTTGGGACGGACGCCTAATCTCGACGAGGTCGCCCGAACCATCGTCCATCTCGCCGCCTGCCGAGACGTCTCAGGACAAGTCTGGAACCTCGACAGTCGCATAGGCTGATGGTCTCCGGATCGACTGCCGGCCATCCGACCGGAATGAATGAAGGAACGAGCTCCACGAGGTTTGTGTATCACCGGCACGGATACCGGCGTCGGGAAGACGCTGGTGACCGCCGCTCTCGCGCGATGTCTGGTCCGGCGGGGCGCGCGCATCGGCGTGATGAAACCGATCGAGACCGGGTGCGACGATGCGGAACGCAGTCGATGGGATTCGTCTTGCCTTCAGATGGCCGCCGGCACGGCAGATCCGCTGGAGGTGGTCAGTCCCTATCGCTTCGGGGCGCCGCTGGCGCCGAAGAGCGCGGCCGAGCAAGAACACCGGAGCATCGATGTCGGTGTGATCGTCCACGCGTTCGACCGGCTCGCGCGCGATCGAGACCTGGTGCTCGTCGAAGGCGCCGGAGGTCTGTTGGTGCCGATTGGGGCCGGCGTGGATCAGCGCGATCTGATGGTCCGACTGGGATTGCCGGTTCTGGTGGTCGGGCGGACGGCGCTGGGCGGCGTGAACCACGCGCGATTGACGCTGGATGCACTGGCCGTCTCGGGGCTGCGCGTGGCGGCATTGGTGCTTAATCGGGCCGCGCCGTCCCGCTCACGAACGGAAGAGGAACAGGAACGGTCCACGGTCGATTTGTTGCGCAGCGGAGTTTCTGTTCCGGTGCTGGGCCCGCTCCCTTTCTTCGACGCGAATGCGTGGGAGGAGCGGGTGGATCAGGCGGTCGCAGATCCGGTCATGACCGCGCTGGCGGAGGTGGCGAAGTCGAGGCCGTCGTGAACGCCGATACCGCCAAGCCGATGTCGTCGGCCTGCAAAATCGCCGAAATCACCGCGGCGCCGTCGGCGCCCGCTCCGAGTACGTCGGCGTAGCGCTCCGCCGTGATGCCGCCGATGGCGAACAGCGGCAGCGTCGTGAGCGGCCGTACTGCGCGCAAGCCTTCCACCCCAACGATCGGCTCATGATCATGCTTGCTGCGGGTGGGAAACACGGGGCCGAATCCCAGATAGTCTACGTCGGCCTGAGCGGCGGCCGTGACTTGCTGCGCGGAATGCGTCGAGAGGCCGATGATCTTCTCCGGCCCCAGCAGGTGTCGCGCCTGATGGATCGGCAGATCGTCCTGCCCGAGATGGACCCCGTCCGCCTCGAGCGCGAGCGCCAGGTCACAGCGATCATTGACCAGGAAGCAGGTACCGGTCTCACGGGCCGCCGCGCGCAGGACGAGGCCGCGCTCGTAGGCCTGCCGCATCGACGCCTGCTTGTCACGGTATTGCACGAGCCGCACGCCGGCGGCCGCCGCCTCCCGCAGGACCACAGTCATATCTTTCGCAGGCGCCATGGAAGGGTCCAGGATCAGGTACAACCCGGCGAGTCTTGGCGAGCGGTTCGTCACGAGGTCGAGCGTCAGGCTAGGGAGACTGTTGGGCGAGAAAACGTTCGAGGAAGGTCGTCGAGACGTAGCCCTTTTCGAAGTCCGGGTCGCGCAGAATTTTCTGGTGGAGCGGGATCGTCGTCTTGATTCCCTCCACCACGAACTCGTCCAGCGCCCGGCGCATGCGCGACAGGGCCTCTGCACGGTCCCGGCCGTGCACGATGAGCTTGGCGATCATGGAATCGTAGAACGGCACGACCATCGAGCCGGACTCCATCGCGGAATCGACGCGCACGCCGAAGCCGCCGGCTGGCCGGTAGCGCGTGATCAGCCCCGGCGAGGGGGTAAACTTCTCGGGGTCCTCGGCATTGATGCGGCACTCGATGCTGTGTCCGTTGAGGTGAATGTCCTGCTGCTTGAACATCAACGGAAGGCCCGCCGCGATCCGGATTTGTTCCTTGATGAGGTCGACGCCGGTCACCATTTCGGTAATGGGATGTTCGACCTGGATGCGGGTGTTCACTTCCATGAAGTAGAAGTTCCGGTCCTTGTCCAGCAGAAACTCGACCGTGCCCGCGTTCCGGTAGTGAATGGTCTTCATGGCCTCGATGGCGACCCGGCCGATTTCGCGGCGAAGCGATTCGTCGACCGCCGGCGAAGGCGTCTCTTCGACGAGCTTCTGATGGCGGCGCTGAATCGAACAGTCGCGTTCGCCCAGGTAGACGATGCGGCCCTTGTTGTCGGCCAGAATCTGCACTTCGATGTGCCGCGGTTCGATGAAATAGCGCTCGAGGTAGACGCCGTCGTTGCCGAAGGTCGCCTTGGCTTCGGTTTGCGCGGCTTGGAAGGCGCGCTCCAACTCGTCGGGTTTGTTCACCACGCGCATGCCGCGCCCGCCGCCGCCCGCCGCCGCCTTGATGATGACGGGAAAGCCGATCTTCTTGGCCGCCACCAGGGCGTCTTGCTCGTTGTTCAAGATGCCGGGACTGCCGGGCGTGACGGGCAGCCCGCGCTTGGCCACGATTTCACGGGCCTTCGCCTTGTCCCCCATGAGGGCGATGTTTTCCGAGCTGGGACCGACGAATTTCATGCCGATGGATTCGCAGACTTCCGCAAAGTGCGCGTTCTCCGACAGGAACCCGTAGCCGGGATGAATTGCGTCCGCGCCGGTGATTTCGGCGGCGCTGAGCACGTTGGGAATATTGCGATAGCTGAGCGAGTCTTCCGGAGGGCCGACACAGACCCGCTCGTCGGCCAACCGCGTGTGCAGCGCGCCGCTGTCGGCTTCGGAGAAGATGGCCACCGTCTTGATGCCGAGCTCCTTGCACGCTCGGATCACCCGAACGGCGATTTCTCCTCTGTTCGCGATGAGAATCTTGTTGAACACGGCGCCTTCCCAGCGGCAGGCCTACCAGGCCGCTGAAAGATTGTAGTGGTCCGGCCGGAGTATGATCTCTCGGGATGCCGAAAACCGGCGCCATCCAGACCCCGGGATGGTTGCCGAAGCCGGCCGGCGCGGCCGAGACAACCCCGCGGGCGAAGCGCGCTCGTCGCCCTCCGTTGAGCGACGGAGCGACGCGAGAACCGAGCTGGAGGGCGTGTCCACCATCCTGCTAGGCAGCGGGTGTGGGTTCGATCAAAAACAAGGGTTGCCCGTACTCCACGGGTTTGGCGCTTTCGACCAGGATCTTGACGACCCGCCCGTCGACTTCCGACTCGATTTCGTTCATCAGCTTCATCGCCTCGACGATGCAGAGGACCTGCCCTTTCCTGACGGGGTCCCCTTCCTCGACGTAGGGATCGGCGTCGGGCGAAGGCGAGCGATAGAACGTGCCGACGATGGGAGAGGTAATCGTGACCAGGCCGTTGGTTTCTGCCGAGGCGGGCGACGCGGCGACCGCCCCTCCCGAGCCGGGCGCGGTGGCCGCGGAATCCGGCGAGGCGCCGGTGGCCGGCCGACCGGCGAGTTCCTGGCGCAGTCGCACGCGTACGCCGTCACGTTCGAACTCCAGTTCGGCCAAATTGTTTTTTCGCAACAGATCGGCCAGCTCCTGGATGAGCTTGGTCCTGGTTTCCGACTCGGCCGCGGGCCGCGGACCGGCGGCCGACGGCAGCAAGATGGCGGCGGCCTTGCCTTTCCCGGGTGAACGAGTGGGCTTTTTCACCGGACGCGCTCCACGTAGGAGCGCGTCCGGGTGTCGATCTTGATCACTTCGCCGACCTCCAGATACAGCGGCACCTTGATGACGGCACCCGTCTCCACCGTGGCGGGTTTGTTGCCGCCCGACGCCGTGTCGCCCCGGATACCCGGGTCGGCGTCCACCACCTTCAGCTCGATGAAGATCGGCAGTTCGACCGCGATCGGCTGGTGCTCGTACACCAGGATCTTCACGTTCATGTCCTCTTTCAAGAGGTCGGCGTTGTCGCCGAGCTGCTTCTTGTCGTACGTGAACTGCTCGAAGGTGTCCGTGTCCATAAAGGTGTACTGGTCGCCCGACGCGTAGAGGAACTGCATCTCGCGTTCCTCCAACTCGGGCTCCTCGAACTTCTCTCCGGATCGGAACGTGCGATCCAGGACGTTCCCGGTGAGGTAACTCTTCAGCTTCGTGCGGACGAACGCGCCGCCCTTGCCCGGTTTGACGTGTTGAAACTCCACGATGTAGAACGGCTGTCCGTCCACCTGCAACCGCGCTCCGTTCCGAAAATCAGCAGTCGAAATCACGTGACACTCTCCCCCTTCCTCAAACGTTCGCACCCGCCCAATGTGTTGATTATCGCCGCGACCGGCTCCGGCGTGTCGAGCGTGGCGTGCGGCGCACGGGGCGCCGGCCCCCGTTCGTCCCCGCGAGGTGGTCGAGGAGGCCGCGCAGCCCCAGCACGTAGCTGGTGGGGCCGAATCCCGCGATCTGTCCCACCGCGACTCCGGCTACGTACGAATGATGCCGGAACTCTTCCCGTTGATGAATGTTCGACAAATGCACCTCGACCGTCGGTATGTGGACGGCCGCAATGGCGTCCCGGATCGCCACGCTGGTATGCGTGTACGCCGCGGGGTTGATGAGCAGTCCGTCGAACCGCGTTCTGGCCTCCTGAATCCACGTCACGAGCTCGCCCTCGAGGTTCGATTGCCGGCACTCCACTTCGGCGCCGTGATCGGCGGCCACCCGTTCCAAGGAGGCGTTGATGGCCTTCAGGTCGGCGTTGCCATAGAGGGACGGTTCGCGCGTGCCGAGTAAATTCAGGTTGGGCCCATGCAGCACTAGCACTCGTGGCATGCAGACTCCGTCGGCGTTGAAACGGGAGACACACGACGCGCAACTCCGTGCACTCGCTTGGAAGCGGGGTATTGTAACAATCCATTCCCTGAGGGTCAAACCAGCGACCTGATGCGACCGTCGACGGTCGGGTACGGTGGGACGCGGGGCCACCGTGCCGTCACGCTGATTCAGGACTTCTTGGTCGCGAACACCGTAGCGTCGCAGGAGACGTACTTGATCTGCTTCATGGGAATGATGGTCACCTCGCGGGCGGTGTCGATTTCCAGCACTTCCATGTCGTCGCTGATCGTATGGCGGATCGCATCCTTGACCAGGAGTTCTTGATTGTCCGTGAACACGACCTTCACCCAGTACTGCACGGTTGACTCCTCTACGACGGATGGTGAATTCGCCCCAGTTCGGCGGAGCGGATCGCGGCGGCCTCGACTGCGGACATGAGCGTGGCGCGCATCCTGCCCTGCTCGAGCGCGTGCAAGCCGGCAATCGTGGTGCCCCCGGGCGAGGCCACGCGATCCTTCAGCCGCGCCGGATGCTCGCCGGTGTCTTGCACCATTTTCGCGGCACCGAGGACGGTTTGGGCGGCCAGCACCTCCGCGATCGGCCTCGGGAGGCCAGCTTTGACCCCTCCATCGGCCAACGCCTCGATCATCACGAAGATGTACGCCGGCCCGCTCCCGCTGAGCCCGGTCACCGCGTCCATCAAACGTTCTTCGACGACGACGACCTGTCCGACGGATTCGAACAGCGCGCGCGTGCGCGCCGCGTCCTGTTCGGTGAGTCCGGGGGCTAGGGCCAGCGCGGTCACGCCGGCCCGTACGCTCGAGGGCGTGTTGGGCATGGCCCGCACGAGGGTGTCGGCATGAGCGGGAAGTTGCCCGGCCAGCCGACAGAGCGGATAACCGGCGGCCACGGACACCACGAGGAGCTTGGGCTTGAGGACCGGGCGGATGTCGCCGATCACTTCATCTAAGACTTGCGGTTCTACGGACAAGACCAGGAGGTCGGTCCCGGACGCAGCATCACGATTTTCCGAGGTCACCCGGACGGCATAGTGGCGCTTCAGCCACTCCCGTCGATCGCTCCGGGGATCGGAGGCGACAAGATGAGCGGGCATGGTCAGGCCGGCTTGCAGCAAGCCGGAGACCAGCGCCTCGGTCATGTTGCCCGCTCCGATGAACCCGATGGTCTGTCCGCTGAGCATGGGGCGCGATTATACTGGGCGCCGGCCGGGCCTTCAACTTGCACCGCTTCCGGACCTAGCAGTAGAGTATTCGTATTCTCATTCGACCGACCAAGGAGGCCGCAAACTTATGTGTAAGATGACGGGGCGACGTCCGGCGCGCGAGGAGGCCGTAGCCCGGTGGCTCGCGCTGGCCCTGATCGTGTGGGTGTGGGGCGGGGCGAGCGCCGCGGACGCGCGGCGTGACAGCTTCACGCCCGAACAGCGGAAGGCGATGGAGGCGATCGATCGCGTCCTGGTCGAAGCCCTGGCGCTGACCGACAAGGGGGAGGTGGATGCCCAGCCGATCGCGGCGCTGACGGTGCGCCGGCTGGAGGAAGCCGGCTACACGGCGGTCACCGATCCCACCCGGCCCCACGACGCGGTATTGCAGGTGAAATGCGAGCAACGCAAGGTCTGGCAAGGCACGATTCGTTCCGGCGGCGACGCCGATCTGCCGGACTCCCCCTCTAGGACCTGGAAGGGGCCCGCCTGCCAGTTGCGCTATCGATTGGGCGACAAGCCCATGAGTTGGGCCAAAGAAGTGCGCGCGGAGTTCGTCGACGCGATCCAGGCCGCGGCAGAAGCCAAGGCGGAGGACGCCGGGGCGTTTGCGCTGGAGCACTTGCAGCAGCGGCTCGCCGAGTATGACTTTCCGGTATTCCTGGCCGCTGAGTGGGGACAGGAGACGCGGCTCCTGAACCTTCTCGACGCTCCCGCGACTCCCGCCCAGAGAAAGGTTCAGATCGTGCGCGCGCTGGGAGAAATGTTCTCCGACGCCGCGGAGCCGCGGTTGCAAGCGCTGCTCAAAGACCCGGATCTCGAGGTGGCCACCGCCGCGGTGATCGCGCTCGGGAACATCGGGCATCAGAGCAGTATCGTGTCGCTGGTCGACGTCCTGCAGCACGGTGGAACCGAGCTGCGGGTGGCGGCGGCGCGCGGATTGGGAAAAGTGGGGGCGTTGCACGGAAACCCCTCGATCATCCCCGCGCTGATCAGCGCGCTGGAGACCGACGATGTCAAATTGAAGACCGAGGTCGTCTGGGCCTTGGGCCAACTTCCCGATCGTCGATCGTACGAACCCCTGCTGAACCTGCAACGGTCGCTCCGGAACATGCGGACCAGCGATCGCAGCTCGCCGGAGGCGAAACTCTGGGATGCGGTCAATTACAGCATGAAACAGCTCGATGGTTTCGATCAGATCAATTAGGAGTCCGTTCGAGTCATGCCCTTTCGCGGCGGTACACCATCGGCAGGCCTCCGGGTCATGCTCGGCCCGGCCCGGTGCTCAGGGCCTTCAGGCCCGGACGACGCGTCCGGGTCGTTCCCACCCGGAGCCTCGCAGCCTGCGGTCGCTCCTTCGTCCGGCCGCGATGGGTTGCGATGTGGGGCGGTTCGGCCTCCGGCCTCCCGTTCGCCGGGCGTGGCGGCTGCGGGGATGATCCTGTGCGTCCTGCTGGCGGGGTCGGTCACTTCCATTCCCGCTCAGGTGGTCGGCGACGAGGCGGAGATGGATCGGCTTCAGGTCCGCGCCGAGGAACTCATGGGAAACGGCGATCCGGAGGGAGCGGCGATGAGCATGGGGCGCGCGGCTCTGATGGCGTCCCAATTAGCCAAGCGGGCCGGCGAGACGGCGAGTGCCTCGGTATATCGCGGCGCCGAAGCGCTCTTCCGCGCGCAAGAGCACGCATACCGGGCCTTGGCCTTGTTTCGACGGGCCGGAGGTCAGCCGCCGGCCTCGACAGGGGTCTGTCACACGTTGCAGGCGGCGCGCACCGGAGTCCGGCACGCCGCCACCGCGTTGGATCTGGAGGCTCCGCTCCGCGAGCGGTTAGCTCCCGCCGAAACGCTCCGGCTGGGGTCGCTTCATGCGAAGACCGAGGACTGGACGACCGTCGTGGATTCCATGGCCAGCGACTTCCAGTGCCCCTAGGGACCGTCACTCGCCGGATGTCGGGGGAGGCGCACCCGCCGCGTATGCCGGCGTTCCAACGCTCGGCCAGTGACGACTGACGACGAAAAACGGCTCGCGTCCGCCGCCCACGCTCCCCTGCCTACTGATCGTCCTCCGGATTGACTTGTTTAATGCCGTAAGGACGACAGGCTTCCAGCAGTTCCTTGTCCGCGCTGACCATCGTAAGGCGCAAGGGCTTCAACTCCACGGCCAACGCCAGATGGAGCAACTGGGCCGGCCGCAGATTGGGATGGTGCAGCGACAGTTCCTTGGCCGACGAATAGGTCTCGTGCGTCGGAGCCACGAAGTGGTAGAGGCCCTGGGACGCTTCGAGCTCGAACCGAAACACGACGGAGTACCAGTCGTCCCGCGTCAGCTGTTCGTTCTTGGCGCAATTCGCGAGGATGGCGTTGAGCTCCACGACGCTTTGGGCGGGGACCAGCGCCACCTTTCCGCGTTTCACCAGCAGCTTGTTCACGACGCGCGTTCCCCGCTCGCGGCTGTAGCGTTTGATCAAGGCTGTCGAGTCGAAATAAAAATACGGCATCGTCTATTTTCTCCCGGCCACCATCATGGGGCCCAATTCGTCCGGAAGTTTCGAGAGACGGTCCTGCAGCTCCTCGAGCGGCACCTCTTCGTACCCCTGCGATTTCAACATCGAGAGCAGGGTGCTGTCCCGCAGGACCGCCGTGTCCTTGTTGATGCGCTCCCTCAGGTTCGCCTTGGCCGTCCGGCTGGGCCCGCGGCGGCGCGTGGCGGAGATGACGCCGGGACGCGGGTCCCGGACGCTGCTGTGGCTGCTGCCTCGCTGGTTGTCTGCGCGTTTTGCCATGCCTCCTCCTTCGTGTGGGTGGTTCCGACTACTGCGGCGGCGGACCTCCGCCCTCGTTGCGCGGACAAGCGCCGGTCTCGGGGATGGTCGCAGCCTCGAGGTCCCCGTACACGTAGGCCGCCACGTTTTTCGCCACGTCCGAGGCGAATTCCTGCTGAATGGCTCGTAGGGCCTTCGCCGCCGCTTCCTGCGTGGAAATGTGGCCGATCTTGTCTCCGCGCGAGAACGCGCCGACGACGCGGTCGGTCGCCGGTTCCACGAGGATGACATCGCTGCACCAGCGCACATACCGGAACTGCGGATCTTGGACTTCGATGGGCCGGATCTGGACGACGCCCTTGAGCAACAGTGCGGGCGTCGCGCCGTCCGCGGGCTGGCCTCCCGACGGTTCGCCCACCACGCTGAGTCCCTCCCGCAAGAGCCCTTCGCTGAGGGCCCGTCCGATCGCGTCCGGATGGTCGCCGGTGAGCTTGAGTCCGATCGGCACCGAAGCCACGAGCTGCTTCAATTCGGCGCTCAGGTCGGCGACCCGATAGGGAGCGGTGATGCCCTGCCCGTTCGCTCGAATGACTCTGAGATCGGAATTGTAGGCCTCACGGAGGACCAAGGCCTTCGTCGCGCGCTTGAGCTGACGCAGGCGGGTCAGCACGTCGGTCGATTGCCGGGCCTCCGTGACCTGGGCGCCGATGTCGTGATCCAGTTCGGTCAAGCGGGCCACCGTCGCCGTCTCGGCCTGAGCCCGGGGGAGGCCCGCCAAGACCACGAAGAGGCGGCGTGGCTCGTCGTACCACATGGCGAGCACGGACACGTTTTCGAGGACCTTGTCCGTGGTGACGTTCGTCACATGGTCCAAAGTCAGGCGACGCTCGTCACGGCTCTTCCCGCGATTTTCCACGAGCAGGTAGGACTCCCATTCGCGCGCCTCCGACGTGACCTCGGCTCGGAACACCTTGGCGACCGAGGCGTAGGCCTTCTCTGTGGCCGAGGACACTGAGTCGCCTTCGCCCAATCCAGTGACGTACAGCTCCGAAGGAAAGGTGCGGCTGGCGCCGGTGAGCCAATCGGGCCGGCCGTCCCTGGCCGGCCATCCGCATCCGGTCAGGAGCAACAGCGCGCAACCTCCCATCCAAGAAACGCCAGCGGCGGCGCGGGAGCAGGCGATCATTGCACGAGACGCTCCAGGAAAAATTTCGTCTCTCCTTCACGGAGGGTCAGGCGGCGCGTGGACTCCGCGCCGGAGAGACCGGCACGTCCGCCGAGAGGCTGAACGCGCAGGTCGTAGTCGCCCGCCGGCACCCAGAGGCGGGCGACCTGAATCTCGTCGGGCAGTGTGCG
This sequence comes from Candidatus Inralta sp., assembly GCA_039794185.1. Taxonomy (GTDB): domain Bacteria; phylum Nitrospirota; class Nitrospiria; order Nitrospirales; family Nitrospiraceae; genus BQWY01. Next base: position 45,715 of record JBDIVW010000011.1, on the reverse strand, counting down.
CCATGCGCGTTTGTCGGCCTCCTCCGTGGCGAGCGCGGCCGTCTTGATCAACGCTCCGGCGACGAATGCCACCCACTCGAGGTCGTTGCGCTCCCGACCGTTTCGTCTGGTCGCGGAGCGAAGGCCTTGCTCGGCGGCTTCCGCCAACCCGTACTTGACGGCGGCACGGGCGGCGGCCCGGATGGTGATGGCCGGAAACCGCTCGGCCAAGCTTCTCTCGGCTAAGGTCGTGAGGCTCTGCATCGGTTCGCTGCGTCCCTCGAACGTGCCCGTCGGTCCGTACAGCATGAGCCGCGACGACGTGATCGAGCTGCGTTGAGGAATCAGACGAGGGAGGGCAACGCGCACGATTCTTCCATTCAGTCCGTACAAGAGGCTGTCGAATTCGCGGGTGCGACTCGTGCCGCCGCCGTAGCCGCGGCTCAGCAGCACCAACCGGGCGGCGTCCAAACCGAGCGGCACGTCGACAAATTGGTCGACCCGTGCCGGGGCTCGACCATTATAGCTAATGAGGACCACTTGCGCGAGTCGCCGCTGTGCCTGGAGAGGCTGCCAGACGATGTCGGGAAAGGCCCGGCGGTACTCTTCGAACTCGCTCGTCAGCCCGACGCCCTCCGATAGGCGGAGGAGATCGCTCCTCAGGGCAAGCGGGAGTCCCACGCGGGGGGATCCCGACCGGTTCGTGCGATAGGCGTCGTAAGCGCGGCGGTAGGCGACCAGGGCATTATTCACATCGCCTCCCACCTCGTAGAGGATGCCTGTCAGATACCGGGCGAAACCGTCATCGCGATACCCTCCCGTGTCCGTGGTCCGGTCGGCGATGACGCTGAGACGATGATCGATTCGCCGGGCCTCGACCAGAGCGTCTTGCCACCGTTGTTGCAACGCGTAATTGATGGCCTTCACCACATTGATCATGACCTGCTCGAAGGGTTCCCCTTCGAACGGCAGCTCGTTGTCGTTCAGAAGAAAGGACAGCGCTTCGTTACGGATCTTGCGGGTGAAGAGGCGCTCCACCTCCTCCTCCGCCGCGGCCAGGACTTGGTTGCTGGCCTCGTAGTCCCCGATGAGCTGAAGCGTCATCCCGCGGTCCATGCCGTACAGCACGCGGCCCTTGCTGCCGTAGTCGTCCTCCGCTCCGGCCACGAGAGCGTCCGCCCCTTTGAAATTTCCCGCGAGGAGGCGGTCTTCGATTTGCAGATAGTGGGTGTGTCCGAGGGAACAGGCCGGAAGCAGGCTGCAAGCAGCCACCAGGAGCAGTCGGCTCGGGAATGAGCGGCTGGGCGCCGGATGCCGAACCAGGGCGAAGGCGGGTACCACGGGCGAGTTCGAGGACGCCGGCAATTAGAACACGGACCGTTTGCGTTCGATGACCTTTTTGATCTTCTTCTGTCCGATCCAGGACTTTTCGTTGCTTTCGAGATCGATCAATTCGAGGTCCACCTGATAGAACGTGGCCCTGGTCTTGTCCTGCTCGTCGAGGATGGTGGAGATGTACCCCTTCAACATGTAATCGGCGCCGGTCTCTCTGCCGGGGCCCTTCTGCGTGTTTTCGCGCGCGTGAATGGCTTGGTCGCGACGTTCATCGCGAAGCTCGCCGCGCTCCCCTTTCGTGGCGACGAACTTCACCTTGCCGGAATTGATCAGCTCCCGGGAGAGATCGTTCACGAAGGTTTGAATGTCGATGTGTTCGTGGGATCGGTTGAGGATCGTTCCGACGATCACCACCGGCTGGCGGGTCTTCTCTCGCGTATAGTTGGCCAACCAGGCGCTGCTCAGGGACGTCTTGATCATCTCCTCGGCGACCATCCGAGAGTCGGTGTCGTTCCATCGCCCGCTGAGATCGGTGACCGTCTCGGTGTCGACCCGCGTGACTTTCGTTTCGTGTCCGCAAGCGGTGAACAGGAGCGGGACGAGCGCGAGGGAAAGGAGGAAGGGTGCACGTTGTGGCGGCACTTGGCTGTGAACTGTCACCGATCACACCTCCGAAGGGTTGACGCCCGAGCCGGAAGCGGGATTATCTGATCCCGCGTTTTTCCTCTTCCTTCTCCAAGCGCTCGAAGAGTTTGTCGGCGTTTTTCCGGACGAAGTCCCGCACTTCGCTGTTGAGCTCCTTGGCCTTCAACATGTTCTCCTTCATCTCGTCGAGGCTCAATTTGGTCAACACATAGTAGGTGTTGGATTTCTCGTCCTTGTACCGGTCGATCGACTTGACGCCGCTCAAGGTCGTGGTGGAGATCGTCTTGATGGCCCGCTCCACGTTCTGTTCTTCGGTGTTGCGGGTGAAATCGCCGGCCGTCGTGGAGGCGGCATAATCCCGCATCAGGTAGCCGGTGTACGTCTCGAAGGTCTTCGCGATCTCGGCGCGCGCGCGATTCTCCGCCGTGTCCCAGGCGAGCGGTTCGTTTTTCACACCCGTCACGGAGCCGACGCCGTAGAAGTTTTTGTCGTCGTAGGCGCCCGACCCCTTCTTGACCCACTTGGGAGGACCGCCGCAGGCCGCCAAGGTGCAAGCCATGGCCAGGACGAGACCCAGGATGGACCATCGTCTGATGAGGCGCGGTTGTGCTACCATCTGACTCCTCCTTGAAGGTGTCCCAGGTCGTCCGATGCGAAGGGAACCCGCATATCCGTATAAGCACTAGATCGATAGGCGGATGCTAACACGCACTTTTAGGGGTGTCAAACGCATGAGGCAATCGCGCGCGGACCGCGACAGCACAAGGCGAGAGCGCGGTTGAAGGAGTGTCGACGTGGCGGAGATCAAGGTGGAAGACGGCGTCATTCGGATCGCGGAATTGGATATTCAAGACCCCCGCGCGGCGGCGGTGCTGCAGGAGTATCCGGCGGCCCGATGGGCGGAAATCACGCGGCGGGCGGTGAAGATCGGGCTGGGTTATCTCAAAGGGGGTGCACAGGACTGACGGCAGCGCTGACGGTCACATTCCAAGGCGTGATCCGGGCGGTGCCGGCCTTGCCTCGAAGAGACTGCCGCCTCCGGAGGTTTACTGCGGCGTCGGGGGCGCGGCCTGCTTACGGAAGAACAGCGTCGCACGATTGTCGGTCCCCCCCAGTTCCTGGTAACGCCGGTACGCGGCGGCCGCCTTGTCGGTGTCCTTCAGCCCGTCTTCGTAGAGCATGCCCAACGAGAGATAGACGTCGGCATAGTCCGGGTTCGCCTTGACCGCCTCTTGGAACGCCCGCTCCGCCTCGCCGTAGGCGTGCTTCTTTTCATGGGCCAACCCCAGCGTGTAGTGTGAATCGGGATTGGTCGGGGCATGTTGCACCGCGAGCCGGGCCGCGGCCAGCGCCTCGTCGAGATCCGGAAGCAATTCGAGCCGGATGTAGCTTTTCAGCACATAGGCATCCCCGAACGACGGATTCAATTCAAGCGCCTTGTTCAGCCGGTCCAGCGCCTCGTCCGGCGATTGCTGCGTTTGCAGAAGTTTGAAGGCTTCCTCGTAGTGCGCCTTGGCCGTTGAGGCTTTTTCGTCCGCGGTGACGGGCTCGGGGCCTGCGGTGAAATCGGCCGGCTTCCCTTCGATCAGCACCGTATCGCCGTCCCCGTCCAGCCGGGCGTACTGTGGATGTTGTGCGCCTTTCGTCCGGGTTTCGACGAGGTCCTGGACGTACTGTCCCAATTCCGAGGCCATCAGCCAGCCGTTCTTGTTTCGATCTGCCGCGCCATCGAGGCCTTCGGTGATGGCCGACGCGAAGGGGCTTTGCCCGTCAGCCCAGACCATGGACTCGCCGAAGCGGCCCGCCGAGAGCACCTGCAGCACGCGTTTGTCGGTGTCCTGTTCGGGAGCCGTCCGGCCTTCGAGCGAGAGTTGTTGCGACGGCGTAATTTCCCAGCCGCTCACGCCGGTGTCGAGGAGGAGCAGCATGTGCTTGGCCATGACGCGATGGCCGAACTCTTTCAGTTGATCGAGCGTGATGGCTTTCGAGGCGCCTTGGATCTGGGCGTCCCACGGCACGAGATAGCCGAGGGGTTTTCCGTTGAGGTCGACCGTCTCGCCGGCATGGCCGGCGAAATACAGCACCAGCCGGTCTCCGCGCCCGAGCTTTCTCGGCATGACGTCGTTGAGGACGTGGCGCAGTTGTTTGGAGGACGCCTGTTTGTTGTACAGCTCGATGACTTCCTCGAACCCGACCCGTCGCAAGGCCTCGGCTACCTGCTTGGCGTTCTTGACGGCCCCGGGCAAGGAAGGCGCGACCAGATAGTCTTCGATCCCGACGACGACCGCCCAGGACTTGTAATAGAGCCCTTCCGGCTTCCCCAGTTGGGCCTGGCTTCGCGGGGTCCATAGCAGGAGGACCGCGCAAACGGTCAGGGCCGTGAAAAAGAAAACGCGATGAGTGAAGAGCAACGTGCGGTGAGGCGGGATTGGCGACGAAGAGGACCGGCACCACATTTGTCTAACCCTACCCTCGCCCGAACGCGGCTGTCAAGGAAGGGCCGGCGTGACCGCCGCGCGGCCGCCCGCCGGTCCCAAGGGGTTGCGCGGGTATCAGCGCTTGCGCATAATGACGCCGCGCGCGGGCGGCTCTCCCCCGCGCGGCAATCCGGCAACCGGAAGGAGCGAGATCATGGCCGATGAAAAGCTGGATACCCTCTTGAAAGAAACCCGTGTGTACCGTCCCACGGCGGAAACCGTGGCGGCCGCCTACGTGCCCGATTACGACGAGGCGTACCGCAGGTCCATCGAGAATCCGGAGGCCTTTTGGGATCTGGCGGCCAAGGAACTCGAATGGTTCACGCCCTGGCACACGGTGCTGGAGTGGAATTACCCCTGGGCGAAATGGTACTTGGGCGGGACCTGCAACATCGCCTACAACTGCCTCGACCGGCACGTCAAGACCTGGCGGCGCAACAAGGTGGCGGTCATTTGGGTCGGCGAGCACGGGGAGGAGCGCGTCTTCACCTACGCGGAGCTGTATCGGCAGGTCTGCCGCTGCGCAAACGCGCTCAAGGCGCTGGGCCTGCGCAAAGGCGACCGCGTCACGATCTACCTCCCCAAGATCCCCGAGCAGATGGTCGCCATGCTGGCCTGCGCGCGCCTCGGCCTCATTCACAGCGTCGTCTATAGCGGGTTCAGCGCGCCCGCCCTGGAGAGCCGCATTCAGGACGCCGAGTCGCGATTGGTGATTACCGCGGACGTCGGGTATGACCGCAGCAAGGTGATCCAGTTGAAACCCGTCGTGGACCAGGCGGTGGCGAAATGCCCCACGGTCGAGCATGTCGTGGTCGTCCGGCGCGAGAAGCCCGCCGTCGCGCTCTCGACGCCGAAAGAGATCGACTGGGACGAGTGGCTCAAGGATCGGAAGGCGAGCTGCGAGGCCGAGCGCCTGGACGCGGAGACACCGCTGTATATTCTGTACACCTCGGGGACGACCGGCAAACCGAAAGGCGTCGTGCACGTGCACGGCGGGTACATGGTCGGAACCTACCTCACGACCAAGTACGTGTTCAATTTGAAGGAAGACGACATCTACTTTTGTGTCGCCGATCCCGGCTGGGTCACGGGGCACAGTTACATCGTGTATGGCCCGCTGCTCAACGGCGCGACGATCCTCACCGCGGAGGGCAAGCCCGACTACCCAAACCCGGGCCGCTGGTGGGGCATCATTGAGCACTACGGGGTCACGGTGTTCTACACCACGCCGACGGCGATTCGGCTCTTGATGCGCTACGGCCAGGAATGGCCGGCCAAGTACGATCTGTCCTGCCTGCGTGTGCTCGGGAGCGTTGGCGAGCCGATCAACCCGGAGGCGTGGGAGTGGTTGTTCCGCGTGGCCGGCGGGACCAAGCCGATCATGGATACCTGGTGGCAGACGGAAACCGGGATGATCCTCGTCACTCCGCTCCCCTCCGTGCCGCTCAAGCCGGGCTCGGCCACGAGGCCGTTCCTCGGGGTCGAGGCGGACGTGGTCGACAGGGAAGGCAAGAGCCTGCCGGCCAATGCCGGCGGCTTCGCGGTCATCAAGAAACCCTGGCCGGCCATGATGCGGACGATCTACAAGGATCCGGACCGATACACGGTCTATTGGAATACGATTCCGAACTGCTACACGGCGGGCGACGTCTGCCGCAAGGATGACGACGGCTACCTGTGGTTCATGGGGAGGGCGGACGACGTCATCAAGGTGGCTGGCAATCGCATCGGCACGGCGGAGGTGGAGAGCGCCTTGGTCAGCCATCCGGCCGTCGCGGAAGCCGCCGTGATCGGCAAACCCCATGCGACCGTGGGCGAAGCCATTAAGGCCTTCGTCATTCTGAAGCAGGGGCACGCGTCGAGTCCGGATCTGATCCAGTCGCTCAAGCAGCACGTTCAAACGGAGCTGGGGAAGATTGCGGTTCCGGCGGAGATCGATATCGTGCCGTCGTTGCCGAAGACGCGCTCGGGCAAGATCATGCGCCGCGTGCTGAAAGCGAAGGAACTCGGCCAAGACGTGGGGGACGTGTCGACCCTCGAAGACTGACGTGACGGATCATGGACGAGCGCGGCGGGCCGACCTAGCCCGCATTATTCACGAGGACTTCTCCTGCACCCGCCGAGACGCCGCTGCGACAAGCCTGGCTGCGGCCTGTTAGCGTCCAGGCGGGCAGGCTCGCCGCTCGGTCCCTCGCCAGACTGGTTCACGTCTGCCTCGGGCTCTCGCGACTCCGCCTGCCCGTCTCACCTGGCGTCTCCGTGGTTTCCTCCCTCGGCTGGGCTCGGGATCCTGAGTAGGTCGAAGGGGTACGAATTCTCGTGAATAATGCGGGCTAGGGGACGGTTGGGTTCCGCAGGCCGGGTTAGGGAGCGAGCTTCTTCTCCAGCGCCTGAGCCTCCTTCTCCATGTGCTTCAGGCGGAGGAGACCCGCGTAACTCCGAATCAGCCTTTTCTCGAGCGCGGCGTCTTTGGCGGGGTCTGCGCTCACCGTGTTGAGCGCCTGGCGATACAGGCGCTCCGCCTCCGTGGTTCTCCCCAGCGCGTGATAGGCATCGGCAAGCTCGGCCAGGCTCTCGAGGAGCTGGGGGTGCGTGGGAGGGAGCTTTTGCTTTTCGATCTCGGACGCGCGTTCGAGCAACGGGGTGGCCCGGTCATACTTGCCTTGGTTGGCATAGAGCCGCGCCAAATTCGATAAGCTTCTCGACACGCGTGGATCTTCCAGACCCCACACCGTCAGATCGATGGCCAGCGCCCGTTGATAGAGCGGCATCGCATCATCGTATCGGTTTTGGGCGTGATAGAGCCGTCCCAACGCCGTCAGGCTTCGCGCCACGCGCGGATCGTCCGGTCCCCACACCTGCTGGGTGAGCGCGATCACCCGCTGGAAGGTGGATTCCGCCTGGGCGTACGCCTTCCGTTCTTCATACAGCCGGCCGAGCGCCGTGAGATGTGTGAGCAGTTCCGGCTCCCCGTCCTTCGTGTGCTCGGAGATGGCCACGGCGCGAAGGAACACGGCCTCGGCTTGGCCGTACTTTCCTTGGAACCGATAGAGATCGGCCAGCCCGTTCAAGAGCGGCAGCAGGGCCGGATCTCCCTGCCCCACCGCCTGTTCCTGGAGCCCCAAGGCCAGGACGAGTTGACGCTCCGCTTGGTCGTATTCCTTCCTCTCCCGATAGAGGTCGGCGAGCTTCATCCGCATCTGAATCAGATCGGACCGGTCGGGCCTCTCGGCCTTCTCCAGATTGGCCACCGCACGGATGAGGAAGCCTTCCGCCTCGTCGAGGCGCTGCTGCTCGATGGCGAGATCGGCCAGCCTGATGAGGGGCTCGACGATACGCGGGTGGTTCGGCCCCCAGAGCTGCTCGGCGACCGACAGCGCCTCGCGGTATTGCGCCTCGGCGCGGTCGTAGATCTTCATCGCCCGATACGCAAGCCCGAGATTGTCCAGACTCAAGACCAAATGGTCGTCGACGACCTTCGATCTGCGGATCTCCGAGAGCGCCGCGGAAAAGCTCTCAATCGCCTCGCCGATCTGGCCATTCGCGAAGGCCTTGCGACCCGCTTCCGTAAAGATCTCCCACGACTGGGGCTTGGTCGCCGGTGGTGCGGCCGGTGGCGGCGCAGCGGGCTCCTGTGTAGACGACGAGGGGGCGGCCGTCGAAAGGGGAACAGGCTGTACTGCTGGGGGCGTCGGCGTCGCAGCCTTTGGCGTAGCCTTGGGAGCTGGGGCCCCTGGGCTGGACTCAGCCGGTGCCTCGGGAATAGGCTGGACCGATGGTGAGGGTGGCGTTTCCGCTTTCGGGGCGCTTGTGGCCGCAGGAGCTTCCGGACCCGGGTCTGCCGCTGCCGGCGCAGCAGGAGACTCGGCTACGAGCAGGGTTGCAGTACAAAGGGCGACCCCGAATGGGATCAGCCCGCACGAGCGCCCAGGCAATCTCCCACGTCTTTCACCATGCCCCATGTGGAAATCCTAGCACACACCACGTACTGGCCCAACTGTCAGAGCCACTCGCTAGAGGGTGCCGTTGGTGACGAACACAACAGCACGTTCCGGCCTGGTCGAAAGCCTGGGCTATCACCAAATGTACCTATGGAGCACTGGGTCGGAGAGGGCGATCCCCGTTCGTTAGGTTCGCGGTCCGAGCAGGATGACGAGCGCTCCGGCGACGCAAATAGCGGACCCGATCATATCCCACCGGTCGGGCGTGACGCCCTCCACCCCGCGGAGCCATAGGAGCGAGGACGCAATGTAGATGCCGCCGTATGCGGCATACGCCCGGCCCGCATAAGCGGCGTCCACTCGCGTCAGGCACAAAGCAAAGAGGGCGAGGCTCGCGAGCCCGGGAAGGATCAGCCATGCGGGACGCGAGTTCTTGAGCCATGCCCAAAAGGAAAAGCATCCGGCGAGTTCGAAGCAGGCCGCGGCAACGAAGAACGTCATGGATCGCATGGTGGCGGTGTCTCCTCTTGTCTCGTTCCCGAACGCCATGCTCCAGCAGGATGCACGACCTCCTGGCGGGACAGCCCCGTGTCGTGATTGATCGACGACGCCTCGCCATCGCAGCGAGAAGCGCGGCTACAACAACCCGCGCTTCTGAAGATAATCACGGTCGATGACGGGGGCGGATTTGGGCGGCGTTACGCTTCGCTCCTGGAGCAAGCGCTCAACGTACTTGCCGATGAGGTCCGATTCCAGATTCACCGGATCGTTGACCTGCTTGAGTCCAAGCGTGGTGACCTTGGCCGTGTGCGGAATAATCGCGACCGAAAACGTCCGATCTCCGACCTCGTTGATCGTGAGGCTGATGCCGTCCACGGTGACCGACCCCTTGACGATGCAGTAGCGGAGGACCTCCGGCGGCGCCTCGATGACGATGAAGACGGCGTTCCCTTCCTGGTGTCGTCCACGAACCGTGCCCACGCCGTCGACATGGCCCGCGACCAGATGCCCGCCGATGCGCTCGTTGAGTTTCATGGCGCGTTCAAGGTTGACCGGCGCGCCGGGCGTCAGTTGCCCGAGGGTGGTGACCGACAAGGTTTCGGGCGAAATCTCCACGGAGAAGTCGCGTTCGTTCCGCGTGACGACCGTCAGGCACGTTCCGTTGACGCTGATGCTGTCGCCGATCTTGAGGTCGCTCATGACGGTGGAGGCCATGATGGTCATCCTCGTGCCGGCCAGGCTCCTGTCCAGCGACGTCACGGCGCCCATTTCTTCGATGATCCCCGTGAACATTATTCGTCGTCCTTTTTCAGCACCCGCTTGAGCACGTGCACGAACATCACGATGACCAGTGTCAGGAAGAATCCCACCAAGAGCCCGATGATGAGATTTGCGGTATCCATACGCCTCCGAGAAAACCGATTATAACACTCAGAAGGACCGGCATGCGTCGCTCGTTAACTGTCGATCCTCCACCGTCAATCGTTCAGGCGAAGAAGCAGTCATGCGAAAGGGCGTCTCCCACCTCCCTCTCGGTCACTCATGTTTGATGATCGGCGAGGGACGTCTTGGCAAACCTGGAACTGAGAAGGTACGACGGAGCCCTTTTGAACGGCTGTGGCGTCCTCCTTGTTTCCCGTGGGATTCGCCGTGTCCTTACCGCGAGAATCGCCGCATCGTCAGCCAGAACAGCGCGGCGGCCACGACCTGCAGCCCCGCGATGATCAGGAACGCCTCCTGATAGTTCAATCGCGCGATGAGCAGCCCGGCAAGCAACGGACCGCTCGCGTGGCCGATGTCGCCGATGGTACCCTGCATGCCCATCCCCGCTCCGAGCGTCTTCAATTCCGAGAGGTCCGCGACGAAGGCCGAGGTGGACGAGGTCACGACCGCCTCGCCGTAGCCGAACCCTGAAGCCAGCAGCAGCAAGGCCGGAAACCAATTCACGTGCGGAATGGCCACGAACGTGCCGGCGCAGATCAGCAAGCCGGCGAGAATCAGTGGCTTTCGTCCGACCCGGTCCGAAACCCGGCCCATGATGGGTTTGGACAGAAACGAGGTGACGGCTTGCACGCTGAACAGCAGACCGGTCTGCCAGGCATTGAGGCCGACCGACGCGCCGTAGAGCGGAAGGAACGCCATCAAGGCCCCGTTGGCGATCATCTTGGCGGCGTCGGTGCAGCTCGTGACGAGGACGCGGTGATTGCGGGCGACCACGGCGAAGCCCTTCCACATTTCCGCGAGCACGGGGCGGACTCCCCGCTCCGCCACCCGCGGCGGCGGTTCGTCGAGATGCAGGCTGAAAAAGAGGACGACCGCCATGAGGCCGAAGAGGCCCGCGGTCATGAACGCCGCGTCGAACCCGGTGGCGACGACCAGCCATCCGCCGATGAACGGACCCAGCAGCGAGCCGGACTGTGTGCAGGCGGTATAGATCCCCAGGGCGGCGCCGCGCCGCTCTTTATACAATTGCGCCACCGTGGCCAACGCGCTGGGCGCGAAAATGGCGGTCGCGAGCCCGTGCACGGCCCGCAACGCCGTCAGGGTCTGGGTGTCGTGCACGAACGGGTACACGAACGGCGGCACGCCGAACGCCAGGACGCCGAGGCGCAGCAGCAGTTTCCGTCCGTAAATATCGGAGAGGGCGCCGGACGGAAGTTTCAACACCACGCCCGTCAGCGTGGAAACCGACACGATGAGGCCAATGGCCTCGGGTCCCGCGCCAAGGTGCTCGGCAAACAGCGAGAGCACCGGCATGCGCACCATGTTGTAGCTGATGAAGCAGAAGACGCCGATCGCGCAGAGCAGGAAGAAACTGTGCGCCGTGGTCATGGGACGACCGGAGGACGGGAGGCCGGCGCGGCGGACTGGTCGAGCGCGCCCAGCGTCGTGCGCAGGAAGGCGACCGTGTCGTCCGGGAGCGCCGGCGGGTCCGTGGCTTCGGACAGGACGCGATCGGGCTCTCGATGCATGAGCCGGCTGAGACGCGTGGCGGCCTCGAAGGCCTTGCGGAGTTGGCGGGCCACCACTTCGCCGATCAGCGGACGCAGGAGCGAGACCAGGCCTGCCAGAACGCGGTTGTTGAGTTGCAGATACGAGACGACGGTGGTGTCGACCGATTCCGCGCCTCCCGGCTCGGCCACGGATTGCGTTCTCAGCAGCGCCACGGCCCGGCCGCTGACGGGAGGGAGAAAGCGTCCATCGTGCGTGCCTTCGAGGTAGTAGATGCGGGTGTGAGGATCCCGATAGATCAATTGCACGAAGCCTTCGGTTCCCTCCCCGTCCGTCCCCCAGTAGAGTCCCTCGGCCAGAGCTTCGGATTTGTACAGTCCCAGATCGAGGCGGTTGGTCAGCGCCGCCGCGGCGGGCGGGTGATCCAGAAGATAGTCGTAGAGCGTTGCGGGGAGCCGCAGGCGCACGGGGCCGATCTTCGTGGCGGTCGTATAGCCGGTGATGATAGGGTGAAGCCGGCACACCCATTGGGGATCGATCCGGTCCACGGGATAAGGCACCCCGGCATGGTGAGACGGCACGGTGCAGGGGTGCGCGACGGTGTCCCCGGTGGACGGGATGAGCATAACGAAGGCGAGGGCTCGCGCGAACCGAACCGTTCGGCCGGCATTTCGTGTCATGGCGCCGGCGCGACGACGATCGGAATGTGTATGCTATAGAGCGTCCGCCAATCCTGCCGCAGGCGCGCTTGTCGAAGCAGGATGTCGAGCGACGGCGTGGGCGTGCCTTCGAACGAACCCCGCCCGTTCGTCGTGACGACGAGCGGCCGGCCGGGATCGATGAGGTCGTTGTTCAGAAACAGCGAGTAGCGCTGAACGTGCGCCGCCGCGACGTCGATGCGATTGGCCTCTCCGATCGTCCCCAACACCTTCGCGTACACCCGCTGCTTGATCAGTTGATCCGCGCTCTCGATGAGGCTTTCGGGAAAGGCCGCAATGCGATCGGTGGCGTCGATGCGCAGCCAGGCGAAGGGGGCGAGGTGCGTGGCGTCTCGGACCACCGCCAGCGACCTGGGGCACGGCTCCCGCCGTTGCCCGTCCAGCCAGGCGACGAGATCCGGCAATTCTTCGCGGGGAAAATAATGCCCGCCGGCCATCGGATGTTCCCGCTCATGCTCGCGATAGACGAACCGGTAGTCCAGTTTCTTCAATTCCTCCGTCACTTCCCGGCTCAACCTTGCCGGCATGACCTGGTCCTTGGCCCCGTGAATGACGTAGGCCGGCGTGTGCTTCAGGTTGGCCAGGAACGGAAACAGGACGTCGTCGATGCCCGAGGCCATGGGGGCGATGCCCGCGAAGAGGTTCGCGTGATGCATGCCGATGATCCAGGCGCCGATGCCGCCGTTGGACATGCCCGTGAGAAAGACACGGTCGGGGTCGATATGATATCGGGACGTGAGGTCCCGCATCGTTGCGAGGACGAGTTCCTCCGCGGACCGAGTCCACCACGCCCCCATCGAATAGGTCGGGCAGGCCAAAATGTACCGGTCGCCCAGGCGCGCCTCCCACCGCTCGAGGTAGGCCTCGCCGGTAAAGCCGGCTCCGTGCAGGCACACGACCAGGGCATACGCTTCGGTCGGTTGATAGGTACGGGGCACGGCCAGCGCGTAGGAATACCGGGTGCCCCGGACGGTGATCGGGATGGACGGCTGTGCGCCGGTCGGCTGGAGCGTGTACGGCCGCCCCTTGCGGAAGATTTCGGAGACGACGGCGATCGACGCCCGCTCGTCCCGAAGGATCTGTGAGAGCACCCTGTCGGCTTCGCGCCCGTCGTGCGTGTCGATGTAGCGCCAGACCAGCGACTCCAGCGTGGACGACGGCTCGGCATGAAGCGCGGGGACCGCACTCCAAAGGAGCGCGGTCGACAGGAGGAGCACCAGGCCCCAGTGCCGGAGGCCGTGGCGCCCTACCGGCGCGTCAGCGCGGGCGGATGAGGCCGTCGAGAACGAGATCGTCACCGGCTTGCTCCAACGTCACCTGGTCGAGAGGGATCATCCCTGACAGCGTGGCAGGGCTGCGTCCCCCGATGACGCTCTTCGCGTCCTGGCCTCCCAGCAGTTGCGGCGCCACGTAGAACCGGAACTGATTGACGAGTCCCGCTCGGAGCGCCGCCGCATTGAGGGTGCTGCCCCCTTCCAGCAAGACCGAGCTGATCCGTCGCCGGGCAAGCTCGGCCAGCAACGCTCGCAACGGCACCAGCCCGTTCCGACTCGCGAACATCAGCACCTCCGCCCCTGCCCGTTGCAACCGTCGCACCCGCGCGGCCGGGGCGCGTCGGGTCGTGGCGATCCAGACTGGATGCCGGCGGGCGCCGCGAAGCACCCGCGAACGAAGTGAAAGACGAAGTGCGCCGTCCACCACCATTCGGACCGGCTGGCGTTCGGCCAGGCGCTGCCGTCCGCCCGGGCGGTCGGTCAGCCTGGCCGTCAGGCTCGGATCGTCGTGTCTGACCGTCCCCGCCCCGACCAGCACGGCGTCCACCTGACTGCGCAGTCGATGCGCATGCGCTCGCGATTCCGGGCCGGTGATCCATTTGGATGCTCCCGAGGCGGTGGCAATCTTGCCGTCCAACGTCATCCCCGCCTTCAGAATAACCCATGGACGGCCGCTGGTCATCCAGTGGCAATAGACGCGGTTGAGCGCCGCGGCGTCCTCCGCGAAGCAGCCGACGCTGACCCGCAGGCCTTCCTGCCGGAGCGCGCGAATGCTCCGGCCGCGCACGGCAGGATTGGGGTCGGCCATCGCGATGACGACGCGGGCGAGCCCGGACTCGAGGACACGCGGCAGGCAGGGCGGGGTGCGTTTCTTGGCGTGACAGCAGGGCTCGAGGGTGAGGTACAGCGTGGCCCCGCGGGCCTTCGCGCCGGCCTGGTCCAGCGCGAGGATTTCGGCATGCGGTTCGCCGGCGCGGCGGTGAAAGGCTTGCGCCACGATCCGACCGCGCGCGACGATCACGGCGCCGACCATGGGGTTGGGGCTGGTGGTGCCTCGCCCTTGTGCGGCGAGCTGCAAGGCCAGCGCCATGAATCGGCGATCGGATCGGGAGCCGCTCACCGCTTCTTCGCGCGAGTGGGGGGGGTCCCCTTACCCTTGCGGGCGCGCGGCCGCTGGCGCTTGCCGCTGCGCGCGGCCGCGGCTGTGCCGCTCATGGCGGAATGGGCCGCGGCCAGCCTCGCGATCGGCACGCGGTACGGCGAACAACTCACATAGTCAAGCCCAAGGTGATGACAAAAATCGATCGAGCTGGGGTCCCCGCCGTGCTCGCCGCAAATCCCCAACTTGATGTCCGGGCGGGTCTGACGACCGGTGTGAATGGCGAGCTTCATCATTTGCCCGACGCCTTCGCGATCCAGGACGGCGAACGGATCGCTGTCGAGGATCTTCTGTTCCTTATAGATGCCGACGAACTTGGCGGCATCGTCGCGGGAGAAGCCGAAGGTCGTCTGGGTCAGGTCGTTGGTGCCGAACGAGAAAAACTCCGCCTCTTGTGCGATGGTGCCGGCCGTCACGGCGGCGCGCGGCAGCTCGATCATGGTGCCGACCAGATAGTTGAGTTTCACGCCGTAGCGTTTCATCGTGTCCTGCGCCACTTCCCGCACGAGATCCTTCTGGGCCTTCATCTCGCTCACCATGCCGACGAGCGGAATCATGATTTCCGGGACGATCTTCTTGCCTTCCTTGGCGATCTCACAGGCCGCTTCCATAATCGCCCGGACCTGCATGCGGGTGATTTCCGGCATGGTGATCCCGAGCCGGCAGCCGCGGAGGCCGAGCATCGGGTTGAACTCGTGCAGTTCCTCGACCCTGGCCAGCAGCAGCCGCTTTTCTTCCAGGGCCGCGGGGTTGCCGCCGGTCAATTCAAGCTTGGCGATTTCGACCATGAGCTCCTCGCGCCGAGGGAGAAACTCGTGCAACGGCGGATCGAGCAACCGGATCGTGACCGGGTATCCCTGCATCTCGCGATAGAGGCCGAGGAAGTCCTGCTTTTGCAGGGGCAGGAGCTGATCGAGGTACCGCTCGCGGTCCTCGCGCGTTCTCGCGAGGATCATCTTCTGCATGATCGCGATGCGGTCTTCGGCGAAGAACATGTGTTCGGTGCGGCACAACCCGATGCCTTCCGCGCCGAAACCCCGGGCGATGCGCGCCTGATCGGGGACGTCCGCGTTGGCCCGTACCTTCAAGGCCCGAATGGCGTCCGCCCATTTGAGGATGAGGTCAAAACGCTGGTACTTTTCCGACTTGGACGGAGCGAGCTGGCCTTCCAAGACTTGAATGACTTCGGAGGCGACGACCGGAATGTCGCCGTCGTAGACGTTGCCCGTGGATCCGTTGATCGACAGATAATCGCCTTCGCGGAACACCTTGCTGCCGATGCGGACGCTCTGGCTGCTTTCCACCTCGACCGCGTCGCATCCTGCCACGCAGACCTTCCCCATTTGTCGGGCAACGACCGCCGCGTGCGACGTCATGCCGCCGCGCGCCGTCAAGAATCCCAGCGCCGCGTTCATCCCGTGAATGTCATCCGGGCTGGTCTCCTGGCGGACCAGGATGACGCGATGGCCGGCCGCTTGCATCTCGACGGCGCGCTCCGGTGTCAGGGCGACTTTCCCGGCGGCGGCGCCGGGTCCGGCGGGCAAGCCCTTGCCGAGCGGCGTCCGCTTCGCTTCCTCGGCCATGTCGAAGATGGGATAGAGGTATTGCGAGAGGTGATCCGGCTCGACGCGCTTGACCGCCTCCTGTTTGGAAATGACGCCTTCCTTCACCATATCCACGGCGATCCGCACCGCCGCAATCCCCGTGCGTTTTCCGACGCGGGTTTGCAGCATGTACAGTTTGCCCTCCTGGATGGTGAACTCCAAGTCGAGCATGTCGCGATAGTGTTTCTCCAGCCGCTTGTAGGTGTGTTCGAGTTCTTTGTAGGCCGCGGGCAGCAGTTTGGACAATTGCGTCACGGGCAGCGGCGTGCGGATGCCGGCGACGACGTCCTCGCCTTGGGCGTTCATCAAACATTCGCCGAAGAACCGGGGTTCGCCGGTGGCCGGGTCGCGGGTGAACGCGACGCCTGTGCCGCTGGTTTCGCCCATGTTGCCGAAGACCATCGCCACGACGTTGACGGCGGTCCCCCACGTGTCCGGAATGCTGTAGAGCTTGCGATAGGTGATGGCTCGGGCGCCGTACCAGGAGGAGAACACCGCATTGGTCGCCATGCGCAGTTGCTCCAGCGGGTCGTCCGGGAACTCCTGTCCCGTGTCGTGCCGAATCAACTCCTTGAAGCTGGCGACGAGTTCGCGCAGCGCCTTCGCGTCCAGATGAGTGTCCTGGGTCACCCCGAGCTCCGCCTTCTTGTGGTCGAGAATTTCCTCGAAATGCTCCCGACTCACGCCCATCACGATACTGCCGAACATGGTGACGAACCGGCGATAGCTGTCTTGCGCGAAGCGCTCGTTGCGGGTCTTGGCGGCCAGTCCCTCGACGGTCTTGGTGGTGAGGCCCACGTTGAGCACCGTGTCCATCATGCCGGGCATGCTGGCGCGCGCGCCGGATCGCACTGAGACCAGCAACGGATTCGCCGGATCGCCGAACTTCATGCCCATGGAGCGCTCGACGCGCTTGAGGGCCGCCAGCGCTTCGTCCCACATGCCGGGCGGGTACTTCTTCCCGTTCTTATAATACTCGACGCAGGCCTCGGTCGTGATCGTGAATCCAGCCGGGACCGAAATCCGGAGGTTGGTCATCTCGGCCAGGCCGGCGCCCTTGCCGCCCAGCAGGTTCTTCATGTCGCCGGTGCCTTCGGCCTTTCCGTCACCGAAGTAATAGACGTATTTCTTCTTGGCTGCCACGGTCGTGTGCTCCTCTCCTCTTACTCGCCAGAATATTGAAGACGTCCGTCGGCGTCCGTCTCCGCCGTTTGGAGGTCCCGCCATTGCGCCGGGCTGTGCGCGCCGGCTTCCTCAATTGCTGCGGCCGCGCCGGACGGCCCTGCCGAACACCCTTCGGACTCTCCGGCTTCATTTCCCCATCACTCACGGTCTGACACGATCGCCATCAAGTCGACCAAGAGCGGGACGATCATGGGTGCGACGCGCAAGCCTGTTTGCCGGCGGGGTGTTCGAGATGCCGCCGATACCGTGTCACCAGATAACGACGGACGTACCATCCGAACGCCAGAATGCCCGCCACGAACGCGATGAACGCAAACAAGTGCCAATCGGCTCTCGATCCGTAATCGAAGTACAGCCGGCCGTCCGCCGTCTCGACGATCTGCAGCGTCTTTTGAAGCTGATGCGTCTCCCCGCTCGGGTCCGAGGACTGGAGCCACTCGGAACAGACCCGTACCAGATCGGCTTTCCCGGCCACGCGTTGCCACCCGAGCCGCAGACAGATGTCGCTGGCCGGGTTGTATCGATCGGGCATCGCGAAGAGCTGCTCGGGGGCGACGCCGGAGCCCCACATGCCGGCCAGGAACAGCATCGGGCAGACGATCATCAGCACGATCGTGACGCGCGTGGCATAGCGGCGCACCAAATCGGCCCGGCGCTGGTCGTCGCTCACGGTCTCCGCCGGTGGTGCATGGGGCCCCGATGCGGCCGGATCCATGACAGCAGGCTATCCTCCTCCGCCTCCCTGTTCAAGTACGAGCGAAAAATCGGCCACGTTCATGAACAACACATCGATCACGCGCAGCAACGAAAGCCGATTGGTTCGCAGGCGCGGATCGTCGGCATTGACCATCACCCCGTCGAAAAACGCGTCGATCTGCGGTTTGAGGCCGACCAGCGCATTCAGGGCCTCCGCGTAGCGGGCCTGCTCGAGCCACCCCGGCATCCGGTCCTGCACGGCCAGCAAGGCGGCGTGGAGCTCTCGCTCCGCCGGATGCTGGAACGCTTCCGGGCTCACCGCATCGCTTGTCCATTGTTCTTTCTCGACGAGTCGATGGGCGCGCTTGAATCCCACGATCAACGGATCGAATTCGGGGCGCCCGGCGATGGCCTGCAGCGCCTGGATGCGCTCCACAGCGTCGGCGAGATCGAGGGGCCCGCGGTCTCCGGGCCGACTCGTAACGGCGTCGATCAGGTCCGGCCGCACGCGGGACGAGGTCACCAGGTAGTACCGGAAGCGCTCCAAAAGAAACGACAAAGGCTCGTCGGCCGTTTTGGCGCTCTGTTTCAGATGGGGCAGCACCAGATTCCTGGCTTCTTGCAATGCGGCCCGTAGGTCGAGTCGTAGTTGGCCTTCGAGCACGATGCGCACGATCGACAAGGCATGCCGGCGGAGGGCGAACGGGTCTTCGGATCCTTTGGGCACCATCCCCGCGGCAAAGAATGCGGCGAGACTGTCGAGCCGGTCGGCGAGCGAGACGACCTTCCCGACGAGCGTCTCCGGCAGGCTTCCCTCCATCCCGCGGGGAGCATAATGGTCGCGAATGGCCGCGGCTACCTCGGGCGACTCCCCGCTCCGTTCGGCGTACACGCCGCCCATCACGCCTTGTAGCGTGGGGAATTCCCCGACGACGCCGGTCAAGAGATCGGCCTTGCACAAGTGCGCGGCTCGCCGCGCGGTGGCGGCGATCGCCCCCTGTCCCAGCGCGTCCGCCAGCCATCCAGCCAGGGAGACCAGGCGCTCGGTCTTCTGGTCCATCGTGCCGAGCTTCTGATGGAAGACGACCGTGCCCAACCGTGCGGCTCGGTCGCTCAGTTTGACCTTTTGATCTTCCGAAAAGTAGAAGGCCGCGTCGGCGAGCCGGGCCGCCAGCACGCGTTCGTTTCCCTTGCGGATATGCGACATGTCGCGGCAGGCGTTGTTGACCACCGCGAGGAATTTGGGGAGCAGGGTGCCGTCGTGGCGGCGCAGCGCGAAGAATCCCTGATGCTCCCGCATCGCGGTCTCGATAATGTCGCCGGGCAGTTGGAGAAACCTGGGATCGAAGTCGCCCAGGATGGTGCGGGGATATTCGACGGCATAGACGGCTTGCTCGAGCAGGTCTTCGTCCGAGCGCCACTCTCCCTTGGCGCGTTGGGCCAGGGCGTTGAGCTGCTGCTCGATCAGCGTCCTTCGGCGGGCGGGGTCGACGATCACGCCCGCGCGCTCGAGCGTCCGCTGGTAGTCCGAGGCCTGCGCAAGGAGCAGGCCCTGGGCGGCGCGCCTGCCGGAGAGAACCCGGTGGCCGAACGTCCGCGTTCCGGCGCGGAGTCCGCCGACCTCGAACGGGACCGGACGCGCGCCGTACAGCGCGACGATCCATCGCAGGGGACGCGCGAACCGAAAGCCGGTGGCGTTCCATTTCATGGCCTTGGGAAACGACAAGCTCTCGATGATCCGCCGCAGGTGCTCGCGCAGGACGACGTCCGTCGGGCGTCCCCCCTCGCGCTTCACCGCAAAGAGATACTCGCCTTTCGGCAGTTGGCGGATTTCCAATGCGGATACGGAGACGCCTTGGGAGGCGGCGAAGCCGAGCGCCGCTTTGGTGGGCTGGCCGGCGGCGTCGAACGCGGCGGCCTTCGGCGGTCCCATCACCTCTTTGGTGGCGGCCGTCTGCCGACCCACCAGGCCGCGGACGACGAGAGTCAGCCGGCGCGGCGTGGCAAACGATCCGATCGCCTCGCAGGTCAGCCGTTGTTCCGTCAACAGCTCCGTGGCGGCCCGCTCCAGGGACCGGCGCGCCGGCGCGATGAACTGAAACGGCAGTTCTTCGGTGCCCAATTCGAGGAGGAAATCGGCCGCCGCCGCGTCGCGTGTCGCCCGGCCGGTTTTCTTGCTCGTCGATGTTCGGGAGGCGGCCATTCGGTGATCTTCCGCGAAACCGGGTTCGTTGCGCTTTGTTATGAGGACGTGGACGCGCGGCGGCGCCGGCGAGTCGCCGTATGGCCCGTCGTGAGATGCAGCAGCGGGTGGCCCATGGATTCCCGGCTTTGCATGTACTGTTCCGCGCACTGCCGGGCGAGCCCGCGCACTCGCGCGATGTAGCCCGTGCGCTCGGCCACACTGATGGCCCCGCGCGCGTCCAACAGATTGAACGCGTGGGAGGACTTGATGCAGTAATCGTAGGCCGGGAGGGTCAGTCCCTTGGCGAGGAGATCGCGACACTCCGCCTCGTAGGACTGGAACCACGCCGTCAACATCGTGACGTTGCCCTCCTCGAAGTTGGAGCGTGAAAATTCGACTTCCGACCGATGATGGATGTCCCCATAGGTGAGCGCGTCATTCCACTGCAAGTCGAAGACGCTGTCGACGCCCTGCAGGTACATGGCGATGCGTTCAGTGCCGTAGGTCAGCTCGACCGTGATGGGTTCGAGTTCGATGCCGCCGATCTCCTGAAAATAGGTGAACTGGGTGATTTCCATCCCGTCCAATCGCACTTCCCAGCCGAGACCCCAGGCCCCCAGGGTCGGTGATTCCCAATCGTCTTGCATGAACCGAATGTCGTGTCGTTTGGGATCGATCCCGAGCACGGCCAGGCTTCGAAGATAGAGATCTTGAATGTGGTCGGGCGACGGCTTCAGGACCACCTGATATTGGTAGTAGTGCTGAAGGCGGTTGGGGTTCTCGCCGTAGCGGCCGTCGGTCGGCCGCCGGCACGGCTGGGCATACGCGGCCTGCCAGGGTTCGGGGCCAAGGGCCCGGAGAAAGGTGGCCGGGTGAAAGGTGCCCGCCCCCATTTCCACGTCGTAGGGTTGATGGATGACGCAGCCTTGATCGGCCCAGAAACGGTGCAGCGTGAGGATGAGGTCCTGAAACGTCACGGAGCGGCGAAACCCTTGGTGTGCAACGTGTTTTGCGGGGTTGAACGTAGCAATGAACATGGCGCGCTGTCAAGCGAACGGCATGAGGCAGACCCGGTCCGCGATCCGCGCCTGTGACCCGCGGAGTCGCTTGACTTTGTCCGCCGAGGTTCATAATGTCACTCAACTTGAGTAACTCAGTTAAGTTATCACGACGATGAAGTTTTCCAAGAAGAGCGAGTACGGCTTGCGGGCCCTGTTGGAGCTGACGCTGCACTATAATCAACGGCTGTTGCGGCGGCACGAGATCGGGAAACGGCAGCGCATTCCGGTCGAGTTCCTCGAGCAGATCCTCCTGGCCCTGAAGCGGGCCGGTCTCGTGGCCAGCCATCGCGGGGTGCGCGGAGGCTACGCCTTGATCAAACCGCCCCGCGAGGTCACCGTCGGGAACGTCATCCGGGTGTTGGACGGTCCCCTGGCGCCCATCGCGTGCGTCAGCGTGACGGCCTACCAAAAATGCCGTGACTGCCCCTACGCTACCAAATCCTATTGCCCGGTTCAGGACGCCATGGGGGAAGTCAGAGATGCCATTGCCCATATTTTGGATCATTACACACTGAGTCGATTGGCACGCTCCAAAAAAGTGGGAGGATCGTCGAGACGCCATGAATAACCCGTCGAGCCTGCGCGCGTTTGTGCTCTTAGCCTTCATGATGTTCGGGGTGATACCGGCATCGAGTGCTCCTGCAGGTGAGACCCGCGAGTTGATTTTGGCGGCTTACAGCGTGCCCAAAGAAGCCTATGAGCAGCGGGTAATTCCGGCATTCCGACGCTTCTGGAAGGAGAAGACCGGTCAGGATGTCCGTATACGCAGTTCTTATGGAGCGTCGGGAGCCCAGGCGCGGGCCTTGATCGGAGGATTTGATGCGGATGTGGCGGCCCTGTCGCTCGAAGGAGACCTCGATCAGGTGGTGAAGGCCGGGTTAATCACGCACGATTGGAAAAAGGCTCCTCACCGCGGCATGATCTCGGCCTCGGTTGTGGCGTTCGGAGTGCGCAAGGGTAATCCCAAGGGCATTACAGGTTGGGAGGATCTTGCCAGGCCAGGTGTCGCAGTCCTTTATCCAAATCCAAAGACCTCCGGCGGGGCGATGTGGGATGTGATTGCCATTTATGGAGCCGGGCTGAAGCTGGCCGAACGGCGCGCGTCGGGCAAGCCCGTCGAGCCTGGAACGGCGGAAGCCCAGGCCGTCGAGTTGCTCACTCGCATCCAGCGCAACGTCAAGGTCATGGACAAGAGCGGTCGCGAATCGGTGACGACATTCGAGCGTGGGATCGGCGACGTGATCGTCACGTATGAGAACGAACTGTTGTCCCGTGTGAGGAGCCAGCGTCCTTACGAGCTGATCGTGCCAGACGAAACCGTCTGGATCGAGAACCCCGCGGCCGTCGTCGATCGGTATGTCGACCGCCACAAGACCCGGGACCTGGCCGAGGCATTCGTGGAGTTTCTCCACGGACCGGAGGCGCAGGCGGCGTTCGTGGAATTAGGATTTCGTCCGCTGGACCGCGGCAGCGCCAAGGGATCGGCGGCATCGGACTTTCCCCAACCGGCGCGTCTGTTTACAGTAGATGATCTGGGTGGATGGGATGCGGTGAGCGTCAAGCTATTTGGCCCGCGGGGCCTCTGGACGAAGGTTGTCGAAGATCTTACGCGCGGGAAATGATCGGATTGCGGCTGTGATGTCTCACCGTCTTTTGCGCCTCGCACTACGATCCACCGCGGTCGGATATGTCATGGCGTTGATCGTGCTCCCCCTGGCTGTGCTGGCTCAGCAATCGGTCGTCGGGGGGCTCGATCGATTCGTTCAGGATATCACCACCCCTCAAGCCGCGGCCGCCGTCCGCCTCACGGTCTGGACGGCGACCGTCGCGACCGTGATCAACGCGTTAGTCGGCACGCTCTCGGCCTTGGTGCTCGTCCGATATGAGTTTCCCGGTCGTTGGCTCCTCAATGCCCTGGTCGACTTACCCTTCGCAATTCCGACGCTTGTTGCCGGTTTGATGATCGCCGCGATTTATGGGCCGACCAGCCTTCTAGGCACGTGGCTCCAGCAAGGTGGGCTTGTGGTGTTGTACAACGCCCCGGGGATTGTCCTCGCGATGGTGTTCGTCACGATGCCCTTTACGATTCGGTCGCTTCAACCGGTGTTGATGGCACTGGAGCGGGAGCAGGAAGAGGCAGCTTTTACGCTCGGAGCCAGTGCATGGACGACCTTCTGGAAAGTCACTGTCCCCGCTGTGCTTCCCGGCCTGTTGACCGGGGTCTTTCTGACCTTTGTGCGGGCACTGGGGGAGTTCGGGGCCATCGTGATCGTGGCGGGCAACATCCCAATGCAGACGCAGGTGGCTTCGGTCTACGTGTATGGGGAAATCGAAAGTTACAACCCAGAGGCCGCGACCTCGGTTTCTGTCCTGATCCTCCTTGTGTCCTTCATCGTGTTACTGTTGTTGGAGCGGTTGACGCGGCGACCTGGGGAAAGACTGCCGCGCTGGATGCGACGTGATGATCGCGGGCCCTCGGAAGGGGCCGCTCGTCCAGTTCCCGGCCTATTAACCAGAGCATAGTGGGTGACGCGATGAGACTGGTCTTAATCGGGATTGTCTGGCTCTACTTTTTGACGCTCTTGGTGGGTCCGATCCTTTACCTGTGCGTCCAGAGCTTCAGCGAAGGAGCCGCGGCATTTTGGGCGGAGGTGACCAAGCCAGAAGCCTTGCACGGATTCATCCTGACCGCGGAAATCACGCTCATCGTCCTCGCGGTGAATCTCGTTTTCGGCACGGTCACCGCGATAGTCCTGGTCCGGCAGCAATTCCTTGGTCGCAGTCTTGTGAGTGGTGTCATCGACCTGCCGTTCGCGGTATCGCCGGTGATTGCCGGTTTCATGCTGATCCTGCTCTTTGGGCCTGGCACACTGCTTGGAACCTTCTTCGGCTGGGCCGAGGTGAAGGTGCTGTTTGCGCTTCCGGCGATGATTATCGCGACCCTGTTCGTGACTTTCCCCTTCGTCGTGCGGGAGTTGACGCCTTTGCTGCAGACGATCGGTCCCGAGGAAGAGGAAGCAGCGCGGACGTTAGGAGCCAGCGAATGGCAGGTGTTCCTGAAGGTGACGCTGCCTGCGTTGCGCTGGGGTTTGGTGTATGGGGCAACGTTGACAATCGCCCGCGCGATCGGTGAATTCGGGGCTGTGTTGGTAGTGTCGGGCAATATCTTGCTGCTGACGCAAACGGCGACCCTGCACATTTATCAAAGTTATGTGGATTTCAATCATGTCGGCGCCAATGCCGTGGCCTTAACGTTACTAGCCGTGTCCTTCGCGATTCTGGTAGTTCTCGAGATGGCGAAAGCCCGTGCTGAGTCGGCCGTGGCTCAGGCCGGAGCTTGAGGATGTCGTGAAGATCGAGGTCCGAGGATTGACCAAACACTTCGGCTCCGCCGTCGCCGTGGCCGGGGTCTCCTTTGTTGTGCACGAGGGAGAGTTGCTGGGTCTGTTAGGTCCGAGCGGGAGTGGGAAGACGACGGTCCTGCGCTTGATTGCCGGGTTGGAGACACCCACTGCGGGGGATATCTTTATCGACGGCAAGCGGGTCAACGATCTGGCGGTCCAGGAACGCAATATCGGGTTTGTATTTCAGCATTACGCCCTTTTCAAGCACCTAACCGTCTTCGACAACATCGCCTTTGGCCTCAAGATCAAGAAATGGACTCGTCACGATAGGGAGCAGCGTGTGTATGAATTGCTACGCTTGATGAGCCTGGAAGGGCTCAGCGGACGGTATCCGCATCAATTGTCCGGGGGGCAACGGCAGCGGGTCGCCATTGCGAGAGCGTTGGCACCACGCCCAAGCGTCTTGTTGCTGGACGAACCCTTTGGTGCCGTCGACGCCAAAGTTCGGCAGGAACTGCGGGAATGGCTGATTCGGCTGCACACCGACCTAAACGTGACAAGTCTCTTCGTCACCCACGATCAGGAAGAGGCGATGGAAGTCTCGGGACGCATCATTGTGTTTTCAAGAGGCCGGTTGGAACAGGCCGGTTCTCCAGCGGAAGTCTATGAGGACCCTGCGACGGAATTCGTAGCCCGGTTCATCGGGTCGATGAATATCTTGGAAGGCGTGGTGCGGAACGGGCGTGTGCGAGTCGGTTCGTTGGAGTTTCCATCGCCGGGATTCTCGGACGGGGTCCGGCTTCAAGTGGGATTTAGACCTTACTACGTGAAGGTGTCCGAAGATCCACTGCGCTATCGCCAACAAGCGAGGTTGCGACATATCTATTTTCTTGGGGTGGCCTATCGGCTGGAGATCGAGACCGGTGACGGATTACTCCTGCGCTCCCGGATGAACAAGGAGGAGTTTCGCCAGTGTCGATTTGAAGAGGGGCAGTCCGTTTCGTTTGCCGTGACGCATTTCCGGTTTCTCCCTCAAGAGGGGACCACCATCCCGGCAACGCCGGGCGTCGAAGGACCTGTCGCCGGTCCCCTCACGCCATAGGAACAACCGCCGTAACCGGGTCGCCAGCGAATGCCACAGTTCATTTAGGCGCGGAGGCGATTTTTCCTTCGTACCTTTCCTCGATCTCCATGTGCTTCCTGGATAGCTGCCGCCGACTACCGCGTCATTCGCGCCTGAAAGTGACGATGGGTAATCCGTCTTCCCACCCGGCTAGGGCTCGAACACGACCGATCTGTTTGGAATTCCCGTCATGCCGCCCACGCACCCAGAGGCTGATCCGTGGCCGACCGTTGTGCTTGTTACACGCCTTGGCCGGACCATGTGTGCAATCCAAACCGTCACGGCGGCGTAAAGCGCGACCACGGGGCCGATAACGGTTGCACGAGGCGGTGCGGATCATTAGAGTGGGGCGATCGCCGCCGTATTGGTGCGTCGGTGTGCAAAGGCCGACTTTCGTATGTCTTCGACCGTCATCGCATTGATCATCTTCGGGGTCTGTTATCTCGCCATCGTGACCGAGCGCGTGCACAAGACCATCGTCGCGCTGTTCGGGGCCGCACTTATGATCGGGTCGGGAGTGGTCACCCAGGACGAGGCCTTCTACTCCCACGAGTATGGCGTCGACTACAACGTCATCTTCCTTCTGATCGGCATGATGGTCATCGTGAACGTGACCCGGGAAACCGGGCTGTTCGAAATCATGGCCATCTGGGCGGCCAAACGGGCGAAGGCGCAACCGTTTCGGATGGTCGTGCTGCTCTCGGTGATCACCGCGGTGTTGTCGGCCATGCTGGACAATGTCACGACCGTGCTCCTGATGGCCCCGGTCACCTTGGAGATCGCCAAGCGATTGGAGCTGAATCCGATTCCGTTGCTGTTGCCGCAGGCGCTGGCGTCGAACATCGGCGGCACGGCGACCCTCGTCGGCGACCCGCCGAACATCATGATCGCGAGCAAGGCCGAGCTCGGGTACCTTGATTTCCTGATCGTGCTGGGGCCCATTGCCGTCGCCATCATGGCGGTGTTCATTCTCGGGTTGTGGCTGGTGTTCGGTCGCCAGCTCTCGGTGGCGCCCCATCTGCGCGAATCGATGATGGCGCTCAAGGCCATGGAGGCGGTGCGCGATCGCGCGCTGTTGATCCGCTGCGTATGGCTCTTGGCCGCCGTGAACCTCGGATTTTGCTTCCACGGATGGCTCCACCTGGAGCCGGCGACGATCGCCCTCCTGGGGGCCAGCGTCTTCATGCTCATCGGGCACCCGAACCTCAAGGAAAAGCACGCGGCGGAGCTCGCGTATCTTACCGACGTGGAGTGGAAAACGATCTTCTTTTTTATCGGGCTCTTTATCCTGGTGGGCGGTCTGGTGAAGGTCGGGGTCATCGGGACGCTCGCCTCCCAACTGGTCGAATGGACCCGCGGGAATGTGATGGGCACGACCTTTGCGGTGCTCTGGGGATCGGCGATTCTGTCGGCGATCGTCGACAACATTCCCTATGTGGCGGCGATGAATCCCTTGATCGTGGATTTGGCCCGCTCACTGCACCCGACCATCGAAGATTACACGCTACTGGTGCACCAGCCCGACATCATTCCCCTCTGGTGGGCCCTCGCCCTGGGGGCCTGTTTGGGCGGCAACGGCACGCTGATCGGCGCGTCCGCCAACGTGGTGGTCGCCGATATCGCCAGACGGGCCGGCTACCCGCTGACGTTCTGGCAATTCACCAAACTGGGACTGCCGGTCATGATCGGGTCGCTGCTCATGAGTCATGTGTACCTTTGGGTGCGATTCTTCCTGTTCGAATGAGGCGGGCGCCGGGGGAGCGGGCGATCGGCCCAGCCGCGTTGACTCCCCTCGCCTGCTTTTGCTAGCCTCCCGCTTGATTCTCACGAAATCATCTCGCCATCGCCATCGTGTTGGACATCGTCTACGAGAGGACATGCCATGTCGCCTGCAACCGCCATACAACCTGATCTGTTGACCATGCTGCACAACAAGGCGACCACGCTGCGAATCGACAGTGTCAGGGCCACCAGTGAAGCCGGAAGCGGCCACCCCTCGAGCTGTTGCTCCGCCGCCGACATCGTCGCTACGTTGTTTTTCTCGGTCATGCGGTATGAGCCGACCAATCCGAAGCACCCGAATCGCGATCGGTTCATCTTGTCGAAGGGGCATGCCGCCCCGTTGCTGTATGCGGCTTGGGCCGAGGCGGGCCTGTTTCCGAAGAGTCGGTTGACGACCTTGCGGATGCTGGATTCCGAATTGGAAGGGCATCCGATGCCCCGCGTGTCCTTCGTGGACGTCGCCACCGGATCGCTCGGGCAGGGGCTGTGCGCCGGTGTGGGGATGGCGCTCAACGCCAAATACGTCGACCAGACCGATTACCGGACCTACGTGCTGATGGGGGACGGCGAATCCGTCGAGGGATCGGTGTGGGAGGCGGTGGAGATCGCCCGCCAGCAACGGTTGGACAATCTGTGCGCCATCGTCGACATCAACCGGCTCGGCCAGAGCGATCCCACGATGCTCCAACACGATATGGAGGCGTACCGCGCACGTTGGGCCGGCTTCGGCTGGCACGCCATCATCGTGGACGGTCATGATATCGCGGCGCTGCTCAAGGCCTTTGCCGAAGCCGCGGCGACGAAGGGGCGCCCGACCGTGCTGCTCGCGAAAACCTTCAAGGGCCGCGGGATCTCGTTCGTCGAGGACAAACCGGATTGGCATGGAAAGGCCCTCAAGAAGGGCGACGAAACGGATCGCGCGATCGCCGAGCTGACGCAACAGCTCAAACCGAACGGCGCGGCCCCTTCGATCCCCTCCCCCGCGGCGGGTCCGTCCGGGGCGGCCGCCGCCAAACCTGTGGTTCCGCCGCCCTACAAGGTCGGTGATTCGGTCGCGACCCGCGAAGCCTTCGGGGTGGCCTTGCAGGCGCTCGGTGAGGCGAATCCGGCGGTGGTTGCCCTCGACGCCGACGTGAAGAACTCCACGTATACGGACAAGTTTGGGAAAGCGTTCCCCGGCCGGTTCTTCGAGAACTTCATTGCCGAGCAGAACATGGTCGGCGCCGCCGTGGGTCTGTCCACGTGCGGCAAGGTGCCCTTTGCCGCCACGTTTGCGTGTTTCTTGACCCGAGCCTACGATTTCATTCGCATGGCGGCGATCAGCCAGGTGAACGTCAAACTGGTCGGCACCCACGTGGGAGTCAGCATCGGCGAAGACGGCGCGTCACAGATGGGATTGGAGGATCTGGCCATCATGGCCGTCCAGCCCGGCGTCGTCGTGCTGTATCCCTCGGATGCCACGAGTATGTATCGGTTGGTCGAGGCGGCGGCGAATCACAAGGGGATGGTGTATATTCGCGCGGGTCGTCCCAAGTCGCCGGTGCTGTATGGGCCGGACGAGACGTTCCCCATCGGCGGCTCGAAAGTGCTCCGGCAAAGCGCCGACGACCAGTTGACGATCGTGACCGCGGGAGTCACGCTCGCCGAGGCGCTCAAGGCGCACGATCAGTTGAAGCACGCCGGCATTTCGACCCGCGTGGTCGATCTGTACAGCATCGCGCCGATCGACCGCGCCACCCTGCTCGCCTGCGCCCGTGCCACGAAGAAGCGGATCCTGACCGTGGAAGATCACTACGCCCACGGCGGGCTCGGAGATGCGGTGTTGAGCGCGTTGGCCGCCGAGGGGGTGAGCGTGACCAAATTGGCGGTGCGCGAGATTCCGCGCAGCGGCAAGCCGGACGAATTGGTCGACCACTTTGGAATCGGAGCCCGCTCCATTGTCGAAGCGGCGAAGCAAGCCATCAAGTAGCCGGGCCGGTCAGGGCCCGTCCGAGTGGGTGGATCGGATTCCCCTGCTGAACATCCTTTCCGGGGCCGACCGGGAGCGCGTGCTCAGCGAGCTGACCGAAGCCCGGTACGGCAAGGGCGATCTCATTTTCCGCGAGGGGGAGCCCACCGAATACTTCCATATCGTGACGGAAGGCACGGTGAAGTGCGTGAAGTCCACCGCGGACGGCAAGGAGTGCACGCTCAAGATGCTCATGCCGGGCGATCTGTTCTGCTGCGACGCGGCGGCCTTCGACGGCGGCGCGCATCCCGGCACGGCTCAGCCGATGGGCGACGTGCGGATTTTGCGCATGAGCAAGAAGGCCTATTTCACGATGTTACGCCAGAGTCCCGATGCGGCTCTGGAGGTCATCAAGTATCTGGGAAATCGCCTCAACGAGGCTCAGGAGAAGGCCAAGATTCTCGCCTTGGACCGTGCGGATCAACGCTTGGCCGCTCTGTTGGCCGACCTGGCGGTTCGGAGTGGAATCGAAGAGCCGCAGGGCATCCGGTTGTCGATGCGGCTGACCCGCCAGGACATGGCGAACATGGTGGGCACCACGACAGAGACCGCCATTCGGATCATGAGTCGATTCAAACGCGATCGCCTGGTCTCCGGGACGGCCAATCGACTGTTGGTTCGAGACCTCGATCGACTCAAGAAACTCGCCTCCGCCTAGTGGACTCGCTCTTCCTCTCTATTCCATTCCCGCTCCCTCCCTCGCATCCGACTGAAACATGACATTTGTCATGTTGCCGTGCGCACTGTTTCGGTATGCTCAGTCTGCGTAGGTCTCCGATCGCCGACTGGACGAAAGTGCTTGGCCTCCGGAGAGCGAGTCGGCGAGATCACCTTTCACAAGGAGCTGACCCATGAATGCACGACGTCGAGTGCGCGTTTCGCACGTAGGGGTGGGTCTGGTCGCATGGGCGGTCGCGAGTCTGGCCGGTCCGGTCCAGCCCGGATGGGGGAAGACCCATGAGGTCAAGATGACGGCGGTTGAGACGGAGGTGGTCATCGACGGCAACGGTCAAAAGTATGCGGCCTGGACGTTCAACGGGCAGATGCCGGGACCCGTGGTGCGAGTGACTGAAGGGGACACGATCAACTTCACCCTCGAGAATCCGGCCGCCAACAAGTATCCACACGCGATGGACTTCCATGCGGCGGAGATCGATTTCCTGAAAAACTATCGCGCGATCAACGCGGGCGAAACCATCAGCTACACCTTCGTGGCCAAGAAGCCGGGTATTTTCTATTATCACTGCGGCGCGCCCCCGATGATTCAGCACATCGCCAGAGGCATGTTCGGGGCCATCATCGTCGATCCGAAAAACCCCGCTGCCTGGCCGAAGGCCGATCGGGAATATGTCCTGATTCAGTCCGAGTACTTCAAGAACCCGGATGACGTGCAGGGGATGTTCGATCGCAAATTCGACGGCGTCATGTTCAACGGCGGCATCTTCAAGTACCATCCCTTCGTGACGGGCGGCGGGAAGTTGGAGGCGAGGCCCGGCGAGCGCGTGCGAGTCTATTTCGTCAACGCCGGGCCGAACGAGTTTTCGGCCTTTCATCCCATCGGCGAAATTTGGGATCATGTCTACGAGAGCGGCAATCCCGCCAACAAACTGATCGGCCTGCAGACCTATGTGGTGGGGCCGGGGAGCGCGGCCACGTTCGATGTGGTGGTGGAGTCGGCCGGGGCCTATCCATTGGTGACCCACTCTCTGACCGGCGCCCTGCGCGGAGCCATTGCGGTGTTGGTGGCGGGGCCGGACGCCAAATCGGCGCCGCTCATGCCGATGGTGCCCTGGACACTGCCGGCACAGTAGCCCTGTCGGTCGAGGCGTCCGGCTGCAGGTGGGAAGGGACCGGACCTCGGGTCCCTTGCCAGGAAACCTGCCGCCTCGAGCAACGACTTGTTCACCTCCGGTGGTCCGCGCCGGGGCGAATCATGCGGTCGCGTAGGACGGCCGGGGCGACGCACAGGCATGTCGTACCCTAGTCACCAGTCCAGCTTCCGGATTATCCTTCTCCTCGCCTGGAGTCTCATCGTGTTCACCGCGGATGGGGTATCCGCTCAGGATCCGCTGCTGGACGTGTTGCCGGTCAAACCGATCAACCTGGACGTTGCCATCCGAAAGCAAACGTTCGCTCCGAAGGATCGGGAAATCGGTATCCAGGCCGGGGTGACCGCGTTGCGCTACGGGAACCTCGAAGTCCGCGGCATCTATCAGTTCTTCAGCATCGCGACGGAAGAGTTCACCACCAATCAGCATTCAATCTTTGCCAATCCCCGTTGGAATAATTTCATCGACGTGCTGAACTTTCCCAAGGGCATGCCGATCAACCGGATCATCCGGCACGTGCTCTTCGGACCGTTGGAGGATCGGGCGATCCCATATATCGGCGCCATCGGCGGTCTGGTCTTGCCGAGTTCCGGCAACGATTCGGCCGGCCATGTGGTGGGCGGTCAAATCGGCGTGCGGTTCGCGGTGGCGCACGGCATCGCGGTGGATTTCGGATTCCAATACACCCAGTACATGATCGATTTTCGAGAGCAGCGGGGGTTGGCGCAACAATGGGTGTTCCTCTCCGGCGTGCGGTTCTAGCTCGGATCGAGCGGGCGGTATGGCTGCTCGGAGCGTCGCTTCTGGGCGGGTGCGGCCTCATCTTCGACGCCGTGCAATGGATTCAGCCCATTCCGAGGGATGAAGTGCAAACCATCTGTCTTCGGGAGCGAGTCCAGGTGGGCATTTCCGTCGAGCCTGTTCGTCCCTTCGTGTTCCCGGCGGTGTTCACCGACGAGGGTGTTCGCATCACGGGGTTGGACGTCGAGCTGATCCGCGCCGTGGTGTCCGCCCTCTCCAATGAGTGCGGGGGACGGCCGATCGAGCCGGTGCTGCATCTCGTTCGATTCCGCGATCTCTTCATGCTGCTCAATGAGGGCAAGCTGGATTTCTTCGTCTCTTCCATCAGCGCCAATGTACCGAGCCCGTCCCGCAGCGGCCTGGGATATTCGGCGCCCTATTTCATGGACGGGGGACTCGGCGGCTTGGCGCGGGACCGGACGGTGGAGGAGCGCATTGCCGGGGGCTTGAGGGGCGCCGCAGGCGGGGCCGACCTTGTCCGAGCACGGACGACGTTCGCGGGGTTGACCGTCGCGGTCCAGGAGGGGACGACGTCCGAACTGTACGCCCGGGAACACTTGAAGGACAGTCGGCTGCTCGTCTGTGACTCGCTGCCGGCGGCCTTCGAGTGGCAGGACCCGCCGATCGACGTATTGCTCGGCAAACTGCCGGTGCTCCAGTATCTCGCCACCACGGTGAGGAAGGACTGGCATCTGCTGTCGGCGGGTGCCGGCCGGCCGGTGCGATTGACACGCGAGCACTATGCCGTGACGATGGCGGAGGAAAACTATCGACTGCGGTCGCTCGTGAACCAGGTGCTGTTTCGGCTCGAAGAAGAGGGGCGTCTGGCCGAGATGCGTCGCCGCTGGTTCGAAGAGTCGTACGCCTATCCCCGGCGGGCCGCGGCGGAGGGACTCCCCTTTGCGGTGGAAGACATGCCCGCGCACTACGATCAGGGCGAATGTCGCCTCGACACTCGTCGCTAGATCGACGCGAGAAGGAGGAGCGATGAGCCAAGCATGGCGGGGGGCGATCGTTGGACTGCTCGGCCTCGCTGCGGCCGGTCTCATACTCTCCGGGCCGGTATGGGCGATCGAGCGGGCCGAAGCGGAGGCGACGGCCAGGCTGCTGGCGAACCTGTTGACGGTCGGTCGCGCCGTGATCGACGACAACCAGGCGCTCATCGACGATCCGCATCGAGCAGACAAGGGGTTTACGCCGGAGGTGTTCGAGCGGGAGGTGATCCGGCGATATCGGGAGCTCACCGGCCTCGACCTGACCGATGTGGACGCGATTCCGGCCTCCCCCTCGTTTCCCCCGTTGGCCAGAAGGCTGCTACCCACCCTGCTGGACGCCGGCAAGGAGGTGGTTGGGGATGCGCAGGTGGTGATCAACCAGAAAGGCGTGGGCTACAAGAATTTCATCCCGGCCACCTTCGGCAGTCAAACAGCGGCACGTTTTTCCAAGCGGTCGCACATCCGGTTGAAGCAGACGACGCTCAACCCACGCAATCCGAAGAATGAGCCGGATGAGTATGAGGCGTCGGTCCTTACGTGGCTTTCCGGTCGCCCCCGCGCCGACGCCTATGTGAGCGAGTTGACCGACGGAGGACGCACGCTGCGGGTGGTCATGCCGATTTATTACGATAAGGCCTGCCTCGCCTGCCACGGTCAGCCGAAGGGCGATTTGGACATTTCCGGGTACCCGAAGGAGGGGCACAAGGAAGGCGATTTGGCCGGCGCCATCACTGTGACCGCCCCTCTGATCGAGCCGTGACCGTCAGGGATTCGGAGCGACGAAGACCAAGACGCGAAGCCGACCCTGAGAGTGATTCTTCACGCCGTGCTCTTCTCCCGCCGGCGCCATCGTCCCCTGCCCCGCTCCCAGCACCTGACGCTCCGAACCGACCTGAAAGGTGCCCTCCCCCTCGAGAACGAGGTAGACCTTGTCTTGTGCGCCGTGGATATGGCCCTGCTGCTCCTGCCCGGGTTCAAAGCAATAGACGTCGCAGAAGAATCTGGGCGATTGGAAGATATTGTTCTTCTTCATCTTCTCATTGCTAAATGATTGATAGTCCGACAAATTGACGACTTTCATCTCGCTGGTCTCCCTTCGTGGGCCCAAGTGAATGACCGTGATGGTGCGAGGGAACCCGATACTAAGAAGGCATGGTGGCACGTGAGGGTTTCTTCTCGATCCGGTGAAGCAAGGACTCGACCGAAACCAAGTGTCGGTGCAGACCAAGGTCCTTGGGAGGAATTCCCATGGCCAGGCCCAGCAGTTGCGGCAGGTGGAGAATCGGGAGGTTGAGCGCGGTGCCGACCGATTGTCCGGCTCGCTCCTGATAGATGTCCAGGCTCATGTGGCAGAGCGGACAAGGAGTGACCATGGCGTGGGCGCCTTGGTCCTTGGCTTCTTTCATGTTCTGTCCGGACATGGCCATGGCGATCGCTTCTTTCTCCAGAATGATCGGAAAACCGCAGCATTTCGTCCGGCCGGCATAGGCGACGGCCTCCCCCCCCACCGCGCGGATGACCTTTTCCAGCGAGGAGGGGTTCTCCGGATCGTCGAACCCCAAATCCCAGGAAGGTCGCAGCATGTAGCAGCCGTAGAAGGGAGCCAACCTCAGCTCGTCGAGCGGCGTGCGGAGCTCCTGACGCAACCGCGCCAGCCCAATGTCCTTGACCAGGATCCAAAGCAGATGTTTGACCTGGACGGTGCCTCGATACGTCATCCCGTCACGGGCCAGGATCGCGTTGATCCTGGCGGAGGTGTGCGGTTCGCTCTTCAGCCGGCGGTTGGCGGCGCTCATCACGCCCTGACAGGTACCGCAGATGGTCATCACGTCCAGGTGCAAGGCTTCGGCTTGCGCGAAGGTCCGGGCGCTCAGGGCCAACGCGGCGTCCGGATCGGCTTCGGTGACGACGCCGGCTCCGCAGCAGGACGCCGCTTTCAACTCCGTCACGTCGATGCCCAGGCGGGGCAGGATCGCCATGGTCGACTCATAGAGCTCGGGAGTGGCGCCCTGAGCGGCGCAACCGGGATAGAGGGCGTAGCGCGGATTCATGACGGGTTTGCGGGCGAAGTCTTCCGTTATCTATACACGGGGATATTGCGGACGGCAAGTCCACCGGCTTCCCGTGGATCGGGGGCGCGGGGCCCGCGTGCCTTACTTCGAAGGGACCATGCGCTCATACAGCCGATGCAAGTCCGCGAGGGACGATTCGAGGCCCGTTCGAAGTCGATCCCACACGGCTTCGCCGGCAACCTTGATCTCGCTCAGCTTCCGTCGCGCCTCCTCCTTCCGCCGTTCGAGATCGGCCAAGGATGATTCGGCCCGCTTGCGGGTGTCATCGGAGAGGTGGTCGATTCGGCTTCGAAGACGCTGAATCCCCGCGTCGAGTTCATCCAGCTCCGCCTGAATTGTTCGCTCCACCTGGGCCCGTTCCTGTGCCGAATATTGTTTGGCTGTGTCCTTCGCCTCCGTCGCCTTGCGGCCCACGTTCTCCTTGGACAGAGGGCTCGGCTCCGCGGCAAGCCCAGACGAGGGAAGGACCAGCAACAGGCCGAGAGCGGCGAGAGTGCGGAGCATCGAACGAGTTGGACGGTCGTGAAGGAACATTGTCGATGAGCCTGCGGAGTATAGCCCCGGGACGTGGCCTTTGTCATGGGGCGGGCGCCGTCCTGTGGTCCGCTCAAGATTTGCCGACGACCGACCGACAGTATCGATGTCAGGAACACGCACGAGCCACCCCGGAGAGAGGTATGCCGACACAAACCGACAAGGAATTGAGCCCTGAACTTCGTGCGTCCTTCGAGCAGGCGCTTGCGGAGCGCGTGGCCGGCGGCGCGGTACACCTCCCGCTGCTGCCGCGTGTGGCGACCCAAGTCCTGTCGCTCGTCAACGATCCGAATTCCGATGCGGCCAAGTTCGCCTCGCTGATCCACCAGGACCAGGCGCTGGCCGCCCATGTCCTGCGAATCGCCAACTCGCCGGCCTACATGCCACGGGTGCCGATCGTCTCGTTGCAGCACGCGGTGTCCATGTTGGGCATCAACCTTCTGTCCGAGATCGCGTTCACCGTGTCCTTGAAGGCCGGGACCTTCCAAGCACCTGGGTTTGAAAAGGACCTGGAGGTCATGTGGTGGCATGCCGTCGCGAGCGGAGCCTATGCCAAAGAAGTGGCGAAATTGAAACGACAGAATCTCGAGAGCGCGTATATCTGCGGATTGCTGCATGCCGTGGGAAAGCCGGTCGTCCTCAACGCGTGCGTGAAGCTGGCCAAGGAATTGGGAATCCCGACCGACCGCGCGTTCATGTTGCAGGTGGTGGACGATTATCACGTCCGCTTCGGAGGCCTCGTGGGGGAGAAATGGGGCCTCCCCGCGCAGGTGCGCGAAGCGATCGCCTATTATCGGGAGTACGAGCAGGCGCCGAGTTTCAAGCAAGAGGTGATGACGGCCACGGTGGCGGACCGGTTCGCCACCTTCATCTTGGGTCTGGACGAGATGACCGTGGAGGTGCTGTACGACCATCCGGCCTATGCCGATCTGAACCTGTACCCGAAGGATCTCGCCGCATTGGTCGCGGCGCAGGACATGGTGAAGGGCCTCGTCGCCAGTCTGTCCCTATGAGCGTCACGGCGAAGTACGAGGTGCTGGTGGTCGGCAGCGGGCCGGCCGGACAAAAGGCGGCGATCATGGCCGCCAAGGCCGGCAAGCGCGTGGCCGTGGTCGAACGCGAACAGGGGTTGGGCGGGGGCTGCGTCTATCGCGGCACGATTCCGAGCAAGACCTTGCGCGAAACGGCGTTGAGTCTCGACCGGATCAAGCGCGGAGCGCAGGCGTTCGACTGCCGGCTCAAGGAAGGCATCGAGGTCGGCATTCTCATGCACCGGCTGGCCGAGGTCGTGGAAGCGCACAGCCGATACATGACCGCGCAGCTGAAGCGAAACGACATTACGTTCCTGCATGGGTGCTGTCGATTCGTCTCGGAGCATGCCCTTGAAATGTCCACCGTCGACGGGCTCACGCAGACCCTGCAGGCCGACGTGATCGTGCTGGCGGCCGGGTCGCGTCCGAAACAGCCCGACCAGATCCCCGTCGATCACGAACACATTCTCGACAGCGACTCCGTTCTGTCGATGATCTATCTGCCCAAATCGCTCGCGATTCTCGGAGGCGGCGTCATCGCCTGCGAGTATGCGTCGATCTTTTCGCTCTTGGGCGTCTCGGTGACGTTGATCGACCTTGCGGACCGCCCGCTCCGCTTCATGGACCAGGACATCGTCGGCGGGTTTCTCAAGGGATTTGAAGACCATGCCGGGCGGTACGTGGGCGAGGCGCAGATCCAATCCGTCCGGTGGGACCAGGTGTCGTCGGTCGTGACGACCTTGGCCTCTGGAGAGACCATCAAAACGGAAAAGATGCTGGTGGCGCTGGGGAGGCAGGCGAATCTCGACGATCTCGAGGTGGAAGTCGCGGGGCTGACCCCGAACGAAAAGGGTTTCATTTCGGTCGACCACAATGGCCAGACCTGCGTCCCGCACATCTATGTCGTCGGGGACATGGCCGGCCCGCCCTCCCTGGCCTCGGCCGCGATGGAGCAAGGCCGCCGCGCGGTCACGCACGCGCTGGGCATGCCGGTGGGCTCGGCGGACCATTTCATTCCGATGGGGATCTACACCATTCCGGAAATCGCCAGCGTCGGTTTGGACGAACCGAAGGCTCGCGCCCGGTTCCGCAACGTGATCGTCGGACGAGCCCGGTTCGATGAAGTCGCCAAAGGGCAGATCGCCGGAACGCGCGACGGGCTGCTGAAACTCGTCGCCGGGCCGGACGGTCGGCAGATGCTCGGTGTCCAGATCGTCGGCGAAAACGCCACGGAGTTGATTCACCTGGGTGAGATGGCTCTGCTCAACGGCAATCCGATCGACGCTTTCGTCGAAAGCATCTTCAATTTCCCCACCTATGCGGAAGCCTATCGCATTGCGGCGTTGGATATCGTGAAGCAGCGCAGTCAGATCCAATCCCTCGCGAAGGCCGGCTGATCCGGGACGATTGAACCGGCGAGGCGGGATTACCCGCCCCGCCCCGACCGCGGTTTTGACCTTCTCTCGTTCGTTGGGCTAGGCTATCCGCCGTGATCGCCACCGACTTCACGACGGGAGAGCCATGAACCGCAGCGAACGACGGGCGCACGGCAAACAGCAACGGTCCTCGGGACCCGCCCCGTCCACCCTTGTGCAGCAATGCCTGCGGGAGGCGCGGGCTCATCATCAGGCCGGGCGGCTTGCGGAAGCCGCCGGCCTCTATCAGACGATCCTCGAACAAGAACCGGATCATGCCGAGGCCGCCCATCTACTCGGGTTGGTCTCCTATCGAGCCGGCCGCCTCGACGAGGCTCTGGCGCTCATACGCCAGGCTATCGCCTCCGATTCGTCCCAGCCGACCTATCACTTCAATTTGGGTGTCGTCAGCCAGAAGAAAGGCGCGCTCGAGCAGGCGGAACGCGCGTACCGCCAGGCGATTGCACTGCATCCGCGCTACGTGGACGCGTTGAGCAACCTTGGCAACCTCCTGCGGGACCTCGGCCGGTTCGCGGAAGCGGAAGACGGGTATCGCCGGGCGTTGGCGCTCTCAGAGGGCTCCCCCGATCTCCACAACAATCTTGGGGTCGCGCTCAAAGAGCTGAGCCGAGTGGAAGAGGCGCAACGGTCGTACGAGCAGGCGCTTCGGTTGAAGCCGGATCACGTCGAAGCCCGCAACAACCTGGGGCTCCTCTGGATGGAAGCCGGCCGCTTGGATGAGGCGCGCGTCTGTTTTGAACAGGCGAAGCGGATCGACGCCTCCAACTGGAAAAGCCACTACAATCTCGGGCTGGTGTCGGTCTGGCAGGGGCTGGGGGATGAAGCGGCCCGGCATCTCGAGGCGTCGGCGAGGCTCAAGCATGACCACGGTCGACCCGTTCGGCCGGCGTGGGTGTCGCGCGCACGCTTGAAGCACGATGAAGAGCAGCTCACCTACCTCATCGAACAGGGACGATTAGGGGCGGAAGCGCGTCCGTATTTGACGGCGCTGCAACGTGTCCGGGCATCCGCCGACGCGGAGGGGGCCGGTCGGACGTGGGTTCGTTTGACGCCGAGCGATGCCGATGCCTTGGCCCCTTCCTGGAACCGTCTCCTGTACTCCGGACGCGCTCCGGCTCTGCCCGGACCCGCGCTGAACCCGCAGTTGGACGTGGCGGCCATCGAAGCACAGTGGCTCGCCAGGCGGCCGGAAATTCTCTACGTCGATCACCTCTTGACGGAGGAGGCCCTGGTTGCCATTCGTCGATTTTGCCAGGAAGCCACGATTTGGAAGAAAGAATATGAGAACGGGTACTTGGGGGCCTTCATCGGGGACGGGTTCGCCACTCCCCTCCTCTTCCAAATCGCCGAGGAGCTGCGCACACGGTTTCCTCGCATTTTCAAGGAGCACCGGCTGACGCAATCCTGGTCGTTCAAACACGACAGCACCCGCCGAGGCCTGGGGATGCACGCAGACGCGGCGGCGGTCAACGTCAATTTCTGGGTGACCCCGGACGAAGCCAATCTGGATCCTGAGTCGGGCGGGCTTGTCGTCTGGGACAAGGAAGCGCCGCTGGACTGGAACTTCAAGGAGTACAACAGCGAAAAGAATCGCTCGAAGATCCAGGCCTTCCTCGACGGCGCCGGCGCCCGCATGGTGCGGGTGCCGTATCGATGCAATCGAGCCGTCATCTTCAATTCGGATCTGTTTCATGAGACCGACGACGTGCGGTTCCGCGACGAGTACCTGAGCCGGCGGATCAACATCACGTTGCTCTATGGGTTTCGGGCGAAGGGGTGACGCAAGGGACTGCCGGTCAGTCGAGCCACGCCGCCAGACAGCCGTCCTGTACGTGTGTGGTC
Organism: Candidatus Inralta sp.; assembly: GCA_039794185.1. Taxonomy (GTDB): domain Bacteria; phylum Nitrospirota; class Nitrospiria; order Nitrospirales; family Nitrospiraceae; genus BQWY01. Next base: position 5,706 of record JBDIVW010000011.1, on the reverse strand, counting down.
CGAGAGATCGGCCTCGGCAGGCTCCTCCCGTGAGGACCGGTCGCATCGAGTCGCGCGACGCGACTGACGCGGTCCGCTCAGGGCGAGTTCCCTCCGAAATGGCGAGGTAAGAGCGAGCGCTGCGGCGAATCCTTTCTGCCGGCCATGTCTCTTCTTAGGTACGCAGTCGGTTTCCACACTTACCCGGGAGTCGAGTGATGCAAGGCCTCGTACGCCCCCTCACCAATGACCAACAGAAGGCTGCAGAGGCCGCCTTTCGCGGTCTTCCGGTTGAATCGTCGTAGTCCGCCGGCGCCCAGCGTGTCTACCTGGGGATTGTGGCCGTGACCAGCGGGCGGAATATTGTTGAGGATCTGGAGGCGGCACCCCTCGCGGCCTGATTGGGGGGCAACCGCCGGGAAGAAATGGATTCGGCGAAGCGATGAATTCTTTTCGATGTGAGAGCCTCTCGATGTTACTGGGGGGATAACCCTGTAGGAGGTCGATCTCCTTCGCCTAGGCGTCTGCCGCGCACCCCGCTCTGCTCGCCGTCCGATCACCGACATCCGTTGTCCGATGGTGTGCTACACAAACCACCCTGCCCTGCCGAAGGGTTGGGTGTTGAGCCGATTCAGTGACGTCGAGGTGGACACCGCTGGAGGGGGTGAAAGGCGCGAAGGGTGTACGTTCTATCCGACCTACTCGGTCGTGTGCCACACCCTTCGATCTGTCCGAGGGGATGAGCAGACAGTTCGCGATAGGCGAAGGGGGTTGGAGCGGGCGATGGGATTTGAACCGCACTCCGTCGCCAGATCGGCCCTGAAGCCTGCCTCCTGGCTCCTACAGAGGGGGCCAGCCCCCTCGTACACTCCCCACGAAGGGAGCATGCCCCCTTCGGAACCCTCAGTCGTGGGTTCAAATCCTTCCGTGTGTTCAAGTTGTTGGTGATCCGCCTCGCACGACCGGGGGGGGGCGGCTATTGGAGCGGGCGATGGGATTTGAACCCACGACAACTAGCTTGGGAAGCTAGGACTCTACCACTGAGCTACGCCCGCTCGCTTCGGTTTATTGCTGAGTTATGGTTGATACCTCAAGAATCCGGCGGTAAGCGATCGGCCGGACAGGCTTATCTTTATACAGGAACACCCGGTTAGTGTCTAGTCGGCGTTTCTGCCTCAGAGAGCTTCCCGTCAAGCGTACCCTGGCGTAATGAGCGTGATGGCCATAGACCGACGTTTTCTCAGCCTGCCATATCTCCTGTGAACCATCTTCTTCAGGGCGGTTATGATGTTGCAAATTGAGCGACCAATCCGTTCAGCGTCATATTCTCCGCGATGACGTCGTGCGGGATGAGGACATATTTCCACGGTTTGCCGCCGTTGCCCAGGGCATGGGTGGTGGCGCGGCTGCACCAGGTGACGGCTGCCTCTTTCTTGGCGAGGACTTCAGGGCTGGTCATTTCGTTTCGCGCTTTGGACTCCAGCATGTAGATACAGTCCGTGGTCTCGGCCACAAAATCGGGCACGTATTCACGGTGGTCCACACCTACCTTGTAAGCAATCTGAAACTGCCCCTGCGCCGGCTTGAACCATTTTTGCGCATCGCGGTCCAGAATCACCGACAGCTTCCTCTCTGAGTCGGATTGGAACTTCTGTTCCTTGAAGAGACACCGCTGAAAGCCTCCAAAGAGCACCTGTGGAATGCGGCTCTTGTCCTCGAAGGTTTCTCGGAAATCGTGGATGGGTTCGCCGTCTTTCGCGGTATAGGCAGGCTTTCTCAGTTTCGTGAAGCCCTTGCTCACTTGCACATCGTAGCCCGTTGCCTTCTCCCATTGATGGTCTTGCATCTGGGCATGGACAAAAGCGGCGAGCGGCTTTTGGTAGTAGAGCAACACATTGCGCGCATCTTCTTCGGAGAGGTAGGAGCGTAGATGCCGGACGAGTTGGCCAGCCAAGTCATAGAGCAGGTCCGCATGTTCATCGTAGGAAATATCGTCGAAATCGATGAGGCCTCGGACAACGTAATCCTCCAACCGCTGCTCTGCCTGCAGACCTCCCTCGAAGCTCAGCGTCTCCTGGTGATTGGTCCGAAGGTGCTGAATTAGCAGGTCTCGGGCAACAGGCTGGTAGTGGATGCTCGAACAATCCAATGTGAACGCATGAAAGCCGGTGGTTACCTCACTCCTCGGCACCACCAAAATGCGGGGGATATCTATCGTCTGCTGCACGACGAGTTCAGCCGTCTTTGAAACGATATCGGCAATGCTCGGCGTAGCGGCCATTCCCGGGAGTACCTGCTGGCTTGGCGTCACATATTCTTTCACTTCTTCGGCAATCCTCGCTTGGATTTCCGGCTTCAGAAGATAACCGGAGGTCGGTAAGTTCTCGTGCTTGTTGATGACCTGATACGTCGCCTCGGCGATCCTTCGCTCCTCCTCACTGGTGAAGACAGGAGAATCCAGGGCGGCAAGCTGTTCCTCGATCTTTGGCTGAGCCACGACGGTCTTCGTTTTCTGGAGATCTGTAGCCGGATCGAGGATCACCTGGGTCAGCCGGATCATTGAGTCTGACCTGTTGGCCTCATCGACGATTTCCTGGAATCGGTCGTGCGCTACGATATTCAGCCGGTCGACAGTGCTGACGCCGGTGCGCCTTCCATAGGGAAGACGAAGGCCTCGTCCGATAGATTGCTCAATCAGCGTCCGCGCATTGGCCGCCCGCAGCGGGACGATGGTGTAGAGATTCCTGACGTCCCAGCCTTCCTTCAGCATGTTCACGTGAATCACGATCTCCGTCGGCTCACCTGGACTTTCAACGGCCAGCAGGCGCTGAACCATCTCATCTTCTTCCGCGCCGGTCCTGCTGGAGTCCACCTGGATGACCTTGTCCTTATACCGGCCCTCAAAGAACTGGGGCGACTGAATCAGTTGCATCAGTTGGCCGGCATGGGTCGTATCGCGGGCAATGATCAGCATGAAAGGCTTCACTACTCGCTGCCCGGTCTGCCGCGCATACGTTTCCAGCTCGACCTTGGTGTTCTCATGCAAACGGACTCCATCCTCCAACTTGATCTGCTCAAGTTGAGGCGGAGTAAACTGGCTCGGGTTGAAATTCTTCTGTGTCACCACCGCCGGCTCTTTTACAAAGCCGTCGGCCATCGCCTTGGCCAATGGGTAGTCATAGATGACGTTCTTGAATTGCACGGGGCCTTTGTTCGATTCCACAAACGGGGTCGCGGTCAGTTCCAGCCCGAGGACAGGTTTCAACTCATTGATCGCTCGCACACCGGCGGATGCCCGGTAGCGATGGGATTCATCCATAAGCAGGACGAGGTCTTCGAGACCTGCCAGATAATCGAAATAGCTCTGGCCAATATACTCGGAGAGGCGCTTGATCCTCGGTGCTTTTCCGCCCCGCACTTCAGAATTGATCTTCGAGATATTGAAGATATTGATATGGACCTCTTGGCCGAAGCCAGGTAACGAAGTCAGGCGAGCTGCAACGCCAGACTCATAGTTGTCTCCGGTGATGATCGTGGGCGGCTCTGTGGCAAACTCGGCAATACCGGTGAAGACGTACTTCGGTGTATTCGGTGTAAAGTCGGTAATCAGCTTGTTGTAGATTGTCAGGTTCGGTGCCAGCACGAAGAAGTGATTGATTCCGTGAGCGAGATGCAGGTAGCTGATGAAGGCGCCCATGAGTCGTGTCTTCCCGACTCCGGTGGCCAAGGCGAAACAGAGCGAAGGGAAGTCGCGCTCGAAATCCGTCACCGTTGGGAACTCGCGGCGAATGGCCTCCAGCGCCGAGGCCAGGTCGGTTCCCTTTTTCGGCGGCACGATCTCTGTGACCCGATCCAGGATCTCGAGCGACTCCCGTTGTGGAGGGCGCAGGCTGAGCCGGCCGGCGATCGCATTGACGTGGCGGTTCACGTGGCTCTACTCACTGTCAGTCGGTGCCGGTATTTTGGAAGTGACTTGAAAATGGAAATTCATCGCGCTCACCGGAGGCTGGCGCTTGGAGAGACAGAGAACCTCGATACCGATGACCTGGTTTGATTCGTCATAATCCACGATCGCTCCAGGAGCGATTTCATCCGATTCGGCCACTGGCACATCCACCAAACAGAAGTGCAAGGCATCGGCTTCTTCATCCACGGTGAGTTTCATTGTGCCTCTCCCTAAGAACAACTATGCCGTTTTCTTGACCCGTTTGCTCGCGTGCAACACCGTAAACCCAATGACCGCGTCACCTTCATAGCGAATGATCACGTCATCATCGGTCATTTCGCTGTCAGTGGCATGGCTGGGTTTCTTGTAATTCACGTACAGCGTGTCGGCCTCGCCGTCGTACGTCAGCCAGACGGCATGCTGCGGCGCCCGGTTTACGGCTGGAATCAGCTTCACATAGGACTGGATATCCGCGAGTGTCATCTCTCGTCGTCCTCTCCTGGCGAGCGATCCTTCACTCGACAATCCACCGGCCATGGGCCTTGATCGCGTCGTACATGGCATCGGGAGCGAGATCCGCGCCATTCGCCCATTGGACCGCGCCCATCACAACTCCTAGCTGAGCGAAGACGCTTGGGTCGCGTAGCGGCTCGAACACCGTTCCCGTCGCCTGCGGACTGCTCAGAAAGGTCCGCAAGTCCACCTCGCCGGTGGTGCCATCGACAAAGGTCACGCGCAAGCGCAGATCTGGAAGGGCGGAAACGGACTCAACCCGCCAAGGCACCACGTGCCGGATGGCCGGTTCTATGGCAGGGGGTCGATCGGTTTTGGAGATTTGAGTTGGCTGCATAGATTCCAATCCTCCATCAATTCGTCTCGATGCTCACTGGCCCATTCCAAAACGAGCCCCATGGCACGACGAGGTAGCGATCCTCGCAGCACGCGTAAGTCTCGCACGTCGAACACTGCCTCATGCTCGCCATAGAGCGCATGGAAATGCGGAGGGTTGTGGTCCCGCCAGAACATTTGTATCACAATCCCATAGAAAGCGCTGATCGTCGGCACACGGTGCTCCTACATCCCGTCGAACCTTGTCACGTGTCTGGATGTCTTCACCTGATGTCCAGCTCCAATCCCTGTTGGCCGGCAGGAGCCGGAGCCTTGGGGAGATTCTCAACCCGCAGGCTGTAATCATTCCGGCCCCACTCGCAGCGAACCATGACCGCCTTAGGTATCTTCTTGATGGTCAAGTTTGGAAAGCGATCCGGCTTGCCACGGAAAGCCGAGCACATCACCAAGAGCGAGCGGCTTTCGCCGACTTCATCACTCAAGGCTTGCAATTGGTCATGGCTCAGGTTCTGCGTGGTGACGTAGATGAAATCGCGCTCGGTGGAGTGCCCGTGTTGCCAATAGACCGTGTGGCTCGGCGCGTAAGTGAAGCCTTCCAACTTGCAGACAGCCTCAGCCAGCATGGCAGGGTTGTAGGCCTTGTTGATGACCCAATTGCCCCACTTGTCTTTCTCTAGCAGCGATGGCGCCAGGCGGTAGTAGCGGAACCCCCCTCCGCCCTTCCAACCCACCGCCTCCGTAATGCCACCCGGGTCCTGGCCGTCGATGACCTTCTTGAGCCGCGGGATGATGTGCGTGTGGCAATGTGCGTATTCCGCTGAATCCGGCCGCCGATTCCGAGCGAATCCGGCCACCCCTCGGAGCCCCGCGACGCAGGACCTCAGTGATCGGTCTTGAGTGGCCGACTTCCGTCCGATTTGGCTAACCGTTTG
>JBDIVW010000010.1:0-132317 GCA_039794185.1 Candidatus Inralta sp. | reverse complement strand
GATTGGGCGGCTGTCTTTGAACCGGAAGGTTGGGCGTCCGAGCCCGCATGGGAGGGTAACGGTCCATCTTACTTATACACGTAGGGCTTCGTGTCACCAATTGACAAGAGCCCTATTCATGGGAGGTTGAGATGGCGAAGACTCCACAGCCCTAAGAGATGAATAGGGGACGGGAGTCGGGTTGTGTTTCACTTTGGTTCGAGCGTGGACGAACCTATCGGCGGTTTGTTCCCGCCCATACTCTCTCCAATGCCGGCTGGAGGGGATGAGCACGAAGGCCGTCGCCATGGCGGGCCCAGCTTGTAGTTGGCCGGTGGAGCGCCGTGCGCCGGTCTGGGCATCTGCCTTGAGGCGAACGGCCAACGGTCAGACGAAGAATGGCAGTCTGACAACAGCGCATCATGTCGAGGTCGGAGCTGCTCGCCCCTTGCCGGCCGCTTCCCGCTTCGTTGACACCTTTGCGCGGGCTGTGCTACCGTCCACTGGTTTGACCGGCCTCACGGAGGCCCACATCCCTCGCTCCAGTCTGAGAACTGGGGCCTTTGTCCAGGAGGATCACCGCATGGAACTCTACGAGTCCCTGTTCATTATTCGTCCGACTTTGACCGACGAGGAAACGAACGCGCTCATCGACAAGATGAAAGGCGTCGCCGAGAAGTCGGGGGCCAATTTCATGAAGGCCGAGAATTGGGGCCGTCGGAAGCTGGCCTACGAGGTCAAGCGGGAGCGCAAAGGCACCTACGCCTATTTCTATTTCAAAGGGCCCGGCAACGTGGTCGGCGATCTCGAGCGCGCCTATCGGTTGGAGGACTCGATCGTGAAATTTCTGAGCGTACGGTTGGAAAAGGAACCCGTGGTTCCCCAGGCGGCGGCACCTTCGCAAGAGCAGGCCGGTGAACGGATTTAACAAAGTCATCCTGATCGGGAACCTCACCCGCAATCCGGAGCTGCGCTATACGCCGGGCGGCACGCCGGTGGCGAGTTTTGCGCTGGCGGTCAATCGCCGCTTTCGGCAGGGCGAGGAATTGAGGGACGAGGTCTGTTATATCGATATCGTGGTGTTCGGAAAACAGGCCGAGCACTGCGGACAATATCTGAGCAAAGGCAGCGGCGTGATCGTCGAGGGACGCTTGCAGCAACGGCGCTGGGAGACGGACGACGGCCAGAAGCGGAGCAAGCATGAGGTGGTGGCGCAGTCGGTCACGTTCATGCCGAAACGCCAGGAGGGCGGCGGCGATGCGTCCCACGGGGCCGGGGCCGACGAGGTGCCGGCGCCCTATGAATATGAAGAGCACTCGTAATACGCGTAACCGAGGGAGGGTCGTGTGGGCATGATGGAACGGAGCGGGGGCGGTGGAGGCCGAATGCCGAGGCGGAAGGCCTGTCGCTTTTGTGTGGAAAAAATGCCGATCGATTTCAAGGACGTGGCTCTGATCAAGGGGTTTCTGACGGAGCGCGGTCGGATCATTCCTCGGCGGATGTCGGGCAATTGTCTGGGACATCAGCGTGAATTGACGGCGGCCGTGAAGCGGGCCCGCCACATCGCGCTCGTGTCGTTCGCCGAGGAGCGGTGATGACGGGCGTGCTCGAGACGAAGGACGTCGGCCTCATGGGCTCCCACAGTGCGGTGACATACAATCTCTCCGAAATTCTTCCTGACGGCCTGGAGGTTGACCGGGATGTCTCGGCGGCCGACCTGGACCTCAGCGAGCAGGACGCGAGACTGGAAGGCCCCGTGCACGTCAGCGCCACGCTTCGCCGGGAGGACCCCTGTGTCCTGGTGACCGGACTCTTGGACGGTACGGCGATCCGACAGTGCGTGCGCTGCTTGCGCTCATTCGCCGAACCACTGCTGGTGTCCTTCAGCGCGGAATTCGCGCGGAAGCCCCAGAAGCCTGGAACACCGGGTCGTGTGAAGCCTGGGAAGCCGGCGGCTCGGCCCGAACCTGAAGAATCGGGTGAGATGGATGTGTACGAATTCGTCGGCGAACAGGTCGACCTGGCGCCGATGCTCCGCGAGCAAATCATTCTGGCGGAGCCCATGCAGCCGCTCTGCCGGGAGAACTGCCAAGGGCTGTGTCCCGTATGCGGCCAGGACCGCAACGTCAATCCGTGCCGATGCCAGGAGTCAGTGGAGGGGACGCTGGCCGGGAAACTTCGTGCGGCGCAACTCCGCCAACGGCGGGAACGTTCTTAGTACTTCGTGATCTCATGACAGAGTAGGACGCCAATGCCAAATCCGAAACATAAGCACTCACGGGCGCGCCGCGACAAACGGCGCACCGCCAAGCTCAGAATCATTCCTCCTGGATTTTCCCTGTGTCCGCAGTGCCACGAGTTGAAGCTCCCGCATCGCGTGTGCATGAACTGCGGAACCTACAAGGGCAAGGCGGTCATCGCGGTCGAAGAAGCCTAGCGGAATGTTGAAAAAGGCCACCGGCTTTGTTCTCACATCGCTCGGAGGCTCACCGTACGGAGAAGCGTACGCATCGCCTCCTTGCTCGCTGCGTCATCGCCGGACGGCCATTTTGAACATTCTGCGGGGTGTCCGCATACAGTCCGCTACACCACCTCCACGCTCTGCATGAAGATAGCCCTTGATGCGATGGGTGGGGACCATGGGCCTGGTCCCATCGTCGAAGGCGCCATTCAAGCGGCGGCTGAATCCAACGTCGAGATCATTCTGGTCGGCGACGAGCCGCAGGTGCGCGAGCACCTCCGCCGCCTCAAGGGGACCGATCCGCGCCTTTCCGTCCGCCATGCTCCGCAAGTGGTGGAAATGCACGAGTCCCCAGCGCAGGTCGCGCGGAAAAAGCGCGACTCCTCCGTCTGGATCGCAACCGAACTGGTCAAATCCGGCGAGGCCCAGGCCGTCATCAGCGCCGGGAATACCGGGGCGAGCATGGTGGCCGCGTTCTTCGTCTTGGAGCTGACCAAAGGCGTCGAGCGTCCGGCCATCGCGACGGCCCTTCCGACTCTGACCGGGCATGCGGTCATGCTGGACGTCGGGGCCAACGTCGATTGCACCCCGCAGCACCTCGAACAATTCGGACTCATGGGCAACGAATACGCCAAGCATCTCCTGAACAAGCCCCATCCCCGGGTGGGGCTCTTGAGTATCGGTGAAGAGGATACCAAGGGGAACGAGGTGACCAAAGAGGCGTTCAAGTTGCTCAAGACCAGCCCCATCAATTTCATCGGGAATGTGGAGGGACGGGACGTCTACAGCGGCGAAGCCGACGTCGTGGTCTGTGACGGCTTTATCGGCAACGTGGCGTTGAAGATCTCCGAAGGCGTGGCCGACACGATCAAGAAGCTGCTGCTCAAGGAAATCAGCGGGTCCTTCTGGGGGCGGTTGGCCTATCCGTTGATCGCGGCGCCGTTGCTCAACCTCAAGCGGAAGATCGACTATGCGGAATTCGGCGGGGCGCCCCTGCTGGGGGTCAACGGGATTTGTATGATCTGCCACGGCCGCTCCTCGGCCAAGGCCGTGAAGAATGCCATCCGGCGGGCCAAGGCCCTGGCGGAAAGCCGCTTGAACGAATTAATTCGCCAGGACATCGAGGAGAGCCTGGCGCGCCGCCAGCAGCCTCCGCCGCAGGAAGCCACCGCATGAACGCGCGGATCACCGGCACCGGGTCCTACGTGCCCGACCGGGTGCTGACCAACGCGCAACTGGAGCGGATGGTGGCGACGTCCGATCAATGGATCGCGGACCGAACGGGCATTCGGGAGCGGCATCTGGCGGCCGAAGGGGAGGCCTGCTCCGATCTCGGCCTCCACGCGGCGCGCCGCGCCTTGAAGGCCGCAGGGCTGGCGGCGAACGATCTCGACCTGATCCTGGTGGCCACGTGCACGGGCGACAGCCCGCTCCCATCGACAGCCTGTCTGATTCAGCATCAGCTCGGTGCCGCCCGCGCGGCCGCCTGCGATCTCTCGGCCGCCTGTTGCGGGTTCGTCTACGCGTTGGGCGTCGCGGCGGCCTACGTTCAAACCGGGTTCCGGCATGTGCTGGTGATCGGATCCGAAGTCATGTCCGCGATCACCGATTGGACCGATCGGAACACGTGCGTGCTCTTCGGGGATGGAGCCGGAGCGGTCGTCGTCAGCGCGACGGAGGAAGGACGCGGCGTGCTGTCGACCCAGTTGTGCTCTGATGGGTCGATGTGGGACTACATTCACGTGCCGGGAGGCGGGTCGCGCAGGCCGCCGTCCGAACGGCTGCTTGAGGAGCGCGGGCAATACATCAAGATGAGAGGCAATGAAACCTTCAAGGTCGCCGTGCGGACGCTGGAAGAAGTCGCGCGGGATACCCTCGCCGCCAACGGCCTGACCATTGAAGCCGTCGACCTCTACGTGCCGCATCAGGCCAATGTGCGGATCATCAAAGCCGTGGCGGAGCGGTTGGGTCTGCCCCTGGACAAGGTGTTTCTCAACATGGATCGGTACGGGAATACGTCCGCCGCGTCGATTCCGATCGCATTGGATGAAGCGGTCCGCGCGGGACGGATCCGAGACGGGAGCGTCGTGCTGCTGGGCGCCTTCGGCGCGGGGCTGACCTGGGCCTCCGCGCTGCTACGCTGGTAGGCTGGACGAGAGGCGGCAAGTGGCCACAAGTACGCGGATTTTCTCGTTGACAACCGGTTGCCTTTCCCCCATATCTTACGCCCCATGATCGGCGGAATCGGATTGGTGTTCCCAGGGCAAGGTTCGCAATCCGTGGGGATGGGACGGACGTTGTACGATGCCTTCGCGACCGTTCGCCGGACTTACGAGGAGGCCTCGCAGATCCTGGGCTACGATATCGCGAAACTGTGTTTCGAAGGCCCGGCCGAACGGCTGAATTTGACCGAATTCACGCAGCCGGCCTTGCTGACCGCGAGCATCGCCGCGCACCGGGTGTTGGAGAGTGAACACCTGAGGCCCGTGGCTCTCGCCGGGCACAGTTTGGGTGAATACAGTGCGTTGGTGGCCGCAAAAGCGGTCGAGTTCGGACAAGCCGTGTCCTTGGTGCAGAAGCGCGGCCGGTACATGTCGGAGGCCGTGCCGGCCGGCACCGGTCTGGTGGCCGCGCTTTTGGGAATCGGCCCGGACATGGTTCGTGCCGTCTGTCAGGAGGCGTCGGCGATCGGCGTCGTCGCGGCGGCGAATTTCAATTGTCCGGGTCAGGTCGTGATCGCGGGCGAAAAGGCCGCGGTGGAGCGGGCGATCGAATTGGCAAAGGGGAGGGGGGCGCGCAAAGCCATTCCCCTTCCGGTGAGCGTGCCGGTCCATACCCCGCTGATGGCGAGTGCGGCGGAGCGTCTGGCCACGGACCTGGCGGCCGCGCAGTGGTCGGACCCGGTTGCGCCCGTGGTCAACAATGCGGAAGCGAAGGCGTTGCGCACGGCCAACGAGATCCAGCCGTCGCTGGTGAGGCAGTTGCCCTCCTCGGTGCTGTGGGAAGATTCCGTCAGGACCATGGCGGGGTTGGGTGTCACGGCTTTCGTTGAGGTAGGCCCCGGTGCCGTGCTGACGGGATTGATCAAACGGATCGCCCCGGACGCGGCCACCTACAACGTGCAGGATCCGCAGACGTTGGAGGCGACGCGCGTCGCGCTCGGTTTCGGAGTTCCGACCGCAACCTAGGCGGGCGGTGGCGGTGCTGAATAAAGGAAGGTGGGCATGTCGTCGTTGAGCGGAAAGGTTGCGATCGTCACCGGAGGAGCGCAAGGTATCGGGCGGGCGATTGCGGAAACGTTGGCGAAATACGGGGCGGATGTGGCGGTCGCGGATCTGGATCCCGGCCGGGCTCAGGATGCGGTGGCGGCCGTGCAGCAGTTCGGGCGCCGCGCTATGGCGGTGAAGGTCAATGTCGCCGAGTGGAATGACGCAAAGGGCATGGCCGATCAGGTGGTCAAGGAGTGGGGCAAGATCGATATCCTCGTCAACAACGCCGGCATCACCCGCGACGGGTTGCTCCTTCGAATGCGGGAGGAGGACTGGAACCTGGTCATTCAGGTGAATCTGACGGGGACGTTCAACTGCACGAAGGCCGCGCTCCAGCCCATGACGAAACAACGGTACGGGCGCATCGTGAATATCGCTTCGGTCGTGGGCGTCATGGGCAATGCGGGCCAGGCGAACTATGCGGCCTCGAAAGGCGCGGTGATCGGATTCACCAAAACGGTCGCGCGCGAGTATGCGACCCGCAACGTCACGGTGAATGCCGTGGCGCCGGGGTTCATCGATACCGCGATGACCCAAGGCCTGTCGCCGGACGTCAAGGACCTGTTGTACAAGCAGATCCCGTTGGGGCGGCTGGGGCAGCCCGCCGACGTGGCCGAGGCGGTGTGCTTCTTGGCGTCGGATGAGGCGTCGTACATCACTGGACAGGTGCTCCACGTCAACGGCGGTATGCTCATGGTATGAGCCTGGCTCCGGCTCGGGGCCCGGCGGCGGAGTGGGAGAGAAACAGTCGCGGAACAGGAGGATGAGACATGGCTGATGAAGCACGGAAAACGGCGTCGGTTGATGAGCGGGTCAAGAAGATCATCGCCGAACAATTGGGCGTGGAGGAAGATGAAGTCACGCCAGAAGCCTCGTTTGTGGAGGATCTCGGCGCCGATTCGCTGGATACGGTCGAACTCGTGATGGCGCTCGAAGAGGAGTTCGAGATCGAGATCCCGGACGAGGACGCCGAAAAAATCCTGACCGTCGGGAAGGCGCTCGAATATATCAAGGAAAAAGTCTAGGGCGCGGCCCCGCAGCGGGCGGGCCGGGGAGTACGTCGGTGGCGAAGCGTCGCGTGGTGGTGACAGGCTTGGGATGCGTCACTCCGTTGGGGACGGGGGTCGAAAAGACCTGGACCGCGCTCTGTGCGGGCATCTCCGGAATCGGTCGTATCACCCGATTCGACGCCGCCAATTTCCCCGTGCAGATCGCCGGAGAGGTGAAGGATTTCGATCCGGCGCAGTACATCGAGAAAAAAGAAATCAAAAAGATGGACACCTTCATCCACTACGCCGTCGGCGCGAGCCACATGGCGGTGGATGACGCGGGGCTCAAGGTGGCTCCGGAAACCGCGGACCGGGTCGGAGTGTACATCGGTTCCGGGATCGGCGGCCTCGGTTCGATCGAGCACTACGACAAGGTGCTGCAGGAGAAAGGGCCGGGCAAGGTCTCCCCGTTTTTCATCCCGATGACCATCATCAACCTGGCCTCGGGACAGGTCGCCATCCGCATCGGCGCCAAGGGACCGAACTCATGCGCAGTGACCGCGTGCGCAACGGGGAACAATTGCATCGGTGACGCGTTTCGCCTCATCCAGCATGGAGAGGCGGACGCCATGGTTGCCGGAGGGGCCGAAGCGGCCATTACGCCGCTTGGAGTCGCGGGGTTCGCGGCCTCCCGTGCGCTGTCGACCAGAAACGACGATCCGCCGCGGGCCTGCCGGCCGTTCGACAAGGATCGGGACGGATTTGTTCTTGGGGAAGGCGCCGGTGTGCTTGTTTTGGAGGAACTGGAGGCGGCGCGGCGGCGCGGCGCCCGGATCTATTGCGAAATCGTCGGGTATGCGATGAACAGCGACGCGTTTCATATCACGGCTCCGCCGGACGACGGCGAAGGTGCCGTCCGATGCATGGAGCGCGCCATCGTGGATGCGGGGATCGACAAAGGCGAAGTGGGATACATCAAGGCGCATGCCACGTCGACCATGGCCGATGCGATCGAAACCAAGGCGATCAAGCAAGTGTTCGGGGAGCGCGCTTACCACATTCCCGTCAGTTCGCCCAAATCCATGACCGGTCATTTGCTGGGGGCGGCCGGAGGCATCGAGGCCGTGTTCAGCGTCCTGGCCATTCATCGCGGCATGATCCCCCCGACCATCAATCTCGAGCAGCCGGATCCGGCTTGCGATCTGGATTATGTCGCCGGCAAAGCCAGACCGGCGACCATTTCCGTCTGTCTGTCGAATTCGTTCGGGTTCGGCGGCGTCAACGCCTGCGTCTTGTTCAAGCGCATGGATGCCTGATCCGCCTCTGCTCCGGCTCATCGACCTATGGAATCCGCTGCGGCGCAGGGCGGCATCGAAGCCGCGTTGGGCTATGTGTTTCGCACGCCGGGCCTGTGCGAGCAGGCGCTCACCCACAAATCCTACTTGAACGAGCGCGGTGGCGCGGTCGGATCGCACAACGAGCGCCTGGAACTGCTCGGCGACGCGGTGTTGGCGCTGGTCGTGACGGATTATCTCGTGGCCCGGTTTCCCGATCTGGACGAAGGTCGGCTGTCCAAGCGTCGCGCCCGGCTGGTGAGCGAGCGATGTCTTGCCGGTGGGGCCCGCCGGATCGGGCTCGGGCGGTTTTTGAAATTGGGGCGGGGGGAGGAAGTCACCCAAGGGCGCGACAAGGCCTCGCTCCTGGCCGATGCGCTCGAGGCGGTCGCGGCGGCCATTTACCTCGACGGCGGGCTGGAGGCCAGTCGAGCGTTTCTGCTTCGTGTTTTGGCCCATGACCTGAACCGCCTCGAAGAGGGCGGGCCTGATGAAGGGGCGGATTTTAAGACACGGCTTCAGGAGTACTGCCAACGGCGCTTCGAAGTCCTGCCGCAGTACCGGATCGTCGCCGAGTTGGGCCCCGACCACGACAAGCGGTTTCAGGTCGAACTTCTCATCAGGGGCGAGGTGCGCGGGGTCGGCACCGGCGTCACCAAGAAGGCGGCGGAACAGGCCGCCGCCCGTCAAGCCTTGTCGTGGTTGGAGGAGGGGACCGGCGCAGGGCTGTGATAAGATGCCCCGTGTCGGGACGTGATTCTCATGGAGGAGGAACGATGATGCGTATGCGACGGCAACAGGCGGGCAGACTGATCGGCATCGGAATCATGATGGGTGTGCTCACATGGAGCGGCGGCGCATGGGCCTCGGAGAAGGCGTCTGAAACGGAGGCCAAGAGCGGTCCTCGCGCCGTGATCAAGACGAAGCTCGGCGATATCGAAATCAAGTTTTTCCCCGAGTTGGCGCCCAAGCACGTCGAGAATTTCATCAAGCTGGCTAAATCCGGATTCTACAACGGGACGATCTTCCACCGAGTCATCCCGGGGTTCATGATTCAAGGGGGTGATCCGAACACCAAAGATCCCAACAAGAAGGAGACGTACGGGATGGGCGGACCGGGCTACACGCTCAAGGCCGAGTTCAACGAAACTCCTCATAAACGCGGGATCCTTTCCGCCGCCCGGCAGGGCGGGAACGTCGATACGGCCGGGTCGCAATTCTTCATCGTGGTGGAGGATTCGCGGTTTCTCGATCGGCAGTACACCGTTTTTGGCGAGGTCACCAAGGGAATGGGGGTTGCCGATAAGATCGTGAATCTTCCCCGAGATCGGCAGGACCTGCCGAATGAACGCATCGAGATGACCGTGACGATTCTTGACTAGGGCCCAGCGCACTTCGTCCCCGCTCTGCACCAGTGGACCGGCCACGGAATTCAGAGCGGGGTCGATCCGAGGGGACGGTTTCTGGCCCGGCGCCATCCCATCTTGCCCCTGCCGGGCGCCTCCAATCTCCGTCGGGTCTCGCCAGGGACATGGACCCCCGCGTTGCCTGGCACGATTCGCGTCCTCCCCCTGATGGCACAAGTGCGACCCACCCCCGATAGGGCCGATCGACCGTTGACAGGGCCACAATGACGTGGATAACGTGGTCCCCCGTTCCCATGACCTCTCATGGGGAGAAGCAAGAGGCGAGAGCAGCAAGGGGGGATCGGTCCATGTCGAACGAAGGGCCACAGCGAGCGGAGCGCTTCCCCATCCCGCGCCACGGCACCGGCGTCTCCCGGCTGGGAGGGGCTTTGCGGCTCGCCGGCATCCTTCCGGTCGTCGTCCTCCACTGTCTTACGAGTTCAGCCGCCGGAGCCGGGTCGGAAACCGAGGCGAGCAGAACACTCACCGGTCATCAGGGCGAGGTCTTCGCACTGGCGTACAGTCCGGACGGTCAACGAGTGGCCTCTGCCGGCGGAGATCGGATGATTCAGATCTGGGAAGCCGCCACCGGGCGTCTCCTCACGACGCTGAAGGGACACCTGGCCCCGGTTCGAGCCCTGGCGTTTTCTCCTGACGGACGCACCCTCTTGTCGGGAAGCGCGGACAGCAGTATTCGGCTGTGGGATGTGAACGCCGGACGCGAACTCCGGACGGTGGGGATGAGCTTCGGCGCCGTCCGCGCGGTCGCCTTTTCCCCTGATGGAAAGACGGCGGCGACCGGCGGCGACGATAGTACCGTGCACCTGCTCGATGCCGCCACCGGCAAAGAAATGCGGGCCGTGCGGGGCGCGTTCGGTATTGTCTTTTCGGTTGTCTTTTCGCCGGACGGGCGGTTCGTGGCGACGGGAAACAGCGACAGCAAGGTGCATGTGATCGAAGTGGCGACCGGGCTCCAGCGCCTCGCCCTGTCGGGTCACACGGGCAGCGTGCAGGAGGTCACGTTCTCTCCGGACGGCCGGTGGATCGCCAGTGCCGCGGGGGACGGCCAACTGGTGCTCTGGGACGTCGAGGCGGCGCGAGAGCAGGTCAGGTTCGTCGGTCATGAAGGCGACGTCTTCGGCGTGCGATTCTCGAGCGACGGGCGGACGCTCGTGTCGGGTGGTGCGGATGGGACGGTCCGGGTATGGGACGTAGCCACCGGACAGCAGCGATATGCGCTGGCCGGCCACACGGGGCCCGTCGGGGCGGTGGCTCTGTCACCCGACGCCACGCAGGTGGCGAGCGGCGGGCGGGACCGAATCGTGCGGCTTCAGCCGAGCGTCCCGGCGGTCGTGACGGCTACGCTCGCCGATAAGATGAAGTTGCGCGGAGCGGCGGTTGGCCCACCGCCTTCCCCGCCCCCGCTCCCTGAGGCCGATCTCTCCTTGAGCCCCCTGGACGTGAAGGCCGGGGGGGAGGTCACGCTGACGGTGACCGTCGCGAACAAGGGGAAAGGGCCGGTCTATCGCGTCCAAGCCAGGACAAAGAGCGAGGACCCGCTCTTCGATGGCCACCTCTTCTATCTTGGGAAGATCGACCCGGGGCAACGAGCCACGGATGCGGTGACCATTCGGCTCCCGCGCGAGCGCACCGACGGCGAGGTGCCGCTGGAAGTCCGGTTTGAGGAATATAACGGCTTTGTCCCCCCTGCGGTGAACGCGGTGGTGACCGTCGAAGGTCTGCCGCGCCCTCGGTTTGCCTACACCTATCAAATTCTTGACGATGGCAGCGGCCGATCAGTCGGCAACGGCGATGGACGGCTCCAAGCGGGAGAAGCAGTCGATTTGCTCTGGACGGTCAAGAACGTGGGGACCGTGCCGGCCGAGGATACGACGCTCGAGTTAGGGACGGCTGCGGCGTCGTCCGGCACGGTGACGCCGTCGCGACTGTCTCTCGGCTCGCTTCAACCGGATCAGACCAAGACCGGCCGGGTCAGCCTCCTGGTCCCGCGTGAGCACAAAGATCCTCAGGTGCCGCTCCGTCTCTTCATTCGCGACAAAGGGACCAACGTGTTCCTTGAGGAAGCCATCGGACTCGCGGTGGACCGGGAAGCGGCCCCCACTGTGACGGTTCTGAACAAACTCGTGGTCGTCCAGGAACCATCGGTCAAGATCCATAGCGGTGCCGGCTTCGACACGTCCGTGTTGGCGTCCGCGAGCAAGGGGCAGGGGTTGGCGGTGACTGGGCAGATCGGGGAGTGGTACCGCGTCCAGATCTCCGAATCGGAGCGTGGGTGGATTCCGAAGCGGGAGGTCGTCGAGACGCGGGAATCCGTCAAGGGCGAGATGCCGATCCCGTCGATTTCCGGTGCCCCGGTGGTCAAGCTCTTCCAGAAGGCGCCGCCGCTCATCGCCATCGCGTCGCCGTCGGACGGGGCGCAGGTCTCGACCGATCGGGTGACGTTGGTGGGCGCGGTGGCGAGCGAGCGGGGCGTGTCCCGAGTGGACATCGTGGTCAACGGGCAGTCACTGACTCAACGCGAGAGTCGAGGGGTCAAGGTCGTTGCCTCGGAGACCAAGGCGACGGCCACCGTCGATTTCGCCGAGCGGATTCCATTGCAAGAAGGACCCAACGTCATCGCCGTGACGGCGATCGATCGAGACAACCAGCGGGCGACCCGCGTACTGCATGTCACGCGAGTCGTGGACCGTGGCAGGATCTGGGCCGTCATCGTGGGCATCTCCAAGTATCAAAGTGTGCATCCCCTTAAGTTCGCCGACCGCGACGCCGAGGCCTTTTACGACTATCTGCTGACCCAGGTCGGCGTGCCGCGAGAGAACGTGACGCTCCTTTTGAACGAACAGGCCACGCTGATGAACTTGAAGCGCACTCTCGGCACCGATCTCAAACGAAAGGCCGGAGAAAAGGATACGGTGATCATCTACTATGCGGGCCACGGGGCGCCCGAGGCCGAGGCCTCGGCCTCGGACGACGACGGCCTCGAGAAGTACGTGGTCCCGTACGATGCCGACCCGAAGGATTTGTACACGACAGGGCTCCCCATGCGCGAGGTCGAGACGATTTTTCAGCGGCTGGCCTCGGACCGGGTGATCTTCATCAACGACTCCTGCTACAGCGGGGCCACGGCGGGTCGAACCTTCGCGACGGCCTCGCGACGAGCGGTGGTGTCCGATTCGTTCTTGTCGCGCTTGGCGTCCGGCAAGGGGCGCATCGTGTTGACCGCCAGTAAGGCCAGCGAAGTCAGCGAGGAGCGGGAGGAACTCGGGCACGGAGTCTTTACGTACTATCTGCTGGAGGGACTGCGCGGTCCGGCGGATGCCGATCGCGACGGGGTCATCACGGTCGACGAGGCCTACACCTATGTGTCGAAACGGGTGCCTGAAGCGACCGGACAAAATCAGCACCCCGTGAAGAAGGGGGAGGTGGAAGGCCAACTGATTCTGGGGCAGGTTCGTTAACGCGCAACGTATGGAACAGAGGGGAGGATGGAACTCATGAGGTCTCGTAACGGGCAGCCATTCGTGAGGATTCTGCTGGCGGCGATCGCCTTCGGCGGCGGCCTGGTCGGCTGCGTGACCGATCCGGAGGCGATCGCCCCGCTGCCACAACGCATCTATGTGGCCAACGAAAGCGATAATTCGGTGACGGTCATCGATGCCAACACCTACAAGGTGGTCGGCACGATCGACGCGAAGAATTCCTCGACGCACGATCTGTCCCTTACCCGGGACGGGTCGAAGCTGTTCGCCACCAATCTCGCCTCCGGCCGCGTCTCGGTGATCGACACCCGCTCGATGGAGACGATCGCGTCGATCGACACGGGCAATCGCGCGCACGTGGTCACGTTGACGAACGATAACAAGCAGGCCTGGGTGGCGAATATCGGCGAAAACAATATTTCCATCCTCGATGCGACTACGTATCGAATTCTGGGGACCATTCCCGTCGGGGAAGGACCGACCGGCCTGGCATTTTCTCACGACGGACGTTTCGCGTACGTCAGCAACCAGGGTGAAAAAGCGATCAAGGTCATCGACACCGCCTCGCACCAGATCATCAAGTCCATACCCGTCGGCGCCAACCCGCACTTCTTGATTGTGGATCGGCAAGGTCGGGTTTGGGGGACCAATACCGGGGAGACGACCATTTATGTCATCGATCCGGAGACGAACGACATTGCGGGGACATTGGAAGTGGGCGCGAAGCCGCAGCAAATTGCGTTCGGCTTCAAGGGCACGAAGGGGCCCCTCGCCTATGTGACGGTCGGTGGAACGGACAAGGTCGCCGTGGTCAACGCCGATCCAAAGAATCTGAAGGTCTTGGAGGAGATCGCGGTCGGCAGCGGGCCGAACGGAATCTGGGCCAATCTCGAGGGGACCCGTCTGTTTGTCGGCCACGACAAAGGCCACGACGTGCGAGTCATTGACACGGGGACCAGCGCGGTGATCAGTACGGTCCCGGTGGGGCGGAAGCCCATCCGCGTGGTGGTGTCGCGATGAGGGCCGCCAGGGGAGTGGTCCGGGGGCGCTGCACGGGGTTGGGTCGACTGACGGAGGACGTTATGACGGGACGAATGCTGGTCGGACTGTTGCTGGGTTCAGTGCTGGGGGCGGGGCTTCCCGTCGTCACGCTGGCTGCCAGCGCGCCCGCGGGTTTCGCCGAGAATGCCATCGGGACGCTGGTCGTGGTCCGGATCGACGGGGTGCAGGAACGGCTGCAGGGAGTCGGGCAAATCCCGCTGTTCGAGGGCGACGTGCTGCGCACCGATGCCGGAAGTCAGGCGGTGGTGAAATTCAAGGAAGGGGTCAAGGTGGCGCTTAATGAAGAGACGTCGTTCAAGGTGCTGTCCCGATGGGTCAAGGACCAGCCGTTGACGCGGATCTTGCGCATGAGCCGTGGGGAAGTGTGGGTGACGACCTATGGGGAAGAGCCGGTCCGGTTCGAAGTGGAAACCCCGGTGGCGACCGCGGCGATCGAGGGGACCGAATTCGACCTCAAGGTGCAGGAGGACGGGCAGAGCGTGCTGACCGTCGTCTCCGGCATCGTGAAGTTCGGCACCGCCTTCGGCACGTGCCCGATCAAACCGGGAACGATCAGCTACGGCGTGCGGGGCAAGAAGTGCACGAAGCCGGCCCCGACGGACGTCATGAAGGCGTTGGAATGGACCAAGGCGGTCAAGTAGACCATCCTGTGCCTCGGCGGCTTCCTAGTGGTGATGTTGGCAACCGGGGCCGTGCGTGTGCGGTTCCGGCTCCCTCGGTGGGGTCATCTGATCGGGGAGGATGATGCTCTTCCGATCCGTGTGCTTCGTGAGATGGTCCGCGATGTCCGGGTAGTACGTTCGGACATAGCCGATGAGGGCGTTGAGAAACCGCTGCGACTGGAAGGCTTCGCCGGAGAAATCGGTGACGAATTTGATGGCCCGGTCCAGCACCTCCGGGGTGCTTTGCAGTTCGACGAGTTCTTTCGGCTGCTGCTTCTTGTAGGCCTCGTATTCCTTCATCAAGTGTTCCGCGAAGACGGGCAGGAGGCCGGACGGCACGTGCAAGGGGCTGAGGCTGCGACGCAAGGCCTGGAGTGCGGAGACGATTTCCGCGTCCTGTCCGTCGCGCCGTCCCTGAAAATAGCCGAAGGCCACCACTTCCACCAGGTTAAAGAGCGCCCCCGCCTGATCGCCGCCTAGTTCCGCGATTTGTCGATAGAAGTCCCGTCGCAAGGGGGCGAGTTGCTCGCCCAGTCGTCGCTGCTGGTAGTCCGCTCCGGTGGAGAGGTAGGGGCAGTCCGGAGGGCAGACGATGCGCGTCATGCGGTGCTCGCCGCAGCAGGGTGGGCAGATGAGACCGCCCAGCGCGGGGCAGGGACGTTTCCCCTTCTTCTCATGGCAATAGAGACACTTGCTCATTTGGCGGGCGCATCCTTCGGCACGGGCGGGGCCGAGAATCCGTAATCGGCCAGCGAACGCTTCGCCCCGCTCTTCTTCACGGGAGACTCCAGACCGTTGACCTCCGCGGCGTTCCCGTAGTGGTAGGGCACCAGGATGACATGATTGATCCGGTCGATCGCGATATCGGCCGGGCTCGGGAGGTACTCCGCGATCACTTGGAATTTCTGGTCCGGGCGCATGCGCCAAATCTTCCCGCGCGTGAAATCGGAAACGTACATATTGCCCCATTGGTCGAAATCGACCCCCGACAAATTGCCGAATCGGGACGTGAAAAACCCGTTGGAGATCAATTCGGTGAAGGTCCCGTCGAACCGCACCTCGAGGATCTTGCCCTTGTCCCAGCTGACCACCACGAGGCGGTCGCCCTTGGGATGCAGGGCGATCCCGGACGGCCCGGCCAATGCGGGGTGCTGGAGCAGGACCGACACTTGGTGGTGTTTGGCGAGATCGACTCGGTAAATGGTGTTGCGTGTGCGGTCCGAGGCATAGAGGAACCCCTTGCCGTCGTGAGCGACGTCCATCAGGTGGCTCGGAGCGCCGGCCTGCGGCGCGGCGCCGGATCCGAGCGGAATGGTGACGAGAAGCTTCCCGGTCGTCTTGTCGTACCCTTTGAGTTGGTCAAGGTCGGCGACGTAGAGGGTGTGGTCGATGATCGCCAGCCCCTTGGGCGCGTGCAAGGGCTGCGCGTCCTGACCACCGGCGATGAATTTAAGTTGAACGACCGTGCCGGTCTCATTCAACTTGGTGATGAAGCCGTTGTTGTCCCGGGCGCTTTCGTCGCCGTTGACGCTCGAAATGAAATACTCTTTGGTGGCGCTGTCGACGACGAAGCTGTAGGGCTCCAGGAGCTCCAAGACCTGCAATCCCGACGCGTCGGGCGCGAGCACGAAGGCGCCGCTCAGCAGGAGAGCCCCGACGACGGCGCCTCGAAGGACGTGCCATGGGCGGAGGTCGAACCTGGCCTGGTTGTCACGGGATTTCATGCAGGAGTGCCGATGCAGAGTTCTCATCGTATCGGAGGCTCGAAGAGGCTGTCAAGGAAACGCAGGCCGAGACACGGGAGACCGTGCCTCCGAAGTCGTTGACTTGCCTTTGAAAGCCCTGTTATCGTCCGTCCCGGTCGACCCCACTCATTCGTTATCCAGGAGGCATGCGGTGGCAGCTCAGATCATCGACGGGAAAAGTCTTGCGCAGCAAATTCGAGACCGTATCGCCAGGGATTGTGCCGATCTGCTGGCCAAGAAGGGGATCAAGCCGGGACTGGCGGCAATTCTCGTGGGCGATGATCCGGCCTCGCACATCTATGTCCGAAACAAGCAAAAGGCCTGCGAGGCCGCCGGGATTTACGTCGACGAGAACAAGTTGCCCGCCTCCACGACCCAGGCGGAACTCCTGCGGTTGATCGAGAAAATGAATGCCGATCCGAAGATCCATGGTATTCTGGTGCAGTTGCCCCTGCCCAAGCATATCGAGAGCAAGGTCATCCTGGAGGCGGTGTCGCCTCAGAAGGATGCCGACGGGTTCCATCCCTACAATTTCGGCCGGCTTGTCGAAGGCAGTCCGGTCTTCGAGGCCTGCACCCCTAAAGGAGTCATCAAGATGATTGAGTCCACGGGGATGGCGATCGAGGGCAAGCGGGCGGTCGTCCTCGGCCGGAGCAACATCGTCGGCAAGCCGGCGGCGCTGATGCTGTTGCAGCGCAACGCCACGGTCACCGTGTGCCATTCCAAGACCAGGGATCTGCCTGCGGTCTGTCGTGAAGCGGAGATTCTGGTGGTGGCGATCGGCAAGGCGAAATTCGTCACCGCCGACATGGTGCGCGAAGGGGCGATGGTGATCGATGTGGGAACCAATCGGCTGCCGGACGGAAAGCTGGCGGGGGACGTGGACTATGAGCCGGTCAGCCAGAAGGCGGGATGGATCAGCCCCGTGCCCGGCGGGGTCGGACCGATGACGATCGCGATGCTCTTGGACAACACGTTGGAGTCGGCCCGGCGCGCGGCCGGCTTGGCCTAGTGCGACGACGATGAGCTTCCAACCACAACGACTCCGAGAAGTCCTCGAGCAAGGCCGGTTCGCGGTCACGATCGAGTACAATCCCCCCAAGGGCACCAACGTCGCCGGTCTGTTGGAGAGCGCCAAGGCGCTCGTCGGCCGCGTTCATGGGGTCAACGTTACGGATTGCACCGCCGCCGTCATGCGGGCCAACTCGTTGTCGGTGTGCCGGTTGCTGTACGAACTCGGCCACGATCCGGTGATGCAGATGACCTGCCGCGACCGCAACCGCATCGGCATCCAGGCCGATCTGTTGGGCGGCCATCTGTTGGGGATTCGCAACATCCTCTGCCTGACCGGGGACTACCCCACGGTCGGCGACCACAAGGACGCCAAACCCGTCTACGACTTCGATTCCGTTCAGATCATGCAGGCCGTCGAGGGGCTGAACGCAGGGCGAGATTGGGCGGGAGGCAAGCTCGACGGCAGCACGCAGTTTTTCGTCGGGGGAGCGGTCACGCCGGAAGCCGATCCGCTCGGCCCGATGCTCGCGAAGTTCGAGACGAAAGTGAAGGCCGGCGCGCGGTTCTTCCAGACGCAGGCCATTTACCATCCTGAGCAGTTCGCCCGATTCATGGCGGCCGTCCGCCCCTTCAAGGTCAAGGTCCTGGCAGGGATTCTGCTCTTGCGCAATGCCAAGATGGCCGAATTCATGAACGCGAACATTCCGGGCGTGTCGGTCCCGCAGGAGATGATCGATGAGCTCAAGGCGGCCGGCGACAAACACGCGATCGAGGCCGGCGTCGAGATCGCGGTCCGTACCATCAACGCGGTGCGTCCCTATTGCGACGGGGTGCATATCATGGCGATCAAGGCGACGGACCGGCTGCCCCAGATTATCGACCGGGCCGGTCTGAGCTGACCATGACGGTGCCGGATTTCATCGCGCGGAAGCGAGACGGGCGGAAGATCATCGTGGTCACGGCCTATGACGCCTTGTTCACGCGCATCGTGGAGCAGGCGGGCATCGAGGCGATCCTCGTGGGCGATTCCCTCGGGGTCGTGGTGCAGGGGAAGTCGGGAACGCTGGCCGTGACCATGGACCACATGGCCTATCACACCAGGTTGGTGGCGGAAGCGGCCGAACGGGCCTGCGTCATTGCCGACATGCCGTTTATGAGCTATCAGGCGAGCGTGGAGGACGCCGTGCGCAATGCCGGTCGACTCCTGCAGGCCGGCGCCGTCGCGGTGAAGCTCGAGGGCGGCCGCGCCGTCGTAGATCGAGTTCAGGCGCTTACGGGGTTCGGCATCCCCGTCATGGGCCATCTGGGAATGACCCCGCAGTCGGTTCACCAGTTCGGCGGCTACAAGGTACAGGGGAAGCGCGCCGATCAGGCCGCGGGTATTGTGGACGATGCGCGGGCGCTGGAGGCTGCCGGAGCGTTTGCGATCGTGCTGGAGGCGATTCCCACCGATCTCGCCCGGCAGGTGACGGAAGCCTTAGCCATCCCGACGATCGGAATCGGCGCTGGACCTTTTTGCGACGGGCAGGTCTTGGTGCTGTACGACCTGCTCGGCCTGTTCGATGACTTCGTGCCGAAGTTCGTCAAGCCTTATGCCCACCTCAAGGCTGATGCCTTGCAAGCGTTACGCCGATACAAGGAAGAAGTGGAGCAGGGCAAGTTCCCCTCGAATGCGGAAAGCTACTCCTAGCTCCCCCAGACCCGGATCGTCCTGATTGGCCGTCGAGTGTTCATCCGGAGACGCGCCGGTCGGCATGCGCCCGTACCCGTCTCTCCTCCTCGTCCTACACAGCACCGAGTCAGCAAGCAGGACGACGAGATCAGCGAGGCGGAGCGCGCCGCTACGATCGGCGCGGTGGCCGACATTGTCGACAGGGGACTTGAAACACCGCCCGGTCGTCGAGCCGCACGGCCGTTAACGTCCGACCCCAGACGCACCCGCTGTCGAGGCCCAGGGCGTTCATGGTCACGTGGAGTCCCAGTGCCGACCAATGGCCGAAGACGACCGTGGATTCTTCGTGCCGGCGGTGCGGGACGTCGAACCAGGGCAGGAATCCCTCGGGGATGTCCTTCACCTCGCCCTTGAAATGATGGTTGATCGCGCCGGCGGGCGTGCAGATCCGCAGCCGGGTCAGCACGTCGACGATCGCCTTCAGCCGAGCCATGCCGTCGAGGCGTTCGTCCCAATCGCATCGTTCCAGCGAGAAGAAACTTGCCAGCACGCGCCGACGATCCCGCCCGCGTAAAGCTTCGTGCACCTCCTCCGCCCGCGCTGTTGCCTCGGTGAGCGACCATTGGGGCAACAGCCCCGCATGGACGACGACGTACGGGGGTTCGTGGAACAGGAGCGGCTGCCGGCCCAACCAGTCCAGCAACTCGTCGCGATCCGAGGCCTGCAGCACGTCCGAAAAGGTATCCTTCGCGCGCGGTTCCACCACGCCTTCCCCGGCCGCGAGCAGATATAAATCGTGATTTCCGAGGACCGTCCTCGCTCGATCACCGAGGGCTCTGATCAGGCGTAGGACCTCCGCCGACTCGGGCCCGCGGTTCACCAGATCGCCGACGAACCACAGGCGATCGTGCCGAGGATTCCACGGAAGGCGGTCGATCAACTCTTTGAGAGCGTCGGCGCACCCTTGAATGTCTCCGATTGCGTAGATGGCCATACAAGTTGCGGTAGGCTGTCCCGAGCCTACCCGGTCCGAGAGGCTTTTACAAGGACCGCGCGGTAGGTCCGCCCTGACGGGGATACTGCGGAGGATCACCCGCGAGGGACGGCGGAATTCCTCCGGCAACGGCGACGACAGAACGCCTGCGCCACCGCGTGAACGAGTCTTCGAGGGGGCATTGCGAGCCGGCCTCCAGAAGGCGCTGAGCCCTCGTGCCGTGCGAGTACGCAAGGGTCGCTACGCGGCGGAGCGGCTCCTGGGGTCTTGAGGTCTGTGCGTCAACATGTGCGCGATACGATCGGCGGTTTCCGCCGCCCCATAGAGGTGGCCCTGAATGTCGTCGCAGCCAAGGCGTCGCAGAAATTCCAGTTGTTCGTGGGTCTCCACGTTTTTGGCGACGACGCGGCATCGTAACCCATGGCCGAGCCCGATGAGGGCTGCCGTCATGCCGCCGTGGGCGGGTTGTTGCGCGGATTCGTGCACGAAGCTGGGGGCGATCTTGATCGTGTCGATGGGCAGACGCGACAATTCCCTCAACGAGGAGGAACCCGCGCCGAAATCGTCCACGGCGATCCTGATGCCGAGCGACTTGAGCCGTTTGAGGAGTTTCACGGAATGCGCCAGATCGTGCATGATCGCGCCCTCCGTCAGCTCGATCTCGAAAAAATCAGGAGTCGGGCCGATGTCCTGGACGGCCAAGTTGATGATTTCCGCGAGGGTCTGCTGCCGGAAATGATAATCCGATAGATTGACCGACACACGGATGGCGGGCGCCCCCGCCGTCCGCCAGGATTTTTGCTGGGCGCACGCGGTTTTGATCACGTACTCCCCCAACGTCACGCCCAAACCGGCCCCCTCGGCCACGGGGACGAATTGATTGGGGGGAATCACGCCGCGGGCGGGATGGTGCCATCGAAGGAACGCCTCGACGGCCGTAATCGACCAGCGTTTTACGTCGACCTGTGGCTGGTAGTGCAGCACCAATTCCCGCCGTTCCAGAGCCCGCCGCAGGTCTTGTTCGAGTCCCCGGCGATCCCCGCTGGCCGCGTCCATCTCCTCGACGAAGTACTCGAACCGGTCGCCGCCTCTGCTCTTCGCGACGTGCAGGGCCGCCTCGGCACGCTGCACCGTCGTTTCCACGTCGCCGCCGTCCTGGGGAAACAACGCGATGCCGATACTGGCGGTGAGGGCCATTTGGTGGTCCGCCTCGCCGACCGGCCGGTGAAACGAGGCGAGCAAGCGGCGGGCCACCTTGGCAGCGTCTCGCTCGGATGATACCTGGGGAAGGACGACGGCAAACGTATCGCCGACCAATCGGGCCAAAGTCATGCCCGTGTCGCCGGACCCGCCGCGAGCGATCGTGTCGTCTTTGCGCAGGCACTGCTGCAGACGGTCGCTGATCGTTTTCAAGACCTCGTCTCCCCGACTCATGCCATAGACGTCGCTGATGTGCCGGAACTGATCGGCGCTCACGAGCAGGAGGGCGCCGGTCGTCCGGCGCTCCTGCGCGGATTCGATCAGCGTGGCCAACCGGTCGCGAAACAAATGCTGATTGGGCAGGCTGGTGAGGGCGTCATAGTGCGTCGAGAGAAACAGCCGCGTTTCGGCCGAACGGCGATCGGTGATGTCCTGGATGGTGCCGATCACGGCGCTGGTGAGCCCCTGCTCGTCCAACACGGGCTCCGCATGCTCGGCGACGATCCGTTCCGTCCCGTCTGGACGGAGCAGGCGGTAGTCGAGGGAGTACGGCCGCCGCCCGTAGCGGGCCGTTTCCATGGATTGTCGGACCAGTTCCTGGTCCTCCGGATGAACGAAGGCGAGATACCCCTCCCAGGTATTGCCGAACTCGCCCAGCGACACGCCCAGAATGCGATACGTCTCGTCGGAGACCGCAAGGTGATCGGTGGCGAGGGTCCACGTCCAACTGCCGAGCCGAGCGAGTCGCTGGGCTCGGACCAGGTTCGATTGACTCTCGCGCAGGGCTTGCATGAGGCGCGCGGTCCGCAGCATGTACCGAATGCGATTGCTCAAGATGAGCACCTGCCACGGTTTTGAGATGAAATCGGTGGCGCCCATGTCATAGGCCTTCTCGATCGACTCCACATCGTCGAGCCCCGTCATGATCAGAATCGGCGTATGGCTGCCGCCGGGGAGATGCCTGATGGCATGACAGGTCTCGAATCCGTCCAGGATCGGCATCATGACGTCCAGGAGGACAATGTCCGGGGCGGTCCGCTTGAAGACCGCGACGGCCTCCTGGCCGTTGGTCGCTTCCTCCACCGACAGCCCCGCCTGTTCCAGGACTTGTCGGGTCAGCATACGAATCGTCAGATCATCGTCGGCGAGAAGGGCGATGGGATGGGTGCGGGACGTCTGGGTCGTCATCGTTGTCTCATGAGGTTGTGCGCGCGGGGCGCGGTGAATCGCGTGGCAAATTGCAAGGCTCTGGCACGGTGACGGAGCATTAGGGCACCAGGGACCGTCGAAGCAGTGGCGGAAAGGCCTCGGCGGGGACCGGTTTACTCAGGAGATACCCTTGCACTTCGTCGCAGCCGAGACGCTTCAGGAGGCGTAGCTGTTCAGGGGACTCGATGCCTTCGGCCAGCACATGCATGTGACGGACGTGCGCCATGGAGATCATCGCCTCCGCGATGGCGGCGTCTTCCACGTTGGTGGCGACGTCGACGATGAACGAACGATCGATCTTGACCGTATCGAACGGAAGCGTCCGCAGGTGGCTGATGGACGAATAGCCCGTTCCGAAGTCGTCCAGCGCCAGTCGCATGCCCAGGCCCTTGAGTTCCTTCAACAGGCGGGCGGCCTCCTCCGCATGGGGCATCACGATGGTCTCCGTCAGTTCCAACTCCACGGCGTGCGCGGCGGCTCCCGTCGCCTGGAGCACTTGGGCCAATTCCGCGAGCAGACCGGGATCGCGAAACTGCGCATTGGAGAGATTGATGGCGACGCGCAGGGGATGAGGCCGTAGCGGGTGCCAGGTCGCGACCTGCCGGCAAGCGGTTTCGGTGACCCACTGGCCGAGCCGTCGGCTCAGGCCCATATCTTCCACCACCGAAAGAAAGTGCCCCGGGGTCAGCAGTCCGCGAGTCGGGTGGTTCCAGCGGATCAGGGCTTCCCCGCCCACCACCTGGCCGGAGTGAATATTGACGAAAGGTTGATAATAGAGACGGAACTCGTTGCGGTCGAAGGCGCGGCGCAGCTCGTTTTCGAGCCCCAGCCGTTCCGCGGCCATGGCGTTCATAGTGCGCGAATAGAACTGGTAGTTGTCGCGCCCCGCGCCCTTCGCTTGATACATCGCGGTGTCGGCGTTCTTCAGTAACTCCTCGAGCGAGTCTCCATCCGCTGGATAGAGGGCGATGCCGACGCTGGCGGTCACGAACACCTCCCGCCCTTCCAGTGAAAACGGTGCGGCGAGGGACGACAAGATGCGGCGCGCAACCAGCGTCGCATGGTCCGCTTGGCGGAGCCCGGTAAGGATCAACGTGAACTCGTCGCCGCCCAATCGAGCGACGGCATGCTCGGAGGCCTCGGCGGCCCCTCGTCCCAGAGCGTCGTTGATCCGGGTCACCTCCGTCAGCCGCTCTGCGACGCACTTGAGCAGGACATCGCCGGCCGTATGCCCGAAGGAATCGTTGATGATCTTGAACCGATCGAGGTCGAGGAACAGCACCGCCACCATCGAGCCGTGGCGCGCCGCGTGATCAAGCGCCTGCTGCCCTCGATCCCGGAAGAGCATCCGATTCGGAAGTCCTGTGAGGCTGTCGTAATAGGCCAGGTGATGGACGTGGTTCTCCAACTGCTTGCGCTCCGTGACGTCTTGCACCGTGGCGGTGATCGCGGGACGTGTTGCTTGGTCGCCGATCGGGACGGTGCGCGCCTGGATGTGGACGATGCGTTCGGAGCCATCCGTCAGTTCGATCCGATGGTCCTGATGGTAGGGGTGGACGGCGAGGTCGCGACCGTCGAGGAGTGGGCCGATCAAATCCTTGATGCTGGGCGAAACCTGCGCCAGAAAGCGGGCGAGCGGGCCGCGAAACCCGGCGGACGGAAGTCCGAAGATCCGGCAGGCGACCACGGAGAGCTGCAGGTGGTCTTTCACTGGATCCCACTCCCAGCTACCGACGTTGGCCAATTGCTGGGCCATGGCCAAGTGTTCCCGACTGCGCTCGATTTCTTTGACCGCCGCGCCGGTGCGGAGCAGATAACGTGCGCGATGCCCCAACAGCAGGCTGTTCAGGGGTTTGGACACGAAGTCCGTCGCGCCGGCCTCGTAGGCGGCCTGAATCGCCGCGGTGTCTTCGCGTCCGGTCAGGAACATGATCGGGGTGTGCGCCCCCGCGGGGAGGCGTCGCAATGCCGCGCAGGTACTGAATCCGTCCAATTCCGGCATCATGACGTCGAGTAGCACGAGATCGGGTTGAACCAGGGGAAATTTTCGGATCGCCTCAACCCCGTTCTGTGCTCGCTCGACTCGGAAGCCGGCCGCGCGAAGAGCTGCCCCGGCGGCGAGCTGCATCGTCGGATCGTCGTCCACCACCAGCACGAGAGGACGTGGTTGCGCCGCGCATTCAGATGTCATGCGGCGCTCCGTCGGGAGAGTTCGTGGCGAAAGCGTTGCGTGACGGCGATGAACTCGTTCCAGAGCCGGTCGAACTGACCGGGCGCGGCGGTGAGATCGCCGTTCCTTCCAGTGTGTTCCAGTTGTCTGCATAAATCCGCCAGGCGCATGGCCCCCAACACGCCGCTGCGCGATTTGAGCGCATGGGAGAGCTCGAAGACCACGTTGGCGTCCCCCCGGTGCACGGCCTGCCGGAGTCCCTCAATGACCTGGTCCGAGTCTTTCAAAAACATCGACAACATAGTGACCAGCACGTCGGGCCGTCCCGGTTGTTGAAGCGCGGCGATATCCTTCCAGACCTTCTGGTCCACCAGTCCATGCCCGCCGGGATCCGCCGCAGAGGTTTGCGGAAGGGGCACGAGCGATTCCATGGCCGTCGACCTACCAATCGACGGACCGGAGCCTTCGAGATTCGGGGCGGCCTCGGGTGAAGTAGTCGCCTGGTCCGGAAGACTCGCGGATGCAGTCCATGGTGCCAGCCAACGGGCGAGCTTGGCGGCCAATTGTGCTTGGGTAAACGGCTTGGAGAGGTAATCATCCATCCCTGCAGCAAGGCATGCTTGGTCGTCACCCTGAATTGCGTGGGCGGTGAGGGCGATGATGGGAGTCCGAGGCAACTCGGCGTGCTGGGCCTCGCGGTCACGAATGGCGCGAGTCGTGGCGAATCCGTCCATCTCGGGCATTTGGCAATCCATGAAGATGATGTCGTAGGACGCGTGGTCCAAGGCTTCCATCGCCTCCCGGCCGTTCATGGCGACGACCGGTGTGTGCCCTAACTGTTCCAGCATGAGCCGTGCGACCTCCTGATTGACGAGGTTGTCCTCGACGACCAGCACGCGCGCCTGTGGCTGCAGCGTTGTCGGCGCGGGGGGCGAGTCCGATCGCATGTCCGGATCCGGCGGTCGATTGGCCGTCGACGCCCGGGATGCCGATGCCGCGGCGTGCTCGCTCGTGCCGGCCGTCTCGTCTTGAGGCTGCTCGAGCCGCGTCGTGAACGTAAATTGGGATCCGTGCCCCGGATCGCTCCTGACCTCGATGGTGCCGTGCATCAAGGTCACCAGTTGCTTGACAATGGACAGGCCGAGCCCCGTCCCGCCGTATTTCCTGGTCATGGAGCTGTCTGCCTGGGAAAAGGCTTCGAAAATTTGTCGCTGGGCTTCCGCAGGGATGCCGATCCCGGTGTCCGACACCGTCCACTGCAGGGCGACCTGTGCGGGTTCCCGATCGACCAGATCCACGCGGATGCCGACCTCCCCTCGTTCGGTGAACTTCAGGCCGTTCCCGACCAGGTTGATGAGGATCTGCCGGATGCGACCCGGGTCGCCCTGCAGGACGGTCGGCACGTCATCGTCAATGGTCCAGCTCAGCGCCAAGCCTTTGCGTTGGGCCTGTTCGCTGAACACGTCCACCGCTTCTTCGACCACCCGGCGGACGTCGAAGGCCACACGTTCCAATTCGAGCTTGCCCGCCTCGATCTTGGAAAAATCGAGAATGTCGTTGATGATCTGCAGCAGGGCTCGACCGGACCGGTCCACCGTGTCGGCCAGGCGGCGCTGTCGTTCGCTCAGATTGGTGGCGAGCATCAATTCTGTCATGCCCAAAATGCCGTTCATCGGCGTGCGAATTTCATGGCTCATGTTGGCGAGAAAGTGCGATTTGAGGCGGCTGGCTTGCAGCGCGTGGTCCCGTGCGATGGTCAGCTCGTGGTTGGTGCGGATCAGTTCGTCGCGCGATCGTCGAAGATCCTCCGTCATGCGATTGAAGGAGGTGGCCAAGGCGCCCACCTCGTCCTGGCTGTCGACCGCGATCGTCTGGGAGAGATCGCCGGCGGCGATGCGATTCGCCAGGGCCGTCAGCGACTGAATCGGAATCGAGATGCTCCGCGACAGTCCGTATGCCACCACCAGCACGAGCACGGTCGTCGCCAGGAACAGCCCGAGGAACTCCCTTCGCAGCATCGTGATCGGCCCGAAGGCCTCGCTGGTGTCTTGCGCCACCAACGTCGCCCAGCCGAGGCCTTTATAGGTGCGATACCCGGAGGAACGGGCAAAGCCGACGAGCATCCGGGCGTCGGCGGTCAAGAAGGCGCCGCGTGCGGACAGCGGGCGGCGGTCTTCGGGAACGTATCCGATGTGATCCATCGTGGCGGAGGGAAAGTCGGGATTCGGCGTGGCATCGACCAGGAACGCAGGTCCGGCGATGACTCCGCCGCGGCCGTTGACCACGATCACGTGGCCGGCCCGGCTTTGGCCTCCCTCGCGTACCTTGACCTGCTGGAGAATATCCTGCAGTTCTCCATACGGAATGTGGGCGACCAAGTACCCGATCGGCATCTGATCGTCGTGCGAGGCCGTGATCGGCACCATCAGCCGCAGCGCGAGCGTATGCGTCAGGTCATCGTACCCCAGGTCGGTAATTGCGAGCCCGTTCGCCTGTGTTCCCTGGCGAAACCACGGGGTGCGGGCGACGCTTCGGCCGATCAGCGACACCTCGTTCGACGCGACGATCTGGCCGAGTTGGTTCAGACAATAGATGGAGGTCTGGTGCCCGTACTGGCTCCACAAGCGGACCAGCGTGAGCGTGATCCGGCCGTCGGGATCATCCGCAATGGCATCCTGGAAGGCCTCCATGGTGACCCAGGCCTGCATGTCCTGCGATCGAGTGAAGACCACGCGATCGATCTTGTCCATGGTCTGGGCGGCCAATTCTTCAAGCTTCGCATTCGCATTATCCGTGAGGATGTCTCGGCTGGTTTCATAGGCCACTGTCGCGACGATGGCGAGCGGGACCAGCGCGAGGCCCAGCAGGGCCGACATCAACCTCATGCGGATGGAGGTCTGCGGCAACCACCGACCGAGCGGGCCCGCCAGACTGATCACCGAGTCCGCCCCCCGCAGGCCCGGGGTGGCGGCGGGTGCAGCCTGTTGCCGAGACCGGGGCGGCGGCGGGCGGGGGTGGCGGCGGAGGAACGACCGTGGTCCGGTTGGCGTGGCGGCCTTGCAGAGGTGTGTCCGAGGCCCAGGATAGAAAATGACGATGTTGCGAGCGGCATGGCGCAGTCCTATTTCTTCCGCGGGCCCGGCGATGTGTATCGAGGTCCCGCGCCCTGTCTTACGCTAGCCAATCCAATCGCGTGAGCGAGGCTCGGCTACAGCGGGGAGGCCCGAGAGGTGGGGAAATACGAGCGGCCCTCTCCCAGGTTAAGCCTAGCAGGTCATCATGAACAGTCAAGAATATGCTGCCGTTTCACGCGGTTCGGTAATCGGGGCACCGTTGTACAGTGTGAGGAGTCGCAGGGCGCGATGTGAGACTGTGTCAGTGGCTGGACGAGTCCGGAGTGGCACCGGTGAGCGACTAGGCACGCGGACAGTCCCTAATCGGACAACCGATCAGGCAGGATAAGGTCGAGCCGTTCCGTGCTGCGATCGGCAGCGCGATCACCGCGTGTCCACCCCTCGCTTCGTCAATTCATTCCGGAAGATGTCGCAGACGGCCTGAAACTCGTCCTCCACCTGGATGAGCAGGGCCTGCACGGGTTCGAGGTTGGACGAGAGGCCATTGGCTTCCATGTCTTTGTACAGGGCCGCCAGCCGCATGGCCCCGAGGACGGCACTCACCGATTTCAGCGAGTGGGCGATCTTCGCGACCGTTGCGACGTCCTCGGTCGAGACGGCGACGCGGAGATCGCTCATTTTGCGGGTCGTGTCGCGCAGAAAAATCTCCATGAAGTGAGAGAGCGAATCGGGTTGGCCCGGCTCGTCCAGCTCTTCGAAGATTTTCCAAGTGCCCCGATCGACGATTCCCGGTGTAGGTGCGGTGGGGCCGGCGGAGGCGGAGTCGGGAAAAGGTGGGAACAGAGGCTGGTCCGAGGCCGAACCGGTCTGGCTCCCGCGATGTGTGAGCCATTGCTCGACTACGGCGTGCAACCGCTCCTTGGTGAAGGGCTTGGACAGATGATCGTTCATGCCCACAGCCAAACAGGCCTCTCGATCACCCAGCAGGGCGTTGGCGGTCAGGGCGACGATCGGGATCGGGCCGGTCCCGTCTGCCTGTTCCATTTTTCGGATGGCTCGTGTGGCCTCACACCCGTCCATACCGGGCATCTGGCAATCCATAAAGATCAGGTCGTAGGAGGTTTGCCGGAAAGCGTCGAGCGCCTCGTGCCCGCTTCCGGCAAGGTCGACCCGACACCCCAGGTTGCGCAACAGCATGGCCGCGACTTCCTGATTGACTGCGTTGTCCTCGACCACGAGGACGTGGAAACGGCGCTGATTACGCGCCTCGGCCAGGCTGTGCCGGGTCACCAACTGGGAGCTGTGCGGGACCCGATCGACCTCGGCGATGGCCGAAGAGCTGAGGATCTGCAGGAGACACTCGTAGAGGTCCAGGTAACCCACGGGTTTGGTCAGATAGGCCGAGCAGCCCGCCTGAAGCGCCGCATCGGCGTCTCCTCGTTGGCCCAGCGCCGTCATCAGCACGATGGGGGGCGCCCCGAACTCCGGACGGCTTCGGATCAGCCGGGCCAGACGCATTCCGTCCATATCGGGGAGTTGAAAGTCCAGAATGACGGCTTGACAGGGCTCTCCTCGACGGACGGAGAATTCGAGCACCGCCATGGCCTCCTCTCCCGACTGGGCGAGCAGGGGGAGCAGCCCCCAGCTTTGAAGATAGTGCTGCAGGATCTCCCGGCTGGTCGAGAGATTGTCGACGACGCACACCCGGGCACCCTTCAGCACGGTCGGGTCCGCTGGGTGCGGCTGCGGCTGCTTCTGACGGGTGAGCGGCAGGACGATCCAAAACGTGCTGCCCTTGCCGAGCTCGCTTTCAACCCCGATGCGCCCTCCCATCAGCTCCGTCAATTGCTTCGAAATCGCCAGTCCCAGGCCAGTGCCGCCGTACTGGCGCGTCGTCGACCCGTCGACCTGCGTGAAGGATTGAAAGAGGCGTCCCAGCCCCTCGTGAGATATGCCCAGACCCGAGTCGCTCACGCTGATACGCACGGTAGTGCGGCCGTCACCCGCCTCACCCTCCAAGGTCACGCGGGTGACCACCTCGCCTTTGGCGGTGAACTTGACGGCGTTCCCGACCAGGTTGGTCAGAACCTGGCGAATCCGTCCCGGATCTCCCTGTACGGCGGTCGGCACCGTGGCGTGGAAATAACAAAGCAGCTCGATCCCCTTTTGTTGAGCGCGATCGGCCAATTGCTTCATCACCGATTCCACAGTGGTCCGCAGGTCGAAATCAATGTGTTGCAACTCCAACTTCCCCGCTTCGATTTTCGAGAAATCGAGGATATCGTTGATGAGCAGGAGCAAGGCCTCGCCGCAGGACGCGATCGTGTCGAGATAGTGTCGTTGGGTCCGCGTCAGTTCCGTACTTTTGAGCAATTCGGTCATGCCGATCACGCCGTTCATCGGTGTGCGGATCTCATGGCTCATGTTGGCCAGAAACTCGCTCTTGGCTTTGCTGGCGTCCTCGGCCTCGTTCTTCGCTCGCTTCAGCTCCGCCTCGGCCTGTTTTTGTTCCGTAATGTCTTCGGCAATCCCCAGCAGATATTGGGGGTCCCCTGATCGGTCGAGAATGGGGAACTTTTTCGTATGCAGGATCCGGAGACCGCGTGCGGGGGTCTCGATCGTTTCCTCGGGGATGTCCATCAGGACCTTGCTGGCCAAGACCTCGCGATCCTGTGCTCGAAAGCGGGCGGCGATGGGGGCGGGGAAGCATTCCTCATCGAGCCTTCCCATCACGGTCTGCTTGCTCAGCCCCGTCAGTTCCTCGGTGGCCCGATTCCACTTCACAATGCGCCCTTCCTTCGTGTCCTTGACGAACACGGCGATCGGCATGGAGTCGATCAGGGAGTCGAGAAACCGGGTGGTGCGGAACATCTCCTCCTGCAGGCGCTTTCGTTCGGAGATGTCCTCTACGAAGGCGCTGAAGTGGCACTTGGATCCGATGCGGAGCAGGCTGATTGCCAGTTCGATGGGAAATTCGCGCCCATCCCGGCGAAGGGCCGTGACCTCCAATCGCTTGTTGAGTGCGGGACCCTCTCCCGTTTTCAGGAAGTGTCGAAGGCCCTGGCGATGCGCCTCCTGCATGGCGAGTGGAATGATCAATGTCGCCAGGTCCTGGCCCACCGCCTCCTCGCGCGTCCAGCCGAAGATCGTTGTGGCCTGGCGATTCCAATCGATGATACGGCCGGATTCATCCATGCCGACCACGGCGTCCAACGCCGTGTCAATGATCAGACGGGTGTGCTCTTCGCTGACTCGCAGCGCTTGTTGCGCCAGTGCTCGCGCTTCCGCCTCCAGGGCTTCCGTAATAATGTGCGCCACAGACTGCGCAAACGCGATTTCCTCGGGTTGCCACTCGCGAGCGGCCCCAACGTGCTCGTGACAGAGGACCCCGATCATCTGGCCGCGCCACTGGATCGGAACATCCAGCATGGATCGAACGTCGAGCGGTTTCAGATAACTGTCTGTGAATTCCATGGTGCGCGGATCTTCTTGCGCTTCGGCGGCAGCGATGACGCGTTCGCTTTCGATGGCCTTGAAGTAAGCGGGAAAGTCCGCAGCGGGAAGCTCGAAACCTTGCGAATGGGTTCGGGAGCTCAGTTCGTACAGATCCTGGCACCGTAATATCGTGCGATCCGCCGTAAATCGCCAGATGCTGGCACGAGCGACGTCCAGCGTGCTTGCGGATGACTCTGTGATTGCCCGCAGGGCTTGGTCGATTGAGCCGTCCTGGACCGGAGTGCTTTTGGTCAGCATGAGCAGTTCGGCTTGATGCCGCTGGATCATCCGATCGCGCTGGGCTCGTTGCGCTTCCGCCTGTTTGCGGGCCGAAATATCCTGGAAGACCAGGACGGCTCCGGAGAGGGAGCCGTCCACCAAGAGGGGATTCAGCACGAAGGACACGTCCAGGCTCGCCCCCTGGTCGACCTGGAACCAGGCATCGTCGTGCTGGAAAGGGAGGCCGGTCGCGATCCCGGCAAGGAGATCGGCTCCCGACAGGGGCGTGGCGGGCTGGGTCGCGTCGAGAATATGCACGAGTTCGTAAAAGCGTTGCCCGCGAACCTCGCTCAGAGAGCGACCGAGCAATCGCTCCGCCGCCGGGTTGAGGCTTTGGATGCGTCCTGCCGCGTCCGTCGCGCAGACTCCCACCCCGATGGAGTGAACCAGGATTTGGAGTTTATCGCGCTCGACGGCCAGCTGGCCCTCGACGTTCTGGCGAAGGGCTTCGTAGAGTTCCCGCATTTCACGCGAGGACAACTCGAGCGAGCGCTCAAGGAGCGCGCGGCTCTGATCAGCCTCCGTGTAGGTCGTGCTGATCCGCTTGAGGAGGGCCGACCAGGCCTCCGGTGTCGATGGGGCGTGCTCATCGCTCAATCCCAGCTTCTTCAACTGTCGCTTGAGGAGCGGATGCACGGAGTCTCACGCTTCGCCGAACGTAGTCAGCGTCATCGTTTGGTTATGCAGATCGCAGCGGCCCGTCGCGAACGGGGAAATTTCGCCGTAGGAGTAAAAGCCAACCTGGTGGGTCCCCGACGGCAACGCGTCTCGGGTCGCTTCGATTTCCTCTTCGGCCCGTTCACCGAGAATCAATCGACGACCGACGCAACTAATGGCGACCGTCAGTTTCGGCCCGGAGATAGCGACTTGCGACGAGAGCGCGGCATGCGATGCGCCTTCAATCAAGCGATCGAAATTGGCGCGCATAAACTGTGCCAGTGCGCCCTCGGGGATATTCCCGGCAAACGTCATGGATTGGGTGGCTTCGTCCACGGCCAGGATGGTGCGGACCAGTTGCTTGCGTTCGTCTGTCTGATCGCGAAGTGCCAAGGGAAAGAGCAGGCCCGTGGCCGGTAGATCGGCGGCCCGGTCGCCCAGATACTCCTTATAGAGTTGGAGCGCGGGTTTTCCGTCCAACTCGTACAGAACGTTGGCGGTGGATCTGGTGACTTTCCGCTCAAGACCGAAGATGTCCCAACCCCCCTTTGATCCGTGTCCGACGCGGATGTGGGAGCCGTAGAAACCTACGGCGGTAACGTAGCCGCTCCTGGGTGTGCCCTGGTGGAGGACCCATGTCCGTTGAAACCGGTTTCCGTCCCCGGCCAGTCCGCCGGTGACGGCGACGGAACCGGGGAGGGCGGAGTTCAGCCCGTTCACGAGGTCGCTTCCGTTGACCTGCAGTCCGTCCGACAACACCAGGATGGCTCGAAGCTCCGGACTTTCCAGCGCTTGTGCGATACGCCGTCCAGCCTCGTAGGAATCCTTGGCCGACCGGATGGGGGCGGCGGCCGACCGGAGGGGCGTCGAGTCGAATCGGATCATGGCGACCGACAGGGTCCCATCCGTGATCTCCG
Organism: Candidatus Inralta sp.; assembly: GCA_039794185.1. Lineage (GTDB taxonomy): Bacteria > Nitrospirota > Nitrospiria > Nitrospirales > Nitrospiraceae > BQWY01. The sequence goes on along the minus strand of JBDIVW010000010.1, from coordinate 99,229 downwards.
TGCCATAGATTTCGCCGGCCGTCGAGCAACCAAGAATATGGGATTGCGGATAAGCCCCTGCCAGCATCGAAATCATGTCGGGGGCATCCAGACATTCCGACGGACCGAAGACGAGCACCAGGGTCTGGGGGCTGTCCCATGATCCATCCGGTCGGGTGGTCTCCTTTCGACGGCACGAAACGCTGTAACTTTCGATCTGCATGGCGGCCCTCCTCACGAAACTATCGGCCCCAGGAGAGAGAAACTTGAGCTGAGCGGCGAATAGCGAGAATGGGACAACGTGTTGACAAGCCGAACGAAACACGGCCGAAGCCGTGAACGGGTTTTGGCTCACATTGCTCCCGGAATTACCGATACGCGGCTGCGACGGGCCTCGGGTCATCGAGGGCGACCGACAGATGGCAATGGCGGAGGCGGTTGAAGAGAGATTGGGAAGCTGACGATTCGCTTGGGGAGGTATGTTCGGAAGTCGGCACGGGAAGCGATGCCGTGGTTCAGTCGATGGGCGGCTGTCATGCTCGTCCGTCCTCGCTGGCGCAGTTGCGAGGACGAAAGGAACTCGTCAGGAGCGGGAGCGGTCAGGGGTATCTGGCTTCGATCCTGCTGGAGAGCCCGCCGCGTGCCGTGAATTCACCGACCACGCTGGCCTGAATGGGACGGCAGGCGGCGACCAAATCGTGCAATATGCGATTGACCGCATTCTCATAGAAAATCCCGAGATTTCGATAGGCGTGGATGTAGAGTTTCAAGGACTTGAGCTCGACACAGTCCTTGTCCGGCTGGTAGTGGATGCGGATCGTGCCGAAATCCGGAAGGCCCGTTTTGGGACAGATCGCCGTATATTCTGGAATTTCGATCGTAATGTCGTATCCGGTGAACTGATTCGGCCATGTGGCCAGCTTGGGCAGCTTCGCATCGATGCCGCTCTTGGCGTGGCGTGCGTCGTAGCCGGATGAGGAGCGCGATTGACGAGTCATAGTTGAGTCATCCATTCGGTTCGGCCGAGTTCTTCCAATTTAAAGTAGAGCACCACCCACGGGCATTTCATCTCCGGGTAGACTTCGCACAATCCCCCCTTGCGCACGCCTCCGCAGGGCCCGTGGCTCATAAATTTCGGGCATTCCGACTTGGGCGAGCCATCAGGGGTGGGGGGGCGGTTGTGGACGCCACCGGTATGGTGGTCGCCGGCTTCCTCTCCCGGAATTAAGACGCGTAGCGGCATGCCGGCTAGTGTATACCGGGAGGTTCCCCCGCGGCAATTTGGAAAGCGATTCCGCGAGGTTTTATTCGCCCAGGACGACCACCCATGCGCCATACATGTTCCACGAGGTAAGGGCTAGGACCAATGGCCTATCGTGGACGGCCTGCCTAGGCCTTCTTTCGAAGAGGGTGGGCCTTCTGAAAGTTTGCAATGAAACCGTGGAAAATTATACACTTCGGCATTGTTGTCCGATTTCAGCCCAACGTTCATTGGCAGGTGGTTGTTCGCTCTGTTAGACTGGCACCCGTCAAATTTTCGAGAATACCTCGTCCTACGCTCGGTCACGCTATTCAGCAGCGTTGGTTGGAGGCCGTGTCAGCAGCGTTGGTTGGAGGCCGTGGGCAGTTCACCCGTGAAATGCAGGTCAACTCGCGGGGGCTCTTGCGCCCCTCGATGAGATAACGAAGGAGGATCTCCGATGAGTCTCGACTACGTCAAATTTTCAAGCGGCTTTGAAAAATTCATGCCGAAAGAATATCGGGACATGGTGGAGCATGGTCCTTTTGGGAAGAAGGTGTCGGTGTCCCAAATGGGATCCTTCAAGGAGGTCCTCGAGGAGCATCCCATGTGCGCGGGCTGCGCCATGACACTCTTCATTCGACTCGCCATGATCGCGTTCCCGAACCCTGAAGATACGATTACCGTCGGCACGGCCGGCTGCGGGCGGTTGGCGATTTCCCAGGCAGCCATTCCCTTCGTGTACGGCAACTATGGCGATCAAAACGGCGTGGCCAGCGGACTCTCCAGGGGGCTGCGTCTCCGCTTTGGTGACAAGCCCAAGGACGTCGTGGTGATGGCCGGCGACGGCGGGACAGCCGATATCGGCTTCCAGCAAGTGCTTCACTCGTGGTTCCGGAAGGAACGCTTTACGACCATCATGTTGGACAACGAGGTCTATGGGAATACCGGCGGCCAGGAGAGCGGTATGACCAATCGTGGGGCGGTGTTGAAAATGGCGCCGCTGGGGAAGAAGTTCGAGAAGATGGATATGGTGCAAATGGCCAAGGTGGCGGGATGCGCGTATGTCGCCACGGTGGTGCCGAACAATCCGCGGCGTGTCGAGAGCGTCATCAAGAAAGCCGTGCTGATCGCGCGCGAAGTCGGTTCCACCTACATTCAAGCCTACACTTCCTGCAACATTGAATATGCGATTCCGACCGACAAGGTGATGGAAGACGCCAAGAACGTCGAGAACGACCGGTACGCGTTTTCCGAGTACATCACCGACGAGGCAAAGCAGTATTTGACGGAGCGATACGGGTACAAGGAGTTCCTCCCGAAGCCCGGTGCTCCGGCCGCTGCGATTCCCGGGAAGGCCTAGGCTGACGACAGAAGGGGGGCTCACACATGGCGAAGCGATTTAACATTCGTATGGCGGGCGTCGGGGGCCAGGGTGTCGTCACCGGTTCGCACATTCTCAGTACGGCGGTCATCAACGCCGGGGGCGAAAGCACCATCGTGCCCTTCTACGGGTCGGAAAAGCGGATGGCGCCGGTGGAGAGCTATGTGCGAGTCTCGGACGAGCCGATTTACGAGATCGGCGAAATCACCTTTCCGCACATCATCATCATCTTCCATCCGCAAGTCATCACGCACGGCAAGTCTTATACGATGCCGTTCTATTTCGGTTTGAAGGAAGACGGCATTGCGCTGATCAACAACGATGGGCCGATGAAGCTCCACAAGGATCAGGCGCGCGAGTTGGAAGAGCGCCGTGCGAAGCTCTACTATTTCCCAGCGACCAAAATCTCTTTGGAAGTTGCGGGCATGGATCTCGCCACCAACATGGCACTGATGGGCTGCATTGGCGCGATTACGGGTCTGACGAACATGGTCGCGCTGGAACAGGCGGTCAAAGATCGGTTTCTGGGAAAAGGATTCGTCGTATCAGGCGGTACGGCCGCGCTCGACAGCGTCGTCGAACGGAAGTTCAAGAAGAAACAGGAGCTGATCGAAAAGAACGTGGCTGTCATGCGGGCCGGGTGGAACTACGCCGTCGACAATGGCTGGGCGTCGAAGGACGCGAAGCGAGTCGAGGAGCCGGTGGCCACGACCACTGCGTAACGGGAAGGAGTTGACATGTACCTCGTAGCCGATATTGACGTTGAAATCTGTGCGGCCAAGAGTTGCAAGCTCTGCACGCAATACTGCCCCGAAGCCAATACCATTCTCTACAGCGATGAGATGGGCAAGGATAAGGGATTCAAGTACGGGTCGGCGTACGTGGCGGTCGACCGCTGCAAAGGGTGCGCGCAGTGTGTGTGGGTGTGTGACAACATGGCGAAGAATCATGCGATCAAGATGATCATGATCGACCAACTACCGAAGGCGGCCTTAACCGACAATGTAACGTACGGCGAGAAGAGCACTACGGCGGTTTTGGCAAGCCCCGTAGTCGGGTAGTGAACGAAAGGGGAGTGGGCGTGGCGACGACACAAGATACGAGAGAAAAAATCATCGTTCCCGGGCCGGCAGGATTTCATCCTCCATCCGCAGCACAATTGGGTGTGGCGCTTCCCGATCCCGGGCAGGGCCTCTACTACGGGCTGCTGGAGACGAACGAAGAGAAGGTCATCGAGGAAATGGCTCGGAAGATGTTGACGAGCCCCAATGCCACGATTTTCCCTGGGCCGCTCGTCTTGTGGGCGTGGAACGAGCATGCGGTGGAGAAGGCCAAGGCAGTGCTGGAAATCGCCGCCCAAATCCCCGACGTCATGATTATCCCCATGCCGGACTACCGGCCGAAGTATCCCAAGATCGATCCTGAGGAAGTCATCAATCCGAATCACCCTAATCTCACCATCTGGGGCAACAAGATCGAGGCGTGTATCTTCGTCGGCGTTCATTGCCATTACGCCAATCTGACGCTCAAGATGATTCGGGCCGGAACCAATTGCTGCACCATGGCCATCTGTGCGGAGCAAGGGCATGAAGATGCCATGCTGACGATTCGCGACTCCGATACGGCCAAACTCAGGAAGACCGCCCAAATCTTCAAGAGGGTGCGTGAGGAGATGGGCATCAAACTGCCCGACAACGGCGAAAACGTTCGGTTTACTGGCACGCAATCGCGGGTTCACGGCGGCAAGACGCACACGAATCCTCTCACATTTTCGCCCACCGCGGCTGGACTGGCCAGCGCGGCCGCCTTCGGCCATTCCCCCGAGCAGATGAAGCGGGAAGGGTAGCGGTGCGGAGCAACGGGCGATCTAGATAAGAGGTGTCAATTATGAGCGAAGCACTCGAGGCCCAGCAAAAAACCAATCCACAAGGTGATCCCATTACCAGCGTGGCGGCGCCGAAGGCCGACGGGAAGAAGGATCCGCATGCCGAGGCCAAGCGGCAACGGGTGGTGACTCCCGAATACATGTTCTTGGAAGCCCCGCGGACAAAGGAGTTCATTACCGGGAGCGAGGCCGCCAAGGAAGCCATTCGGCGATCCAACGTCGATCTGGCCGTGGCCTACCCCATCACCCCGCAGAGTGAAACGATGCAGCTCGTCGGGGTCCTCTATGGGGAAGGCTACGTAAAGGAGTACTACCGCGGCGAAGAGGAAGTGGGCGTGATGGCCGCGATCGCCGGCGGATCGCGCGCAGGGGTCCGGTGTTTCACCGCCACGGCCGGTCCGGGGACGTTACGGGGCCTGGAAGGCATTGCCTCGTGGCCGGGGCATCGCTTGCCCGCGGTGGCCATGTTTACCTGTCGGGTGGTGAACGCCCCCTTGGCAATTCAGCCCGACAATATCGAGGTGTCCTACTTGATCAATTGCGGCATGATCGTCTTGCACGCGGAGAATCAGCAGGACATGTTCGACTTTATTATGGCCGGCTTTACGATCAGCGAAAAGAACGATGTGACGTTGCCGGTCGGCGTGTGTTGCGACGGGTTTTTCGTGACGCACGCGCGCGGGTACGTGCGTATGCAGGATCGCGGCATCAAGTTGCCGCCGCGCGAAGCGTGGCGCGGAGCGGTGCCGGTGCTCGATGCCGAGAATCCGCCGGCCCGGTTGTCCCGAGACGCCCCGGTTCAAAAGTCGAACTTCATGGCCTACAATATTCACGCCGTCTGGCAGCAGGAAGTGTGGGCGGCTGTGGAACGTTCGCGGAAATACATCAATAAATACATCGGGGGCTTACTATCGGCGGAGAATGTGGACGACGCGGAAGCGATCATCATCGCCTCCGGCAGTGCGGCGGCCCAATCAAGGGAAGCCGTACGGTTGTGCAAGGAGAAAGGGATCAAGGTCGGCTTGATCAAGATCCGTTCGCTCCGTCCCTTCCCGACCTTGGAATTGCGGGCCCTCTGCGGCAAGGCCAAACTGATCGTTGTGCCGGAGTTCAACTACGTCGGGTGGCTGGCCAAGGAAGTCGCCACCGCGATCTATGGCTATTCCAAGGCGAAGATCATCGGCGGCCCGCGCGTCTATGGCGGCCAGTCTATGCCGGTCGAGTTGATCGTCGATGAGGTGGAGTCCGGCCTCACGGGGAAGAAGTCGACCAATGTGGCGATGTCCTCGATTATGGGAGGGGCCGTCAACCCCGACGAGGTCGCGCATTTCATGCGCAGCATCTGATTGCCATTCGTCTGTGAAGCGCCAAGGGCCCGCTCCGGTCATCAACCGGGCGGGCCCTTGCACTTCGTAGTGTGGAACTTCCGGGATTTCGTGTCAGCCGAAGAGCTCCGCACCCTTTTGGCTGGAGCGCGGGCCTATCAGGAAGGGGAAGAGCCCGGCGTGGTGTCATCGGCCGCCTCGGCAGGGAGCGCTTGCACGACTGCTCCGCGAAGGCCGCAGGCTCCTGTAGAGAATGATGCGGTTAGGATTGCAGATCGTCTCCGATCAGGTCCTCGCTTTCCGGCATGCCGTAGGCAACGAATTTGGCGTAGGAGAGATAAATCAGGCTGCTGTCGCGCATAGCCCGCGCGCCTTGACTGACCCGCTCGTATTTGGTTGGATCAACCTTTTCGCTTGTCTGCTGTGAGTTCACATAATCCGCCAGGAGTTTGTTGTAGCGTTCCATCGCGCGCTCCACGTCCAAATAGGCCCGGAGAATTTCGTCCGTCATAACGACTCCCTTGGTGAGGGCTCACGATACCGTACGGGGTTTTTGAGGGTCAACTGCGCAATGACGGGCCCTTCCATTCCTTCCGAAGCTCTCCTGCAGGCGATTGCCTCAGGCCACGGTGGTGTGGCGGCATCCGATCTTCCGCGGCTCGCGGCCGGGGTGAAAGAGTTGTCCCGGCTGTTTACCAAAGGGCGGGCGACGGCGAGCGGAAGCTACCTGGATCGTCCCGATCTCCGTGCCGCCTATCTACAGTACTATGTCCCGGTCAATGTGGCCAAGGTGTCCAGCGTCCTAGCGGAGCTGCCACAATTTGGGGACGGGACGCACTCGCACGGGCCTTTCCGGGTGTTGGACGTGGGAGCCGGGCCTGGCACCGGATCTTTGGCGGTGCTGGAGTGGTGGAGTGAGCAGGGGGGCTGTGGGCCGGCCCTCAGCGTGCTTGCGGTGGACCGCTCTCGCAAGGCCCTGGCCCTTGCCACTGGACTGTGGACAGCGGTGACCACCACGCTCCCGGCTGGGTTGGCTACGTTCCAGACGGCGATCATCGATGCGGAACGACCGGCCAACCTCCGCCGGCTTGCGGCCAGGCAGTTTGCCTCATTCGATCTCATTCTCGTCGCGAATTCTCTCAACGAGTGGTTCCGAGGCGATCGGGATCCGGTCGGGCGCCGAGCCAAGATCATCGCCACCCTGTTGGACATGCTCTATCCCTGCGGGTCGTTGGTGATCGTGGAGCCGGCTCTCCGGGAGCACACGCGAGCCCTTCATTCGCTGCGCGACCGACTCCTTTCCCTAGGCCGCTGCTCGGTCTACAGCCCCTGCCTGCACGAGGCTCCGTGCCCAGCCCTGGCGCACCCGGAGGACTGGTGTCATGAAGAGCGGGGTTGGCAGGCGCCGCCCACCGTGGCCGAATTGGACAGGGAGCTAGGCTTCATCAAGGATTCACTGAAGTTTTCCTATCTCGTGCTGCGCAAGGACGGGCGGACAGTCGTGCCGAGAGCGACGGATCTGGTCCGGGTGGTGAGTGAGCGGCGGCCGTTCAAGGGCGAGCTTCGAATGTGGGTTTGCGGGGAAGGCGGGCGCCGGGACATCGGGCGCTTGGACCGGGACCGGTCGGAGAGGAACACCGCATGGGACGACTGTCAGCGAGGGACGATCATCCGGATCGAGAGCAGCCAACGAAAAGAGGGATCGAGGCTGGAGCGAATTCCGGAGAAAGGAATGGTGGAGATTCTTCGGCGTGTCTGAATTTTTCGCTGAACAACGGCCGCCGCGCCCAATCCCTGTCAGTCGGACAAGGCGTGGCAGGCACGAAGCGGGCGGTCTGCCTTCAGTGCGTGAAGAACCTGCACACCTCCGAAGAGATGCTCGTTCGATGCGCGCAATCGAAGGCAGATCGGTCAGCCGCTTCCCGAGAAGCGAGCGGGCGAAAACAGACCGCCGAAAGGCCTGTCCCCGCTCGGAGGTGGACCGCTTCGGTGTGGCGAGTCGCCGGAGGCCACGACAGCGGCTTGACGGCTGACGAGGCGTTAATCCGCCTCGGGCTCGGAGCTGCCGTGCTGGTGGGAGACCCGATCCTCGTCGAACAGCTCCGCCATTTCCTCCGCCATGACCTGATCGTCGTCGGGGATCGCGATCATGGGCAGCGTCTTCTTGGCCTTGGGCTGATCGGGCTCAGGAGCGTCGGCTGGTGTCTTGCTGGGTGGCATGGTGGGTGGTTTTTCAGTCATGGGGTCCTCTCGGGGAAACTATTCGAACGCTTCCATCACGCTCTTTTCGGCGAACGTATGGTGACATACCCGACAGGTGACGAAGTAGTAGGCCTCGCGGACCGACAGGACGATGCGGAAGTCGAGGTCGACGCCACGGCCTTGGCATTTCGGACAGGGCACGGTCTTCAGAAAATAAGGGATATCCGGCTGAGTTCGCTGATAGAACTCCATATCCGTGTGCACGGGGAAATTGTATCGGCACTTGCGGCAGGCGGCTCTCCACTCGCCGTCGGTCTGCATCGACCTCGGATCAATGACGAACGTGTTGGCCTTGCAGATGGCGCAATTGACGTCGCTGAGGCGCGATTCGACTTGTTGGACGGTCGGTGTGGTCATGAGTCGTGCCGTGTTGAAAGACAGGTGCAGTATAGCGGCGGAATGCGACCCACAACAAGGGGACGATCGCGGTGGCGCGCGCAGGCTCGACGGGATTTGGTTGGTTACCTCTGGAAGGGGCTATACTCATGCGGACGCTATGCATGTCATTACCCCTCGCTTGCTTGATGGTCGGGAACCGAGAAGTTGCGACGGAGGTGTCGCCAACGGTCGGCGCCCCCCTGCTCGTGGCCGAGGAGTTTGACGGACAACCTCCGCCATGGGTGGAGTACGCGAAGATACCCCTGACTGAGTATGGGGCGGCGAACATCGACGCCATCGCGAAAGCGGTGGAGTGGATCGAGCGGCGCGTCCCTACCAGCCGCGTGTTGGTCTGATGTCGAGCCGGCATGGGGCGGTCGGTTTCCATAGTGCTGGCGTATCTCTGTTGTGCCGATGGGATGAGTTTTGCCGATGCAGAACGTCTGGTGAAGGTGCGCCGCCCTGGGGCCTGCCCCCTGCCGGAGATCGAGCGTGTCATCCAGTCTGTTCAGGAGCTTCGCCGACTGCGCACGGCTGCTCCTCGTCTCGAAGTCTCCCAGCCGAGTTTTGGTCGCTAGCTCATCCACCACTTTCAGTGGGCCAGTTCCTGCCCCGCGGTGCTTGTACGGTGCGACCGCCCATGCCATGATGGTGCCCGGAAGTGAGTCGATTCGAAAAACCTGCCCCTAGAAGATCCATGCCCGAACTCCCCGAAGCCGAAGTGGTCGTTCGCCAGTTGCGTGCCCGTCTGATCGGCGCCACCCTGGCTTCCGTCTGGATCGGACGAGACGACATTGTTCGTGAAGGGTTGCCGAGCCGCGAATGGTATCCAGGGACGACGTTGGTTGGCGTGGAACGGCGTGGAAAGAGCGTGGTGCTGGCATTCACCAGGTCGAGCGAAACCCGTTACCTTGTGGCGGAATTGGGCATGACGGGCCTTCTGCTCTTCAGGAACCCGAGCCACCGATACGAAAAACATATCCATACCCGGTTCGTCTTCGCGGGAGGGCAGGAACCGGAATTAGCCTATTGGAATCCGCGTCGTTTCGGGCGGCTGGCGCTGTTGGACGGGAAGGGGCTACAGATCTATACAGGGCGTCGCTTCGGGCTCGAGCCGTTGGCGATGACCTGGGATGACTTCTGGCTGGTGATCAAGCGCCGTCGCGTGCGGCTGAAACCTTTCCTCATGCATCAACAGGCGATTGCCGGAATCGGCAATATCTACGCCAATGAAATCTTGTTCCGAGCCGGTCTGCACCCGCACAAACGGACCCATCGGGTATCAATGTTGCGGGGGCGCGAGCTCTACAGACAGATTCAGGCCGTATTAACCGAAGCCATCGAAGACGGGGGCTCGAGCATTCGGGATTTTCTTGCGCCGGATGGGACCCCGGGCCGGTATGCCATGCGGCATCTGGTGTATGACCAGGGGGCGCAACCGTGTCCCGCACGGTGTGGGGGACTCATTCGAGTCCTCAAAGGCGAGCGAACTTCGTTTTATTGCCCGCGCTGCCAGCGGGTGTAGGGTAGGCTGTCGCACGAAGCCCCTTTCTCGCCCGATGGTCTGTCCCAAAGTCCTTTTATCAACGGCTTAGATTGTCGTCCTGAAAGCACTCTCGGATTCACCCCTGTCGAACCCTCCATCGTTAGGACTTCTGCTCAAAACCGTTAGGCCCTTTGGGGGATTGAGGTACATGACGGAATCCGCTAATCTTTCGCTCCCTTAACCGGAAAATACGCAAAGGAGTTCGTCGTTATGGCCAAGGTCCTCGAAGGTCCCGGGATGGGACTGATGAAGAAGTGGGGCATCAACGTCCCGAATTACGTCGTGGTCACCTCAGCCGATGAACTGACCAAGCTCGGGCAGGCCAATGACTGGCTCAAGAAATCCAAGTTGGTCGCGAAAGCCCATGAAGCGTTGGGCTCCCGGTTCAAGCTTGGTCTGGTCAAGGTGGACTTGGATTTTAAGGCGGCCGAGGCCGCTACGAAGGAGATGATCGGGCGCACCGTCGGCAGCATCACGGTGACGCAGGTGATCGTGTCCGAAATGGTCCCCCACAAGGACGAATATTACTGTGCGGTGAAATCCACCCGTGAAGGCAGCGAAATCTTGGTGGCCAACTGCGGTGGGATTGAGGTGGAGTCGAACTGGGAGCGGGTCAAGCGGTTGTGCCTGGAAATTGGGCAATCCCCTGTGCCGGAGTCGCTCGAAAAGTTGGCGAAGGACGCCGGCTTCACCGGTGCCCTGGCCAAGAAGATGGCGGAGTTCGCGGGCAAGATGTTTGCGTGTTTTGACAGTGAAGACGCGCAGTATCTCGAAGTCAATCCCGTCGTGCAGCGTGAGAGCGACGGCGAGCTCGTGGCGTTGGATGCCGTGACGCTGTTGGATGCCGACGCCAAATTCCGCCACCCCGATTGGAACTTTCCCTTCGCTGCGGAATTCGGACGGGCCTACTCCAAACAAGAACTCGAAGTCATGGCGGTCGATTCCAAGATCAAGGGCTCGGTGAAATTCATTGAGATCCCCGGAGGCGACACGGCCATGCTGCCCGCGGGTGGAGGAGCGAGCGTGTACTATTCCGACGCCGTTGTGGCGCGCGGTGGCAAACTTGCGAACTACGCCGAATATTCGGGTGATCCTCCGGATTGGGCGGTCGAAGTGCTGACCGAAAAGGTCTGCTCGTTGCCCGGGATCAAGAACATCATTGTCGGGGGCGCCATCGCCAATTTCACCGACGTCAAGAAGACCTTCGGCGGCATCATCAACGGTTTCCGCAAGGCCAAAGCCGAAGGCAAGCTTAACGGTGTGAAGATCTGGGTGCGCCGGGGCGGACCACGCGAAAAAGAGGGGTTGGATGCGATGCGCGCCCTCAAGGACGAGGGCTTCGACATTCATGTCTTCGATCGCAACACACCGCTGACCGACATCGTCGACAAAGCGCTGCAAAGCAAGTAACAAACTCCGCAGGGGCCGGGGCCGGCCGGTGGACGGACTTCCGTCCGGTCGGCCCCCGGCTACCGTACTTAGCACCGAGGCAGAGGGGAGAGCCCGATGAGCATTCTGGCGAACAAAGATACCCGCGTGGTGATTCAGGGCGGCCAAGCCGGAGTCAATGCCGCGCGCCGCATGGCTGAATTTTGCTACCTGATCAAGAGACCGCTCAATGTCGAGGCGTTCGTGTATCCGCCGGATGCCGGGAAGACCAATGAAATTCCCTATGGCAGCGGGCTGATCGCGATCCCCGTGTACCGAACCATCGCCGAGGCCACCAAGCACCATCCGACGATCAACACGAGCCTCGTCTATATCGGCGCCGACCGGGCCATGAAGGGCGCAATGGAGGCCCTGGACGACTCGCACATCAAAGTAGTGTCGATGATCACCGAGGGCGTGCCCGAGAAGGACGCCAAGCTGCTTGGGGCGCATGCGCGCAAACTCGGCAAGGTGTTCAACGGGCCCTCATCGATAGGGGTCATTTCCGCCGGGGCCTGCCGGCTTGGGGTCATCGGGGGCGCCTTTGATAACCTCGTGCTGTCGAAGCTGTACCGTGAGGGGTCGTTCGGTGTCATCACAAAGTCGGGCGGGCTGTCGAACGAAATCATTTGGATCTGCTCCCAGTTTGCGGACGGCATCACGACGGCGATCGGAATCGGCGGCGACGCCTACCCCGGGACCGACTATGTGTCCTATCTGGAGATGTTCGAACAGGATCCGCAGACCAAGGCGGTGGTGATCGTCGGAGAAATGGGCGGAGATCTCGAGGAGCGGGCGGCCGAGTGGTACGGGGCGAAGAAGCGTCGTATCAAGCTGATTGCCGTCGTCTCGGGGTTCTGCCAGGAAAGCTTGCCCAAGGGGATGAAGTTCGGGCATGCGGGGGCAAAGGAAGGCCTGAAGGGCGAGGGGTCGGCGCGAGCGAAATCCGAGGCCCTCAAGAAGGCGGGGGCGATCGTGCCGCCGACCTTCGGTGCGCTGGGGCCGGCCATCAAGGACACGTATCAGGAATTGCTGAAGTCGGGTCAGGTCAAGGAAGTGGTTGAACCGGCGGTGTTGCCTAAGCTGCCGAAGCCCGTCGAGGAGGCCATGAAGTCGGACGAAGTGATGGTCGCGCCGCTCATTCGGACGACGATCAGCGACGACCGCGGCGACGAGCCCTGCTATGACGGATATCCAGCCTCCGAATTGATCAATAAGGGCTACGAGATCCCCCATGTGATCGGCCTCCTCTGGGACAAGCGGTTGATCTCGAAGCAGGAAGCGGAGATCATTAAACGGATCATGATGTTATCGGCAGACCACGGGCCGTGCGTCAGCGGCGCCTACGCGACGATTCTCGCGGCCTGCGCGGGCATCGGCATGTCGCAAGCGGTGGCGGCGGGTTTGATCATGATCGGGCCGCGATTCGGGGGGGCCGTCACGGATGCCGGCCGTTATTTCAAATACGCCGTCGACAACAAGATGTCGGTCGATGATTTCCTGGCCTACATGAAGAAGAATGTCGGTCCTGTGCCGGGGATCGGCCATCGCGTAAAGAGCCTGCGGAATCCGGACAAGCGCGTCAAGGAACTGGTCGGGTACGTCAAGAGTCTCAGCATGAAGACGCCCTGTCTCGATTTCGCCCTGGCGGTGGAGCAAGTGACGGCCGCCAAGAAAGACAACCTGATCCTCAACGTGGACGGCACCATGGCGGCGGTGCTCGTCGACATCGGCTTCCCGGTGGACAGTCTAAACGGGTTCTTCATTCTGTCCCGTACCATCGGGTTGATCGGACACTGGGTGGATCAAAAGCGTCAGGACAGCCGCCTGATTCGGCTGTTCGATTACCTGGTGAACTATGCGGCGCCCAAGCGACGGGAAGTGCCGCCGCTGAAATGAGACTTCAACGGTCAATCGTCATTGGTCATTTGTTGTGACGGTGCGGGTTTTGTTCGCCCGGGTGGCGAGTGACGCGTGACGCCATTAGGAGTACAACCATGTCAATAGATCTTGCAAAGAAGCTCTATACGAAGATGCCGGACCTGTTGGTCAAGGCCAGGAAGAAATTCGGCCGCGGCTTGACGCTGGCCGAGAAAATTCTGGTCGCCCATGCCGATAATCTTGACACCCAAACGTGGGATCGGGGCAAGGCCATGTTGGCGCTGCGTCCCGATCGTGTGGCGATGCAGGATGCCACCGCGCAGATGGCCATGCTGCAATTCATGCAGGCGAACAAAAAACAGGCTGCGGTCCCGAGCACCATCCACTGCGATCACCTGATCCGCGCCGAAATGGGGTCCGAAAAGGACTTACTTCGCGCCATGGATGAGAACAAGGAAGTTTACAACTTCCTGGCATCCGCAGCGAAGAAGTACGGCATCGGATTCTGGAAGCCGGGCGCCGGTATCATCCACCAGGTGGTCCTGGAGAATTATGCCTTTCCGGGCGGGTTGATTATTGGTACCGACTCGCACACCCCGAATGGCGGAGGTCTGGGTATGCTGGCGATCGGTGTCGGCGGCGCGGACGCGGGTGAAGTGATGGCCGGCCTGCCCTGGGAAGTCCTCCACCCCAAACTCATCGGAGTGCGCCTGACCGGGAAGTTGAGCGGCTGGGCGTCACCGAAGGACGTGATCCTCTATCTCTGCGGCCTGCTTACCGTGAAGGGCGGCACGAACAAGATCGTCGAGTATTTTGGTCCGGGCGCCGAGACCATCAGTGCCACCGGAAAGGGCACCATCTGCAACATGGGGGCGGAATTGGGTGCGACCACGTCGGTCTTTCCCTTCGACCAGAAAATGGCCGCCTACATGAACATGACCGATCGGTCGGATCTGGCGAACCTGGCGCAGTCGCATAAGGATCTCTTGGTGGCGGATGCGGAGGTCTACCAGTCCCCTGAAAAGTATTACGACCAAATCGTTGAAATCGACCTGTCCAAACTCGAGCCCCACGTCGTCGGTCCTCACACGCCGGATCTTGCCCGGCCAGTCTCCAAATTGGCGGCCGAGGCGAAGGAGAAGGGCTATCCGGTCGAGTTGAAGGCGGCGCTGATCGGAAGCTGTACCAACTCCTCGTATGAGGACATCAGCCGGTCCGCGCACATTGCGCGGCAAGCCTTGAAGGCGGGACTCAAGGCCAAGACCTCGTTCCTGATTTCCCCGGGATCGGAGCGGATCTATCACACGATGCGACGGGACGGCTTTCTTGAAACCTTTGAACAGCTTGGGGGAACCGTGCTTTCGAACTCCTGTGGCCCCTGCATCGGGCAATGGAAGCGTGCGGACGGGGTGAAGGGAAAAGCCGATTCGATCGTCAGCTCCTTCAACCGGAACTTCCCGGGTCGGAACGACGGCATCAATGAAACGTTGTCGTTTTTGGCGAGCCCGGAGATTGTGACGGCGTATGCCGTGTCGGGCGACCTCGGGTTCGATCCCGTCAATCAGGCCCTCAAGGGCGCCGACGGAAAGGAATTCAAGTTGGAACCGCCGGTGGGCGAGGAATTGCCGGCGAAAGGCTTCGCCAAAGGCGAAGAGGGGTACATGGCCCCCCCTGAGAACGGCGACACCTTGAGCGTGGATATTCCGCCGACGAGCGAGCGGTTACAGTTGTTGCAACCGTTCCCCCGCTGGGACGGCAAGGATTTCGATAGACTGCCTCTCTTGATCAAGACCAAGGGCAAAACGACAACCGATCATATCTCCCCGGCTGGTCCTTGGCTCAAGTACCGCGGGCATCTCGACAAAATCAGTGACAACCTGTTCCTTGGAGCCAACAACGCCTTTTCATCCGAACCGGGAAAGGGGACGGACGTGTTGTCCGGCGAAAGTGGGTTGACCATCGCGCAAATCGCGCGCCGCTATAAGGCGAAAGGAATCGGAGCCGCCGTCGTCGGGGATGAAAACTATGGCGAGGGCAGCAGTCGCGAGCATGCGGCTATGTCGCCCCGCTTCCTCAACGTGAAGGTGGTCCTGACGAAGAGTTTCGCCAGGATCCACGAAACCAATTTGAAGAAACAGGGGATCCTCGCGTTGACCTTTACGGATCCGAAAGATTACGACAAGATCGAGCAGGAAGACCGGATCAGCGTCACGGGCCTGAATGAGTTGGCTCCGGGCAAGCCGGTCCAGGTGTCGATTCATAAAGCCGACGGGAGCACGCTCACCATCCAGGCCAACCACAGCATGACCCAGCAGCAAATCGCCTGGTTCAAGGCTGGGTCGGCGTTAAATGCGTTGAATTAATAAATTAGGGGAGGGAGAGAGGATCTACCATGACGACCAAAGCTTCCAAGATCATCTATACAAAGACCGATGAAGCACCCATGCTGGCGACCTACTCGTTTCTTCCTATTATCAATGCCTTCTCCAAGGCGGCGGGAGTCTCCGTGGAATTGCGAGACATCTCGCTGGCGGGGCGTATCCTGGCCGTTTTCCCGGAGTATCTCACCCCGGAGCAAAAACAGCCGGACGCCCTGAGTGAACTCGGCGAGCTGGCCAAAACGCCGGAAGCCAACATCATCAAGCTGCCGAACATCAGCGCGTCGATTCCGCAGATAAAGGCGGCGATCAAGGAGTTGCAAAGTCAAGGGTATAAGATCCCCGATTACCCCGAGGAGCCGAAAGACGACAAGGAGAAGGACATCAAGGCCCGCTACGACAAGGTCAAGGGCAGCGCCGTCAACCCGGTGTTGCGTGAAGGCAATTCCGATCGTCGTGCCCCTCTGTCCGTGAAGAACTACGCCAGGAAGCACCCGCACAAGATGGCCCCGTGGAGCCCAGATTCCAAGACGCACGTCGCGCACATGCATGGGGGTGACTTCCGTTCGAACGAGAAGTCCATGACGGTGACGGCTGCCACCGATGCCCGCATCGAATTCGTCGACCAAGACGGCAAAACCACGGTGCTGAAGCCGAAGGTGGCGCTGCAGGCCGGTGAAGTCATCGATGCCACCTTCATGAGCCGGCGCGCGTTGCGCCGGTTCCTCGAAGAGCAGATCGAGGATGCCAAACGGCAGGGCGTGTTGTTCTCGCTCCATATGAAAGCCACCATGATGAAGGTCTCCGACCCGAAGATCTTCGGTCATGCCGTGACCGTGTACTTCAAGGATGTGTTCGAGAAGTACGCGGAGACGTTCAAGAAGTTGGGGGTGGACCCGGATAACGGCCTCGGCGACCTATACGTAAAGATCAAGTCCCTGCCGGAGGATCAGCGCAAGGCCATCGAAGCGGACATCCAGGCCGTGTACCAAAAACGTCCGCCCATGGCGATGGTGAATTCCGACAAGGGCATCACCAATTTGCACGTGCCCAGCGACGTCATCATCGACGCCTCGATGCCCCCGGTCATTCGCGATGGCGGAAAGATGTGGGGGCCGGACGGCAAGCTGGCGGATACCAAATGTGTCATTCCCGATGGCAGCTATGCGCCGGTCTATCATGAGGTCGTTGAGTTCTGCAAGAAGCACGGCGCGTTCGATCCGCGGACGATGGGGAGCGTTCCGAACGTCGGCTTGATGGCTCAGGCCGCCGAAGAGTATGGCTCGCACGATAAGACCTTCAAGGCGCCCGCCAACGGGACTATCCGCGTCGTCGACGCTTCCGGGAAGACCTTGCTCGAGCATGCCGTGGAGGAAGGGGATATCTGGCGAATGTGCCAGGTCAAGGACGCCGCGATTCAGGATTGGGTCAAGCTTGCGGTGAATCGGGCTAGGGCGACGGGCGCGCCCGCGGTCTTTTGGCTGAACAAAGATCGGGCGCACGACGCGGAACTGATCAAGAAGGTCAACCAATACCTGCAAAAGCACGATACCACGGGGCTGGACATCCGTATCCTGCCTCCGGCGGAGGCGACACGACTCTCCCTTGAACGGATGAAGGACGGCAAAGACACCATCTCCGTGACGGGAAACGTGCTGCGCGATTACCTCACCGACCTCTTTCCGATCCTCGAAATCGGGACCAGCGCCAAGATGCTGTCGATCGTTCCGCTGCTCAACGGTGGAGGACTTTTCGAGACCGGTGCCGGCGGTTCCGCGCCAAAGCACGTGCAGCAGTTCCAGGAGGAGGGGTATTTGCGGTGGGACTCCCTGGGGGAATTCTTGGCCCTTGCCGCTTCCTTGGAGCACCTCGCGAAAGCCTCGAACAACCATGTGGCCAAGATCTTGGCAGACACGCTGGATCAAGCGAATGCGAAGTTCCTGGAGAGCAACAAATCCCCCGCCCGTAAAGTCGGAGAGATCGATAATCGCGGGAGCCATTTCTACTTGGCGCTCTATTGGGCGCAGGCGTTGGCCGCGCAGACGCAGGATAAAAAGTTGGCCGAGCGTTTCAGCAAGATCGCCAAGGACCTGGCAGACAACGAGGCGAAAATATCCGCCGAGCTGATTGGGGCGCAAGGGAAGCCGGTCGATATCGGCGGGTACTATCATCCGGACGACGAGAAGGCGTCCAAGGCCATGCGCCCGAGCGCGACGTTGAACGCCATTATCGACGCCATTGCATAAATCCAGTGACCGCCCTCCGCCGTCCGCTATCGGCCAATAGAGGCTGAAGGCGGAGGACTGAGGGCCGGTGCGGGGTTGTGAACACCATGGCACAAGACGACGCAAACATCATTGACCAGCCCGAGGTGCTGAAACCACGGATGGTGACGATCGAGATCTCCGGCAAGCAATACGAAGTGCCGGAGGGCATCACCGTGGTGAAGGCGATGTGGTACGCCGGACAAGAGGTCATCCGGGGAATCGGTTGCCTTGGGGGCTTCTGCGGGGCTTGCGCCACGTACTATCGGACCAAGGATGATCCCAAAGTGCGGACCTGCTTGGCTTGCCAGACAGCGGTCCAGGATGGGATGTCCTTCACTCTGATGCCGCCCTTTCCGGCCCGCAAGGCGATCTATGACATTCAGAAGCTTGAGGATCCCAAGCAGGATCTGTTCAATCTCTATCCAGAGGCGCCACTCTGCCGGAATTGCAACGCCTGCACGGAAGCCTGCCCACAGAAAATCAACGTGCGGGAGGGGGTCTGGAAGGCGGTCTTCGGCGACTTCAAGAGCGTCTCCGAGATGTTTATGGACTGCGTCATGTGCGGGATGTGCACGCCGGTATGCATTGCGGACATCGCGCCGAACCTCGTGGCGCTCTATGTCAGCCGGGCGCAGGGCGCCCATTTCGTGGAAAAGCCGAAGGGCCTGGAAACGCGTATCAAGGAGATTCAGGACGGACGGTTCGACGACGAATGGAACAGGATCTTGAACATGAACGAAACGGATCTAGCCGCCCATTGTGCGACGGTGAAATAGACGATGAGCAGCCAGCCGCCAGCGGTCAGATTTTGAACGGGCGGACGCTGAACGCTGATCGCTGAAAGTGGGACATGGATATTCACGCGCTCCAACAGATCGTTCACAGTACTCGGGATGCCCGCCGCAAGCAGACACTTGCGAAATTCTCGCCGGCGGAGCGTGACCAACTGATCCAGAAGTACCATCCGGACTTTCGCGCCAGCGCCTACCGCCCGATCCGATTCGGTCCCAATGCGGGCGACAAGACCGTCGTGGAGTTGGCGACGTTGTTAGAGGGCGACAGCCCGATCCAAGACGATGTCGATCTCACGCCGCACTATACGACGGACGTCCTGGTCATTGGGGGCGGTGGGGCCGGCTGCGCAGCAGCGCTGCATGCGCATGGGGCGGGGGCAAAAGTCATCCTGGCGACCAAGCTGCGGTTAGGCGACTCGAATAGCGTAATGGCGCAGGGAGGGATGCAGATCTCGGTGGCCCCGGAAGATTCGCCGGTCACGCACTTCATCGACACCCTCAAGGGCGGCCATATGCAGAACGATCATGCGCTCCTGAAAGTCATGGTCGAGGAGGGCCCGTCGATTGCCAAATGGCTGCTTGATCTCGGCGTGTTGTTCGATCGTCAAGCCGACGGGAACCTGCATGTGAAGAAGGGAGGCGGGAGCTCCAAACCGCGTCTCCTGACCTGCTCTGACTACACCGGCCTTGAGATCATGCGCGTGCTGAAAGACGAGGTCTTGAATCAGAAAATGCAATTGCTCGAATTCTGCGCGGCCGTCGAGTTGCTGAGCGATGAACAAGGGCGGTGCACGGGGGCCATATTCAAGGACTTGGATAACCAGCGGTACGTCGTCGTGGCGGCCAAGTCGGTGATCCTCGCCACGGGCGGAATCGGCCGGCTGCATATTCAGGGATTCCCGACCAGCAACCATTATGGGGCCACCGGTGATGGACTCTGCCTCTCTTATCGCATGGGAGCCAAGCTGGTCCACATCGATACGTTCCAATACCACCCCTCAGGTGCCGTCTATCCCGAGCAGCTCATCGGGGCTCTGGTGACCGAAGGGATTCGGTCCGAGGGCGGCCATCTGGTCAATGCGAAAGGCGAGCGTTTCGTGAACGAGCTCGACACGCGCGACGTCGTATCTTCGTCGATCATTCGAGAATGTGAGGAAGGGCGTGGGATTCGAACGATGTCTGGCCGGGTCGGCGTGTGGCTGGACACCCCGCTTCTTGATGCCGAGCACGGTCCCGGAACGGTTGCGAAACACTTCCCTGCCATGGTGCTGCAATTCGAGCGGTTCGGGATCGACATCAGCAAAGATCCAGTCTTGATCTATCCGACGCTGCATTATCAGAACGGCGGCGTGAAAATCGACACCAATGCGGAAACGAACGTGGCGAATCTGTTCGTGGCCGGGGAAGCGTCGGGTGGACTCCACGGCCGCAATCGGCTGATGGGCAATTCCCTGCTCGATCTGATGGTGTTCGGTAAGCGGTCTGGTCTGACAGCGGCCGAACGCGCCGGTTCCATCTCGCACGGGAAGCTCACGCTCGATCACTTAAAGCGATTTCGAGCCGACGCCAAGCAGCACGGCAGTTCGAGCGGAGTGACCTCGCCGATGATTCTGCCGGCATACACACGAAAGACAGGATGAGGGAGCGGTCGGAGATGAGGACGGACCTTGAGCTGTCGCCCTCCCGTGCGTACCGTCACCCCGGGCCTAACCCAAGAGGACTGAGATGAACGTTCATGAGTTCCAGGCCAAGTCGTTATTTTCCCAGTTCGGCGTTCCGGTTCCGCGTGGGAAGGAAATCGCTTCTCCCGAGGCGGCGACCGCATGGGCCAGCGAGCTGAATACCCCGGTCTTCGTGGTCAAGGCCCAAATTCACGCCGGGGGCCGTGGCAAGGCCGGAGGGGTGAAAATTACGAAGGACAAGGGTGCCGTGGCAGGGTTGGCCAAGGAGCTGCTCGGCAAGGTCTTGGTGACCCATCAAACCGGCCCGAAGGGGCGGACCGTTCACCGGCTGCTGCTCGAAGAGGGAGCAAACATCGCCAAGGAACTCTATCTCAGCATTCTGGTGGATCGCGACACAGGGTGGCCCACCTTCATTGCCAGCACGGAGGGGGGCATGGAAATCGAAGAAGTCGCCGAGAAGACGCCAGAGAAAATTATCAAGGAAGCCATCGATCCGGCTGTCGGATATCAAGGCTATAATGGACGAAACATTGCGTTTGCCTTGGGGTTGAACCAGATGGAGCCCGCAGTCGTCGGGCCCTTTGTCCAGATGCTGGGCAACCTCTACCGTCTCTTCATGGAGAAGAACGCGGCGCTGGTCGAGATCAATCCCCTCATCATCACGAAGGAAAAGACCCTGGTGGCCTTGGACGGCAAGGTCTCGTTCGACGACAACGGGTTGTTTAAGCATGCAGACATCCAGGCGATGCGCGACTTGAACGAGGAAGAGCCGCTCGAGATCGAGGCGACGGCGAACAACCTGAATTATGTGAAGCTGGACGGCAATATCGGCTGCATGGTCAACGGGGCCGGTTTGGCCATGGCGACCATGGACGTGATCAAGCTGGCGGGTAGTGAGCCGGCCAACTTCTTGGACGTCGGCGGAGGGGCCACCAAGGAGACGGTGGCCGCCGGGTTCAGAATCCTGCTGAAGGATCCGAACGTCAAGGGCATCTTCATCAATATTTTCGGAGGCATCGTGCGGTGCGAACGCATTGCGCACGGCGTGATCGAAGCGGCCAAGGAAGCCAACATCACGGTGCCGCTGGTGGTTCGATTGCAAGGAACCAACGCGGAAGAAGGTCGCAGGTTGTTGGCGGAATCGGGTCTCACATTGGACGTGGCTGATGATCTCTGGGAAGCGGCGCAAAAGATCGTGAAGATGACCGGGAAAGCGGCCTAAAGGAGACGACCGTGAGCATTCTCGTAAACAAGAACACGCGCGTGGTGGTGCAGGGGATTACGGGGAAAGAAGGCTCCTTTCACGCAGGCCAGTGCAAGGCCTATGGGACTCAGATCGTGGCGGGCGTCACTCCCGGGAAAGCCGGACAGGAAGTCGAGGGCATCCCGGTGTTCAACACGGTGCGTGACGCGATCCGGAAGACGCTGTGCGACACCTCGCTCATTTTCGTACCGCCTCCGTTCTGCGCCGATGCGATTTTGGAAGCAGCCGGCGCCGGGGTGAAGCTGATCATCTGCATCACCGAGGGCATTCCGGTCAACGACATGGTGAGGGTGAAGCGGGCCCTGCGCGGCCGCGACGTGCGCCTGATCGGCCCGAATTGCCCCGGAGTCATCACCGTGGACGAGGCTAAGATCGGTATCATGCCCGGCTTCATTCACAAGCGAGGAGTGGTCGGCGTGGTTTCTCGAAGCGGCACCCTGACCTACGAGGCCGTGCATCAGCTCTCCACCATGGGGTTGGGGGAGACGACCTGTGTGGGAATCGGGGGCGACCCGGTCAATGGGACCGGATTTGTCGATATTTTGCCGTTGTTCGAGAAGGATCCTGAAACCCAGGCGATCGTCATGATCGGCGAGATCGGTGGGGATGCGGAGGAGAAGGCCGCGGAGTTCATCAAACGCAACGTGAAGAAACCCGTCATCAGTTTCATCGCTGGAATCACGGCGCCGCCCGGGCGACGCATGGGACATGCCGGAGCGATCGTCTCGGGGGGCAAAGGGACCGCAGCGGAAAAAATGAAAGTGCTCGAAGGAGCGGGAGTTCGAGTGGTCAAGAATCCCTCCGAGATCGGCGTGGCTGTGAAAGCGGCCCTCGGGCGTTAATCCGCACGCCGGTAGCTCCGTCTCGGGTACCCGGGGAGATTCGTCTTTCTTTCTCGCCGCTATCGTGATACGCTGATTTCTTAATGCCTCATCTTTCCCACGACTTCAGTCGTGGCCTACTTTCGGGTAACTGCCCTGTTCCCCCGCAATCGGCCTTTACCACTGCTACGGCGGGCGGCGGTCACCTCTAGCTGGGAGAAACCGAATGCGCGTATTTCTCGTTCACGTTCGGGATCCCCAGTTCTATGCACTTCCTGCCAAGACCCGCGCCAAGAACGGCCGCATCCGTGTCATGGGGTTCCCGCCGATCGGCATCATGTCCCTCTCCTCGGTGTTGAAGCGGGCCGGCCACGAATGCGTGATGTTCGACCAGGCACACCCCGAAACGCCGAACGACCTGATCATTGCCGAAATTCAACGCTGTCAGCCGGATTTGGTGGGTCTGAGCTTCTTGAGTACCACCAGCTATCCCTACGCCAAGATTCTTGCCCGTCAGATCAGGGCGGCCAACGCGACGGTCAAGCTGGCGTTCGGCGGTGTCTTTGCGAGTCTTAACGCTCCACTCGTGAAGTTGCAGTGCCCCGAGGTGGATTTTGTCTGCCGGGGCGACGGGGAGCAACTCATCCTGGACCTGCTACAACACCTGGCCGATCCGGAGGGGGTTGCCGGCGTCACCTGGATGAAGGACGGCAAGGTCGTGCAGAACGCGAATCGTGCTATGGAGCGACACCTTGACCAATGGCCGTTTCCCGATCGGGAGAGTCTCGAGTTGGATTTCGTGGAGTCGATGCCGTTGGACGTGCCGGCCGTGCTCTCCATGGAGCGGTTTACGACTATGCAAACCTCGCGTGGCTGCCCCTGGCCGTGTGTGTTCTGCGACATCCCGATCTTCAACGAAGGCAAGTGGCGCGCCCGTTCTCCTCAACACGTCGTCGCCGAGCTCAAATATCTCGAGGAGCACGGATATGGCTCGGTCTATTTCGTGGACGACCATTTTCTGTTGCAGCCCAAACGCATCGACGCAATTTGCCAAGGGATCACCGAGGCGGGGCTGACGATCCAATGGGGGATCGAGGGACGGGTCGACTCCGTTGCGCAACATCTGTTCCCGGCTATGGCCAAAGCGCATTGCCGGACGGTCATGTTTGGCATCGAGAGCGGGAGTCAAAAAATTCTTGATCGCCTCAAAAAGGAGCAAACGCTCGAGGAGGTCGAAACCGCCGTCGAGAACGCAAAGAAGGCCGGGATCGAAATCGTTCACGGCTTCTTTACCGTCGGGAATCCGGACGAGACCGTCGAGGACATGCGTGCGACCTTCGAATTCGCTTCCAAGCTGCCGCTGGATACCTTCGGGTTTAATCGGCTGTGCGTGTATCGCGGGACGCCGCTCTGGCAGGAATACGTCAAGCGCGGCCTGGTGAACGAGGGCACGGATTGGTACAAGTATTTCAAGTGCTCGGAGATCGACCCCACCTGCTTGCCGGGCGAGGTGATCAATCGGGTGCGCCAGGAGGGATTGAAGAAGCTGTTTCTCTATAAGCTCTTTCGGTATCCCTTCCAGACATGGAGACTGCTGCGGCGCTTCCTGCGGTACATGCCGGTTCGGGACGTTGCGTACCTCATTGCCAAGCCGTTCCTTGGACAAAAGAAAGGCGCAACCAAGGCGGAAGTGCTGTCACGGGCGGTGGAACACGCCGAATTGAAGGACGCCGCCGCATCGTTCACACAGTTGTCCGACGAGATGCTGCATGATGTCTTGGAAAAGTCCCGTGCGGAACGCCGGCGCATCCAAAGTGAGGCCGAAGAATCGCGTGAGTTGCCGATGGTCTCAAACCGGTGACGGAGGTGGCTCCCGTCTTGTCTCCCGCCCCCTCAGGCTGACACACCCCAGAGTTCTTTCGCGATCAAGCCGATCACATAGGTGACCGGACGGCCACCGCCATGATCACCAGATTGAGGCGGATGCGTCTGCGGACATTCATGCCCGACAGAAACGCCAGCACGGTCGACACGAGCACGATGACTACCCCGGCCATGATCACGGAGGCGCGGGCGTCATGGGCGCCGAACAGGACCGGCAACACCGGTACCAACGCGCCGACCAGATAGCTGCCTCCGACGATCAGCGCCGATGGCAGGGGGTGTTCCGCCTCCTCGGAGGTGTCGGGGGCGTCCTGGAGAAATTGCCTTTTGAGCGCGTCTGTGGATCTGATCTCCTGCTCCGAACTGAGGGCCAGAAACGCCCCGGCCCCCATCGAGAGGGCGCCGGCGACGGCCGTGGTCGAGGCCGCCACCAGGACAGTGAGGGGGTGGCCGAAGGCCCCAAAAAAGTGCTGACGGCGCGGAGAATTTCCACCAGTCCGTCGTTCAGCCCGAGGAAGATGTTGCGAATTTTTTCCGCGTTGATTTTCCGCTCGGTCAATTTGGTGACGAGCACGTCTTCACGTTTGAACTCGTCCATGAGGACACCTTTGAGGGCTTCCCCGAGCGGCTGGCCTCAATAGCTTTTCCAGAGCGTGAGGTACTTGCGCACTCCATACACCTCAATCGCCTCGAGGGCTAGGTGAGCGGCGGTGACACCGAAGATGCGGCAGGCCAGCGTGATCACGTGCAACTTCACTCGGCGGCCGACGTCGAGCGTATCCCCCTTCACGCCGAAGAATTTTCTCCAGAACGCGAGGAGGCGGGTTTCGGTCTCGATGAGTTCGCTCACGGTCCAATGCAAATCGGCGTCGTGCGCGAAGAGGCCCTGAAGTGCGCGATACAGTGACAGATCGAGGAGTTCGTCCAAAACCAAGGCTTGTGCCAACGAGGCATCATATTGGCGAGGCGCGGATGTCATGCAATGGGGCAGCTCAAACTGTTCGGTGCACACCACATCCCTCTCCGGCTACCGGGGAAGGATAGGGACCGTAACGGGTCGGCTCCGTTAACCGATCAGGACATAGGCTCCAGCGGCGATTGCGGCGACCAAGGCAACGGTGAACATGACCTTCTCATGGCCGCACAACCCCTGCTGGGCTCGACAGGCTGCCAGGGAACACATGACCGACATCGGGGGTGTCCTCCTTCCGAATAGGGCGTTTCCAGCGGTCTCCCTTGCGCTGCCCTGTTGCGTGCGCCGAGGTGGATCGAAAGCTGACCCCGCGACGACTCACCCGCCGCCGTGTGGTGGGAGGGCGTCCTTGATCGCCCTGTTAACCAAAACGATACGCGGGTTCCAGGGGGGAGTCAACGACCGTCCGGCGCCCCGCGGTATTCTGCGGCCATGCTACGCAGCGATGGCCTGTCTCGTCTCGTCCAAATGCTTCTGGAGGTAGCTCATGAAAGGGGTGCCGCCCGTGCCCACTGCCGTAGGGTTGCCGGCGTGCGATTGATGCTGGCGGTGAATGTAACTGTCGGCGTAGCCGATGTGGATATCCCGAAACTGCGCGAGCAGCTCGATACAGGCGCGATAGACTGTCCACAACTCGGGATGCGGCCCCTTGCGATCACGAACGTACCCGGAAAGGAGGGGGCGGCCTCGATCATCGACCGCCTGTTCAAGTGATTCCAAGAACGCGCGGTGTTGCGGGGGCATATACTCGCGCATTTCGTGCAGGTACACGGTCAATGGATCGGGGGTATGGAGGATTCCCAGACCGGCGTCGAGGCAAGGAACGATGGAGCTTTGCGCGCCGGTTTCCCCGCGGAACCGGCAGGCCTGCCCTTCGTACTCGGGCACTCCTTCGTACACCAAACCTTCCGGCAGGGCCGGGCTGTTTTTCCAGCCGTGAATGTAAGGCCGCACGCGTGTGTAATACACGTAGGGATCGCAACGGTCTTTCATGCGCAGCAACGTGTCGCACATGGCCGCTTGCGATTGCCGCAAAGTCTCAAGGCCCTGTAAAACCTCTTCGGCCCGGTCTCCACCCGCGCCGCTGAGCGCTTGAAGCAGTCCCTCGAGCCCACGCCCTGCTTGTCGTTCGATTTGAATGTGGATGACAACGAACCACTCCTCGTCGAGCCCGCCAAGAAAGTTTTGCAGGAGGACGATATTGTCGAGTTCGATCGGTTTGGTTCCATCGAGGCGGCGCCAGTTGTCGAGCGCGTAGGACGCATAAGAGAGCACCGGCGGGCGCCCTAGATGTCTCGCGACCACGAACCAAGGTTGCGCCAACTGGGCCGGCAGTCTCGCCGCCGGCTCATCGGGTGTTTCCCAGACATAGGCATGGCCGGCAAAGGAGAGAATCCGCATGGCAGTCCGATAATCTTGATCTTGCCAGTCGGTCGGGAAGTCAGGAAGCAGTTGGCGTTGATCCTGGATGAACCGCCGCACGTTCCGAGCGCCCAGCAGTTTGGGCAGCTCACGTCCGAGGTGGTTCAGTGCGGGACAGCTTGGTAGTTCCCGAGCTGGATCATCCGGCAGGAAGCCCCGCTCAGCGGACAGGCCAAAATACGATAGCGAACGCGTATGGAAGTGAGTGGATCGCATGGCTGACTCCGGAGTGGATTATCTCTAGGCGCCTCAGGTCACTCTACCACAGCACCGCGGCAGCTCAATCCATAAGCAGTAAGGCGGGAGGTATTGGCCGGCCCGCGACAAGGAGTCTTGATCGGCTTGCACAACCGTGCACGCGGGCCCGTGTCTCTATGACCTCGATGGACCATCGCTCTCCAGGCTCGATGGCCGTGCCACCCCTCCAGCCAGGTTCCTTCCGGCCGTGGTCGATCCCCTGAACAGCGGCCAAGCAGGAGGTTCATCAAGAGGGAAGGAAATTCCAGAAAACTAAAAGGCCGCCCGAGCGGGCGGCCTTTTAGTTTTCTCCCGAGGCGGTGGAGACGAGACCGGCTTCTTGACGCCATCCTAGCTGAAAGAGTGGTTTACTTGGAGCGGTGTGGAAACAAAGCAGGGGACGGGAGAACCGTCAAGTTCCCATCTCCCAGCTGGCCAAATACTTCTCTTGCTCCTTCGTCAGCTTGTCGATCGCCACGCCCATGCCCGCCAGCTTCAGCCGGGCGATCTCCTTGTCGATGACGGCCGGCACGGGATACACCTTCTTCTCGAGCATCTTGTGGTTCTTCACGATGTATTCGGCACTCAAGGCCTGATTGGCGAAGCTCATGTCCATGACGCTGGAGGGATGCCCTTCTGCCGTTGCCAAATTGACCAAGCGGCCTTCGCCGAGGAGGCTGACGCGGCGGCCGCTTCGGAGGGTGTATTCGTCCACGCCGGGGCGAATCTGGCGCTTTTTCTTGCTGAGTTTCTCCAGTGAAGGAATGTCCAGCTCCACGTTGAAATGGCCAGAATTGCAGACGATCGCCCCGTCCTTCATGGCCGCAAAGTGTTCTTTACGGATGACCTTCAGGTTGCCGGTGACGGTCACAAAAAAATCGCCGATCGGCGCGGCGTCCTCCATCGGCATCACGCGATAGCCGTCCATCACGGCCTCAAGGCCTTTCATGGGGTCCACCTCCGTGACAATGACGTCGGCCCCCATGCCCTTGGCGCGCATCGCGATGCCGCGTCCGCACCAACCGTAGCCCGCGACCACGAGGGTGGACCCGCAAACCAGACGGTTGGTCGCACGGATGATTCCGTCCAGGGTGCTCTGCCCCGTCCCGTAGCGATTGTCGAACATGTGCTTGGTATCGGCGTCATTGACGGAGATCACCGGGAAACGCAGCACCTTCTTGGCGGCCATGCTGCGTAGGCGGATTACGCCGGTCGTGGTTTCTTCCGTGCCGCCGATGACGTGTTTCAGCAGTTCCTTCCGTTTGCTATGGAGGTGAGACACGACGTCGGCACCGTCGTCCATGGATACATGAGGGCGGTGACCGATGGCCGATTCGATATGGCGGTAGTAGGTGTGGTTGTCTTCGCCCTTGATGGCGAAAACCGGGATGTCTTCGTGCTTGACGAGCGCAGCGGCGACGTCGTCTTGCGTGCTCAGGGGGTTGGAGGCGCATAACCGAACGTCGGCGCCGCCGGCCTTGAGCGTCCTCGCCAGGTTCGCCGTTTCCGTGGTGACGTGCAAACAGGCGGTGATGCGGATGCCCTTCAACGGCTTTTCCCGCTGGAAGCGTTGCTTGATGAGGCGCAATACCGGCATGGTTCGCTCCGCCCATTCGATTTTGAGGTTGCCCTGGTCGGCCAGTCCGAGATCTTTCACGTCGTAGTCCACAAGTCCTCCTCTGCGTCCGGTGATGTAGTCATGAAAAAGGGGACGGAGTGGACTCCGTCCCCCTTGTGTGTCGCGCCGCTCCGGCCGGCAACTAGAGACCGGCTTCCTTGCGAAGAATCTTGGCCTTGTCGGTTTTCTCCCAGGTAAACTCCGGTTCGTTCCGGCCGAAATGCCCGTACGCAGCGGTTTTCTTGTAGATCGGGCGCCTGAGCTTCAGATGCTCGATGATGCCGCTTGGCGTCATCGGGAAGTGTTTCCGCACCAACTTATCAAGGTTCTCGGTCTGTACCTTCTCCGAGCCTTTGGTGTCGACAAGAATTGAAACCGGGTCCGCCACTCCGATGGCATAGGCAAGCTGTACTTCGCATTTGTCCGCCAACCCGGCCGACACGATATTCTTGGCGATGTAGCGGGCCATGTATGACGCGGAACGGTCGACCTTTGTGGGATCCTTCCCGGAGAAGGCCCCTCCGCCGTGGCTGCCGTGTCCGCCGTAGGTGTCGACGATGATCTTGCGACCGGTAAGCCCGGTGTCCCCCATCGGTCCTCCCACCACGAAACGCCCGGTCGGATTGATATGATGCTTGACACTCGTCGGATCGTAGTAGGCCTTGGGCATCACTGGTTTGATGACGTGCTCCATGATCTGGCGTTCAATCTGCTTGCTGGTGATGTCGGGGTCGTGTTGCGTGGAGACGACGATGGTATCGATGCGGAAGGGTTTACCGTTCTTATATTCAACGGTGACTTGGGACTTGCCGTCGGGCCGAACCCATTTGAGGATGCCCTTCTTGCGCACGTCCGCCAGGCGCTTGGTGAGGCGGTGCGCCAAGACGATCGGCATCGGCATCAACTCGGCGGTTTCGTTGGTGGCGTAGCCGAACATGAGCCCTTGATCGCCCGCGCCTCCGGAGTCCACGCCCATGGCGATGTCAGAAGACTGATTATGGATCGAGGTCAAGACCGAGCAGGTTTCATAGTCGAATCCCCAGGTCGCGTTCGTATAGCCGACCCCCTTGATGATTTCGCGGACCAGGTCGGGGATTTCGACGTAGGACTTGGTGGAGATTTCCCCCGCGACGAACGCGATACCGGTGGTCAGAATGGTTTCGCAGGCGACGCGGGCGTACTTGTCTTTCGCCAGAATAGCGTCGAGAATGCCGTCAGAAATCTGATCGGCGATTTTATCGGGATGCCCTTCGGTGACGGATTCGGACGTGAATAGATAGTTGTTCCGCATTCTTGCCTCGTTCCCAGATTCGTAAGACTAGCCAGCTTGCTTCGCACAGGGCGCACAAAGTCAAGTGGTACCCCACTAGCTTGCTAATGTCAATTGCAAAGGAGGTTCCCTTCGATAGGGGATAGCCCAGGTGGTCGCTTGACAGCAATTTTCGCGGGTTTGTAAGATGCCTCGGCTGAGGTGCTGCAGGCACTCCTCGTCAGGACGAAGGGAGGGCGGGGGTACTTGAATCCCCCGCCGGATCCTTCCTCTGGCTCGCCACGATGTGTGCTCAGGAAACGAACGCCCTCGGATTGACCCCTGCAAGAAAGCATTCCTAACGACATGGATGGCAAGCCAGAAGTTGTAGTTGGACAGCCAGCCGCTCAACCCACCCCTACGACTTCCCCCAGCCTTGGATGGGACGAGGTTTCTCGGGAGGTTGTGGAGTTTTTTGCCTCGATCAAACTGGCCATGTTTCTCTTTCTCGTGCTGGCTATGACGGCGACGATTGGGACGGTGATCCAGCAAAACGAACGGCCAGAGGTGTATGTCAAGGAGTACGGAGAGGAAGCTTATCGGTGGTTCGTGCGGTTGGGCATCACCGACGTGTACCACACCTGGTGGTTTACGAGTTTACTCGGGCTCCTCTGTGTCAACTCGCTCACCTGTTTCTACAAGCGGTTTCCTGCCGTCTGGCGCTCCATGCAGCAGGATAAGGTCAATGTCTCCCTGCCGTTCATCCACGGCATGAAACATTCCACGGAATTCACGGTATCGGCCACTAAGGAGCAGGTCGGCGAGCGGATAGTGATGTTTCTCGCGGACAAGGGCTATCGAGTATTGGCGAAAAACGAGCCCAACGGAGTCGCACTTTACGCTACGAAGGGAATCATGGGCAGGGTCGGCGCACACATGGCGCATTTGAGCGCGACCGTGATCGTGTTGGGTGGGTTGATCGGGAGTGTATGGGGGTTTCAGGAGTTCGGGGTGTGCCTGGAGGGACAGACCTACCACATCCCCAATGGAAACTTCGATCTCAAAGTCGACAAATTCTGGATCGATTATTACGACAATGGAGCGATCAAGTCGTACAATAGCACCTTGACCGTGATCGACGATGGTGCTCCGCAGGTCACGAAGACCATCACCGTGAACGATCCGCTGGTCTATAAGGGGATCTGGTTCTACCAGTCGAGCTACGGTGATGCTTGGGACCGGATTCAGGTCGCGAGGCTCAACATCAAAGACAAAGAAACGGATAAAGTACTGAAGACCCTGGACCTGGAGTGGCAGAAGGAGCAACGGGTCGACGAGCTCGATCTCAGCGTCACTTTGACCGACTTCGTTGCCGACTTCGCGTTTAATTCCGCTGAGAAAAAGGTGTTCTCGAAGACGGTTGAGCATGCCAACCCTGCGATTCGATTGATGATCAACGAACGCAAGACGGTGGAAGCCACGCCGTGGGTGTTTTATCATTACCCTGATCTCTTCGATATTCAGGGCTCCAAATACAGGTTCGAGCTGATCGGGTACCAGCCGAAGAAGTTCACGGGACTCCAGATCACGAAGGACCCGGGGGTGAATATCGTGTGGATTGGATCCACGCTGATCGTGGTGGGCATCACCCTCTCGTCGTTCATTTATCACCGGCGGCTATGGATCAAAATCGTGCCCCAGGGGAACGATGTTGGGATTCACTTGGGCGGCAATACGCACAAGAATCAGATCGATTTTCAGCGCGAGTTCAAGAAATTCGTGCAGCATTTCAAGGCGGCGTCCGCCTGACCTGCTTCGCGCCGATGAGACAAGCAGTTCTTGTCTCGAGGGCGGCGCAACGATAGACGGAGGATCACATGCTCAAGTCGCTCTTCCTGTTCGATATGACGTTCTGGCTGTATCTGGCGGCCCTGGGCTTGTACGTCTCCTACTTATTCGTCAGGCGCCCCTCCATGCAGTGGGCGCCGGCGGGATACCCCGTCGAGGATGGGGGCCAATTCGAGCCGGGATGGGCGGGACAGCTCGGCCAAGTGGCCACGATGGTGACGGTGTTCGGGTGGGCGGTCAACACCGCGGCGCTGTTCACACGGGCCTACGAGCGGATGCAACTGTCCGGAACGTTTGCCCCATGGTCCAATCAGTTTGAGGCGATGGCCTATGTGTCGTGGGCCATCATTCTTGGCTACGTGTTGCTGGAAATGCGCTACCACATTAAGGCAATCGGCGCGTTTGTCGTGGGCATCGGATTCATCGCCATGGGCGCAGCCTCTCTGCTCCCCTATCGGTATCAGACGGCCGAGCCGCTCGTTCCTGCTCTTAACAGCTATTGGATTTACATTCACGTGTCGGTCACGCTCACGAGCTACGCGGCCTTCGCCATGGCCGGAGGGTTGGGCGTGATGTATCTCCTGAAGGAGCGTGCGGAGCGGAAAGGCAAGACAGGAGGCTTTTACGCCGCGTTTCCAGATTTGGAGACCATCGACGAGCTTGGGTATAAAGCGATCATGATCGGATTTCCGATGCTGGCATTCGGGATCATTCTCGGCGCGATGTGGGCCAACTACGCGTGGGGTGGCTATTGGAGTTGGGATCCAAAAGAAACCTGGTCGCTCATCGTATGGCTGATTTACGGGGCTTATATCCATGCGAGAATGACCCGGGATTGGGAGGGCCATCGGGCGGCCGTTTATGCCATCTTCGGGTTCCTGATGGTCGTGTTTTGCTTCTGGGGCGTGAATTTTCTACTGTCCGGCCTCCACGCGTACGCGTAGGGCCTTCATTAGACCGGAACACCACGTGTCGCTCTCGCCGAATGACCGCGATGTCCAGGGCGCGTCGGGTTCCACCCCCGCGTCGAGTTCCCGGCTCACGATTCTGCTGATCGGCTTGGGGATCTTCGCGCTGGTCTTTGGCCTCGTCTGGCTGCAAAGCGCGAAGTACGAACCGCTGACGGTCGGCAAGGTCGCCCCCAATTTCTCGCTGCCGGATCTCGCAGACAAACCGGTTCAACTGACCGATTACCGCGGTAAGGTCGTATTCCTTAATTTCTGGGCGACATGGTGCAAGCCGTGCCAGGAGGAGATGCCCTCAATGGAGCAACTTTTCCGCACATATGAAAAGGACGGTCTTGTCATTTTGGCGGTGAGTATCGACCGGGTGACGACCAAAAAGGATATTCCGCCGTTCGTCAAGAGTATGAACCTTACGTTTCCGGTGTTGGTGGATTCCTGGGGGCAGACCGACAAACGTTACAAGCTCATGGGCGTGCCCGAGACCTACATCATCGACCAGGAGGGAATCCTGCGTGAGAAAGTCATCGGGCCGCGGGACTGGACCAGGAGTGAGAATCTACAGGTCCTCGGCCAGCTTCTGAAGGTGCGCCCGAAGGCTGCCGGACAGCCCACGGCTTCGTAGACATCTCTTCAGCATCCACATCGCGTCGGGGCACGATCATCGTATGAACGCCGTCACTCCAGGAGCGGTACCGGTGCTCCTCATCGCGCTGGTTGCCGGCGGCTGTGACGCCGTGGATTCCCATTCCTCACCGCCGTCTCCACCCTCCAGGGAAGCCGATGTGATCCGGGCGGTCCTGGCATTGGGGGACGCGGCGCCTGGCTTCCGTCTCAAGGATCTGTCGGGCGACACGGTTTCGCTCGATCGCTACCGGGGGACCGTGGTCATGCTCAATTTCTGGGCGACCTGGTGCGGACCCTGCCGGGTGGAGATGCCCACGATGGAGGCCCTCTATAAGATGTTCCCTCGCAGGGACTTCGAAATTCTGGCTGTTTCGACCGATGCCCAGGGCGCGGCGGTAACGAAGCCTTTCCATCGTGAATTCGGACTCACGTTCCCGATCTTGCATGATGCCGACTTCCAGGTGGGATTGGCGTATGGCGCACGAACCCTTCCCATGACCTTCCTGCTTGATCGACGCGGGGTGATTCGGCACCGGATTTTCGGGGCGCGAGACTGGCATTCACCGGAAGCCGTACAGCTCATTCAGACCTTGGTCAAGGAGAGGAAGTCGTGACGGAGGCGGTGCAACAGATTTCCTTCTTCGCGGCATTCAGTGCGGGCCTGCTCTCGTTCGTTTCACCGTGCGTGCTGCCGCTGGTGCCGTCCTACATCAGCTATATCACCGGCTTGTCCGTCGAGCAGTTGGCCGACGCAGACACCCGCACTCGATACCGGTGGGCGATCGTCGCCAATTCCCTGATCTTCATCGCCGGATTCTCCACCGTGTTTATCGCGTTCGGCGCCTCGGCCAGTTTCCTCGGCCAGGCGTTGATCACCTATCAGGAACACCTCCGCAAGCTGGGCGGGGTGATCATCATCGTGTTCGGCCTTTACCTGCTGGGGCTGCTCAACTTCAACTGGCTGAAGATGGAGCGACGGATGCATTTCCGGACTCGCCCCGCCGGTTACTTCGGTTCCTTCTTGATCGGCGTGGCCTTCGCGGCGGGGTGGACGCCTTGCGTGGGGCCGGTCCTAGGGACGATTCTGCTGTATGCCAGCACGACCGAGGCCCTCTCGCAAGGGATCCTGCTGCTGGCATTATATTCGCTGGGACTTGGGTTGCCGTTGTTCTTGACGGCACTTGGTGTCGACCGATTTCTGGCCTATTTCAAAGGCGTGCGCGGCTATCTGGGCACGGTGTCGACCGTGAGTGGCGCGCTGTTGATCGTCGTCGGGGTGCTGGTCTATGCCAACTCATTGACCATCATCACCAGTGTCCTAGAGCGTTACGGAATCGGGTGGTATCTCGGCCAGTAACCTGATCGGATAGTCTCCTCTTCCGCCACCTGGAACCCGCCTGACTACTGCTGGCTTTCGATCGGAGGATTCACGGTGCAGGAGGGGGGGAAGTGCGCTGTGCGCCGGAGAGGGGTCTTCCTTCGAAGGTGCCAGCGTAAGGATCTAGTCGAATCGGAGGGGAGACGATCAGCACCACACTCCGAGCCGGCAGAACTTCGGAGTCGCCACGAAGGACGAGGCCCCTTCCGAGAGTCTGGTGCTTGTCACACTGGAATGGGAATCATATTCGGGAGCCGAAGGCGGGGTCGATGCGGCCGTCAAGAGGGGGCCGGATGACGAGCGCTCCACTGCAGGCGACGCCGCGAAGGCAGTGACCTCAGCGGGGGCGATGGGGCCGCCGAGTTTGGCCAGGAGTTTGCGTCCTTCCTCGTGGGCCGGGGAATCCGGATAGCGTTGGGCCAGAGTGGTCAACTGTTCACGGGCCCAGTCGTCAGCCCCGAGTGCCTCGTAGGTTCTGGCGAGCTGATACAGTGCTTCCGGGGCCACCTCCATATCCGGATAGTCGGTCAGAATGGCCTGGTATCGGTGGGCGGCGGCCAAGTAGGCTCCCCGACGGTGATAAAATTGACCGACGAAGAGATGTGTTTTCGCCAACCACTCCTGACAATCGCGAATTCTCGCGATGGCCTGCTCGTCGTATCGGCTCCCAGGGTGCTCGGCGCGGAGCTTCCGAAAGATGGATTCCGCCCGTAGAATGGGTTCCGGATCGCGGTCGATGGTTCGCGCTTGCCGGAGGAAGGCCTCACCGAGGCGGAACTGGGCATAGGGCGCCAGGCGATGAGATCGATGGAGTTCCAGGAAGTGCTGGAGTTCCACCACTGCCTCCGGATACTCCTCCCGCTCATAAAACGCTTCCGCGCGTTTAATGATAACGTGGGGATCATAGTTTCGTTCGATCGTATCGCCCAGAAAGATTTGCTCGTCCGTCCGGCTCGGTGTTGTCCCGGCCGAATCCGAGGGTTTCGGCTTGCTGGAACAGCCCGAGATGCAGAAGAGGACGACCAGTCCAATGGCGAGGGCGAACCGAAATCGAGGGATTCCAAGCATAATAGGCCAAAGCTACCAGAAAACGACAAAATCGTGCAACTTCAAAGGCATATTGAGCGGGGAGAGAGTGGGTGGCATGAAGCTGGGATCGCCTCCGACGAGCGATCCATCCCGACCATGTCTACGTTGACGCCTTATAGGGGGCCACCTATAATCCCGCCGCGCTAAAGGTTCTCCTCGTGCCCCCACCGAGGCGTACCCCGCAAGGAAGATTCCATGGTCAGGAGCCGCATCATTGGTACCGGTATGGCCGTCCCCTCGAGGGTGGTGCCGAACGCCGAGTTGTGCCGGGAGGGGAACCCGACTCCCGACGAGGTCTTTGCACTGACGGGCATCCGTGAACGTCGTTGGGTGGAATCAGGCCAAGCCACCTCGGACCTGGCTATTGAGGCAGCACGACAGGTGCTGGCCGCCGCCGGGTGGGCCCCGAGCGCCGTCGATGCGATCATCCTGTCGACAACCTCGCCGGACACGATCTTTCCCTCCACCGCTTGCTATGTCCAGCGGGCAATCGGAGCCCGGTCCGTTGCCGCCTTCGATCTTGCCGCCTCCTGTTCGGGGTTCCTCTATGGACTGTCGATGGCGGACGTCCTGATCCGCTCCGGGCAATATCGCAGTTGTTTGGTGCTCGCATCAGAGGTCAAGTCGGCATATGTGGATCCACGCGATGCTGCAAGTCGGCTGCTCTTTGCCGATGGCGCCGGAGGGGCGTTGCTCATCCGGGAAGACGGCCGGGGCCCCGACGGACCAGGGGTGCTGGGCGTGCGGCTGTATGCGGACGGGTCGCATCACCGGTTGATCGAGGTGCCGGCCGGTGGGTCCCGCCAGCCCACGGCAGCTGGGACGGTGGCCGCCCACGCACATACCATCCGACTGCAGGGAGCTCCCATTTTCAGGCTGGCGGTGCGACGCGTGACCGCCGCAGTCCGTGACTTAATGAAGGAATTCGGCTTGTCTGTGGCCGATCTTCGTCAGTGTCTCTTCCACCAGGCGAATGGACGTATTATGGCCGCACTGCGCGAACGGCTGGATCTTCCACCGGAAAAGACCACGTCCATCATCGAACGGTACGGCAACACCTCGTCGGCCTCGCTCCCGATGGCCCTGCACGAAGCGGTGCAAAGTCGGCGGATCGGCGACGGGGACCTCGTATTACTCGGGGCCTTCGGGGGCGGCCTGACCTGGGCGACGGCCCTCATCCGCTGGTAGACCCGTCGGGCTCGGCAAATGCGTCGGCCGCGTAACACGGATGTAACCCGAACATGAGACACACGTGACCGTCCTCAGAGGGGCCTGACGACGGTGGGCGACGGACACGAGCCGAATCGAAGATTGCGCAGC
Organism: Candidatus Inralta sp.; assembly: GCA_039794185.1. GTDB lineage: Bacteria > Nitrospirota > Nitrospiria > Nitrospirales > Nitrospiraceae > BQWY01. Next base: position 62,108 of record JBDIVW010000010.1, on the reverse strand, counting down.
CTATGCTAGGTCTACTGCCACGCGACCAAGTCTTTTTTGAGCTCTTTCGGAAGGCCGCCCATAACGTCATCGAGGGCAGCCGGCTTCTGAAGGAGATGATGGAGAATTTCCACGATCCGGTCGGGCAGGCCAAGCGGATCAAGGAAGTGGAACATATTGGCGACGAGATCACACACGAAATCGCACGGCGGCTCAACCAGACGTTCATCACCCCGATCGATCGCGAGGATATCCACGACCTGGCGAGCGCGCTCGACGACATTTTGGACGTGGTCGAGGAAATTGCCGATTGTTTCGTGATCTACAAGGTGCCGAAGCCCACCGCCATGGCCGTCCGTCTGGCCGACATCTTGTATCAGGCTAGCGTGGCGCTGGCGGCCGGCGTGGACTTGCTGGGAAAAAACAATGAGCGCATCGGCGAATGCAGCTTGAAAGTCAACACCTTGGAAAACGAGGCGGACCGGCTTTCGCGGGACGCGCTCTCGATGCTGTTCGAAAAAGAAGCGGATCCGATCGTTATCATCAAATGGAAAGAGATTTACCAGGACTTCGAAAACGGGGCCGATCGCTGCGAGGACGTAACGAACATCCTAGAGCGCATCGTCCTCAAGCACCACTGACCTCCCGTCCTTCCCGCTGTGTGAACGTGGATCGCCGCTCATGCCCGAATTAACCGGTGTGCTGTTCGTCGTCGTCGCACTGGCGCTCCTCTTTGACTTTTCCAACGGCTGGCATGACAGCGCCAACGCCATTGCCACCGTTGTCTCAACCCGTGCCGTCACGCCCATCGTCGCAGTGACCGGGGCCGGCGTGTTGAACATTCTGGGCGCCTATATGTCGACCGCCGTCGCAAAGACCGTCGGAGCCGGTCTCGTCGAACCCATGGCCGTGACGCAGGGGGTCGTGGCTAGCGCGCTCGCCGGGGCCATTATCTGGAATCTTGCCACCCTCCTGTTGGGCCTTCCGACCAGTTCGTCTCACGCCTTGATCGGGGGCTTGGTTGGGGCCTCGGTCGTGCACGGGGGATGGCAGGTGGTGAAGTTATCCGGGCTGCGCTCGGTGCTTGAAGCCATGGTGCTCTCCCCATTTCTTGGATTCGGGATCGGTCTGGCGTTGATGGTGCTCATCAGTTGGCTGTTTTTTCGCGCCTCCCGCGGCTGGGCGACGTCGCTTTTTCGCCGGCTCCAGATCGTGTCGGCCAGTTTCATGGCCTTCAGTCACGGGGCGAACGACGCGCAAAAGGCGATGGGGATCATCACCCTCGCCCTTCTGTCCGGAGGAGTCATTACCACGCCCGACGTGCCGGCCTGGGTGATCGGCTCGTGCGCGCTGGCGATGGGGCTGGGAACTGCGGCGGGAGGCTGGCGGATTGTTCGGACCCTCGGAATGCGGATCGTGAAGCTCGAGCCGGTTCACGGATTCGCCGCCGAAACGGGCGCCGCCGCCGTGCTCCTGGCAACGGCGCATTTTGGCTTGCCGGTGAGCACGACGCATACCATCACCTCGACCGTCATGGGGGTCGGGGCCGTCAAGCGCTTATCGGCGGTGCGGTGGGGTGTGACCGCGAGGATTGTCTTTGCCTGGCTCTGTACCTTGCCGGGGACCGCGCTGCTGGCGAGCGGGGTCTATCTTCTGCTGGCGCGATTTATGTGACGAACGATCCGCCGATCGCCCCGGCGACCGGCAGCCGAACGACGAACCGGCTGCCGCGCGGCATCCGTCCTTCGACCCAGACCAGGCCGCCATGCTGTTCCACGATATGTTTCACGATGGCTAACCCCAACCCGGTGCCGCCCAGTTCCCGAGATCTGGCCTTGTCGACGCGGTAGAAGCGTTCGAATACCCGCGGTCGATCGAGTTCGGGAATGCCGATTCCGGTATCCGTGACACTGATCTCGACCGCCGCCCCAGGCTCCCCGACGTCGGTTCTGGGGCGGGCCTCGACCGTGATTGTCCCTCCGTCCGGTGTGTATTTCACGGCATTGTCCAAGAGATTCGTGACCACCTGCACCAACCGGTCCTCGTCGCCTAGGACCGGCGGAATCTCCGCGGCCAGAGATGTCTCCAGGCGGTGATGTTTCTTGTCTGCGAGGGGTCGGACGATGGATACCGATCGCTCGATGATCGAGGCGAGGACGACCGGCTCTCGCTTGAAGACCACCTGACCGGACTCGATCCGAGACAGATATAGGAGATCGTCGAGGATCAGATTGAGCCGTTCGCTCTGCGTACTGATGATGGTCAGAAACTGCGCACACGTCTGCGGATCGTCCTTCCCGCCGTCCTGCAGGGCTTCCACATAGCCGCGGATCGAGGTCAACGGCGTGCGCAATTCGTGCGACACGTTCGCGACGAAGTCCTTCCGAATCGTTTCGAGACGTCGCACGTCGGTAATGTCGTGGAAGACGAGGACCGCGCACGCCTCATGCGGGTGGTGCCCCCCGGCGACCGACGCCTCGACTCTGAGCGTTCGACCGCTGGCGGGAAGGTGAATTTCATCGTCCCGGCTGCTGCGGCGCGCCAGGACCTCGTCGATTAACGTTGAGAGGTGCGGGTGGCGGATCAACTCCGTGTAATGCCGGCCGCGGCTGGGTTGGGCGTGCAGGTCGAACATGCGTTCCAATGCGGGATTGATTTGAAGAATACGTCCGTCCGCGTCGAGCACCATGACCCCTTCCGCCATCGCCGTGAGCATGGCGAGGAGTTGGGCGCGGTCTTCCGACACCTCGTGAATTTTGGCCTGCAGTTGGTCGGTGATTTGATTGAGGACGGTGGCAAGTTGTCCGACCTCATCCGTCGAGGTCATGCGAATGCGATGGTCGAGACCACCGGTCGCGACCTGGCGGGCCAAGACGGCCATGTCGGCGAGAGGGCGTGTCAGTCTCCATGCAATGGACAGACTCAACACCGCGGCCAGCAGGAATGCCGCCCCGAGCGAAGCCAGCAGGCCGGTGCGCAAGTGTTCCTCGGCGGGCAGCGCGATCTCGGCGGGAGGATTCGATAGGAGCCGGAGGATCAACCATCCCGCCAAGGCCAGAGCAATGCCGGCCGAGACGAGGATGCCGAGCGCCACCTTCCATCGAAGGGTCAAGTTCATGCCGCGATATCGGCATCCTTTAATTTGTATCCCAGGGACTTTACCGAGACGATCGCGTCATTGAGCAGGGGGATTTTCTGTTTCAGCCGGCGGACATGGACATCCACCGTTCGGGTCGTGCCGTAGTATTCGTAGCCCCATACGGCGTTGAGGAGCGTATCTCGGGTGAGCACCCGTCCCACATTCCGCAACAGGTGTTCCAGAAGACCAAATTCCTTGGCCGTCAGGGCCACCTCCTCGGTGTTGACGCGGACCTCATGCCGGTCGAGATCAAGATGGAGGTCTCCATAAGTGTAGGAGGTCGCGCGCGTCTTCTGCTGGCGGTCGACCCGCCGCAAGAGCGCTTTCACGCGTGCCACCAACGATTTCGGGCTAAAGGGCTTTGTGACATAGTCGTCCGCTCCCAGCTCGAGTCCCACCACCGTATCGGCTTCCTCGGCCTTGGCGGTCAGCATGATGATGGGGAGTGTGGCCGTCTCCGGGGCGCCACGGACTCGTTTGCAGACCTCGATGCCGTCGATCTCCGGCAGCATCAGATCGAGGATGAGCAGATCGGGTCGATCGGACTTGATGCGCTGGAGGGCTTCGGTGCCGGTGCCCGCCACGTACGTCCGGAACCCTTCCTTGTCCAGGTAGAGTTTGACCAGTTGTTGAATGTCCTTCTCGTCCTCGACGATCAGGACCTTCTTGTTCGCGTGGGAGGCCATGACGGGCACAGCGTACGGAGGGGGCCCGGTCCTGTCAAGATCGGCGGCGAACGACATGTCGAGGAGCCGAAGGCGCGGCGTTCTGCGGTCTTGCCCGCTCTATGCCCGCAATTCAGTTGACCTCTCCGCACGCTCTGGCGTAAGGTGAACCGACGTCGGCGGCCAGGCTGGCGGGTGTGTTGCGTGAGCCCCAGATCTTTAACGGAGTCGATCCCCATGAAAATTTACCTCGCGAATCCTCGTGGTTTCTGCGCGGGTGTGGACCGTGCCATCGATATCGTGGATCTTTCCCTCAAGAAATACGGCGCTCCGATCTACGTTCGGCACGAGATCGTCCACAGCCGGCATGTCGTCAACTCCCTCCGGCAAAAGGGCGCGGTCTTTGTGGAGGAACTCAATGAAGTGCCGGACGGCGCCATCGTCATTTTCAGCGCCCATGGGGTCGCGAAATCGGTCTGGCAGGAAGCGAATCGGCGTAATCTCAAGGTCATCGATGCAACCTGCCCGCTGGTGATCAAGGTACACAACGAAGTCAATCGCGATTATAACCAAGGGTACGAGCTGATCCTCATCGGCCATGCCGGTCACCCGGAAGTGATCGGCACTCTCGGTCAGATTCCGGACAAATTTCATCTGGTCTCCTCGGTGGACGACGTGGAGAAGTTGGAGGTCGGCAATCACGTCCATCTTTCCTATGTGACGCAGACGACCTTGAGCGTCGACGAATGCCGGGATATCGTGGCGGCACTGAATCGCCGGTTCCCTGGGATCAAGGGTCCGCACCAGGAAGATATCTGTTACGCGACCCAGAATCGGCAAAACGCCGTGAAGGCGCTGTCCAAGCTCGTCGACCTGATCTTGGTCATCGGATCGCCCAACAGTTCGAATTCGAATCGGCTTCGGGAGTTGGGCGAGGACTGCGGGATTACGTCGTACTTGATCGATTCTTGGCAGGACATCGATCTGGAGTGGCTCGCCAGCGTCCGTGCGGTCGGCATCGCCGCCGGCGCGTCCGCTCCCGAGGTCCTGGTCACGGAAGTCGTCGATTATCTGAAGCGACACGGCCCAGCCGAAGTGCACGACCTGACCGTGATCGAAGAAGACGTCGAGTTTCAGTTGCCCAAGGAATTGGTGTCGATTGAACCGGCCGGGGCCTATCGCGGAGAGATGGGTTAGCTCGGGCGCTTCACCGCACCCTCTGGGCGGTGGCTCGAGCTAGGCGGCCCAGTCCCGGCTCCTACTGGTTCCATGCCGGGAAAGTTCCTCCCCTTTTCTTCTTAGCGGCCATTCCCAGGACGTCGGAGCGGGCGCTGTTTCGCCACCTGCTTCGATACCATTCCTTTCCACTACATCTGGTGGAGCGAGCGAGCCTGGAGCCCCGTATCCGGTATTTTTCTTTGATTTTGCCGGGTCCCTGTGCTACAAGGCCGCATCCTCAACGAGATCCTTGCCATCGTAGTCGATCCATTCAAGACCCATCTCTAGCCAGGGGGGGCTATGTTCCTGAAATCACTGGAGACGATCGGCTTCAAGTCGTTCGCCGAGGCCAAAATCGAATTCCCTCGTGGGATTACGGCCGTGGTGGGCCCCAATGGAAGCGGGAAAAGCAATGTCGTGGATTCCATCCTCTGGGTCCTCGGGGAACAGAGCACTAAGACTCTCCGAAGCGAACGGATGGAGGATGTGATCTTCAACGGCACACAAGTGCGTAAACCCATGGGGATGGCGGAGGTGTCGCTGGTGATCGCGGGACTGCAGCCGGGGGACCTGCAGGGGATCGGGGACCTCTCCGAGGCGCTCAAGGATTACTCGGAAATCATGATCACACGGCGGTTGTTCCGAAACGGCGACAGCGAATATCTCATCAACAAGACCCTCTGCCGGCTGAAGGATGTCCGAGGGGTGATGCTGGAAACGAGAGCGGGTACGAAGGGCCACACCGTCATTACTCAGGGGCAACTCGACCAGATCCTGAACGCCAGCCCCCAGGCTCGGCGCGAATTGATCGAAGAAACCGCCGGGATCGTCCGCTACAAAAAGCAGAAGGCCGAGGCGCTGCGCAAACTTGAGGCCACCCAGCAGAATCTGGTCCGACTCAGGGACGTGATCGGGGAAGTGAAGAAGCAGCTCAATTGGCTGGAGCGGCAGGCCCAGCAGGCGCGGACCTATGACTCCCTGCAGCGTGAAGGGCGCACGCTCGAGGTGCAGTTGCTGACCGATGATCATCGGCGCCTGACCGCGCAATATCAGGCGATCCAAGCCGAGGTGCAGGTGCTCGATGCGCAGGATGCGGAACTGGCGGCCGAGGCGGCTCGCGCCGAGGCGGCGCAACAGGCCGTCAAGCTCGACATTCAGCGTCAGCAGGAATCGCTGCAGGCGATCCGGCAGGAGCTCGGTGTGGCCGAGCACCAACGCTCGCAGGCTCTGGCCCAGATCGATGTGGAGCGGAACAAAGGCCTGTTGTACGAACAACAGAAAGCCAAGGCGCAGGCGGACTCGACCCTCTACAGGGAGGAGCACGAACGTGCCAGAGCGGAAGCGGACGAGCTGCAGCGGCGCGTGGCGGACATCGACGAAGAGTTGCAGCACAAGATCGCCGAGTCGGACCACGTCGAACAGCGGCTCCGCGAGTTGGCGGGGCGGAAGGACGACTTCGTGGCCCAAGGCCAGCGGGCGCGGCAGGATTTGTTGCAGGCCGTAGCCTGTCAGACGGAGCACTCGTCGGCGCTGGCGAGGCTAGAGGCGAGGGCGCAAGAAGCCCATACCAGGGCCGAGCGGCTTTCGAAGGAACGCATCGAGCTCGGTCAGCAACAGGATCGGCTGCGCATGCAGGTGGATGCGTTGGCGCGTGACCGTGGTGAGGTGGAATCCCAGTTGCGAGCCATGCGTGAGGCTTACGAGCAGACCGTGGCGGAGTTGGATCAGACGATGGTCCAGTTGAGCGCAATGGAACAACGTCGGACGCGAGACCTGGAACAGCTGGCCGCGACGGAGTCTCGGTGGCGGACCCTGCAAGCCGTTGTGCGTGAGGAAATGGGGTATGGACGGGAGGGCGACGAGAACGAGACGTCACTGAGAAGCTGCGCGGGGGTGCGGGAGGCGATCGCCGAATGGTTGATCGTTCCGGAAGGATATGAGCGCGCTGTGGAGGCTGTGCTTGGGGAGCGGGTTCGGGCCTGGTTCGTGGATGATCCTCGCAGAGCGGCCGAAGCCGTGGCATTCCTGAAACAGCGAGATCTGGGTCGCGGGGCGTTTGTGCCGTGTGGACCGCGGTGGGGGCTCGCCGGTGATCCCGCCCCGACGGATGACTGGTGGGGGGCCCTGGACGGCCAATCGGGGGTCGTCGGACGCGCGGTGGATTTGATTCGCGGACAGGCCGGGTCGCAGGAAGCGCTCTGGAGCCTCTTTCATCGGGTGGTCCTCGTTCAGGACCTGGACGCCGCGGTTCGGCTCTGGGAGCAGGGATCCTGGTCGGCCCCCTATGGTCCGACCCTGGTCACATTGGCCGGCGAAGTCGTCGACCCCTCGGGGATCCTCACGGGGGGACTGGCCGGCGCGTCGGCCGGTATTCTTCAGCGTCGACGGGAGGTCCTGCACCTCGACGGGCGACGGGGAGAGCTGATGAGCGCCATCGAGGCCAGCCGGGCGGCGCGCGAAGCCCTGCTTCGTCGAAGCGAAGCCCTCAAGGCGCGCCGGCGTGATTTGGAGGCACGGCTTCGTGAGACGGAATTGAAGGTGCTCGCGCTCTCCAAGGACCATGGAGGAACCGAACATAATCTGGCCGAACTGGCGAGTCGGACTGACCGGTTGTCGGCCGAAGAAGAGCAGCTCGCCGCCGAGCGCCGGCAATTGGACGAGGAGTTGGCGCGATGTCGCGAGGCCGGGGCGGCCGCTTCCGCCGTGCGCGATGAACATGAGGCGCGCCTGCAGCAGGTGCACGCGCAGGTCCAGGGGGTCGAACAGGAGATCGCCGGCGTGCAGCAGGAGGCCACTGGGGCCAAGTTGGCGGTCGCGGCCCTTCGCTCTTCCCGGGAGCATGCGGTGAATACTCTCGGTCGCCTCAAGGCGCAGATGGACGAATGCGCGTGTCGACTGACCGCCCTCGCGGAGAGTTTGGCGGGACTGGTGCAGGCCACTCAACAGAGTCAAGAGCGCCGCGAACATTTCGAGGCGGTTTGCGAACAATTGGGCCATCAGGCCGACTCGCTCCACGCCAAGACGGTGGCCATGCAGGAGACGTTGTCCGAGCGGATGGCGTCCAGCGAGGAGTTGGATGCCGGACTGGCCGCGGTTCGCCAGCGTGTGACGAATAGCCGGGAGCGTCGCCTCGAGGTGGAAGTGCGGCGGGCGCAGGTGGAAACGCAGTTGGAAACCGTGACGAATACGCTCGCAGGCACGTATGGGGTGACCCTTCAAGGCGGCACTGGGGGAGAGGGCGCGGACGACGCGCCGGAAGCGGGAAGCCTGCTCGGTGACGAGGAGCTCGCCGGGATGCGCGACCGGCTGCAGAAGATCCGGGATCGCCTCGCGCGCATCGGAGGGGTCAATCTCGCCGCGATCGAAGAGCACCGCGAGCTCGAGGAGCGGTATGGGTTCTTGACGAGCCAGGAACAGGACCTCACGACGTCGATCAAATCGCTCCGGGACATCATTCAGCGGATCAATCGCACGACCAAGGAACTCTTCCAGGAGACCTTTACCCAGCTACAGGAGAAATTTGCGGCCGTGTTCCAGAAAGTCTTCCCCGGGGGGCGGGCGGAACTCGTGATGGTGGAACCGACCCCGGAAGCCGACGGGGAGGCGGAGGGGGGAGCGGAGCCGGGCATCGACATCGTTGCCCAGCCTCCAGGCAAGCGGCTCAAGAGTATCACGATGCTGTCGGGAGGAGAGAAGGCGCTGACGGCGACCGCGTTGCTGTTCGCCAGCTTTCTCATTAGGCCCACACCGTTCTGCATCTTGGACGAAATCGATGCCCCCTTGGACGAGGAGAACATCGGCCGGTTTACGGGGGTCCTCCGTGAGCTGTCCGGTGCCGCCCAGTTCATCGTCATCACCCACAACAAGCGGACCATGGCAATCGCCGACTCCCTCTTCGGGGTCACGATGGAGGAGCCGGGGGTGTCGAAGATCGTGTCCGTCCGGATTGCGGACCTCCAACCTGCCTGATCAAAGTGGTGCCGACCCGCGCAGTTCTGCACGGTCATGCCCAGTCCGAGAAGACGGCCTGGCTTGACTTGCATGACCTCCTCTGTTATAAGCCCTTAGATTTCTGTGGTTTTTTCTTTCCACGCCAACCAGTTCCCGGTCGGCGCTGCACGGACCGGGATTCCAAACCAGGAGAGTTCGGCCTTCGTATGGACAGATTAAAAAGTCTTCTCTTGCGGCTCTCCGATAGTCTGCTCGGGGCTATGCCGGCGAGTCTGCGTACAGCCACCAATGGCCCACGGATGCCGCTTCTGCGCTTAATTGTCCGAAATGAGCGAGTGGGCGCAGCCAGCGAGTCCGTCGTCAGGCGCCCGATTGGGACGACCGCCGGCCATCCCGACGCGATCGAGGATGCGATTCGGCGGAGTCAGGCATGGGTGCTCTCCCGTCAGGACGCCCGGGAAGGGTTTTGGGTTGCGGAATTGGAGGCGGATACGACGCTCACCTCCGAATACCTCATGCTTCGGCGTTTCATGGGGGTGGCCGATCCGGAGCGGGAACGGAAGGCGGTCCGGTACCTGCGTTCGACGCAACAGCCGGACGGAGGATGGTCGATCTATCACGGTGGATCGTCGGAAATCAGCGCGTCAGTGAAGGCCTACTTTGCGCTCAAGCTCGTCGGGGTGCCGGCAAGCGAGCCGTACATGCTCAAAGCGAAGGAACGAATCCTCGCCATGGGGGGCGTCGTCGCGGCCAATGTCTTTACCAAGATTACCCTGGCGTTGTTCGGGCAATATGACTGGCGGGGCATTCCCAGCATGCCGCCGGAAATCATGCTGCTCCCCACACGATTCTATTTCAGTATCTACGCGATTTCCTATTGGTCGCGAGCCGTCCTGATTCCCCTGTTCATCGTGTTCGCGCATCGACCGCTGTGCCGCATCGCGCCCGAGCAGGGCATTGACGAGCTCTATTTCGAGCCAAAGCGGCAGATCAATTACCGGCATGTGCCCCCGTTCCGAAAAGACGCCCGTCTGTTGACCTGGCGCAATCTGTTCATCACGTTCGACGCGCTGTTGAAATGGTACGATCAGCGTCCGGTCGAATGGTTGCGTCAGATGGGCGTCGATCGAGCGGCGAAGTGGATGTACGAGCGCATGACCGGCAGCGGCGGACTTGGAGCGATTTATCCGGCCATGGCCAATGCCGTGGTGGCCATGCATTGCCTCGGCCACGATGCCACCCATCCTCTGGTGGCCAAGGCGTTGAAGGAGATCGAGGAACTCGAGGTCTATGGGACCACCTTGGAAAATGGACAGCGGGTCGAGACGCTCCATCTTCAGCCCTGCCACTCACCGATTTGGGATACGTCGCTCTTGATGAATGCGCTGGTGGAGGCCGGGCTTCCCCCCGAGCATCCGTCCCTCACGAAGGCGGCCCAATGGTTGCTGTCGAAGCAAACCAAGACGGTGGGGGACTGGCACATTTCGTCTCCGCATGCCAAGCCGGGTGGCTGGTACTTCCAGTTCGAGAACGAATACTATCCGGATGTTGACGATTCCGCGGTGGTCCTGATGGCGCTCTGTAAGACGACGGCAGGTGACGAAGTGCGCCAGCGCGTGGCGATGGAGCGTGGGCTTCGGTGGGTGATGGCCATGCAGGGGTCGGACGGAGGCTGGGGAGCGTACGACAAGGACAACAATCGGATGGTGTTCAATTACATCCCCTTTGCGGATCACCGGGCGCTGCTCGACCCCAGTACGGCCGATCTGACCGGACGATGCCTCGAAATGCTGGGCGCGCTCGGGTACGACATGTCGCATCCGGCGGTTCCGGCCGCCTTGCGCTTCCTCAAGCGGGAGCAGGAGCCGAACGGCAGTTGGTACGGGCGTTGGGGCGTCAACTACATCTATGGTACCTGGTCTGTCCTGGCGGGATTGAGTGCAATCGGGGAAGATATGTCCCAGCCCTACGTGCGCAGGGCCGTCGAATGGCTGAAAGGGTGTCAAAACCCAGACGGGGGATGGGGAGAATCCTGCCTCTCGTACGCAGAGGAGGCCCACCATGGGCGGGGCGAGAGCACGCCGTCGCAGACCGCGTGGGCGCTACTGGCCTTGATGTGTGCCGGCGAGGTGAATTCGTTCAGCGTCATTCGCGGGGTGACCTATCTGATCCGTCACCAAGGGAAGGACGGGGCTTGGGAAGAGACTCAACATACGGGAACCGGCTTCCCCCGCGTGTTCTACTTGCGGTACCACTGGTACAGCCACTATTTTCCTTTGTGGGCGTTGGCCATGTACCGCAATCTCAAAGCTCGCGGGCAGTCTCGCGCGGATGAGGTACAGCAATACAACCGGAGATCAGGCCGGTATCGGTTTTGAGCGACGACCGTCTCTATGAAGCATCCGTTGCCGTTTCTCCGCCCGTTCACGTGAACCGTGTCGCGATCTTCGCGGCGACCTCCTGGGAAATGCAAGCCGTCTTGGCAGTTGGCCGCCGCGTCGAGCGGACGCGGGTGGCCGGGGTGCCGGCTGCGATGTTCCCCTGCGCGCACGCCTGGTGTTACGTGGTGCACACCGGAGTGGGACCGCGCCGAGCCGGCCGTGCGGCCGAGGCCGTGCTCCGTGACGCCCAGTGGGATGCGGCCATCTCCACGGGGTTTGCCGGTGCGCTCGGAAGGCAGGACATCGGCACCGTGCTCCTGGGGACGAACGTGCTGGCCGTGGCCGGCGTGCGCGACGATTCTCTGCTCGATACGGGTGCGGTCTGCCATCCGGCCCTTGTCCGAGCCGCCTGTGAGGCGGCCGCCGCACTCGGCGAGGCGGTTGCGGTCGGGCCGATGATTTCCACCGATCATGTCGTATGGCAAGCCGGGGACAAGGCGGCGCTCGCCTGCCTCTACGACGCCGTGGGGGTCGATATGGAAAGTGCCACCTTGGCGGCAATCGCACAACGCTATGGCGTGCCTTTCCTGGTTGTCCGAAGCGTTTCCGATTGTGTCGACGAGTCGCTGTTGATGGATTTCACCCTTTTTCTGAGGCCCGCGCATCGTGTGAGCGGATGGCTGCAGGGGCTGATCCAGTACATGGCGCGTCCCTCCCGTTGGGGGGGACTGGTCCGCCTGGGGAGACAGAGCCGTGTGGCCGGAGAGGGATTGGCGCGCTTTTTCGGGGCATTCTTGTCGCGTCTTATCGAAGGCCAGGATCTCCGGCGGGAATCCGCGACATGACCGGGATCATCCGGCGGATCGGCCGCGTCTCGCTTGACCTTCTGGCCGAGATGGGCCGCATGCTGCTCTTTCTGCTGGGAACATTCGCCTGGCTGTTCCGTCCGCCGTTCCGATTCAAACTATTCGTGAAGCAGTTGCATTTCGTCGGGTACAAGTCCTCCTTCGTGGTGGTCCTGACTGCTGCGTTCACGGGGATGGTGTTGGCCCTCCAAGGGTACTACACCTTGCGGAAGTTCGGCTCCGAGGCTCTGCTGGGCTCTGCGGTCGCCTTGAGCATGATTCGCGAGTTGGGCCCCGTCCTGGCAGCGCTCATGGTCACGGCGCGTGCCGGCTCCGCCACGACCGCAGAGATCGGCATTATGCGCATTACGGAACAGATCGATGCCATGGACACCATGGCGGTCAATCCGCTGCAATACCTGATCGCTCCCAAGGTCGTGGCGGGGTTGGTGGGGGTTCCGTTGCTGGTGGCGATCTTCGATGTGGTCGGGATCTGGGGTGGGCACCTGGTCGGCGTCGACCTCCTCGGCGTCAATTCCGGGTCGTACTGGAGTTCCATCGAATCGGCGGTGGAATGGAAGGATGTCTACGGTGGCATCCTGAAGTCGATCAGTTTCGGGTTGATCGTGAGCTGGGTCTGTTCCTACAAGGGGTACTATACGAAGATGAGCGCCGAAGGATTGGGGACCGCCACCACAGAAGCGGTCGTGCTAGCCTCCGTGCTGATTCTCGTGTGGGATTACTTCCTGACCTCGATTTTGTTGTAAGGTAGCGAAGGCACGTGCCCATGATTCGCCTCGTCGACGTCCATAAAACGTTGGGAAACCAGGCCGTGCTTCGGGGGATCGATCTCGAGATTCCGAAGGGAAAGCTGACGACGATCATCGGGCGGAGCGGCGAGGGGAAAAGCGTGCTGCTCAAGCACATGATCGGATTGTTTCAGCCGGACCGGGGCGAGGTCTGGGTCGGGGACGTGGAGATCTCCCGGTTGCCGTCCAGAGCTCTCAACGAGGTGCGCAAGCGGTTTGCCATGTTGTTCCAGGGGGCGGCGCTGTTCGACTCTCTGACGGTGTTCGACAACGTCGCCTTTCCACTCCGGGAGAAGCTCCGCCTGCCAGAGTCGGACGTGAGTCGCCGGGTGTTCGAGAAGCTGGATCAGGTGGGCTTGAACGACATGGGGCACAAGTTTCCAGCCGAATTGAGCGGTGGAATGCGCAAGCGGGCCGGGCTGGCCAGGGCGCTGGTCATGGAGCCCGAGATCATGCTCTTCGACGAACCCACGACGGGGCTGGATCCCTTGATGGCCAAGGCGATCCACGAACTGATGTGCGCCATGCAGCGGACCTTTGGGTTTACGGCGGTCATGGTCAGTCACGAGATACCGGAGATCTTCGCGTTTTCCGACTATGTGGCCATGATCAAGGAGGGGCGCATCGCGGCCATGGGGCCCACCGCGGAATTTCTTCGCACCAGCGATCCGAGCATTCAGGAGTTCGTTTCCGTTGCGGGACCGCCCTTGCGGCACCTTGCCGCCGCGAGTGAGAAGAGGTGAGGGCATGAAGAAAGAACAGCTGGAACTCGTCGTCGGCTTATTCGTCTTGGTCGGTATCGCCAGTCTGACCTATCTCTCGGTGAAGCTCGGGAAACTTGAGTTGATCGGAGGCGGGCATTATCTTGTCAATGCCGAATTCCACTCGGCCTCTGGGCTCAAGCCGGGCGCGTCCGTCGAGATTGCCGGCGTGGAGGTCGGGAGGATCAAGGGCATCGGATTGGTCGAGGATCGAGCACTGGTGACGCTGGCCGTCAACAACGACGTGAAACTGTTCGACGACACGATCGCGTCCGTCAAGTCGCGCGGGATCATCGGAGAGAAATTCCTGTCGCTGTCGCCCGGCGGGGGCGGTGTGCCCCTGCAACCGGGCGATAAAATCCGCGAAACCGAATCGGGGCTCGACTTGGAAGAGCTCGTGAGCCAGTTCGTGCACGGCAATGTCGAGACGAAGAAGTAGGCGGCCATGATCCACCGGTGGAGGAGGATGGCGATGGATTCAAGAACGAGATACCGGAGTATGCCGCAGGATCGTTGGATGGCGCTCGTTATGGCGCTGGGGATGGCGGCGGTGGTGTGGGCCGGGCCGGAGTCGGCCAAGGCTATGGGACCGACGGATGCCCTGAAAAGCAGCATCGACAAGGCGCTGATGGTTCTGACGGACAAGGACCTGAAAGCGGAGGGGAAAACCCGCGAACGGCGGCAGAAGCTGGAGCAGATCGTGAGTGCGCGGTTTAGCTATGAGGAGCTGACCAAGCGGGTCTTGGGGGGACGGTGGCCCAAACTTTCCGAGGACGAACGAAGAGAGGTGGTGGAGTTGTTCCGGGATCTCCTGATCAAGACCTATGCTGATCGCGTCGAGGCCTATTCCGGCGAACCCGTGGACTACCTTTCCGAGCGGGTGGAAAAAGTCCGGGACGTGGAATATGCGGAGGTCCGGACCAAAGCCAAGGTGGGCAATGCGGACGTACCGATCGATTACCGCCTGATCAAGCTCGAGAACGGCTGGCAGGTCTACGACATGGTGATCGATGAAATCTCGCTGGTGAGCAATTATCGGTCTCAGTTCAAGAAAATTCTTGCCTCCGGGTCCTATCAGGACCTGGTGGATCAGCTGCGAAAGAAATCCGATAGACTGACCGTATCAGCCTCGCCTCGTTAGCGAATGCGATGATGGGAGTGCGTCGGTGGGTAGCCCTGATCCTGGCGGCCTGGGCGATGGGGACGGTGTGTTGCCCGGAGCGGGGATGGGCGGAGGTGCGCCTGTTCCCGGTGCCGGCCGTGGGCACTTCAAAGAACGACGGCAGCGACGGAGGGCTGATCGTCCCCATCCTGATTACCGAGCCGGGCGGTGATCTCAAGTACATCGTGGCCCCGCTGCTGATCCAGAACTCCATCGTCGGGACGCGAGGGGCCTTGAACGTGTTTCGCTACGATCCCGGAGGGCGGGAATTCCGCTTCATCGGGTCGTGGACGGAAAAGATCGAACGCCGCCTGCAGCTCTCCTACACGGACCCCGCCTTCGGCAACGGTCGATACGCCTTTTCGGTCGGCGGGGCGTTCTTCAAGAACGCGACCGCCCGTTTCTTCGGCATCAGCCAGCAGACCGTCGAGGAGGATCAGACGAATTATACGGACCGGGAGTTTCGGGGGTATTGGAAATTCGGGGTGTATTTCAACGAGGTGACGCAGTTGGCGTTCGGACAGCGCATTCGCGACGTCCGTTTGCAGCGCGGCGCGACCGACCTCCCCTTCACCGTGGACCGGTTCCCGACTGTGGACGGAATCAACGGGGGCACGGTATTCGGGAACCGGCTGACCTTTCACTATGATACCCGCGACAATCTCGTGACGCCCACGGACGGAGCGCAGATTACGGCGTACGCCGAGATCAATCAAAACTATCGCCTCAGCGGCAGTCCGCTGTTCCAACGCTATGAGATCGAGCTGAAAAAGCTTATCCCGAGTCCATCGAAGCATCTGATCATGGTGATCCGGGCTAACCTGCAGATGACCTTCGGGGATCGGGTGCCGTTCTTTGAGCAGAGTTCCCTGGGAGGACAAAACAATTTGCGCGGTTACGGAATCGATCGCTTCATCGACAAACACTTGGTTGCGCTCAGTATCGAACAACGGATTCATGTATTCCGCACGCGGATCTCTAACGTGATCGCCGATTTCGAGGTGGCGCCGTTCGTCGATACCGGAAAAGTATTCAGCTCCTTCAGCAAACGGATCAATCGGGACTATGAAGTCACTCCCGGAATCGGATTTCGCGGTATCGTCCGCCCCAATGTAGTGGGGCGTGTCGATTATGGATACAGCAGCGAAGGCGGAGCCGTCTTCGCGGGCCTCGACTTTCCCTACTGATCGGCGTGGGGCAGGCGCGCGGCCGTCCGGCCTGCCGATCAAGGTGAGGGGACAGGACAGCCGTCGGCCGGAAGGAGGCCGGGGGGAGCATGCGAGTCGTGGCGAGCGTTTGGTCGGAGCGTGGGTGGTTGGGTCCCATGAGGTGGTTCGGCATTGGGTTGGGGATCTTATTGACGGCGCATGGGGCGTATTCGGCGGACGACCGCTTCATCGAGGGATACACCCGAGCCCTGTTGGATCAGGAGTATCGACTCTCGGAGGCCGTTGTCGAGGTGGCGGACGGTGTGGTGACCGTCCGTGCCAAGGATTTCGGCGGGATTCGGACGCAGGAATTGATCCGGGTCCTGGAGGGGATCCCCGGGGTGGCGCGGGTGACCGTTGAGGGGGAAGATGGTCCGAGCGCGCCCATGGCCGTTCCGGGCGGAGCGCCTGCCGAGACATCCATCCCGTCTCCGTGGTTGCCGCGCGGGCTCTTGTTCGAACCTCTGCATGCCGACCCGAGATGGCCCCACTTCGCCCTCGTCTACCGCCGAGTGCTCGATTCGGGATTGGTCAAGAACGGAGCCGCGGCCAATGTGGGCGGCACGGTGGCGCTGTATCGGAGCCGCCCCGCTCGATCCTCTCAATGGGAGGTCGGTTTGCAGGCCGGGAGCTTCAGCCTCTTCGATCTAAGCGCGACCTCCGGCTCCAACGATATTCTCAATACCGATTTTTCGGTAGCGTTGTTTTACGGGTATCGCAGCGGAAAGGTATCCGGGCTCGTGCGATTGGCACACCAGAGTTCCCACCTGGGGGATGAGTTCATGCAAAATACGGAAACGCCCCGCATCGAGGTCAATCACGATCGCGTGGACTTCAAGCTGTCGTATGATGTCCTGGAATGGCTGCGCATCTATGGCGGCGGCGGGCTGCTGCTGAGACAGTCGCCCGATGGTCTTGGGGTGGGAACTGTGCAGGGGGGGATTGAGCTGACCAGTCTCACCACCTACTGGAGTGGACGCTTGCGCCCGGTCGCCTATGCAGACATGCAACTGCACGAGCGGACAGGATGGAGTTACGGACAGTCGGTCATGGCGGGAGTACAGTTTGAGAATTTACGTCTCGACGGGAGGGCCATTCAACTTTTGGTGGAGCACTATACCGGCTCCTTCCCGGACGGACAATTCTTCACCCAAAAGACCCAGTGGATTGGGGTCGGCTTGCACTTCTATTTCTGAATCGAAGGTGAGGCTGGGTTCCGACGGGGGATACCCACACCGGAGAGGCGGAATCCTTGACTCCACAACACCAACATGCCATAATTTTCTTTGGTTTTTGAGGCGTACGATCATCTTAGCTTCAGGCACACCCACACGACGCCGTTCGGTGCATCTTCGCCGAGTGTGCACTGTTCCAATCGTCACCAAAGTTGCATCCACAAGGAGCACACACGATGTCACTCCTCAAGACAATCCATAGCCCTGCGGACCTCCGGCGGATGGCGCCCAAGGATTTCCCGATCCTTTGTCAGGAAATTCGAGAGCAAATTATCTCGGCGGTCTCGAACGTGGGCGGGCACTTGGCTTCCAACCTCGGCGTGGTAGAGCTCACAGTAGCGCTGCACTACCTGCTGGAGACACCGAGCGACAAGATTGTATGGGATACGAGCAACCAGGCCTATGCCCACAAGCTTCTGACGGGGCGACGCGAGCAATTCCATACGTTGCGACAATACGGTGGATTGAGCGGGTTCTGCAAACGGGAAGAGAGTATCTACGACACCTTCAACGCCGGTCACGCGGGGACCGGGGTGTCCGCCGCTTACGGAATGGTCGAGGCGCGGGATCAGCAAGGACTCAAGTACAAAGTACTCTGCGTCGTCGGGGACGGAGCCATGACCGCAGGGATGACTCTGGAGGGGCTCCATCATGCCGGGGGAACCCACCGGGATTTTATTGTCGTTCTGAACGACAATCAGATGTCCATCTCCAAGAATGTCGGGGCGATTTCGGCGTATCTGAACCGCACCTTTACTGGAGAATTCTTTACGAAGATGCGGGAGGAAACCGGGCAACTGCTCAGGGCGATTCCGCACATCGGGCAGGATATGCAGAAGATGGCGCGTCGCGCCGAGGAACTCGCCAAGGGGATTATCCTGCCGGGACTCTTGTTTGAGGAGTTGGGCTTCCACTATGTGGGGCCAATCGATGGCCACAACTTCGAGCACTTGCTGCCGACATTGGAGAATGTGCTGAAGATGAAGGGGCCCGTTCTTCTCCACGTGATTACGAAGAAAGGGTTGGGCTACGAACCGGCGATGAAGAATCCGGTGTGGTTCCATGCCTGCCCGGCTTTTGTTCGTGAGACCGGAGAGATGGCGAAGAAGTCGCCCCGTCCCAGCTATACCACGCATGCGGTGAACACCCTTGTGCAGTTGGCCCGTGAGGATCAGCGGATCGTGGCCATCACGGCGGCGATGTGCGAAGGGACCGGGTTGACCGCCTTTGAGAAGGTCTTCCCTGATCGGTTGTATGACGTCGGCATTGCGGAACAGCATGCGGTCACGTTCGCCGCCGGGCTGGCCGTCGATGGCATGAGGCCGGTCGTGGCCCTGTATTCGACGTTCTTGCAGCGGTCTTACGATCAGGTCGTCCACGATGTCGCGACACAAAACCTTCCGGTGACGTTCTGTATCGACCGCGGCGGGCTTGTAGCCGAAGACGGAACGACGCACCATGGAGCATTCGACTTTGCGTTCCTTCGCCATGTCCCCAACATGGTGGTGATGGCTCCCAAGGATGAAAACGAGCTCCAGCACATGATCAAGACCGCCCTGATCCACGATGGGCCTGCATCGGTGCGGTACCCCCGCGGGACCTGCCTGGGGGTGGCGATGGACCCGTTCCCCTCAGCTCTGCCGATCGGCAAAGGGGAGCTGCTCCGTGATGGATCCGATGTCGCGATCGTTGCGATCGGCGTGACGGTTGGGCAGGCGATGAAAGCGGCCGAACGACTGGCGGAAGCGGGAATTTCTGCCGCCGTCGTGAACGCGCGATTCGTGAAGCCCCTTGATGCAGAGCTGATTATCGATGTGGCCCGTCGTGTGAAATGTGTGGTCACCGTCGAGGAAGGAGCCCGGATGGGCGGATTTGGTTCGGCGGTGCTCGAGGCGCTGTCCGAGCGGGGCATGGCCGTGCCGACGAAGCTCATCGGGTTGCCCGATTGGTTCATCGAGCAAGGTCCCCAGGATCTCCTGCGCGAGAAATACGGCCTCACGACGGAAGGGATTGTCGAAACCGTCGCGGCATTTATGGATCAGCTCTCCACCGGTTCGAGAAGCAGGACGGCAGGGATCGGGACGCCGTTCACGCTCAGAGGGCACCGTTCCTATCTCTCCGAAGGAGATGAGCAGGGGAGTTGATCGTTTCCCCACCTCCTCGCACTGCATGTTTATTAAGCGACGTAAGACACGCCCGATCGCCGTCGGGACCGTCAAGATCGGAGGGGATGCCCCCATCTCCGTTCAATCCATGACGATCCCCCATCCCAGCGATATCAAGGCGACCGTCGAACAAATCCGTCAACTCGAGCAGGCTGGGTGTGAGCTGGTGCGCGTGGCCGTTCCCGATATGGAAGCGGCCCAGGCCCTGCCCAAAATCAAATCGCAAGTCCACATCCCGGTGATCGCCGACATCCATTTTGACCATCGGCTCGCGCTGAAGGCCGCGGAGGTGGTCGATTGTGTTCGCATCAATCCGGGCAATATCGGCGCCTGGTGGAAAGTGACGGAGGTCGTCAAGGCCGTGAACGATCGGGGTATCCCGCTGCGTATCGGGGTCAACGGCGGATCGCTGGAGCGGGATTTGCTGGATAAGTACGGCTATCCGACTGCGGAGGCATTGGCCGAATCCGCTCTCAACGCCGTCCACGCCTTGGAGGATATTGGGTTCCATAACATGAAGGTCTCGCTGAAGGCGTCCGACGTGCACATGGCGGTGGATGCGTATTGGATCTTTTCCCATCAGTCGGATTGCCCCCTTCATATCGGCATCACCGAGGCCGGGACCGTGTTGACCGGAGCGGTCAAGTCGTCCATCGGGCTGGGATGGCTGCTCATGAATGGAATTGGTGATACGTTACGAGTGTCACTGGCGGCTGATCCGGTCGAAGAGGTCCGGGTGGGATTCGAGATTCTTAAGTCGCTAGAGCTCCGCCATCGCGGGATCAACGTCATTGCGTGTCCGACCTGCGGGCGCGTCGAGATCGATGTCGTCCGGATGGCGAATGAGCTGGAAAAAAAGCTGGGTCACATCACCACCCCGCTGAACGTGTCCGTGCTTGGCTGTGTCGTGAACGGAATCGGTGAAGGGAAGGAAGCCGACATCGGTATTGCGGGAGGAGAAGGGGTTGGGATCCTCTTCAAGAAGGGGAAACTCGTCCGAAAGGTCCCGATGGCGGATCTGATGGATACGCTGATTACGGAAGTCGAAATCATGGCCAAGGAAAAAGAAGCCGAGGGGGGGGACTCCCATTCCGCGGTCGGTGATAGCCGGCAAGAAGTATCATCTGCCGCTGGCTGGACCAATGCGGATCCCGCTTCGACGCTGCGCAGAGAAATTCCGGTGCTACCCTCGCGATAATAGTTCTCTCCAACTCGGCCGGATTCGGTTGAGTTGCCCTCCTGTGCCGGCTATAATACCCACCCCTATGCTGTGCAGAGGCGCCGTACCCAAGTGGCTAAGGGAGCAGTCTGCAAAACTGCGACTCAGCGGTTCGAACCCGCTCGGCGCCTCCAAACAGAATTGCCGATACGGGTCTCTACTCAAAACCATCCTTCCCGGGCTGGCGTCGCTCATTCCCCCTGCGGTTGATTCGGTTGGTCGTCTCTGCCGTGACACAACCATCCTGCCAGGCACGATACTGTCAATCATCGTCCGAGCAGCCTTCCGTTCTCTGATCCTTCGGCGCCTATCCCGGCTCCATCGCCGATGGTGCGGGTAGGGGCCGCGAGTCGCTCGTAGCTCTGGAGCGGTTAGAGTCGGGGAGTCGCGCACGTTTCGTCCGCCCAGCACACACCTCTGTCCGTGTGTGCCGGGGTGGAACTGGAGGGGTTATCGGAATGAAACTAGGATCGGTTGGTCCGGGCCGAGATTGACGATAGGAGACGGATGCCGGACGAAGCCCACAAATGCTCCGCCGTCGGAGGGCGGGACGAGTGCGGTCACACGACAATGTTATCGCGTGCGGTCCACCCACTTGGCAGGGCGCATGACGGTGCTTAATGCTGCGAAGCCACACAGCGTTGCCAACATGAGGAAACACACAAGGAGGAGAAAGACTCCTCGGAGGTTATGATGTGAGAGAAGCCCCAGTGTCATGGCATCCTCCTCATCCCGTCATTGATATTCTACCACGGTTCTGTCCTCTGCCAACCACAAGCGCAGCTCCAGTTTCCCTTGCCTTCATACCCTGCGTCTGAAGCGACAGGGGGCATGTCCTTCGCCATGGCAAGTGGCGTGGCCTTGTTCACGGGATGATGCCTCCGAGGCATGTCCAGATCTGTACACCCAAGTGTCCCCAAAGTCTGTGGATAAGGATGTGCATAAATTCTCCTTCTAGCAGGATCTCGCGCGGCGCACGCGGAGCTGAGCAATTTGCCCATTTATTGGGCATTGCGAACGCCGCGTGCCGAGACACTATATCTTGGGGGTTGATTTTGCTTTTTGGGTGAGGTTGCCCAGTTTGGCAGGATGAATGGGAACAGAGGACCGCTCCGAGCGGATCATTGCCAAAATCGCAAGCGGAGCGGTGGCGCTGAAAAGTTATGCACAAGATGAGTTGGCGAGAGACGGCCGATTTCGGACTCACACGTACGGAAATGTCGAGTTGTTTATACGAAAGCCTTGGATCTTCACCCTACCGGGAGGCCTGGCCAAATCGTCTGAGATACGGCACGAACCGCAGACGTGCAGGCCTGTTCGAGAGTGAGTGATGGTCCGAAGGGGAGCCCTCCGGAAGGGTTGCCGATAGAAGCAATCACCAGAAGAACAACGTTCCGCTTGGCTCGAGAACGGTGAGGCGGCGTTTCCGATGAAGGCGCAGACGAATGAGGGGCGGAGTTCCCTCTGGGGCCGAGCGGTAGGATGGGCAGTCGGTCCGGAGCGAGGAGTCATGATGTGTTGGTGGGGCAAGCCAGACCCGAGGTCCAACCGAGAGGCTGACCCATCGCATGAGCGCGCCCGTGCTCCTGTAAATTGACGGCTTTCGTATCGGGGTGCTACTATGGCGATGGTTACGCACTTCATTGCGGCTGTTTTCACAGCCGATTCCTTCCAGATCGCATAAGGAGTATCAAGGGATGGCAGTCCCAGTTTCCCAGGCCTATACCGTCGCCAAGTATGTACTGACGCAACGTGTGAAGGGGGTGCGGCGATATCCCCTGGTGTTGATGCTGGAGCCCCTGTTTCGCTGCAACCTCGCCTGCGCCGGCTGCGGCAAGATTCAATATCCCGATCACGTCCTTGATCGTCGGCTGACGCCCGAACAATGCTGGGCGGCCGCGGATGAGTGCGGAGCGCCCATGGTGAGCATTCCCGGTGGTGAGCCGCTGATTCATCCGGAAATGCCGGAAATCGTCCGGGGGCTGGTGGCCAGAAAAAAATACGTGTACCTCTGTACGAACGCGCTCTTGCTCGAGCGCAAGTTGGACGAGTACACGCCGAGTCAGTATTTGACCTTCAGCATCCATATGGATGGCCTTAAGGAAGAGCACGATCATGCCGTGTGCCGCGATGGGGTCTACGATGTGGCCGTTCGGGCGATTCGAGCGGCGTTGAAGCGGGGACACCGCGTGACCTCCAACACCACGCTGTTCGACGATGCACGACCCGACCGTGTCCGGGCCTTCTTTGATGAAATGATGACGTTGGGGGTCGAGGGTATGATGCTGTCCCCCGGCTATAGTTACCAAAAGGCTCCGGACCAGCACCATTTTCTCAAGCGGCAACGGACGCGGGAGCTGTTCGCGGAGATTTTGCGCGATCGCAAGCGCAAGTGGCGGTTCAATCAATCCCCGATGTTCCTGGAGTTTCTGATGGGGCGCATCGATTACCAGTGTACGCCGTGGGGGAATCCCACGTACAACGTGTTTGGCTGGCAGCGTCCGTGCTACCTGTTGCAAGATGGCTATGCGCGCACCTTCCGTGAGTTGATGGAACAGACGGATTGGGACCTGTACGGAACCGGGCGACATGAGAAGTGCGCTGACTGTATGGTGCACTGCGGGTACGAGGCCTCCGCGGTCAACGATACCTTTGGGTCCCTGGCTGGGTTCGCTCGGACGGTTCGGGCCGTCCTCCTGCCTAATCGCACGTCGTCCGAGCCTCCGGCTCCGACCATCTCTCCTCGTTATGACGGACACCAAACATCACGAGTCTGAGGGGGCCTCGCTTCAGGGACGTCTGTTCCGGCCGCAGACTTCCGCGGAGCTCGCGGAAGCGGTGGAGCAGGCCTTCGATTATCGTGGTGATGTGACTCTCCGGTTGGGCACCGGGGCAGCGATCACCGGGTATATCTTCAATCGAGGCACCACCGGAGGGCACGCCTATCTGGAAATCCTCGTCGAGGGGGAAGCCTCGCCGCGGCAGGTCGACTATCGAGACATTCGCGAGTTGGTGTTTTCCGGTGAAGACACGGCGTCCGGAAAATCCTGGGACGTGTGGGTCGCCAAGAAGGAATCGCAGCGGGCAGCCGAAGCCGCGCAAGTTGCGAACGAGGCGCGCGCCCGCGGCCATCTCTAGTCGGTTCCCCGCCCTCTCGTCCGCATCCTTTTCTCCTCTCCCCCCACATGCATCGTCGATTCTTCCCGTGGCGTTGCGCCGTCTTTAATCGGCGGTCTGCGCCCTGCGAACAGCGTTGCGCGGATCTCATGGAATGGGCTTCCGGGCGCGACCGGATTGTTGACAAGCGGTAGGGCCTGTGTTAAATCTCACGCCCTCAAAAAACCGGCGCCTTTTGTGGACTCCGCTGGTCACATCTGGGTCGCGGGTGTGACTCATGGGAATCCGAGTGCTGGGTCAATGGAGTTGGATCACAGGACGGTGGTTGGTCGTCGGGCTGATTGGTTCATGCCTGACGGGGGATGTGGTGTGGGCCACACACGAGGCCGATCACCGGTTCACGATCGAAGGGTTTGTTTGCGAGGTCGACGGGACGGCCGCAGAGAAGGCCGAGGTCGTTGTCAAGAACACTCGGGTGAATGTCGGTCAGACCGTTGAAACCGACGAGCGTGGGTATTACAAGGCTACGCTTCATCTGCACAACGACAACCTCGGTGACCCCGTACTCGTTACGGCCCGACGAGAAGAGCAGCGTATCAAGGTTCAGTTCGATCCGAACGACCTTGAAAGTGAGCGGAAAGCACGAGTCGATTTCGGAACGGGGTGTCAACAGGCGGCGCCCGACGAAGTGCCTCTGTGGGTGTACTACGCGTTGGCTGCCGGAGGAGCGGGGGTGGTCGCCATCGTTGCGGGTCGAGTCATGAGGCAACGGCGGCGATCGGAGCGTAGTAGGGGGCAAAGAAAGCAACGGAAGTAACGGCGGAAACAAGTGTTGCTGGTCCGTGGGTCGTCCGAGATGCCTCGCCGGATCGGTCCAAGGAGCAAGGTGAGGACAGGTATCGGCGTGACCCTCGACCGGTTCCTCAGAGCGTAGCGCTTTTGCTTGACGCAAGGTGGCGGTCAAGTGGAAGCGTTTTTTTGTTTACGAAAATCGTGACAGCCGGCTCTGCCCGTATGGCAGATGAGCTGGTCGGATGTACGGAGAAAGGAGCAGAGACGTGGCGACGATGATTCAGGGGTGGACGCGGACAGTCGTGTTGACCGGAGTGGCGGGGTTGGGGCTGGCGCTCGCTGCATGCGGCGGAGAGGGCGGCGAGGGACCGATCGTGCCGCCCCCTCCGGCCCCACCGGAATATGCCGACAAGCACATGCCTGAGGGATGGTGGGCGGATCCCAAGATCGCGGCAGAGGGTAAGGAAATCTATATTGGAGCCAAGAACCCGGACGTGAACTGCTCAAGTTGCCATGGAAAGGACGGCAAGCCGGTTAAGGCCGGTGCGCGAGACTTCCGCAACGCCGAGCGCATGAAGATGTATTCGGATTCCGTCTGGTTTTGGCGCATTTCCGAAGGGGTTCCCAATACCAAGATGAAGGCTTGGAAGAGCAAGCTCTCCGAGGAGGATCGCTGGAAGGTGCTGGCGTTTGAAGCCTCGTTCGGGCTGTCCGGAAAGGGCTGGGATGCCACGAAGAACGCCTGGGTGGACGCGAAGGACGTGGGGAAGGCGGCGGCTGGGGAAACGGCGACGCCGGCCGGGGACAAAGCGAGGCCAACCGGAGGGGCGACGGCGCCTGCTGACGGCAAGTAACCTCTCACCAAACTGCGGTAAAGGGGCGACGAGACATGATGACAAGCTGGCGGCGAACTCTGGTCCTTCTCCTCGGTTTGCTAGCGGTATATGGGTCCGTGGGCTATGCCCAGGTGCCGAATGCGCCAGCAGTAGAGTTCCCCTACACAGGGAACCGCACGGCAGTATGGATCGTTGCCCAACTGCATATCCTGTTCGCAGCATTCATCCTCGGGGCACCCATTTTCGTGGTCATCTCGGAGTGGCTGGGGTATCGCAAGCAAGATCCTCGGTATGATCGTTTGGCCAAGGAGGTCACCAAGGTCACGGTCATTCTGTACAGCATGACGGCGCTGACCGGCGGTCTCTTCATCTTTGTCTTGTTGGCCACTTATCCGCAGTTTACCACGTGGTTGATCAATCACTTCTTCCTGATCTTCGCGGTGATTTATCCACTGCTCTTCATCGGAGAGACGATCGTCCTCTATCTCTATTTCTACACATGGGATGCGATGAAGGGGGAGAAAAAGGCCCGGCACATTGCCTTGGGCGTGCTCCTCAACCTCATCGGGACGATCACGCTGTTCGTCATCGATGGTCCGACCTCCTTCATGAATACGCCGGCCAAGGCGGAGGGGGCGTCGATCATCGAGTTCATCCAGACCGCCTCCCTGTGGGACAAGGTGTTCAACTATAGTTGGATGCCCATGAACCTGCATCGCCTCGTCGGAAACGTGACGTTCGGCGGATTCATCGCCGGGCTCATTGCGGCCTACCAATTCCTTGGTTCGAAGAAGGAAGAAGATCAGGCCTACTACGACTGGATGGGATTTGTCGGGAATCTGATCGGCGTCGGGGCGCTGCTCTTTCTGCCGTTCATGGGCTATTTGCTCGCCTACGAGCTCTGCGACTACGACGCGTCGATTTGTCCGTACATGATGGCCGACCAGCTCTCGATGTTCTTCGAGATGCAGGGAGCCATGGTGGGATTAATCTTTCTTGCCAGTAATTATTACATCTGGCTCAGCATGAAGCGGATCGAAGGCGTGGAGCGCGTCCGGATGTCCTTGTTCACGCTCCTGGCCATGGTGGCGACGCCGTTCGTAATGACGTGGGCCTGGACCGTCTACCCCGCTCCCGACCCTACATCGCTGCTGTTCCTGGCGCCATTGGTCCTTCTTCCGCCGATTATCAGCAGGTTCCTGCGGGTGACCGTTTCCTCGCGGACATTTATTCAGGTCGGCTTTCTGATGATCGTGGTCGGGAACGCTATTTGGATGACTCCGCACGGCTTTGTGCCGACCGGCGCAAAGTTGGTGGAAGAATTGGAACTGCCGTCGGAATGGAATTTCCTCGCGTTAATGCCCGCGAAAAACGCGGCCGCGTTCACGCTCGTCTTCGTTATGGTCCTCAACTACATCATGTACAACCGGGCCATCCGTCAGGGAACGATCATATGGGGCAAGATCGATTTCGCGTCCCAGTTCGTCCTCATCTTCCTCGCCTTCAGCGCGATTTGGACCATGGGTCTCATGGGAGCGGTGCGGTCGTTGCTGAGGAAGTATTTTCATGTGTACAACTTGGTCCCGGACTTCACTCCGGAGTCCTTTACGCCCACCCTGGCCTATTCAGCCTGGTGGATCACCGGGATCACGTTGGTCTTCTACGCAGTGGTGAGCTTTGCCATTCTTGTGACGCTGCGCGCGACCGACCCCAAAGGGCATGCGCATGAGGCCAAAGCCGTTCCTGCGGGGGCCAAATAGGCTGGCGAGCATGGTATTTGGGCAGGCTCGGAGAGAAGGAGAGTTGACGTGATACGAAAGCTCATCGGCGGCGTCGTGGTGGGCGTCGTCCTGTTCGTTCTGGCGAAGGTCTTGGGCTTTCCCTCGATCTTCCAATTCATGTTCTTCGGGTACGCGATGCTGGGGATGTTGGTCTTCATGCTGCTCGACGCCCCGCCGTTGAAGCCAGTGACTGGCGCGAAGGCCGTGATTGCCCTGGTCGCGTTCTATCTCGTCCTTTCGGTGTTCTACATCGGCGGCGCCTCATTGTTGCCTCAGTACGACCCTGAGGATGAAAAGGGAAAAATCGACAAGATTCTGGCTCCGAAGCGAAAACTCACGGAACAGGGGAAGACGGAAGATTTGATTGCGCGGGCCAAGGCCTTGGATGAAAAAGCGGCGGCACTGCAGGCGCGTCTGAAGAACCTCGGGAAAGATGTGATTCTAGAGGGCCTACCCGCGACAGGTACGGAATCCGCGACGCCGGGGCCCGCCGCCGGCGGGGCCACGGCCACGGGGGCGGACCTGGAACGACTGGGGTTCGAGCAGTGGCAACTGCAGGAGTGCTACAACTGCCACAAGCTCAAGGGTGAAGGCGGGAAGAAGCGCGGTCCGGAACTCGATAATATCGGCTCGTTGATGACCGCGGCCGAAATCAAGGAAAAGATTCTCGATCCACAGAGCTATATGGCCGAGGGATTCGAGAAAGAGTGGGAAAAGAAGAAGATGCCGGACAAATATAAGGAACTGATGGAAGACCAGGACGTGGAAGTGCTGGCCGCGTGGCTGGCGACAATGAAGAATACGTCCGTCAACACGCCCAAGCCGATCAAGAAGAAGTAACGATGCATCAGCCAAAACTCAGATCCAGAGTGCGTGCGTCGGACCGCGATCTCGGTGAGGTCACTCGGATCATCATGGATCCCCTGTCGCATGAGATCAGCCACGTCGTCGTCTCGCTCGACGGGGCCGGCAGCCCTGAACGCCAGGTGCCGTACGGCCAGGTCCAGGTGGTGTCGGACGATCTTGTCCAGCTTCGCGTCTCCTCCACGGAGGTCGAGGCCCTCCCCGCCTTCGCGCGGGATCGGTATGTCAGTATTCACGACGTGGAAATTGCGCATCTTGAAGATCATCTTCATGTGGAGGCGGGGGAGGTGCTGGTCCCGCTGCCCGAACTTGAACGCAGCGTGCCTCGTCGGAACTTCTTCGCGAAGTTTACCCACGTCATAGGATTGTTCATCGGGCTTCCACTCGCCTGGCCGGTGGTGCGCTACCTGATGAAACCCATGTACCAGCCGTTGGACAATACCTGGTTGAGCGTGGGCAACGCCAACAAAATCAAGCAAGAAGACACGGGGGTGCAGTTCAAGTTCAAGCGGAAGGTCAAAGAGGCCTTCATGCCGGAGCAGGAGATCGACAAAAACGTGTGGGTCCTCAAGGCCACCCCGAAGGTCTTGGAAGACGTGTACAAGGGGAGGGACATGGAATTCCGGGATGCCTCCGGCCGGCATATCTGGACGAACAAGAAGGACACCCCGTACGTCGCGTTTTCCGGCAAGTGCCCTCACTTGGGATGCGGATACAAGTGGCGTAAACACAAGGTGTTGGGCGAGGTGTTCCTCTGCCCCTGTCATCTCAGTATTTATGATGCGGCGGGGAATGTCCTCGACGGACCGGCGCCAAGGCCGCTGGATCCCCTTCCGATTCAAGTGACTCCCAGCGGAGAAATCAAAGTGATCGACATGGAATTCAAGGCCGGCACCAAAAGCCAGACGCGAATTATCTAATGAGCGCTCCAACAACCACGCCACAGCCGTCCTCGGTAGAGAAAGTCATTCAGTTCATCGACGAGCGAGTCGGACTGCACAAGCTGCAGGCCAAAATGCTCAACGAGCCCATCCCAGGGGGCTCGCGTTGGGCCTACGTGTTCGGCTCGGTGCTGCTATTCATTTTCATCATGCAGGCGGTGACGGGCATCCTGTTGATGTTTTATTACGTTCCCAGCGCAGATCACGCCTATGCCAGCACCCAATACATCCTTCACGAAGTGGATTACGGTTGGTTCCTGCTGAGTTATCACTTTTGGGGGTCGAGCGCGATGGTGGTCTGCGTTTTCGCGCACATGTCCCAGGTATTCCTCTGGGGCGCGTATAAAAAGCCACGAGAGTTGATCTGGCTCGTCGGCCTTGCCCTCTTCGGCCTCGTGATGACGTTTGGGTTCACGGGCTATCTCCTGCCGTGGGACCAGCGCGCCTATTGGGCGACGACGGTCGGTGTGGAAATCATGGACAAAACGCCGGTCATCGGCGACTTCATGGCTCGCTTCCTGAAGGGTGGCCCCACTCCCGGCCAGATGACATTGAGCCGATTCTTTGTCATCCACGTGATGATTCTGCCCGCGGCCTTGATGGGACTGGCCGGCTTGCATATTTTCCTGTTTAGAAAGGCGGGGCCGGCCGGCCCCTTCCGTGGCAGCCCTCAGGAGTTGCTCGCAAAGGCCGACTACTTTTTCCCCAGGCAGGTCTGGAAAGACATCGTGGCCATGATCGCCGTGTTTTTTACGACGGCGTCCTTGGCCTTCTGGGAGCCGGTGGTGCTCCTTGAGGAAGCGACTCCCGATCCGGGCGAGTATCATCCGGAACCGGAATGGTATTTCTTGTTCCTCTTCCAGATGTTGCGTCTCAAGATCTTTTCGGGCGAGTTCGGACAGTTCCTTGGCGCCGTTGGATTGCCGGGGCTGTTCATGCTGCTCCTGGCGGCGCTCCCCTTCATCGACACCAGCCCGGAGCGAAACATCTTCAAGCGTCCCGTGTCACTGATCGGATGGATCGTCGTCATGACGACGATTCTGATCTTCACCGTTTCGGCGATTATCAATCGCGAGTTCTTGGACTAATGCGAACTCCACGCTTCGTGGCGGCAGTATCCCGATGAACGAAACCGAATCCGAATCCGAATCCGAATCCATGTCACCTCTGAAAACCGGACTGGCCGTCGCTTGGTACAGCTTTTGGACCGGCGCCCCGATCAAGTTGGCCTTCTGTCTCCTCTTTCTCGCCATGGGGCTTCACCCATGGGAAATGCCGGGGATCGGTTTGCTGCTTCTGCTGTCGATCCCTGTCGACATGTGGGCGATCGGCGTGGTGTCGCGGACCATTTTTCTGGAGAAGTTCCGCGTCATTCCGCCGGACGGTCTCGGCGTGACCCTTTGGTGGCAAATAACGGTCATCAACGCCATCTCTCTGCCGGCCATTTACTACATCCAAAGCGCGGTGACCGAGGTCGCCAAGTCGGTGGCGCAGAGCATCATGGACACCGAGTTGATGAAGGGCATCCCGGTGGCCGAGCGAATCGGCATCGAGCTCACCGCCTGGGGAAGCGTTGCAACCGTCGTGCTCCTCGCGCTGTTGATGATTTGGCTGACCATGATCGGGCGGGTTGTCTTGCGCCAGGTTGCTCGGTCGACCCCGGCACACGCCACGTATCAAGATCTCATTACCCGATTGGATCTCATGCGTGTCCCAGCCGATCAAGGTCTCATGCTGGGTGCCCTTACCGGTGTCGGTGTCGTGTTGACGTTTCTCTTCTGGGGGACGATCCCGGTGACGACCCCGCACCCCCATCAGGATTACCCGCAGCCAGAGGCGAAGGTGCAGGCTCCCTTCAAGCCGGTTGAAACGCTCTCGAAAACCGATAAGCTGTTGGCACAGGTCGATGCGCAAATCACGGCGCTCGAAGCCCGACAGGCAGAGCTGGAAGCGGAAAAGAAGAAATCCGGAAAGGCTTCTTCCGCCAAACCGACCTCGCCGGCGGGCGAAGCCAAGAAGGGCAAGCCGTAAGGACTTCGCGTAACAAGGAGAGCAGCTATGATTCCATACCTCGATAAACTTGCACGGACCCTTCGCGGGGTCGGCATGCGGAGGCTGCTCGGAGTTTCGGCAGTGCTCATGGCCGCGTATCTGATTTTCCCCCTGCTCTCCTTCGCGGAGGAGGCGGGATCAGCCTCTACCCAGACCGCCTATCGCGACATCCCAGGAATCGGGAGCCGTAATATCGTTTGGATTATCGCGCAGCTTCACCTGCTTTTGGCCGGGTTCGTCCTCGGTGTGCCCATTTTTGCGTGGGTCTGTGAAGTCGTGGGCTGGAAGGGGGGCGACAAGCGTTACGACAAGCTTGCCAAGGAATTCACCAAATTGCTGACGTCGTCGTATGCGACCACGGCGCTCTTCGGTGGGATTCTCCTCTTCATGCTGCTTGCCTTTTACCCCAAGCTCATGATGTACCTGACGGACATCTTCTTTCCCTCGTTTATCGTCTATTGCCTCCTCTTCCTCCTCGAGACCGTGACGCTGTATCTCTACTGGTATGGCTGGGATGCCATGTCCGAGGGTGGGGCGAAGACCTTCCACGTCTTTCTGGGCTTCCTCCTGAACGTGTTCGCATTCTTCATCATGGTCGTGCCGAACTCCTGGGCCACCTTCCAGGCGAGTCCAGTCGTGATCGCGGAAGGCTCGGATATCGCCCGAGCCTGGGCCGCCACGTGGAATCCAACCTGGTGGCCGGTCAACATCCACCGGTTGATCGCCAACGTGGTGCTGGGCGGCTACATGTGCGGCGCCTACGCCGGTATCCGCTATCTCTCGGCGAAGACCGCGGAGGAGCGGCTCCACTACGATTGGATGGGTTATGTGGGGAATTTCATAGGAGTGTTCGGGCTCCTGCCGCTCCCCTTTGCCGGCTACTGGCTCATGAGGGAAATCTATCAATACAACCAACAAATGGGGATCACGCTGATGGGCGGGTTCCTGTCGTGGTTGTTCATTTTGCAAGCGATGCTCATCGGCGTGTTGTTTTTGGGGTCGAACTACTATTTCTGGTTGGGGATCACGCACCGCATCCCCGGCTCGGAAATGCAATATCGGAAGCCGATTCTGGCCATGCTGATCATTCTGTTGCTCTGCTTGGGCGTCTGGATGACTCCGCATTCCCTCGTAGCCAGCCTGGAAGAAGCCCGTAAGATGGGAGGGACGCACCACCCCCTCCTCGGGGTTTTCGGGGTGATGTCCGCCAAAATGACCGTATCGAATCTCATGATTCTCGTCACATTCATGAGCTTTATCATGTACTGGCGGGCGGGGAAAGAAGACACGGCTGGCTGGGCCAAGGCGGCCAAGGCGGTCATGGGCGCGGTCTTGGTGCTGGCCGGCATTGCCGTCATTGTGTTGGGTGTGTGGGGATATTTCGTCCCGGCCATCGTCCGGATCAACTACTTCTCGACTTCTCAGGTGGGGATCGTCATCTTCGTCATGTTGACGATTACACCCCTCACGGCCCTCTTGCTCAAGAGCGCGAGGACCACCACGGAGATGGTATGGGGTAAGATGCCGCCCCGGGCCGGGTATGCGTTGGTGTTGAACGCCATCATGGTCATTCTTCTCATGACCTTGATGGGCTATGCACGATCATCCTCACGCGTGCATTGGCACGTCTATGGCGTCATGCGGGATTCCTCCCAGTATGCCTATTCCCCGGCGCTCGGGTATGCCGCGGCATTCATGGCGCTGAACACCTTCCTGTTCTGTCTCTTAGTGTCGTTCATCTTCTGGGTGGCCACGATGGGGGACAAGGCCAAGGCGAAGGGCGGCCATGACGAACCGAAAGGGAAGTTGGCGCCGGGGGCCCTTCCCGCCATGGCAGGCGGTGCTCCGATGCGAGATACGATGGGAACGGCTACGCCTGCCACGCCCCGCGTGGGAAGGGAATCGGATCTATGAGTGAAGTCGCACTTCTTCAGTTGATCGGCCTTTCCGTCGTCGGGACGGGGATTGCCATCCTGCTGTTTATCTCGGCACGATTCGTCAGGGTGATCGGTTTCGTCATGATCGTGCTCGGTCTGTTCTCCTTGATTGCGCTGGCCGTGCCCCAAATGGCCTCGCTGCCGCCAGCGGAGGAAAAGATCGATCTCGCGACGATCAAGAGCCCGGCCGACATGGCGGCTATTGGTCAGAAGATCTTTTTCAGCAAGGGACAATGCGCCTTGTGTCATTCCATCGGCCCCAGCGAATCCGCGCGGTGCCCGGACCTGAAAGGCATCGGAGCCAAACTCACCAAGGAATTCATCTATGAGAGCTTGACCCAGCCCCAGGCCTACATCTATCTCGACTATCGCCATGAGGGACCGCCGAAGGAGTATCCGGCCCGGATGCCGTACATCAATAAGAACCCGATCGGCCTCTCGAGAAACGAAATTCTCTCTGTCATCGCCTTCCTGCAGCAGATGAGCGGAGAGCCGATCAGTGTGACGATGGCCGAGCTCGACTCGCCGGACTCGGCCCCGGCGACGGTTCCGATGCCGAAGGCCAACGCGGACGTGCAACAGTTTGCGCAGGCGCAGACGAGACCGTAACGGGAACCAAGGAAGGGGAGACAGCCATGGGAAGCGGAGTTCTCACCAGAGCATTCATCCTCATGCTGGCCATGTGGGTCTTTCTGAAGTTCGGCATGCCGCTGTTCACGGCTCCACTTCCCAACAGTCTCATCTTGCTGTATCTCCTCTTGACGGCCTCCGGTATCGTCATCATGCGAACGTTCAGCGCCTCGGCTAAAGAGGAATTCTGGGGGCCGATCTCCCGATTTATCACGGGCGAGAGCGGCGGAGCGCTGCGGTTGGCCGTGTTGGCATTCTTCCCCCTGTTGATCGGCTGGCAGACGTACGGCAGTACGGCGCCGAGCGATGAGCCGCCGGCTGAGAACCGCACGATTCACCCGGCGCCTCCCGGCGAGTATACGGGGTTGGCGAATCCCGTTCCGAATACGCCTGAGAACATCATGACCGGCAAGGGACTCTATGCAGCCTTCTGTTCCCCGTGTCATGGCGGGAATTTTGACGGGAAGGGCGTTGCCGCAAAGGGCTTCAATCCGCCGCCTGCTAATTTTGCCGATCCCACGACGATCGCAATGTTGCAGGAAAGCTACCTCTTCTGGAGGATCAAGAAGGGCGGGGTCGGCTTGCCGATCGAAGGCATGCCGTGGAAGTCGGCCATGCCGAGGTGGGAAGTCGAGTTGCCGGATGAATGGATTTGGAAAATTATCATGGGCGAGTACGACGGCGCTCATCAGAAGCCGCGCACCTGGGAGTAGGAGAGCGGTGGATGCGAGTTGCCCACGTGCGGAGGGACGGAAGAGGCCAGACATGCTGATCAAGACGGTACGTGCGCGCACAGGGCTCCTGAGTATCGGTATGGGCCTGGGAAGCCTTCTCTTCCTGGCCACCGGTGCGTTTGCACAAGAAAGCGTGGCCGTCCGGGCTCCCCTGGTGAAGGGCGGCCTCCCGATGGACGATCCGACCGCGGCTGCATGGGGTCAGGCGCCGGCCTCGGAATTTCCGATGTCCCCCCAAGTCCATTGGAAGGACCGCATTCAATCCGTCACCGTGAATACCGTCAAGGTCAAGAGCCTCCACGACGGGAGCAACATCGCCGTCCTCTTGGAATACGAGGATCCGACGCAGGATCCTGATGACGCCGCAGCGCTGGAATTCATGGTGGGAGACAAGAAAGCCCATTTTGCCCACGGGCAACCGATGCTGCAAGTCGAAGGGGGACCGGTCAACATCTGGTATTGGAAGAACAAGGACGGCAAGGGCGTGGACATGACGGCCAAGGGATTCGGAACGCTGAAGGCCCAGGCCGATCAGGACGTGAAAGCCAAGGGGGTATACGAGGGCGGGAAATGGCGCGTCGTGTTCTCTCGTGCTCTGGCGACCTCGAATCAAGAAGAAGACACGCAGATCAAGCCGGGAGACTTTATCAACATCGCGTTTGCCGTCTGGGACGGCAAGAAACTCGAAAGCGGGGAAATCAAGGAGCGCGGGTCCATGAAGGCGGTGTCCTCCTGGTGGTACTTCCGAGCCGAGCCGCCGCCCGACTACTCGGCGTACTGGTATGCGCTGCTGGCGATGGGTATTGCGGCCGCCTTCGAGTTTTTCCTGATTCGGAATCTCAAGAAAGGGGCGTCGGCATGAACGCACGGACACACCTCCGCTACCTCTCCATTGCTGGGGCGGTCCTTTGTGTGGTCGGCGCCAGCAGTTTGGTCGGGTGCTCGCTATTTCAAAGCGAGCAGATTTCGAAGGGGCGGGAGCTGTACAGCCATTATTGCTCACATTGCCACGGAGAGAACGGTCGGCAGAACGAAGGCTACAACTGGTCGTCCATGCCCGATCCCAAGCCCAAGGATCTGTCGAACAAATCTGAAATGCAGACCTTCAAGGACGAAGAGATTTTTGAGACGATATCGCGAGACATGAAGGACACTACGCCGGATGTCGGGGACAAGATCGGTGACGACGAGTTTGCCGTCCCCACCATGCCGACCTTCAAGTATACGCTGGCGGAGGAAGAGATCTGGTCGATCGTCGCGTATGTCCGAACGCTGCACGGAATGAAGCTGACCTTCAATGTGGAAGAGCGCAAGAACGAAATCAAGCGCGCGCTCGACGAGGCGCAAGCCAAGTTTGACGAGGCGAAAAACGCCTACGAAGCGGCGGAGAAGAGGGCCAACGACGAAGCGGAAAAGAGCGGCAAGGACGTAGACGACGAGGCCTATGCCAAGGAGGCTGCCGCGCTGGCAGCCGCCAAGAAGGCTCTGGATCAGGCCAAGCATGTGGAGGAATCCTTCGCGAAGCGGCCGAAATTCGCGCAGATTCAACGCCCGGACCTGAGCGTGAAACCGGAGCAGGCCGCCGCCCTCGCGACAGTCGGGAAACGGCTCTACTCGAATAAGTACGGTTGTAATGCCTGCCATGCCATCAATGAGGAAGGCGGCAGGGTGGGACCGTCCCTGGATCGTGCAGGATTCCGGCTGACCCCCACCTGGGTTTATCGATGGATCAAGTACCCCCAGGCGATGAAGGGGGATACACGAATGCCGAACCTGGGAATCACGGACCAGGACGCCAAGGCGATCAGCCTGTATTTGAGCACCTTGCGGGCCCCGCGACCGGAGCAGGTGGCGGACAAACCAGCCAGCTAACCGCTCCGCGCCGCTTCGCGCATGATTTGCCGAGCAGCGGGTTCCGTTACGCGAAGCCTGTGGCAATACCGATGAGCACCACGAGGCCCACCCAGACGTGCTGGGTGAAGAGCGCAAACGCCTCGTCGGCGTGGGTGATTGAACGAACGCGAAGAGCTTGACGGGTCAGGAATACCCCGACTCCGAGCAATACGGCATAGAAGCTCGGTCCACTTCCAGTCAGGCATCCCGCTGCTGCCAGGCACGCGAGGAAGCCTGCCTCACACACCAGTACGGCCACCCAGGCGGACCGTCCGAAGAACAGCGCCGAGGAATGGATGCCGATCCGACGATCGTCGTCACGATCCTGCATGGCGTAGATGGTATCGTAAGCGATCGCCCAGCAAACGGTTCCGCAAAAGACCGCCCACGTCGCCGGCTCGAGCTGTTGTCGCACCGAAGCCCAGGCCATGACGGCTCCCCACCCGAAGGCCATTCCTAGAATGGCCTGTGGAAGCGCGAGCACTCGTTTGGCCAAGGGATATCCGGCCGCAAGCGCCAGCGCGACCGGACTCAACGCCCATGCCAACGGGGGGAGGAGGGTCAAAAGGCCGGCGGACACGGCAAGGAGGCAGGCCAAAGTAACCAGGGCGGCGGAGGTGCGGAGCTCCCCTGAGGCCAGCGGGCGGCTCTGGGTCCGGGCGACCTGTCGGTCGATGCGCCGATCGGCCAGATCGTTCATGATCACGCCCGCACTCCGCATCAGGAAGGCGCCCGCGACGAAAATGACGATGAGCCACCATGAGGGACGGCCGTGGCTCGCCAACCACAACGACCAGAGGGAAGGCCATAGAAGGAGCAATGTGCCCGACTGATTTCTCAGACGGATCAGATTGGCGAGGGAAGACCAGTTGACGAAGATGGCGGGGGGGGAGCGATCGACGCGGCGGGGAGTGTCCATAACCTCCCCGCGGACCTTAGCCGAAGGCGAAGGGGCAGTCAATGCGCCGTGAACCGTTGCGAACGAGAATCGGGGCAAGCGCTGTCCTGGGTGCGGTTGTCTTCTCGCGGCCGATTCGGTATACAATGACCGAGCAAGTCGTGTCTCAGCCGCACTCGCTTCGCCTCCATGTCCTAAGCCGTTGTACCTGAGTCCCATGAACCGTTCTCAACGGGCGTTCCTCGCCGTACCGTGTCTCGTGGTCCTGAATGCCTGCGGATTTTGGGCGACGGATGGTCGAACGCCCGCCGATTCGACGTCCTCCGGGGCTGTCTCAAGCACGGCCTTACCGGATGGACAGAACGGAACTCTGGCAGGAACAGGCGCTGC
Source organism: Candidatus Inralta sp. (assembly GCA_039794185.1). Lineage (GTDB taxonomy): Bacteria > Nitrospirota > Nitrospiria > Nitrospirales > Nitrospiraceae > BQWY01. Next base: position 24,506 of record JBDIVW010000010.1, on the reverse strand, counting down.
TGCGAAAACCGAGGAACCCTCCGCACGGCTGAGCTTTCGGGCCATGCTTCGGGACCAAAGCCGAAATCATGTCTTGGAGGAGGGGGAGCAACTGCGTGTCGAGGTCGATGTGTACAATGAGGGACCAGGCCCTGCACCGGGGGTGGAGGTACAGCTGACCGGCACACCCGGGTTGGTCGAACGGCTGACGACACCGATGCGAATCGGAGATCTGCCGGGCGGGGAACATCGGCGGGTCACCGTGACCGGAACCGTCCCGAAACTGGAAGCGGCCGAACAGGTCGAGCTAACGCTCACCATCCAGACATCGGGGCCGGCTGTCGCGAGACCCACGCCAAAGAAATTCCTCATGGCCGTAAGAGTGCCGACCGAGGACCTCGAGGTGCTCTCCGTCGGAGTCGATCAGCCGCCTCGCCGCGTCAAAGGCTATGAACAACCCGATGCCGTCGGAGTGGCGATTGGGATCGGGGCGTTCCGCGATTCCACTCTGGCGAATAGTCGATTTGCCGCGCATGACGCCACTGTGATGGCCGGATATTTGAAGCAGGCCAGCGGGATCCCCGGCGAACGCATCAAGGTTCTCACGGACGGTCAAGCCCTCCGCGATGACCTGGTCGCGGTCTTCGAAACCTGGTTGCCCACGCAGGCCCGACCTCAGGGCACGGTCTATGTGTATATCTCGGGACGGGCGGTGGTGGAACCGGAAACGGGAGCCGTGTCCTTGATTCCCTACGACGGCCGGCCGGGAAACCGTCAGCGTTTGTATGGGCTGGGACGATTGCACGCGGCGCTTGCGCACTTGCCCATCGAGCGGGCGATCGTGATGCTTGATATCTCGCTCGAGCCGGTCGCCGGCGTGCCGGGCACGCCGTCAGCCCTTCGATGGGATCCGGACGAAAGCCAGGTTCCACCGGGACGGATCGTGCAGATGATCGGAAACACCGCCATGCAAGATGCGCATGATTATGTGCCGGGCCAACACGGGTTGTTCACCTACTTCTTGCTCAAAGGCCTGCGAGGGGAGGCGGATCCAAAACGGACCGGCAGGGTTTTGTTGCGGGAGCTCTGTCGCTACGTGCAAACGCAGGTTCAGGAGGTCGCGCAAGCGGAGTTTGGCAACCGGCAGTCCCCGGTCTGTCTCCCGTCCCCCGGTGGAATTCTCGCGTTGGAGAAGTCCCCGATCGCACGCCTCAGGTGACGACACTTCGTTGACAGTTCCCCGAGCGAGTCTGTATCATGTCCGTCCTGCCGCATTGGACGCGGATGGGAAAGCCGCCCGTTTTTACTCTGCGCCGGCGTAGCTCAGTTGGTAGAGCAGCGGTTTCGTAAACCGCAGGTCGCTGGTTCGATCCCAGTCGCCGGCTCCATCGTTTTCAAGCACTTCCGACGGACACCGCTCCTCAACCAATTGCGCGTCTTCCGCTTGGTTGCGGATAGTTGCGGATTGACCTTCCGTTTCCTGGCCATCCGCAGCCGCATCGAGCCGGTCTACTGCTCCTCGATTGGATCCAGGAATCCAGTCATCAAGAGCCGACTCGCGGAGGTATGTCGCAAGTCATGCAGTCGGATTCAGCGAAGGCCTGCCTTGTCCAGAACCTTGTACAAGACTCGATCGCGAACGTTATCGGGGTCCAACATATTACGAGATTCGTTGTAGAGACCCATTGTGGTTTGGGACCGACCCCTTTCCCACTGGTCTTCCAGCTCGGTTGTCACCAAATGGCGTTTGAGGGCCTCGGCCAGGCGTGCGGACAGGTCTATGCGACGAGTCCTCCCGCTCTTGGGGGCCTGAGCCTGCCACTCGTAACGTTTCGTGGGATCTGAATGAACCTGGCACAGAAATCTACGTCCCCCGGCTGGGAGAGCAATCGCTTCCCCGAGCCTGCATCTCGCTTGTGGCCGACCAAAGGAAGCCTCTTCACGGACTGCTCACTTGAGCAGAATCCGGACCGTCGTGTGAGGGGAGAGGCCGTTAAAGTTGAGGATTGTCTGTGGAATCTCCAGGATGTTGGAGCGCCGACCGCGCTGCGTAGATGGTTCGCCATGTGCACTTTCGCCTGATGAGTCCCATGAGCTCCTCGCGCCGCCTGGTCGCCGCGGCCGGCGCGCAACCCATCGGCTCCCACCTGTCGAGCCTCCGGGACGACCAAATAAAAATCAGGGGCAGACTGCGGCCTGCCCCCGTTGCGATCGCCGAAGAGCGACTGCTTACTTGCCGCCTTCGTTCTTCTCTTCGCTCAGTTTCCCGCCCTCGTGCTGCTTGTCGTCGAACAACTTCCCGCCCTCGCTCTTTTCTTCGTTGAAGAGCTTCCCGCCCTCATTCTTCTCTTCGCCGTAGAAAGCGAAGGAGCCGGTGGCGAAGCTGAGCAATGCGGCAAAAGCGACCAGACCAGCAATCTTCTTCATGAGCGACCTCCCCTGTAGAACGTAAAGAGTATGATAATAATGGTTGGAACGTATCGCATGGATCGGGTTGACCAAGGCAGCCGACCATGCCCGGGGGAATCGTGCCTGAGGGGCAGCGACGACTCCAATAGACAAAAACGTTCATGCCGGGCGTGAAAAATCCAGTTGCTTTGTGCGATGCCAAATCGGGAAAATATAGGGAAATTTCCACTGGTCGCTGCAGGCAGTGTCTCTGGAACGCGGAATCGCGGAGGGCGCGAGCCATCATCACGGGGTCCATGGAGAGCCACTCCAAACTCAGCGATCTGATAGGGACCGCGGAGGAGTTCGATCGGGCGACGCGCGAGTCGCTTCCCGAGTTGCTCGAACGGGCCACCGTGCACACCAAGCGGTTTCTCAAGGAAACCGGGCAGTGGCAGAACGACGTCACCCACGAGAAGCTCGCGCTGCGCTGGGGGTACGAACTCGTTGAGCGATTTCTCGTTTGCGGACGGACGGAAGTCCCGTGTCGCCCCTTGTTTCTCCTGGAAAGCCTGATTGCCAAGTATTACAGCCAGCCACAGCCCCTCTGTTACCACCAGGACCTATTGTCTCCACTAGGGCGTTTTCTCGACGGGTTGGTGTCGCGCGCCGTCGTGAGTCGCGACGCGTTGATGGCGCTCTTTTATCACCTGTATGGATTGCGCCAGGGGCAGGTGGTCCGGCTGCTGGGATTCGGAGCCGCAGAAAGTCAGCGGGTGTACAAGAATTTCGAACGTTGGCGACAGGCCGGCTGGCAGCGGACCATGGAAGAAGTCGGGGTGGCAGCGGGCGACCTGGCCGACCTCGAAGAGCGGCAGCGCCGGGAGCCGGAGATCCTCAACAACGAGGTGCAGCGTCTCGTTCGAATTCTACAAGCCCATTATCGCAAGAGTGAGCCGGAGCATTATCCCTGCTTGTCGCTGGATCAATGGCGGGACCTCTTCAGGCAGGATTACGGATACGACTACCGGATATGGCATTTGGCCCTCTGCCACGAATGTTTTTCGGGGGTAGCCCACGCGCGATCGAATGTCTTGGACGGCCACGGCCGGGTCTTGATAGACCTCCAGATTCGACCTCTCCAGAAAGGGACGGCGGTCATGGCCGTGCTGCTCGGAGCCAAGGGAGGAAAGCAACATGGAAGCGCAGCAGAGCGAAGCCCTGAGCCAATATCGTCAACGTCTGCTTGAGTCGCTACGGGATCTTCCGCGTCGGCAGAACGGCGAGCACCCCGCACGGATCCAGGTGTTCGTCAACCAGGATTGCGTGGGGACTCTCGATTGCGACGGAGTCGATCCCCTGTTTTCCTTCGCCACCCGCGACCGCAGCATTCACCTGGTCGAGTTGCGCGGCGAAACCGGCCTGCTGATCGGGGGGCTCTCGGCGCCCGAGCTCGGCCTGCGGACGGCGCGTCTGGCCTGGTCGGGTCGCGCAATCGACGTCACGGTTCATAATCGGCTCGAGGGCGGATCGCTTCGGTTGGCGCACAAGCGTAGGCCGTCCGTCTGGGGAGCGTTCGGTCAAGCCGTTCGGAACGTGCTGCCCCTCCCGGCGGAGACTGCTCTGCCGCTTGTCGTACCCCGGGGGTTGGTTCTGGCCCATGTCCTTCTGTTGGCCGCCGTGGGCGTCCTGATTGTCGACCGCGTCCTTGACCGTCCGCGAAGCTCCGACACGGGGCCTACCATGGCGACGGTGGTCGGTCGGGAAATCGTCTCGGCCGCGCAGACGCAGGAGGCGATCCGGCGCCTGGAAGAGACGATGCAGGCCATGCTGGCCGCCCAGACGGCATCGTCGCAGACGCTGGCCGGTCAGCAAAAGGCCATCGTGACGGTACAGCGGGCGGTCGAGGATTTGGGCCGGCAGCAGAAACAGATGGGCAATCAGGTCGTGTCGGTGCAGCAGATGGAAGAACACCAGGAGCGGATTGCCCGTCAGGCCAATCTCGACGTGGAGCGCATGGCCCAGGTGCTCATGGGACAAGTCCAGAGCGAACGAGCGCAGCTCCGCGACGAACTGCACAGTCTCAGCATGGCCAACGAACACCTTGCCAAGCACGTCAGCTCGATGGAGAAGAAGAATCAGGATCTCGTGGGCCGCTTGCGGGCCGCCGGAATCGAGGTCTCGGCGAGGGTGAAGGACGGGGCCGAGACGCCGCCGACGGTCGCCAAGGAGGCGGGATCGTCCGAAAGCGCGACGGGTCCCTCGCAGACGGCTGAGGCTCGTCCGGATGCGTCACCGTTGCGGTTCTTCGTATCTTTCCAAGAGGGGACGACCGAGGAGAGCATCGACCGATGGTTTCAAGACCTCCATGCCCGCAAGGGCGACGCCGACCACGGGTGGTACAGCGTGGAGGTTCCGCGGCCCCCCCAGCAGCCGGCCGAACGATTCATGGAGGGGCTGAAGAACGTCAAGATCGTGAAGGCCGTCGCCACAACCCGCACGCGACTTTCCGCTCGATAGAGGGGCGTGCGGGCTTCCCTCCCTTCTTCGCAGTTTGACTTTCTTGGAGACTTCGGGCGCGCATTTCTGCTACATGTTCCCTCCGAGTGGGCCCTCCCGCCTCTGCTGGGATAAAAGGTCCGACGACGGCGTCGAACTGGTCCGTACACAGGGAGTGCAAAAGGAGCTTCGTGTCCGACTTCTTTCAAAATGGCGTCGTGGCTGTCCTACACCGCCTGGGCTCGCCGAATTTGGCGCAACTCGAGGCGGATCTCCGTCAACATGCCAATGCGAATCCCATTGCCTTGGTGCTGCCGTGTCTGTACGCGGAATTGTCTCGTCCCGCCCTCAAGCATATTGTGACGACGCTTCAGGACGTTCCCTATCTGAACGAAGTCGTCGTGTCGCTCGACCGGGCTTCGGCCTTGGAATTTCGCTATGCCAAGGAATACTTCTCGATTCTCCCGCAGCGCGTCCGTCTGCTCTGGAACGACGGCCCGGGCATGCAGGAGATCCTGAAAATGTTGGAATCGCAGGCGATCGATATCGGGCTTCCCGGAAAGGGCCGCGGGTGCTGGATGGCGTTCGGCTATGTGCTGGCGCGCGGGCAAAGCAACGTCTTGGCGCTCCATGATTGCGACATTCTGAGCTACACGCGCGACTACCTGGCGCGCCTCTGCTATCCCATTACGAATCCCAATCTCGGCTATGATTTCTGCAAGGGCTATTACAGCCGGGTCACCGACCGGATGCACGGGAGGGTCACGCGGCTGTTCTTCACCCCCCTGATTCGGAGTCTCCAGCGACTGGTGGGTCCGCATCCTCTCCTCACCTTCCTGGACAGCTTCCGGTACCCGTTGGCCGGAGAATTCGCGATGGTTCGTGATCTGGCATGGATCAATCGCGTGCCCGGCGATTGGGGCCTGGAGGTTGGGGTGCTGGCAGAGGTCTACCGCAACTGCGCGCTCCGGCGGATCTGCCAGGCCGATATTGCCGATGCCTACGACCACAAGCATCAGGACCTGTCGGCCGGTGATCCCAACGCCGGACTGCTCAAAATGTGCGTGGATATCACGAAAGCCCTATTCCGTAACCTTGCCGGCGAAGGTCTGATTTTGTCCGAAGGTGTTCTCCGGACGCTACAGGCGACGTACTTGCAGATGGCCCAGGAGGCCATCGGTCGCTACCACCATGATGCGGCAATCAATAGCTTGAAGTTCGATCGGCACGAGGAACGCAAGGGGGTCGAAGTCTTCCTCAATGGCATGAAACTTGCTGCTGAATCATTTCTTATTGACCCACTCGGCGTGCCGATGATTTCCAACTGGAGTCGTGTCACGGCGGCTGTTCCAGATATTTTCTCCCGCTTGGTCGACGTGGTGGAGAACGACCACCAGTGGGATCCCACTGCGGAGCACCGACAGGCGTGAGCATGAAACGCCCTGAGACGCTCCTGGCCCCCGATACCGAACAGGCCGTCGCCCGGATCGGACAAACCGACCTCCTCGTAGGGATTCCCAGTTTCAACAACGCGGACACGATCGAGCACGTTGTGCGCGCAGTCAGCGCGGGATTGGCCAAATATTTTCCGGCGAGCCGGGCCGTGCTGGTGAATTCGGACGGCGGCTCGACCGATGGAACTTCCGGGATCGTGTCGAAAGCCGTGGTCGACTTGGGGGCTATGTTCATCGGCGCGCAGCAGGATGCGCTCCACAAGATCATCACCCCCTATCACGGGTTGCCAGGCAAGGGGAGTGCGCTCCGGACGATATTTGAGATCGCGAGACGGCTGAACGCCAAGGCCTGCGCCGTCGTCGACTCGGACCTTCGAAGCATCACGCCGGAATGGATCGGGCTGTTGCTCCAACCCATCGTGGAGGAAGGCTATGACTATGTCGCCCCCTATTACCTGCGCCACAAATACGACGGGACGATCACCAACAGCATCGTGTATCCGTTGACCCGGACCTTGTACGGCTATCGTATCCGGCAGCCGATCGGGGGGGAGTTCGGCTTTGCCGGCCGATTGGCGGCCCACTATGCCGATCAGCAGGTGTGGGAATCGGAAGTGGCTCGCTTCGGCGTCGATATTTGGATGACCACGGAGGCCATTGCCTCGGGCGCCAAAGTCTGCCAGAGTTTTTTGGGCGCCAAGATTCACAATCCCAAAGATCCCTCCGCCGATCTATCGGCCATGTTGGTCGAGGTGGTCGGGGCCATGTTCGCGCTGATGGAGGCCCACGAAGGGGCGTGGTGGGACGCCGTCGGATCCGATCCCGTGAAGCTGTTCGGATTTCAATACGAAGTCGGCGTGGAGCCCGTCAATGTCAACGTGGAACGGATGATTGCCAGCTTCGACCAGGGCATTCGAGATTTGGAGTCCATTTGGCAGCAAATGCTCTCGGCGGAAACGTATGCCGAACTGCTGCGGCTCAAACGCCAGCCGTCGCACGAGTTCCGTCTTCCGGACGATCTCTGGGCCCGGATTGTGTACGATGCCGCCACCGCGTACCATTATCACGTACTTCCGAGAGAGCACCTGTTGCGCGCCATGACGCCTCTGTACCTCGGGCGAACCGCGACGTTCGTGCTGGAAACGCAGGGGCTGACCTCGCGGGAGGCTGAGCATCGGGTGGAAGCGCTCTGCCAGACTTTCGAGCGGCTCAAGCCGTATTTGATGGCGAAATGGCGGAGGAAGCCGGTGAGTGAAGTGGAGATCTCCCCGCGGCACGTGGAAGCGGAACTGGTGCCCGAAAGGAGCGAATCATGAGCGACACGTGGATCACCATGCTGCTCGAACCCTTGGATGTCGTCGCCCATCGAGTCTTGGGCGTACTGCCGAACATCCTGGCGATGTCATTTCTCCTCCTCGCCGGAATCGTGCTGGCATGGGGAGTGGGAACGACCCTCGAGCGCGCGCTCAAGGTGGTGGGATTGGACCGATTGAGCGATCGGCTCGGCATGACGGCGGCGCTGCTGCGCGGCGGGGTCAAGACCGATCCGTCTCGAATCGTCGGGCGCGTCGGGTACTGGATGGTGCTCGGGTTTGCGGCCATGGCCGCGGTCAGCGCCCTGCAGGTGCAGCCGATCAACCAGGTCACCCAGTCCTTCCTGGCCTATATTCCGCACATGGTCACCGCGTTTTTTATCGGACTGGCCGGGTATCTGCTGTCCAATTTTGTTTCGCAGGCGGTGCTCATTGGGGCGGTCAATGCGAGCCTGCCGCCTGCCCGGCTGCTGGCCGCCTGTACGCGGTGGGGCGTGCTGTTGGTGGCCGGTGCCATGGCGCTGGAGCAACTGGGTATCGCGGAAAACGTCGTCGTGGTCGGGTTCGGGATTATTTTCGGCGGGATTGTCATGGCGGCTACGATCGCTTTCGGACTTGGGGCCAAGGACCTCGCGAAGAACTGGTTGGAACAGCAGTTGTTCGGCCGCACTCAAACGCGTCCGCCTGATGATCTGCGCCATCTCTGAACAGACGGAGACGCGGGATCGCCTCGGTCGCGAGGTGTCGGATCGAGCAACGAACCAGCCCCCTCCATGATCCCGGCTCAATCGGCTCGCCCCCTCTCATGTCCCTGCTCGATCACGTTCGGGTCGGAGTCCGCGCGCGATCCGTTTTCTCCGTGGCCGGATCCCGAGTCAAGCCATCGCGCAATTCCTCGTCTCACTCCGCGACGTCACGGAAGGGGACGCTCGGCTGGCCGTCCGACCGAAATTCGGGGAGCCGTGAGGTAAGGCCGCGGCGCAATACAGAAAGGTGGGCCGCGCGTGTCTGAGGTTCGAGCCGGACCGCGTCGTGTCCCACACGCCACACGGGTTCGGATGGGGCCTGATCCTGCGGACTGCGGGGAATCAGGTGCCAGTGGATGTGCGGGAGCTGATTACCCAACAGTTCGTAGTTGATCTTTCTTGCCTGGTAGACTTCCGCGAGGACGCACGCCACGGCCGATACTTCTTCGATCAGCCGTCGGCGCTCCTCCACGGACAAGCGAAACAGTTCCGTCTCATGGCGCTTGAGGACCAGCACCGTCCACCCCAGGAAGAACTGGTCTTCAACGAGGAACGCCTGCGAGAGGCCGCAGTCGCCGATCCAATGGTCGGCGGATGGCCAAGTCCCGTCGCAGGCTTTACAGTCGGCCGTCATGAATGGGCCGACGCGGGATCCAGGTGGCTCATCAGGGTGTGGGCTGCTGGGCCGCCCGCCATTCCTCTTCCGTGAGCAGGCCCTTCTTGATCAAAAGTCGAACGAGGGCGTCCACGGCTTGCTTGCCGCTCGGGGCCTTTGTGCCGGGTGCCAGGAGCAGGGGCTCGGGCGCCTTCGCCGCACGGGGGATCCGCCTGGCGCCGATCACGCGGAAGGCGGGAGTAAATACCTGCACATAGTCGCGGTTACGCAACCGCACCGTGACGGGTTGGCTTTCGGTTTGCGGCATGAGGTCCTGGCCTTCGTCGACGGTGAGGCGAAAAAACGGCCTGCCGTCCGGGGTCTCCCCGTCGGCTCCGAGGATCTCCATGCGGTCGAGCAACGGCTCGTTCTTGAGCGGTTCGCGATCGCCGCCGCCTACGTTGATGACGCGGTCCAGGACGAGCAGCAGCGAATCGCCGGCGATCACGTCCGAGCCGATATTGCGGACCGAGACCTCGTAGCGATACTCGTTGGAAAAGTTGTCCCTGGACGTGAAGGTCGCAATGACCGCGACTTTCCCGGTCAGGTCGCTCGGTGGCTCGGTGACCGCGGCTGCCGGAAGGGGGAGCCACAGGACTCCGATGGCCAGGGACGCGGGAAGGAGCGACGCGCGGATGATCACGGGCGGGCACCTCGCGGGAAAGGGACGGTGCGACGGATCACGGAAGGAGCATAGCAAAGATTGTTGAAAGGGGCGAGCCCTCTCCGTGGGGGTGCCCTGTCGAGCCGTTCGGTTCCTTGACACCGTCTTTCCATGAACGATATTCTGACGCCCCGTCGCTTGACGCCCACGGCGGTATGGGCATGCCCGCGACACACTATGGCGACGATGCAGGTCGATCCGGCCCCTCTCCTGATCGAGAAACAGATCACCCGCCGCCTCCTGGATCTCTACAGCTACCCCGACCCCCGACGACCGGGCCGGTGGATTCCGGGCTACGACCGGGCGCACGCGTTGCGCACCGGGCGGATGTGCGCGGCTGTCGCCTTGCGGCTCGGGTATGGCCTCGATCGGGCTCGTCAGTTCCAAACGGCGTGTCTGTTGCACGATCTCGGCCGGGCCGGGCTGGACCCACGGCTCTTCGGCGCGATCTGGTCGTGGGCGAAACGGAAGGGGATTCCGACCAGGCCGGCCGAGTGGCGCGCGGCCTACCCCCGCACGCCGTACGGTCGCGAGACCGACGCCTTCCTCGCGCAGTTCCGCCGTCCATTGGAAGCCGAGGGGATCGTCATGGATGCGTGGGCGCGCGAACAAGTCGAAATGCGGTTGGGATATGAACGGCGATTGGCCCGCCAACTGCGAAGGTTGCGGCCGCGTCTCCGGGCGCTCGGCATCGAATGGGCGGGGTGGATGGAGCGCATCATGCTGTATTACTACTATCCGGAGCGATTGGAGCAGGCGCCGGGTTGGGTTCGGCAATTGGCCGAGATTTTGGTCGCCTGCGAACAGTTCGAGGCCTATAGTAACCGACGGCGGGCTCGTGATTATTACGCGCGTACGAAGGAGTCGCTCGCGGAGGCCTTTGCCTACCTGGAGACGCTGCGCTGTCGAGGCGTGTTGAGCGGACCGGTGATCGAGGCCGTGGGGGAGTTGGTGGCCTCGGGGTCGTTCGACAGGGTGCTGAAAGAGGCGCGGGGGCGGGCGGTTACGCCTCGAGAGCGGACCTTCGTCCGGAGCATCGTGGGGCGGGAGGCGTGATGGCGGTCAGGACGGTGCCTCTTCGGATCCGAATGGAGGGGCACACCCAGATCGAAAATCTGACGGCGGCGATCGAGGCCGCCATCACGGCATCCGGCCTTCGGGACGGGATCGTCACGGTATTCGCAAAACATACGACGGCTTCGGTGCTCATTATCGAGGACGAGCCGGGCATCCGCGCGGACACGAAGGCGTTTTGGGAGAAGTTGATTCCAGTCGATCCGCGCTGGCAGCACAATCAGCGGAATCCTGGGGAGGACAATGCCCACAGTCACCTGCGAGGGCAACTCCAAGGTCCCTCCGTCACGATCCCGTTTTCCGGCGGCCAACTCTTGCTCGGCACCTGGCAACAGGTCGTCCTGCTCGACTTCGATACGACGGCGCGTCAGCGCGATCTGGTCCTGCAGGTGCTCGGTGTTTAGGGGACGGCCACCTCGTCGCGTGGACCTCATGGTGCTCCTCCTCGGACTGTGTCTTGCTCCGGCGGCACTGGAGGGTCGCCTCGAGGCCAAGGGCGACTGGGGCCGTCCGCTGGGGCCTGCGCATCCCGGTCCGGAAATCCATCCACGGTCGGTCAGCCCGTCCCCCGAGCTCAGCGCCGACGAAAAGGCGACGATCACCGTGTTCGATCGGGCCGCCCGCTCGGTCGTGTTCATCACCAATACGTCCATCCGCAGCGATCCCTGGTCGTTGAACGAGTTTGAGGTGCCGCAGGGATCGGGATCCGGGTTTGTCTGGAACAAGCAGGGGCACGTGGTGACCAACTTCCACGTGGTCTACGGCGCCGACACCATTACGGTGATGCTCTCGGAGCAGGACACCTATCGGGCGCGCGTGGTGGGGGTCGATCCCGACCACGATCTGGCGGTGCTCCAGATCCAAGCCCCCGAGGAGCAATTGGTGCCTCTCCCGATCGGGACGTCGCACGACCTTCGCGTCGGACAAAAAGTGTTGGCGATCGGCAATCCGTTCGGTCTGGACCATACGCTCACGACCGGCGTGGTCAGCGCCTTGGGGCGGACCATCAAATCGTTGACGCAACGGACGATCGAAGGCGTCATCCAGACCGATGCGGCCATTAACCCCGGCAACTCGGGAGGTCCGCTATTGGACAGCGGGGGACGACTGATCGGGATCAACACCCAGATCATGAGTCCGAGCGGGGCTTACGCTGGGATTGGGTTCGCCGTCCCCGTCAATACGGTCAACCGTATCGTTCCGGAGCTGATCAAGTATGGGAAATTGATCCGTCCCGGGTTGGGCGTGACATTGGTGCCGGACCAGATTGCCCGGCGATGGGGTGTGGCGGGGGTGATCATCGGGCGTGTCCCCCAGGGCAGCGCCGCGGAGCGGGCCGGGCTGCGCGGCACGAAAGAGACCTTTACGGGACGGATCGAATTGGGCGACGTCATCGTGGCCATCGACGGGAAGCCGGTGGAGGTCCTGGACGACTTCATGGGAGCGCTGGAGCGTTACCGGGTCGGTGACCGGGTCACGCTGGACGTGATGCGAGGATCCCGTCGTCAGCAGGTCCAGGTGACGTTACAAGCGGTGAATTGATATCCGGGGTGAGCGGCGGGTAAGATCATCGAGGGAGTCTATGCATGGGTGACCATCATCAGCCATCCGACCACGCATCACGGACGCACGATCCGGGAAAGACCGGACCGCCGAAGTCCGACGGACCCGCGGGCGTCGATCGCGAGACGACCGCCGATCCCGTGTGGTTGCTCGACGAATGTCTGACTGAATTTCCGGACGACGATCCCCGCCGGCGAATTCTGTACAAATTACGCCATGCCGTGATGCAGGGGGCGGTGCGCCTCCAAGAGCGCGAGGCCGATCTCAAGAAGCTCCAGGCGGTGGTGGAGAAGCTGACGGCTCCGGCCAATCGGATCGGCACGCTCATCGAGCTCCCTGGGGAGGGGCTGGCCAGGATTATGGTCGGCGGCGCCGAGTATTTCACCAACGTCGATCCCCGCGTTGGGGCCGCGGAGCTGAAACTCGGCACGCAAGTGCTGGTCAACGAGGCCTTTGCCGTTATCCGGGTCATCGGGTTCGACCGGAACGGTCCCGTGCTCAAGGTCGCCGAGGCCATGCCGGACGGACGGGTGCGCTTCGAGTCGGAACCGGGGCGTCAAGCGTTGATCGTGCTGAGGTCGAGCGACCTGGCGGACGTTGAGTTGAAACCCGGGGACGAGGTGCGGGTGGATCCGTCCCATCGTTTCGCCATCGAGCGGCTGGAGGAGCGGAAGACGACGCGGCATGCGTTGGATGAAGTACCCACGGTGACCTGGGAGCGGATCGGCGGGCAGCAGGAAGCCATCGATGCCATCAGGAAAGCCATCGAGTATCCGCTGTTGCACGGCGAGACGTTCGCCAAGTATCGGTTTACCCAGCCGAAAGGATTTCTCCTGTACGGTCCTCCGGGCTGCGGCAAAACGTTGATCGGTCAGGCGGCCGCCTCCAGCTTATCGAGGCTGGCGGCCGATGCCTCTCAGCAAGAAGGCGACAAACCGCCGATCTCGTCCGGCGCGTTTCTTCACGTCAAAGGCCCGGAAATTCTGAATATGTGGGTGGGGGAGTCGGAACGGATCGTTCGCGAGCTGTTCGCCCAGGCCCGGGCCCGTCGGAGCGAAGGGGCCCTGCCGTTCATCTTCATCGACGAGGCGGAGTCGATTCTTGGGACTCGTCGGGCCATGAGGTCGTTCAACATCACCAATACCCTCGTGCCGATGTTCTGCGCCGAGATGGATGGGGTGGAGTCGCTCCGTGATGTGGTGATCATTCTCGCGTCGAACCGGCCCGATTTGATCGATCCCGCGGTGTTGAGACCGGGACGGATCGATCGAAAGATCAAGGTGCATCGACCGGACCGTCAGGGCGCCGCCGAGATCCTGAAAGTCTACCTGACGGACGAGTTGCCCTACGATACGGCGTTGCTCGCCTCACAGGATGAGGCGGTGGTGCGTGCGAGGGACCTGCTGGTGGACCGGGTCGTCAGCGCGTTGTTTCGACGCAGCGACGACAGCCGGATACTAGGAGTGCGCCTGCGCAACGGGCAGACCAAGACGCTGTATCGCGGCGACCTGGTGAGCGGCGCGATCTTGGCGTCGATCGTGCAGCGGGCGAAAGAGCGGGCGATCGACCGAACGATTCACGGGCAGGGCGCCGCGGCCGGAATCTCCGAGGACGATCTGCTGCAAGCCCTCGAGGCGGAATTTCGGGAGGGCGAGGTGCTGCCTCCGGACGATGCTGCGGAGGAATGGCTCAAGCTGTTGGACCATCATCCGGAGCAAGTGGTGGGCGTGTCGTCGTATCGGGGCGGGCGCCTGCACGCCGAGCGGCTGGTCAGCCCCATCGTGTGACCGCCCCGGCTCGTATTCCACACCTCCAGCGGGAGCTTTCCGGGGAGTCGCATGCGTTTGTTTGGCATTGAGACCGAATACGGCATTACGCGCGACGACCTCGAGACGGTCGATCCCGTGGTGGAGTCGATGGAGCTTGTGCGCGCGCATCTGACGGCCTCGTTCGAGCGGCGCTGGGATTATGGCGGCGAAGATCCGCACGAGGATGCCAGGGGCTTTCGGGTGTCTAGGCTTGAACAGGATGCGGAAGAGGATGAGTTCATCGGGCAGGACGCGGCGAGGCCGTTCTCGTTCTATGAGATGAAAAGCGATCTGGTACTGCCGAACGGCGCCCGATTCTATAACGACCACACGCACCCGGAATATTCCACACCCGAATGTCGCACATTGAAGGACCTGATCGCGCACGATCGGGCCGGGGAGCGCATCGTCCATGCCGCGGCGGCCCGTCGCAACCTCGCGCTTGGTGGGCCGCATCTTCAGCTCTACAAAAACAATACGGATTTTCACGGTCACAGCTACGGTTGCCACGACAACTATCTGATACCTCGCTCAGTCCCGTTTGCGTCGCTGGTCGAGGGGCTGCTTCCGTTTCTTGTCTGCCGCCAGCTCATCGCGGGAGCCGGAAAGGTGGGGATCGAAGGGATGGCTTCGGTCCGGAGGTCCGGCCACTACCAAGTGTCGCAGCGGGCGGATTTCGTGGAGACGGAACTCAGCGTCGACACGATGCACAACCGGCCGATCCTCAACACTCGGGATGAGCCGCATGCCGACCGGGTGCAATACCGTCGCCTGCATCTCATTCTCGGGGACGCCAACATGTGCGAGTACGCGACGGCGCTCAAGGTGGGCATGACCAGGCTCGTGCTGGAACTGATCGCGCGCGGACGCGCGCCAGCGGTGGAGCTGGCCCGGCCGGTCGAGGCGGTCAAGCAGCTCTCGTGGGATCCCGAGTTGAAGACGCGCGTGCAATGTCAGGACGGCACCGCCCTCACCGGCCTGGACGTGCTGGACATCTATTTAACTGCCGCCGATCGAATCTTGTCGGGGGAGGACGAGGAAACGGACTGGGTGCTTCGGGAGTGGCAGGACACGTTGACCTTTCTCGCGCGAGACCGTGCCAGATTGGTCGGCAAACTCGATTGGGTCACCAAGCTGTGGCTGCTGGAGACATTCATGCGGGAGGAGCGGCTTGCGTGGGACGATCCGTGGCTGGCCAGCCTCGATCTCGAGTATCACAACGTGGATCCGGCGCGGGGGCTGTTTCTCGGACTCGAGCAGGAGGGCAAAACGGCGCGTGTGGTCGACGAGCGGTCGATTGGCGTCGCGATGGACGAAGGGCCCGCCGATACGCGAGGAGGTCTTCGGGGGCTCTGTGTGCGGCGATTTCCGAATCAGATTCAGTCGATCCAATGGGAACGGGTGCAGTTCTCCGGACCCGGATCGGATGCCACCCTCGACATGGGCGATCTCTTCGAACCGTCTGTGGTCCGTCGCCTGGCCGGGATTATTGAACGGGCGGCCTCGCCCTCCGACGCGCTGGCGCAATGGGCCGCTGTCAAGGAGTCACACAGATGAACATCATACGATGGCCAGAACGACGTGAACGACCGTTCGAGCCGATACCACGACCGGTCCAACCGTCCGAAGACGGTGAGGGGCCGTCGCGCCCCGAGCCCGGGTCACCGGAGAAGGACAATCTGCTGAAGCGGATGCGCAAGGTCGACCCCAAGCAGGCCGAGCGGTACCGGCAACGCACCGGCGAATAGACGTCATTCGTCATTCGTCAAGCGGCATTTGTCGAACTCCGGGGAGGGAGTCCCGCTGTTCAGCCGAATGGACGAGCGACGTGTGAGAAATCACGGAGAAAGAAATGGGCATGCAGGGTGATTTTCTAGAGTTGCTGAAGGAGCATGGGTATCGGCTCGGGACCGCGGCCGAGGTTCGGTCGGCCGACGACATTCCCACAGGCACGACCATTCTGGCCATGAAATACCGAGACGGGGTCCTCGTCGCCGGCGATCGGCGGGCGACGGCTGGGAATATGGTCATGTACGATCGGACCGACAAAGTGTTGGAGTTGGACCGATACTGCGTGATGGCCATCGCCGGCGTCCCGGCGACCGCCTATGAAATGGTGCGCGTGCTCGAACATTCATTCAAGTACTATCGTCGCACGCAGTTACAGGACCTGAGCTTCGAGGGGAAATTGCGAGCGGTCTCTAAGCTTCTCAAGGACAACGTGGCCGCCGCGCTGTCCGGCACGGGCGCGGTCGCGCCGGTCTTCGCCGGGTACGATCGTGATGCGGACGCCGCCAAGATCTACTTTTATGACATTCTCGGCGCCGAGTTCGAGGGGGTCGAGTATGCCGTGTCGGGATCCGGCTCGCCGACCATACGGGGAATCCTCCACTATCTGAATACCTGGAACGAGCGGCCGCTGCGGGAGGCGCCGGCGGAACACGCGACGATGCAGGCTTTGCGGTTGTTGACTTGTGCCGCCGAGTTCGATTCCGCCACGGGCGGGGTGAATCGCGAAGCCAGTCTCTATCCAGTCGTCAAGCTGATCACCGCGCGCGGTATCGAGACCGTTCCTGATCGGCAGCTCCGCACCCTCTTTGAATCGCAGGTGGCCCGTCATGTATGAGGAGCCGTACCGCTGGGTCGAGGCCGTCGGCAACCGGCGCCAATATCTGGACGAGCAGTTCAAGCACGGGAGCCCCGTTGTGGGGCTCTCCTATGCCGACGGCTTGTTGCTGTTGACCGTCAGTAAGGGGACATCCAAGCTCTACGAGATTTACGACCGGATCGGACTCGGAGGAATGGGGCATCCTGCCGATCTCGAAAAGCTCAGGTTTTCGTTGCTCGAAATGGCCCATGTGGAAGGCTTCAATCGGTCGCCGTCCGACGTGACCGGAACACGACTGGTCAAGTATGGGCTTGCGCCGGCCATCAAGCAGGCGTTCGAGGAGATCTACAAGGCGCCCTACATCGTGAAGATTCTGTTGGCGGAACTCGGCTCCAAGGCCGGCAAAGACGCGCTGCTGACGATCAATTATGACGGAACGTTCGAGGAAACCGCGGGCGCCGCTGTCGTGGCCGCCATGCCGGCCGTCCAACGGTCGATGATGGATATGCTCGGTGCTCAGGGGCCCCTCGCGGAGGCGTCCCTGGCGCGGGCGTTCGATGCGGCTTTGACGACCTGGGCCGTTGGATCACTGCAGCAGCGATCCGAACGGGAGTCCGATCGGACCGACGCGGGCACGGAGCCGCAGGGGACGGCCATCCCTGAACGGGCGGCGCTGGGGGCGCATCTCCGAGAACTCTTAGGCGATCGCCTGACGATCGAATGCGCGGTCCTCGAGCGCCGCCTTCCCGGAGCATCCAAGTATCGGACCCTGGCCCCGGACGAGGTAGCCGGGCTGCTTGCTCCGGATTTCCAGCCGGCCACGGCCTAATTCCCATGCGGAACAAGATTTTCGGTTTGGAAACCGAGTACGGGCTCTTGGTGAACGAGGAGCGCCCGGAGCACTCGCCGACCTGGTATGCCCATCGCATCCGTGATCACCTCTTTCACACCCGCCAGCGCGGTGTGGTGGACGTGCACCATCGCGGGCACGACGAGCCACCGGGCAACGGAGGGTTTCTGACCAATGCCGGTCGTCTCTATCTCGATATGGGCCACATCGAATATGCCTCACCGGAATGCGGCACGTTGGCCGATCTCGTTGCGTCCGACCGCGCGGGCGACCGGCTGATTCAAGAGGCGATCGAGGAGCTCGGACTGGCCGATTCAGTTTCCCTGATCAAGAACAACATTGATCACGAGACGGATGCGACCTTCGGCTGCCACGAGAACTACCTAGTCTCGCGTCGCTTCCCCTTCTCCCGACGGGGACTCGGCAAGTTGCTGCCGTTTCTGGTGACACGGCAAATCTTTACGGGGACGGGTCGTGTCGGTTCGGCGTCCGTGCAGGACATCTGGGTGCAGCGGGGACAGATCATCGTCCCCCGGTCGGCCGGGCGGGATCCGTTCGGCGCGTTGCAGGTGCCGTTCCAGCTATCCCAGCGGGCCGATCATATCGTGAACGACTTTTTTGAATGGGTGCAGGGGAATCGGGCCATCGTGAATACGCGCGATGAACCGTTGTCGGACCCGAATGAGTATCGCCGGATCCACTTGTTGGTGGGCGATACGAACGTCGCCGAGTATGCGACGGCGCTCAAGGTTGGGACGACCGCCTTGGTGTTGCAACTCATCGAAGAGGGCCAGGCGCCCGACGGGCTGCAGATCGCAGAGCCGGTGGAAGTGCTTCAAGAGCTGTCGCAGGATCAGGAGCGCGCCTGGATGGTCGGCCTGGAATCCGGCCGAACGCTGTCGGCCATCGATATACAGGAGCAATACCTGGCGGCGGCGCAGCGACATTGCCGCGGGCAGGATGAGGAAACCGATTGGGTGCTCGAGGAGTGGGAGCGCGTGCTGCAGGACTTACGAGGCGATTACACCCGGCTGGTGGGACGCGTCGATTGGGCCAGTAAGCTCTGGCTGCTCGAGACCTACCGGGAGGCCGAGGGAGTCGGGTGGGACGATCCGATGCTAAAAAGCCTCGACTTGGAGTATCACGATCTGCACCGAGCCCGCGGGCTGTATTGGGGGCTCCTGGAAGAAGGCAAAGCCCCGCGCTTTACGACCGAGAGCGCGATCGAGTTGGCCAAGGATCGCCCGCCGCGCGATACGCGGGCCTTTGGGAGAGCGGAGGTGGTCCGGCATCTGCTCGCTTCCGGGCCGCCCCAGGACTCCGAGGATCGGCCGATCCGAGAGCGTCTGGCGCCTTCCTACGTCATCAACTGGTCGGCGTTTCATCTTCGAGGACGCGAGCCGTTTCTGATGCCCGATCCGTTCAAGACGTACGTGCAGGAAGTTCGGCATCATTTGGCCGGCGTCTGATCGGTGCGCCCGTTTTGATCGAGGCGACGAGCAGATTCGAGTTGTTTCTCCGCGCCTCCTTCCAAATCCACCCGCCGGTTTTCGCTGGATCGGGGCGAGTTCGATGACCTGTGGGGCTGGGTCATGGCTTCGACAATCCTGCTTTCGGCCCAGTACATATCCTCCTCAGGCCGCGGCCGCTGGAAGAAGGCGCAATGTCCGCCGTGCATCGGTGCCCAGACCCGGATTTGCGGATTGTCGCGGATGGCGGCCGTGGAAAAGATGGGATAGGGCACGAAGGGGTCGTCCTGAGCGGTGATGATCAGTGCCGGCACGCGGATCCGCGACACGACGTGGCGGGCGCCGGCGCCGTCGTAATATTCCTCGGCATTTTGGAAGCCTGCGTCGGGGGCGGTATACACATGATCGAGCTCACGCAACCGGTGGATACGGCGGAGCGGCACAGTTGAGTACCGGTCCGGAAACAGCGCGGCTTTTCTTGCAATGCGCGCTTTCAGCCTGACGACGAAGTGGTGTTCGTACAAGCGATTGGCGGGTCGTTCCAACGCCTGGACGCAGACCTCCGGATCGATCACGGGACACACGCCCACGACTCCCCGGAGCGCGGGAAGAGAATCGCCAACCTCTCCGGCCATCTTCAGCACGAGGTTGCCACCCATCGACCAACCGACCGCCCAAAGTTCTGGAAGGCCGTCTTTGGACGCCAACTCTGTCAGCACGGCCTGGATATCTCCACTCAAGGCGCTGTTGTAGAGCGTGGGGGTCAGGTGCTCGGTATCGCCGCAATTCCGCTGGTTCAGCCTGATTACGTTGAAGCCGGCCCTGAAGGCTTTTGCGGCCGTTCCCTGCATATACTGGGAGTCGTGGCATCCCTCCAGCCCATGAACCAGAACGACGGTCAACGTCTGACTGCGAACCGGCTGCCAATGACAAAGGCCCTTGATGAAACTTCCCGCGGCGACATTGAAGAGTCTTTCCTCGGAGGGGATTCCGGCGAGGAGGCCGCGGCGTGGATAGAAACGAGGGAACAGCGTCATCACGTGGCGATTGCGCAACCATGGATGAGGCTGAAAGGGGATCGACATACAGGAGTTCATGGTTGATGACTGGCCTGGCCTACAGTGCCGTCGCGATGCGCGACACCCTCGGCCCTTATGGTACCAAAAATGTCGTGTTGACAGGCAGTTGAAAACACCGTCTATGGCATTGCTTATGCACGGATCGTCTCCGTAGCCTTATCCTCAGTTCACCGAAGTTCGGTCTGAACCGCCCCAGGTTGGCAGGAATGAAAGCTTCGGGCCGTTCTGCTGGACCTGGACCAGGAGGCAGTGTCTCATGAAGGAAGGCAGGTAAGGTAGGAGCTTCCTGCCCAGCAACCATGGTAGCTTCTGGGGTTCTCCTTGTCCTATGGTTTCCGGTCGCGTACGCGGGTTTTCGATGGCTCCGCATGCGGACCGGCCTCGACGGACTCGCAACCTGGATCCTCCTGACCTCCATCGGATTTTACGCTCTGGTCGATCCGACCTTTGTGCCCCTGCTGGTGGCGTCGACCGTGGGAAACTATTACCTGGGACGGGCGCTTGTTATGTCCCTGAGCGCGGATCGGGGACCAAGTAGATCCCTGCTGGTCGCCGGTCTCGCGGCGAATTTCGCGGTCCTCGCGTTCTACAAGTACGGCGGGTTCGCGCTAGGCGCGAGCACCATCCCCGCGGATACGGTTGGCCGGCAGACACCAGAACATCTCCCGCTCGGGATCTCCTTCTGGACCTTCGCGCAAGTAGCCTATTTGGTGGATCTCTACGTGGGGCGCAGTCAATCATCCACGCTGCTTCACTACTCGGTTTTCACCGTGTTTTTCCCAAAAGTGGTGGCGGGTCCCATAGTCCGACATCAGCAGTTTGTACCTCATTTATCCAAAATGGCCGATCAGGCCGTGGTTCCTTCCAACGTCGTGGAAGGGACCATCCTGATTGTATTGGGCCTGGCCAAAAAAGTGATTCTGGCCGACGGGCTGGCTCCCCTCGCTGATTCTGTGTATCTCGCTGCAGCGACGCGAGCCCCGCTCACGCTGGTGGAGGCTTGGACCGGAGTTCTGGCCTATACCTTTCAGATCTATTTCGACTTTTCCGGCTATTCTGATTTAGCCATTGGCATGGCACTCTGGTTCGGCATACGATTGCCGCTGAATTTTAATTCGCCTTACAAGGCGACGAGTATTGGTGAGTATTGGCGGCGATGGCATATGACCTTG
Organism: Candidatus Inralta sp.; assembly: GCA_039794185.1. Taxonomy (GTDB): domain Bacteria; phylum Nitrospirota; class Nitrospiria; order Nitrospirales; family Nitrospiraceae; genus BQWY01. The sequence goes on along the minus strand of JBDIVW010000010.1, from coordinate 3,185 downwards.
TCGTCGTTCCTGAGGGATTATATCTATATTCCTCTGGGGGGGAACCGACAAGGGCGTGTGCGCCACTACCTGAATCTCATCATCACCATGGTGCTCTGCGGGTTGTGGCATGGCGCCAGTCAGACCTTCCTTGTCTGGGGAGGGCTGCACGGAGTGTTTCTATCCATCAACCACGCATGGAAGAAGAGCAGACTGAACTGCCCTACTCCATTGGCCTGGGGGATCACGTTTCTGGCGGTGTGTGAATCACGAGCCTGGTTCCGGGCCGACTCGCTGGGAACCGGGTGGTATCTCAGCAAGACGATGTGGGGAAGCAATGGCCTGGTGCCGAGTCGCAGTGCTCTCCAACTCATGCTGGATACACTGTGGACTCCCGTTCCGGAATACCAGTTCGTGGCTCAAGCCTACTCGACGGTGGCGGAGACCTTGGGGGCGGGGCGTTTCCTGTTGTTGCCAGTTGAGTTGCTCCTCTCCCCCACCGGGAGAAACCTGCTCGTCATGGGCCTCTCCATTCTGGTCGTGTTCGGATTGCCGAACTCGAATCAGCTTGCCCAATGGATGCTGTCTCAGCGGAGCAGGGCGGTTACGCTCATGGCGGCTGTTGCCCTAGGCATGGTGCTTATCGTGGTCCTGTGGGTCTCACTCGCCAGCGAGACCCAAACGTTCGTGTATCGGGCGTTCTGACGCCCTAGAGAACTCGCCGGCGCGTATGGGGGGGAACAGGCCGTCGTTGATACGGAATTCTCGGCATATGGGGCAATGACGACACAACGGTTCTGCCGTCGGGCGATTATACGATGAGGACGACACGATTTGTTTGGGTGGTGCTCGGGGTTTTTTTTGCGTTGGCGACCCTCCACGTGGGGCTCGTATGGTACCAACTTGGGGTCCCCCACCCGGCTGAGGACTGGGTCCACGAGACGGAAACCGTGAAACGGAATCTCGCCAGGGCGATTCAGGAGCGGAAGTTGGTCATCCTGGGAGGCTCAAATGCCTTGTTTAATTATGAGGCGGAACTGATAGAACGGCGTCTCGGGATTCCAACTGTGAATATGGGAATTCACGGGGGCCTTCCCCTGTGGTATCTCCTACCCGATGCTCAATCGTACCTTCGCGACGGCGATCAGGTCTTGTTGTCGATCGACTACGCGCAATATCAACGAAGGAGTCGATATGACACATGGTTCCTGAATCAGATTCTAACTTGGAGGCCGGACTATTTTCTCAAAGCGGAAGTCTTGGAGAAGCTGAGGATCGCGGCCGCGATACCCTTTCCGAGACTGCTGAGCGGGGCCCTTCTTCGCCTGCTCGGAAGGCAGGGGGTGGGTGAGATACATTCGGTTCCACGTTCTGAATCCGAGATCATCCAGCGCTACCGTCATGAGGAGGATCGAGAGCAGGAGGTTTACTCAATGCACAACGTGTCGCACAAGGGCGATATTCTGAAGTTCGGGGTGGGAAGCATCGGTGATGAGGAGTACGGCATGAGGGGCTCGTTCTTTCACTCGGCCGAAACGTGGCAGGCTCTTCGAGATTTCAGTGAGAATTGCCGGAGCAAGGGCGTCAAACTGTGGATCATCTGGCCGGCGGTCGTTGGCAGTGCGCGCCTCGACTCCGAGTCAGAAAGCCTGCACCCGCATCTGGCAGAGATCCGTCGACGGTTGAAGGAGATGGGAATCGAGGTGCTCGGCGACCCGAGGGACGTGCAGTACCCGAGAGAGCTTTTTTCTGATCACGCGTCGCACTTGAATGCGGAGGGGAGACGTCTTCGCACGCTGCAGTTGATTGCTGACTTACAGAAAGCGGCGTTGTGACGTCCTGGATTCCTGTGGCTTTTCGGAAGTCGAACGATATGAGCGGGTGTCTGCTGGGGGCTGGAGTTCAGGAGGGATGTCCCGCCTCGCCTGACCGCCGGTTGGCTCGCGTGCTTTCGGTGGACGGAAACAAGAACCGTACGAAGTGGAATTTCCACAGGTGTTCCTGGCGAACGTTTTTCTGCAGTGAGTGGCTTCCCGAACGTGACGAATTTGGGCAATGGAAGTACACGCTTCCAATAGTATCCAAGGAAGAAACGTGTTGATCACCATACTCAAATTTGTCGATCGGGTGAGTGCCGTAATTCGTGCCCATTTGACGAAAATAGGTATGTTCTTACCAATAATAAGTAATTTGAACTAAAATAGATATTGACATTTAGCTTAAGCCGTCATATAAGGCCTCCGCAACTTAGTACTGTAAAGTACTAAACCAGGGTATTGGTCAAGTTGTTGGAGCCTGATGAGTGCTACCCTGCACAGCGCTCTTCTTGCCACCCCACAAAACCATGAGCCACTGATATGACCCTCAAGGTATTAGGGTCAGTCATTCTGGTGGCATGTGGTCTCCTGCTTTTTCTAACACTACCTGGGTCAGTTTGCGCTTCTGGAATGTGTCCAGATATCCCTTCTGGTGGGGGAGAGTCCATGAGCGCGACGGCGAAAACTGTGACGACCGGCTGCTCTGTGGCGAATGGGATGTATGTTAGGACGTATACCAACCTTCGGCTCGATGCTATCGCGACGGCTTTTGGACAATGTCAACTTGTCGTGCCCCAATGTACGCCTGAATGTGTGTGCGTCCCGAGTTCAACCGTCTATGAACGGGTCTTGTACTTCATCTATTCGTGGGTAGATATTACGAGCCAGTCTCAAAACGGGACCTATACGGTTGGACGGGTTTATGGAAAGAATCCAAATGGGACAACGGCCTACTTGCATGTCCTGGACACGACACAGCCAGATACGACAGGCCCACTGAGCTTTGGGATAGGATCCGCAGGTGAATATTTCCTACATTTCCAAGGGAGCATCAATACGACGATATGTAATATGCTGCCGAATGTGACTCCACAATACGATATTATGGTCCATGCGCGGTCGGCTTTGCATAGAAGAGAAAGATTCAACGGGTCGCTGGTTGGAGGAATAAGTCTTCCAGATCCAGGGACAGGCTATTATCAAGAACGTGGTACAGATACGAAGAATACGGATGATTGGGGCGGCCTAGAGGCAGCAATACGCTGTAGTGCTCCCCATTTGTCAAGCGGCCACGAACTGAGTGCTGTGGCTGGTTAGGTGTTCTTGTTCGACCTGACACGGCGTCCGATAGCCGAGTGCTGAATGCCAATACTGCGTGTTGTACCAGGC
>JBDIVW010000009.1:0-136113 GCA_039794185.1 Candidatus Inralta sp. | reverse complement strand
CGGGAGGAAGGACGTGACGAACCATGCTTTGTTGCGGCCTCAAGGGACCTTGGAGGGATCGGTCTGTCACGTCCCGTTTGCTTGAGGTCGGCATAGTAGCAAGTAACTTTCAATATACAAGGAGGGAGCGGTGGCCCACGGTCCCTCGTCTCTTGGTTGCGCCCGACCGGCCCATTCAGAACGCATGTTCCGGCAAGATATCCATGAAGCGGGGAGCAAAGGTCCGGCTTTCGATGAAGAGATCGCCTCGCTCCCGATCCGAACGATACGTCAGGTTCACCATGGTATCGGCCGTCCGCCAGGTGAACTGCTGATTCAAGCCCCGCAGCATCGAGCCGGGCTCTCGTTCAATCGGACCGAATCGAGCTTGCAGGAACGCCAACAGGCGCGCATGGTTCTCTTCACCGGCGTAGCGAATGGAGACCCTGGCGAACCGCCCGTCGATCGCGACGAATCGCATCATCTCCAACTCGGCCTCGCCCAGGCGGGGCGGCCCGTGCTTGTGTTCATAGGTCTGGACGCGGCTCGCGGACTCGGTCAGCGTCAGGTCGGGGACCTCCGCCAGGTTCGCCCCCCATCGGATCCCATGAAACCCTCCGCCTTCGTTGCCGTCGACGCGAAGAGGGAGTGCTGCCAGGATGCACAAGGCCAGCCAGATGGAACGTCCCCTTGGTGATCGGAATCGCATGGAGCCCCTCCCCTCCGTGCCGATGGCGCACCCCCTAGGTTGGCTTGGGCCATTCCACGTGGACTGCGGAGTCCGTGCGGCCCTCCCCGCGCGGCCTTCCGATTGACCTGCCTACCCGCCGTCAGCCAGGTGAAGAATGATCTGCCATTCTTCGGAGCGCACAGGTTGGACGGATAACCGAGACCCTTTTCTGAGCAGTTCCATCTTCCTGAGCCCCGGCTGCGCTCTTAACAGACCCAGAGGCAGCGGCCGCGTGAACTTCCTGACGAAGCGGATGTCCACCATCTCCCACACCGGCGCATCCGGCCTGCTCTTCGGGTCGTAGTGTTTGTCGCGCTTATCGAACGCGCTGTCGTCCGGATAGGCCGTGCGCACTACCTCGGCCACGCCAGCCACTGCCGGCGGATCGGCGTTGCTATGGTAAAAGAGCACCTGGTCCCCCACCGCCATGCTCCGCATGAAGTTCCTCGCCTGATAGTTGCGGACGCCGTCCCAACAGGTGCGCCGCCCGGGCGAACACCGTAGGTCGTCGATGGAGAAGACGGAAGGTTCCGATTTCATCAGCCAGTAGCGTCGCTTGCTACTCATCGTGCCCCCCGCCCGGAAGCGGGGGCCGTCCTCGACGCCGGCGACCCCGCCGTGAGCCGGTACACGCCACCCCCGCGGTGGTCCACAATATAGAGTTCCCCGCGCTCATCTTCGCCGAAGGCGGAGGGATTGAACTCCGTCTGCCCCAGGACGGCCGGCGACGCGGGAGAGGTCATCCGGTCGTAATTGGAGGCGGGCACGCCGAGTATTTCTCCGCTGCAAAAATCCCCGAATACATAGGTGCCGACGAGCGCGGGCATCGCCGCCCCGCGATAGACATGGCCGCCGATGACGGCGCACCGCGGCGACTGTCGCGCGTACTCGGCGACGGGCGGGATCAGGCCTCCACGGCGACAGCTCTCGGCCGGCTCGAAGCAGTGATTGCCTTCCATGATCTTCCAGCCGTAATTGCCGCCTCTCCAAACGACGTCGATTTCCTCCCAGCGATGCTGCCCGACATCGGCGGCCCACAGTGCGCCGGTGGTCCGATCAAAGGACAGCCGCCAGGGGTTGCGAAAGCCGCTCGCATAGATCTCAGGGCGCCCACCCCCGCGCGCATAGGGGTTGTCATCGGGGATCGCATACGGCACGTCGCGATTCACATCGATGCGGAGAATCTTGCCCAGGAGTTCATCGGGATTCTGAGCACGGTTCTGAGGGTCTCCTCCCGCGCCGCCGTCACCCAGCCCGACGTAGAGGTAGCCGTCGGGACCGAAGGCCAGCATGCCGCCGTTATGATTGGCATAGGGTTGCGGCACGACCAGGAGGACCTTCTCGTCCCGACCGGCCCTGTCGCCGTCCCCATTCCGGCGGTACTCGGCCAATACCGTCCCGCCATCCGGTTTTCTCGTATAGTTGACGAAGAAGCGTCCGTTCCTCCGATAATCAGGATGGAACGCCAGGCCGAGCAGCCCACGCTCGCCCCCGGCCAACACACGGTCGCCCACGTCGAGAAAGGGCCGGGGGGCCAGGCTCCCGCCGCGTATTATTCTGATCCGTCCTGGCTGCTCCAGCACGTACAAGGTGCCGGTCCCGTCGCCCGCATGGGTGAGCAGGGTCGGCGATTCGAGCTTTGCCTCAACGAGAGGAGTCAGCGTGACCCCCGTCCCAGATGCCGCCGCGCGGCAGTCCCCATGCGGCCCGGCCGACAGCGTCGTGAAGAGCACCAGCCCGATCCCCCACCCACCCACGTGCCGATTATGCGCCGTGCGCGGCATCTTTCTCCTGCTCAAGATAGGAGAGCAACGCTTGATACGTCAGGTCCCGGGTACGGCACCGGGAGGCCGTCTCGGCGCTCAAATTGGTTTCCAGCCACACGCGCTGGCAGACCGACTCGCTCGCCTCGTTGCACAAGGTCCACATGCGATGCAGGAATCCTTCGGGCAGCCCGACTTGAAGCCCCTCCGACTCGATCCGATCGTCGAGAATCGCCAGCAGATCCGAAATGGCTTGATCGGGGCGGTACGACGGAGCGGTAAATCCGAACGCGCGATGCGCGTCGTCCTCTTGGCGAGCCTGTTCGACGAGATCGCGCATATACTCGCGCAGAACCCCCAATTCGTGTCCGGTGAGTCGCATCGGCGCCATCGATGAAAGAGTAGCCGCTGCGATGCTCCCCGGGCAAGCCCGGAGAATCGAGGCCCGACGATCCCAGTCAGCTTGACCCGTTCCCGTCCCTCTTCTATGCTTGGCGACCCGAGGCACCTCGACACCATGAACGGCTCTTCCACCACCGAACGATGCGAGTTGGCCCTGGCCACCCCGGCCGGCCGGATCACGACCTCCGTCGAGATCCCCACCGGCTTCGTGCCGGTCACGGCCATCGTTCCTCTCGCCCGACAACTGGCGGCTCAGGCCCAGCAGTTGGACGTCGACATCGTGCAGAGGGAAGGCCGGACCATCTCATGCCGGCAGGGCTGCGCGGCCTGTTGCCGGATGCTGGTCCCGATGTCGGCGCCGGAAGCCCTCACCCTATGGCGATACGTGCTCAGTCTCCCGGACTCCGAACGGGAGCGATTCGAGGCACGGCTCGCGCGCACCCTCGCCACGCTCGACGCCGCCGGCCTCTTGAACCGGCTCGAGGCGGTTGCGGAGACTGACCGGACGATCACGGACGAGGAACTCGAGCCGCTCAATGAAGCCTACTATGCCTTGCGGCTGCCCTGCCCATTCCTGGAGGCGGAGGACTGCGCCATTTACGAACAACGCCCGGCGGCCTGCCGGGAACTGTTGGTCACCTCTCCGGCGGAATGGTGCCACAACATGGCGGAGAATCCCGTCGAACCTGTCCCGGTGTCGGTTCGCATGAGCACGGCGCTCGGGCTGCTTTGGGCCTCTCTAAGGGGGGAGCCGCCCCGGCTCATTCCCCTCCCGGTGGCGCTCCGGTGGGCGGAGCGGCACGCCGCCGAGCAGGAGACCGGGGGGAAAGGCACGGACCTGCTCGACACCTTTCTCGACAAGCTCTGGCGATTGCTCAGCCAGGAGTTCACCCGGCGGCAGTCGCAGTCGCCGCCCCCGCAGCCGTAATCATCAGTGCGACTCGGCCATTCCGAACCCAAGAGGAGACCATGCAACAGCCCGTAATCGTCTGTTTGGATTTGGAAGGCGTCCTCGTCCCGGAGATCTGGATCAACGTCGCGATCAAAACCGGCATCGAGGAACTGAAGATCACCACGAGGGAAATGCCGGACTACGACAAGTTGATGACCCAGCGCCTGGCCATCCTGGACCGGCATCGGTTGACGATTGCGGACATTCAGGACGTCATCGACAAGATGGGGCCGTTAGAGGGAGCGACCACCTTCATCGCGTGGCTGCGGGAACGGTGCCAGGTCATCATCCTGTCCGACACCTTTTACCAATTCGCGAAGCCCCTGATGCGGCAACTGGGCTTTCCCACCCTGTTCTGCAACCAATTGGAGATCGACGGAAGCGGGCGGATCGTCTCCTACCACATGCGAATGCAGAATCAGAAAAAGCACTCGGTGGCCGCGTTCAAGGCGCTGAACTTCTTCACGGTCGCAGCCGGGGACGCCTACAACGACACGGCCATGCTGGCCGAGGCCCACGCCAGCTTTTTCTTCAGGCCTCCGGACCACTTGCCCAAGGAATTTCCGCAATTTCCGGTGACGCAGACCTATGCGGAACTACAAGCGCGTATTGAACGCGCTGCCGAGCTGGCTTGATCCCGAAACCGTCGGTGCCGAGGCGCCACCCGGCTTCGCGTCGGCTCAATCTGGAACAATAGCGGAGACGGGATGGGAGGGAAACGACGGGCAGTGGACCGGAGGGGCGTTACTTGTCCTCCACTTCCCGCCAGCCCTTGTTATACAGGCAGGCCGCAATGCGCTGCCGCGTGATGGTTTGGTTCGTATGCACGGAGGCAACGCCCGGATTCGTGACCATGAGGTTCTGATACTCCCGATCGCAGGCCATCTGATCGACCGCGAGATAGTCCTCTTTCTTTGTCGGATGGACCCACTTCTTCGAGGAACACGCGGACAGGACACAAACGGCCAGGACAAGACAGACGAGGCGAACGATCAACATCGGAAACCTCCGTGCCAGGTTCAAGCGCCGGAGGATAGACCAGCAGAAGACCCCGGTCAAGCCGAGCCGGGCAACAGGGTGGCGGTCGGTCATGCCGCCGGCCCCCGCCCCCGCCACAGCTCTTGCAATCGATACACGGCCTGTTCGACCGCCTCGTCGCCGGCCAAACTTCTGGCCACGTCCTTAGCATTGTCCTCAGTGGGATAAATCGGGGCCACCCGAAGCGATCGATGGATCACAGGATACGAGTTCGATTTTACAGGCACGTACAAGCGGTTCAATCGATTCCACGCCTGTCCTTCCGCCCTCGCGACCACCTGACCGGTCGTCACATCGATCACCGCCAACTCGGCCAAGGCATTCGTTCTCATTTCGAAACCCGGAGTTCCCGGACGCCCGCCCCCTTGCTCTGGATCGCCTGTCAGCGGGAGCTTCATCGGCACCTCTGATTCCACGCTCGAGATGATCGCAACCAGGAGATACTCAACACCGTGGTCCCGTCCGAGCTGCCCTAGCTGCGGCCTCGCTCGCCCAGGTGGAACCCCGACGGGATCGAGTACCTTCACGACGCGAATCGGCAAGGACTCCTCGACACGCTGTCTGACGTGATCGACCACGAAGGCGTTGGCACTCGGGGACAACGCCGGAGACGAATTCAGAGCTGTCGTATCGTTGATCATCAACAAGCCGACTTCCACGGGACCGCCCGATCGCCTCAGGCTCTCGCTCACGCCTTGACGAACTCCCGCGGAGGGGGCTTCGACATAGGCGTCCATCCTGGCAATCGGTTCGGTTGCACAGGCGCTAATCATCCAGGCGCCGACGATCAGCACCGCCTTGGCTCGATTTCCCATGGCAGGCCTCCTTGTTGACGTGAGCGGTTCAGACCTTCGGTTGAGACTCGCGTCGGGTGGGGTCCATCCCTGCGCCCTTCCCTCGCAAGCTCAACCTCCCGTGCGAGGTATGATCCCGAAGGCCCGATGAGGTGTCAAGGAGGGTGTGGCCCGCCCCAAAGGGGTTGCGGGGAGTTGCACCCCCACGGTGATTCCGGTACGGTACTTCGACCATGCGCTGCTTGAGCAAGATACGAGTGGGGGACGCACTACGCCTGCGCTTTGCGGTCGCCCTCCTCTTTCTCTTGCCGGCCGTTCTGTCGATCATCGCCTGTGACAAAATCACCTTGCCGCGGATGGGATTCGAGCAGTCGCCGGTCAACGTGGTCCCGGTCACGGTTCGCGTCGTCCTCGAAGCGCCGGTTCGGGACGCGGTCCTGTCCCAGTCCGTCTGCGACAACCAAGTCTGGGAAGGCCGGCTCGGGCCGATTCTTGCCGACAAAATACACCAGATTGGAAACTCGAGGGTCCGGCAAACCATCGTGACGTCCTCCGTGCCGGCGCCGGACTCCGGAACGGGCCCGAAGCCGGATTACCAGGTCCTCTTACGCCTCGCCAACCTCGAGATGGTGGGAAAGGACCGTACCGGAGGGACCGATCAATATCAGGCGCGGATGGAACTCGGCCTCTTGGCCACCTACCAAGCCGCGCTCGCTGACGGAACGTTCCACACGCTCGGGGAAGGGCCGCTCCAATACCGGGACAACTTCAGTGTCTTCACGCCCCGCTTGGGTCAGGCGGGGGGACGATGCCTGACAAACTCGTTGGACAATGTCCTGGCCAAGGCCTCGGAGCGCATCGCCGACCAACTCTTTTCGGTGATGGCACAGCGCCTCGGGCCGGAGGGAGAACGCACCGCGCCCTTGGCCGCACATACCACGCAGGCGACGGTCGCGTCGACTCCGCCACCCGGTTCGACCGGGTTGGGGCGAACCGCAACGGAAGCCGTGAGACCGGCTCCGCTCCAACCGGCGGCTTCACGGAGCACCAGCACTCCCTCGACGAGGACGGCTCCCGACGACCCGACCTATGCCGTCATCATCGGCATTCGGTCGTACCGCGATCCATGGCCGACTCGACAGCCGTCGGCCGACCTCGGGCCCATCATCCGGACGCTCCATGAGAGTGTCGGCGTCCCGCTCGACCATCTCATGGTCCTCGAAGACGAATTGGCCAATCGACTCGACATCGAGGAAGCGCTTACGCAATGGCTGGCCGCACGGGCCACCGCCCAATGTGTCGTCTACGTGTATTTTGTCGGACAGGCGGCGCTCGATTCGCAGAGCGGCGAAGTCTACCTGGCCCCCTACGACGCATCCTCCGGTGATCCCCCGACACGATTCCTCTCGCTGCGCCGGCTTCAGACCCATCTCTCGCGCACCAACGCCAGACTGGGGCTCGTCTTCATCGACGCGCCGCTCACGCCGCTCACGACCCGTCCCACGGGAAAGGACCAAAAGACAAGTACGCGGCCGAGTCCAAATTGGCGCGGGAATCTCAACGCTGATACCAACGGTCAGGGAGTCGTGCTCCAATTTTCCCGAAACGGCAGTGTCCCCCCTGATGCCGCCCACCTGCTCGATGGCCTGACCGGCGGCGCCGATCTGGATCAGGATGGGCAGGTCACGGTTGGGGAGCTGCTCAAGTCATTGAAATCCAGCACGATCACCGCCCCCCTGGTGTCCGCCTCCTCCCCCGCGCTGAAGATCGTGCTGTCCCGCACGAAATAGCCGCAGACGCGCTTTCATTAGCAGTCTCCTCCGGTCCATCCTCGCAGGCATAGGCTGTCCAGCAGCGTGAGGCGTACCGCGTCACAGGATGGTGCGTTACTGGTCAATCGTCAAACGTCACTCGTCAGGGCGGGAGCGGCAACCACTGCGGACTGCCGAGTGTGTTCCCCACCGAAATGGAGCAGGCCCGTGCGGAGCGGATGAGATCGGCGCACAGTCACGCCCATCCGGAGAACCTGATCGATAGCTCCGAGAACAGCGCGAGCGGGAACGAGCGGGTAGAACAACGCCCGCCGGGGGTAAATTCCCCGGCGGGCGCGTTCACCACACAGGCTGCGTTAGAAATTGATGTGCAGTTGCGTGTAGGCCCAAGTCTGGTTCACGGCCTCGTTCCCCGGCCCAGCCTGCTTGTCGAGGAAGCTCCCCGCAAACATGTAGCTGGCGCCGGTCTGCCAGGCCACCTTGTTCCCCTTGAAGAAGAGGGTGTAGATGAAGTCGATTTCATCCGTCAGGTGGTTGGAGCCGTTGGACGCGTTGAAGTAACAGTTCTGCGCCGCACGGTACCAGCAATCGCCGTTCGTTTGCTTGCGGAAGTTCCAGTAGCGGAACTCGAAGTGGTTCGCCGCATAGTCGAACGGAATGAACTGCAGGCTGGCGCTGTAGGCCACCATGTTCCGCCACGCCATGATGTCCGCATAGCCCATCACGATGTGGTTTGTCGGATAGAGGTTCTCGAAGGTATTGGACGTCCCGTTACAGGCCGCCACGTTCCCGGATTGACAGGCCCGGGCGTCGCCGTCGCCGGAGGCCATGTTGAACTCCAAGCCGATCCGAGGCGACCAGGGCACCGGCAGCGTGATTCCGCCCTCGGCCGCAAGGGCGTAGGCGTTGATGTGAGTCTGTTGACCGCTCTGGCCGATATCCATCGACCCGAACTGATGGTAGGCCTCCGCAGATCCATCGAACAGCCCCTTGCGCAAGGCCAACCGAGCACCGACCGTGTGACGGCTCTGGCCGTTCGCGTGCGCCGCCAGCGCTTCAGTGACGGCGGCCCCTGTGCTCCCCTGGACCGCGCCGTTCCGCTGCCAGATCCACAGAGGCTCGAACGAGAGACCCGCTATCGGCTTGAAGGTCAGCCTGGCGAAGAAAAGGTCCGATTGAGCCCCCGCCTTTGCCGCAGTGCTAGTCGGTGCGCCTTGCGGCATCACGCCGAACGACGTGCTCTGAGTCCCGAACCCATTGAATTCCGCATCAAACGGCATCAGCCACCCGGCCCAGACCTCCCAAGTCGGCTTCTGATATTGGAGAGTCACACCGTCATGGCTGAAGCCCGTGTTCGCCCAGTCGAAGTGACCAAAGATGCGGTGATCGCCCATGACCATCAGTTGGCGCCCGGCCTTGATGCTCAGGCCCTGCACGCCCACGTTCCGGATCATGATGAAGGCCTGGCGCAGGAACAAACTATCGGCCTGGCCGTTGTTGAAGGGATCGTTGGAGCAGATCGTGCCGCCCGCACCGCACCCAGCACCGTTAATGGCGCTGTTACCGGCCGTCACATTACTTGCCGCGCCCCAATTCTTCGCCCATTGAGGCTGGACGAAGAAGTCGACGTCCGGAGAGAGAGAATAGTTGATACCCAAGCGCATCCACTGCTGGACATACCAATCGTTGGCTCCGCTTACTCGCCCAGTCCCGGGGCCTTGACTCACACCGAAGTTGGAGTTCGTCCGGATTTCCGGTCTCACTCTCATGTCGCCCGAGAAGGTCAGATTCTTGAGATCGAAGAGCGGGCTCTTCGGTGGATCGAAGGCCCAGTACGGCGTCAAGTCGGGCATCCCGCGGGGCACCGGCTTGATGTTCGTCGGCTTGGTGATCAGCTTCTCTTCCGGCAAGGTCGGGGGATCCGCCCATGCCGGAGCGACCGCGCCTGCCAGCAGTAGTGCCCCTACGGCCAGCGATAGCACTCCTCGTTTAGTCATAACGCTCCTCCTGTGAGTAAAAATAAAATGACTCGTTGCTCCTCTGACAGCCCCAGTCCCACAGCACCACCAACACCCACTGTCAGGTTGCATACGGACTGCTCCCAGGCAAGGTTCGTACCAATTGTTAGAATCTGCTAATGTTTTGCTCGGAATGAGGCCTGATGTGACCTTGCCTCAGTCGCGTATGCCCGAGAACAGGGTCACGGGAGGAAAACACCGTGACGCAAACCACACACTCTGCGTGATTTTAGAGAAGGCTCAACGCCACCCCCCTTCGACGACTCTCACGGTTCATTCGACGACTCGATCGGTATGCTGAACGGCTTCGCATGACTACTGATGTCCTGACACGACTCGTATTAAGTGGTCGTGGGACGCTCGGATTCCCGTTCGTCCGGGTCGGAGGCTCTGGTGATTTCGTCTTCGGCCTCCTTGATGGACGACTCGATGTCCTGTTGGGCCATCTTCACTTCTTGTTGAATGAGATTCAGCTCCGGTTCGACCGTTTTCCTGAGATCCTCGGTGGTTTCCTTGAATCCCTTGACGGCCTTGCCGACCTGGCGGCCGATCTCCGGCAGCTCCTTGGGGCCGAACAGGAGAAAGGCAATGACCAGGATGATGAGTATTTCACCGGCCCCCAGGCCAAACATGTCGGATGACCTTGTTCCCTTCGTCCGACCGCCGTGAGGTCTGCCTCGCTGCATGTCGAAGCAACTCGGCTCCGGTTCGCCGTCCGGCTTCGGCGCCTCTGCCCGCGCCCGGCCCCGTAGTCCGCTCGCGATGCTGGAAACCTGCCCGACTGTTCTGCGGATATCCTTAAGGCTCGCTCGCACGAAGCGTGGGCGAACCCATCTCCCGCTACCCTTGCTTCGCCGGCTGTTGAGGAGCGGCCCCGTCATCCGGTGGAGGCGTCGTTTGCTGCTGAGCCTGGGGCGGAGGAGGAGGTGTCTGTCCCTCAGTGCCCGGCGTCACATCGATGGCATCCGGCTCATGGACGGTTTTCTTGAAGCCCTTGATCGCTTTACCGATCCCCTCGCCCAACTGCGGCAATTTCCCCGCCCCGAAAATGATTAGGACGATGATGAGGATCAGCAGCAGTTCCATCCATCCGAATGACCCAAACATCGACAATTCCTCTCGGACAACCCGGCGCCTCGAACCCCTCGTAAGGCCACCGCCAGATCGATCCTGTTTCTACCTACTGGATATTGTGCCGCACCATCGGCCGATCGGCTCAAGCGGAACAGCTCGCAATGAATAAATACGGCCAAATCGCGGCAGAGGCTAATGAAAATCAACGAAATAGTCAAGGGTAAACCCAGGAGATTCATGACGGTTCGAAAGCCAATCGCCAAGATCCCTGGAGAGGCGAGCGCGTGGAGTCCCAAAACGACGAGGTGTCGGGGCAAATGATGCTGAACTCGCGGCGGGAACGACCGCGCCGTTGGGGTTCGGTTATGCGGGTCGATAATTCCAATGCGTATAATCGATCCCCGCCGGCGGGGCATCCATGGCCATGAGGACGGTGTCCCGATCATAGCCGAGTGTTTCCAAATCCGGCAGCGCCGACATGACCTCGTTCTCGGTGAGATAGGCGGCGGTGTTCGGCACACCGTGGCGATTCAGCGTGGCCAACATCCCTTGCAGCGCGTTCCGCTCCGCGTCGGGCATGTCCGGAGCCAAGGGGAAATGGATCGTGCGTTCATACGGGCTTTGATAATGCTGGTTGATCGCCTGGAGCGTCTGGACCACCAACCGATCCTGCTGCCACTTGCTCAGGCGGTTCAGCTCCGGATGGCCGGCCAGGATATCGGTCAGGATCATGACATTGGCCCCGAGGCTGCGGCCGATGAACTCCCGCTGCGGCTCGATCTGCACGCGTTTAGCCCCCAAGTGCTTTGCCACCACTTCGATCAGGGAGAAATTCACCATGACGCTGTACAGTCCGCCGATCTGGCCCGAACAGGGTTTCTCCGCGCTGTTGAGCGCCTCGAATGTCGTCGCTCCGGCATCGAAACTGCTGAACCCGACCGCATCCGGCGCCAACACCCGCAGCGCCTCCTTGACCGTGGCGAACGCACCCAGATTCACGGGAATCAGGACCTCGTCGTCGAAGGGCTTGAGGAACTCGACGATGGTCTTCCGGTACGGCACCTCTTTCCAGTCGACTTTATGGTACTCCCGCTCCCAGATGACCTCCTCGAAGAACGACGCTTCCGGAGCCAATTTGGCCAGATCCTGGGCGGCAAAGGCGCGGAGAAATCCCGACCAGTCCGGGATTTGCGCATGCCGGGCCTCGCTGAGATTGGGCCGGACCTGCTCCTCTTCGACCTCTCCTTGCTTCTTGGCGATCAGCTTGGTCGGCAGTTCGGTCCAGAGTTCGTTGCAGAAGATGCGATCGACCGATTCCGCCTCGACCGACGAGAGATCCTCCGCCGAGGCGCAGAGGGTGTCCACTCGATCGCGATGAGCGGCCAGTTCCGGATGGGCCACCGCCGCCGCCAGGGCTTCCGGCCGCACGTCGACCAAGACATAGCGTACGCGGGGATAGATCTCGCCCGCCTGATCCAGCGTCTTGAGATGGCTGAGAAAGCAGGCCGCCAGATTTCCGTGGCCGCATCCCCACTCCTGGACGACCAGCGTGCGCCCCCGTCGTTCCGCCGACTCCTTCTTCGCTCGTGCCCTCACCTGCTCCACATAGTCCGCCGCCAAGGCATGCGCCAGCCGGTAGTCCCCCGAGGCGAAGGTTTGGTAATAGTCCTGCGCCTGATGGCCGCGGAGCGCATGAAACAGCGCATTCACATGGGCTTGCCATCGATCGACCGGCTGATACTCGCCCATCGGCTGGGGAACGACATCGAGATGCTGTGGGAGCATGGCGTGGTACCTTTCTCGCGGTTCGTCAAAGACCGGTATTGTAGCAAAGCCATTTTTCTCCCAGCAACGGTGCCGCCCGGGTTCTCTTGACTCGCCTGCTGCGGAGATCGCCAGCGGTCCCGCTTGACAGTGGGCACCGTGGGGTGTAGGAGCACGTCATGTCCCCCTCTTGGACCCCGATCGTCCGCCGCAGCCTCGCGGCCATGGCTCTGTTCGCGTCGCTCGTGGGCATCCCGGCCGCGGCCGAAGACCTGCCCATCACCCCCAATGTTCCGATCGATCAGTTCCAGAACCGGCTGGAGGACGTGCGCCCGTACGATTTCAATGCCCCTCCCCAGGGCATGTTTCTCTCCATCCAAATGGCGGAAAATTACGACGAGGAGATCGGGTTCCGCCGCACCCACGAGATCGTCCCCGTGAATCCCACCGAGCAATTCCCGCCTGACGCGCCGGCGGTCTTCATCGTGTTCCGCCTGCACCAGCACTACCAATCCTTCAAGGTCTTCGGCCTGTGCTATCCGGACTCGGCCGAGGAGGCGTCCCCTGCGCCCCTCGTCTCCAAGGATCTCATGCAGATCTCGATGGAAGACGAATCCGGCTATCTCCGCCTCCCCGCGCCTGAGGGAGGATGGAAAGAAGGTCGCTATAAAGTGGAGATCCACGTCGGCGAGCAAATCAGCGAACTCTCGTTGATGGGCACGATGCGGTTTACCGTCGCCGCGTCCACCGCACGCCCCACGGCTCGGAACGAGCCGCGCCCGTAACTCCGGTCTCCGACTCGCACGCGCGGCGTTGGTTTGACCGTCTTTCCTCGGATCGACTACAATGCCGGGGTATCGACCGTGTTCCCACCGCCGGCACGGAATCTCCCGATTCTTATGACCACTGCTCCCGTTTGGGCCTCGGTCGTCATCCCCATCAAGGATGAGCGGGATAACCTCGCGCCTTTGACGGAGCGGCTGATCAAGGTGCTGGACGCGCGGGCCGAGTCGCGATCCGCCGAATACGAGATCCTGTTCGTGGACGACGGGAGCGCCGACGGAAGCGGCGTCGTGCTGGATCGACTGGCCACGACCTACCCGTTTGTCACGGCGATTCACTTGGACCGCAATCACGGACAGACCGCGGCCTTCGATGCCGGCTTTCGTCGCTCACGGGGCGAGCTCGTGATCACCCTCGACGGAGATCTCCAAAACGATCCCGCCGACATCGACACGCTCTTGCCGCTGGCGCAGCACTTCGATCTCGTCTGTGGGTGGCGCAAGGATCGGCACGACAATCTCGTGCGAACGGTCTCGTCTCGCATCGCCAATGCCGTGCGCAGCGCCGTCACCGGCGATCGCGTGCACGACACCGGCTGTTCGCTCAAGATATTCCGCCGCGCCCTGGTGGACCGGCTCCAGCTCTTCACCGGCATGCACCGTTTCTTCCCGGCATTGGCCTTGATGCACGGCTTCACGGTCACGGAGGTGCCGGTTCGGCACTACCCCCGCGCGCACGGCGTCTCGAAGTACGGGGTCGGCAATCGCCTCTTCAAAGGCCTGTACGACCTGGTGGCCGTCCGGTGGATGCAGTCACGGATCCTTCGTTATCGAATCGCCTCGACGACCTCGTCCCCCCCCCATCCACCCACGCGCCCCTCATGACTTCGACCGAAATGATGTGGGTCGGGATCGGCTTTTTCGGGCAGGGCCTGTTCTTCATGCGGTGGGTCGTGCAATGGCTGGCCTCCGAACGGAGCGCGGAAAGCCGCGTGCCGGTCGCATTTTGGTACATGAGCCTGATCGGCGGCCTGATCACCCTCACCTATGCGATCTATCGACGGGATCCCGTGTTCATCGCGGGTCAGAGCGTCGGGGCCCTGGTCTACGTCCGCAATTTGATGCTGATCCAACGGGCCAACCGCAACGCCGCTCCCGCGTCCGCCACCACCCCCCAGGCCAATCTCTAAATCCCATGGCACACCCCTAATCGGCTCGCTCCGACGATGGTCATGACTCGCGCGACTCACCGGTTTCACCTGCCGCTGCTGCTCCTGCTCGTCGGGCTGCTCTTCTTTTCGGGCCTGGGGAACCTCGGACTCACCGACCGAGACGAGGGGAGTAACGCCGAAGCCGCCCGGGAAATGGTCGAATCCGGCGATTGGATGAGCCCGACCCTCAACTACGAACCGCGATTCGCCAAGCCCGCGTTGACTTATTGGCTCATGAGCGCGGCCTATTACCTGTTCGGCATCAACGAGGCCTCGGCGCGACTGCACGCGGCTGTCTTTGGCCTGTTGCTGATCGGTCTCCACTACGCCTTCCTGACGACGGTGCGTGGGCCCTGGTTCGCGCTGGCCGGAAGCCTGATGCTGGCGCTGAACATCGAGATCGTGGCCATCAGTCGGGTGGCCCTGACCGACAGCGTCCTGATCTTCTTTACCACGCTCTCGCTGTACGGGTTCTGGCTGGGCCTGTATCACCACGAGCGCTTCCGGCCCGCGCTCTGGTGCTTCTACATCGGAATGGCCTTGGCCACACTGACCAAGGGCCCGGTCGGCCTGTTGGTCCCGCTGCTGGCCGTCGCCGTCTATCTGACGATGAGCCGGCAGTGGGGTGACTTCCGGCACCGCGGACGCCCCCTCATCGGTGGTCTGGTCACTCTGGCGCTGGCCTTGCCGTGGTACGCGGGAATGCTTTGGATCCACGGGGAGCGTTATACCGCCTCGGCGCAAGCCGATACGGTGGGACGATTCTTCACGATGATCGGCGGGCACGGGGGCACGGTCTTCTTCTATGTTCCCGTGCTCCTCTTCGGGTTTTTCCCCTGGAGCGGATTCCTGCTGGTCAATCTCTGGCACACGATGAAAGACTGGGGCGCCACGCGGCGAGCCGGCGCGATCACTCCTCCTGGGTCGCCGGACCGGGCGTCTGGCCTGGACCAGTTCGCGGCCGCCTGGGTCCTCGCGCTCTTTGTATTCTTCAGCTTGTCGGCCACACGGCTGCCGCACTACATCGGCCCGTTGTTTCCCGCCGCCGCGATCCTGGCCGCAAGCTTCTGGCATCGCGCCACGACGAACCCGCGCACGCCCGGCATAGCGGCGGCCTTCGGCCTCTTCTCGATCGTCGGCTACGGCCTCGGGTTGGCGCTCGCCTCGGCCCCATACCTGTACCACCTCTTCGTGTCGGCCGTGGAAAAGGAATTCCCGTTGGCGCGCCATTACTCACCCGGCATCGGACCGGTGCTGGCCGGCAGCCTGCTGATCGCGGGCACCGCGCTGGGCCATGCGTTCGGGCGCTCCGATCAGCGGCGTCCCGGCGCGTTTTGGATCGCGGCCGCCAGTCTGACCCTGGCTCTGCTGATGATCATCCACATCACCCTGCCGCAGTTCCATGAGGACTTCATCAGCCCGCCGCAGACCCTGGCCACCATCGCTGGATACAATCTCGGACCGGAGGACCGGTTCCTGACCTACGGCCCGCACAAGCCCTCGTGGATCTTTTATGCCCGACGCAAGACGCTCGTGATCCGTCCCGGAGAAGAGGACGAGATGAGATCTTACCTGGATCATCCAGGTCGGACGATGATCTTGCTGCCGAGCCGGCTCCGATCAAAACTGCCGCCGGAGACCGAGCAGTACGAGTTGCTGCTGGAACGCAAGGGGTACAGCTTGCTGGCCAACCAGCCGATCGTGAAATTGCCCCCGAAACCAGCGGGACCGCCGCCGATCCCCGAGCATGCCTTGGGTCGCTGAGGCTAGTGGAGCGGAAAGAGGCCGGGGAGGGCCCAGACCAGGACCAGAGCAGCGAGAAACGCCACGGCGACGATCCCTTCCAGCGCCCATCGCTGCCACGCCCGGGCCGTCGAGGCCGGAGCCCGCCGAAGCGCGCCGCGCGGGCGATTCTGCCAGTAGCCCAGCAGGGCCGCCCCTCCCAGCACCGCGACCGGAATCGAGGCCGTCGCGAGCAGGAGGCCTCCGAAGGCCAGGCCATTCCAGCCCCACGGCTCCCCGTCCGAGTCCGGCACCAGACCGTGGACGCCGGTGAGGAATCGTCCCGCGACCCCCGCCAGCGTCAACATCGTCCCCGCCATGAATGAGCCGACGGCAAGGAGATCCCGGTCTATCGGTCGGCTGGCGATCCATAACAGCGAAAACATCCCCACGATCCAGGGTGCGCTCTTCGTCACGGTTGTGGCGAGCGATCGTCGCCACTCGCCCAACGGATGGCCGATCACCCACCCAATGGTGAAACCGATCATCGCTCCGGCGATCACATCGGTGGGGAAGTGCGCGGAGCGGAAGATGCGACTGCACGACACCGCCGCCGCCAGGCCGTACCATCCCCAGCGCGCCCGAGGGAAGTGCACCGCGAGGACGGCGGCGACCGCGAAGGAGGCCGAGGCATGGCCGGACGGAAACGAATCGAATCCATTATCGAGGGAGGGCCACCATTGAAACTCGCCGGCATGGCTGAACTTGGGACGAGGGCGCCCGAGGGATCGTTTCAGGACGTTGGTCAGGAGGGCGACCACGGCATGGGCGAACAGACTCTGAAGGCCGGCCAGTTCCCAGGATCGGCGGCGAAGGGCCCATCCGGCGGTCCAGAGCCCCAGGCTCAGGACGACGAGTTGAATCCCCCCCCCGATCCAGTCGCCCAGCGAACTCCAGCGGGCAAGCCTGGGGTCGATCAGGTAGCCAAGCGGGTGTTGCAGGGATCTCACAAATCGCGCGATCGGCACATCCAACAGGAATATCCCATAGAACGCCCCGATCGCGGCCGCGCACGACAGGAGTACGCCGACTCGGGAAATCGGCCGAAGCGACGTCTCCCTCTCGGCTGTAACGGATGGGGCCGGGCTCGACAGCCCGGTCCGCTCAGGCGGATTCACGGAACCCAATCGGCGAGGAAGATATTGAATTCTCCCGGCCCAGTCGCATTGCGGTCCGACACCCAGACCAGCCGTTTTCCGTCCGGAGAGAACATCGGGAAACTGTTGAAGTTCCCCACGGTCGTCACCTGCTCCAGTCCGGTCCCATCGTCCTTGATGAGATACAGGTGGAACACACGCTCGCCGGGAGTCCCGTTCGATGCATAAATGATCCGCCGGCCGTCCGGATGAAAATAGGGAGCGAAGTTCGAAGCGCCGTTGGTCGTCACCTGTCGCTTGCGGCCGCCGTCCGCATCCATCACGAAGATCTCGAGCCGGTTGGGTTTGACGAGACGTTGTTTGAGCAGCGCCTGATATTCCTCGACTTCCTCGGCGGTCTGGGGGTGCTGCGCTCGATACACGATGCGCCGGCTGTCCGGCGAGAAGAAGGCCCCGCCGTCATACCCCACCTCGGTGGTCAACCGTCGCACGTGCGTTCCGTCCAGATTCATGGCGTAGAGATCCAAGTCTCCGTCGCGGACCGAGGTCCACACGATCGTCTTTCCGTCCGGCGAGATCGTGGCTTCGGCGTCATAGCCGGCGGTCGTCGTGAGCCGCTGCATCTGCTGCCCGTCCAGGCGCACCGAATAGACGTCATAGTCGTCCAGCGCCCATCGGTATCCTTGCTCGCGATCGGGTTTCGGCGGGCACCCGGCCGCCGTGCCGTGCGTCGAGGAATACAACACCCGGCGCCCGCCCGGGAAGAAATAGCCGCACGTCGTGGCCCCGATCCCTTTACTGACGATGCGCACCTGCCCCGTCTGCAGATCCATCACGTACATCTGGTAGCAGCCGAGTCCGTGCGGCGGGGGGGGGTTCGCCTCCGGCAGAGGATCTCCCGTGGCCCTCGTCCAATCGTTCGTCGACTGAAAAATGAGCTTGTCACCCTCGAACGAGAAATAGGCCTCGGCATTCTGTCGACCGAAGGTCAATTGGCGGATGTTCGCCAAGTGCCGTTCCTGTCCCGCCGCATGCCGCCCCGGCGACGACTCCGCAGCCGGCGGCTCCGCCCCAGCCATCCCCGACATCGCCAACTGCGCGCACAGCGTTCCGATCGTCGCCAGCACCCCGGTTCGTCTAATCACGTGTCACCTGTACGAGTCCCAATTCGGAACCAAAATCTCCGCGGGCCACCACGACCCCATCGCGGAACACAAGGTAGCTCTGCCACCCATAAAAGAACAAGAGGCGCGCCACCTTGCCGGCCGCCTCCGGTGTGGATCCGTAAAACAACGTGGAGACATGCCCGGGGGCCGTGCGCCGCGGACAACTCACCAAGACGGCCAATGCAGGCCCTTCGTACGCCTGACCATCGATCTGGAGGGTGCCGTCGACATCCCGGATGCGCGAGGCGCACGCCGGATCGGCGCGCTGGGCCCAGGGTTGCCATTGTTCCGGCCCGAGAAACAGCACCGACCCAGGGACGGCGCTGTCGGCCTGCTCCAGCGACTCCGCCACGGTCGCCGTCCCTCCGCCGGATCCGGCGGTGCCCTCGCCCGTCAGCCGTTCCACGATCCGGCGGTACACGCTGGCCTCCTCGCTGTCACGTCCCGGCGAAAGGACGATCGTCCGCTCAGGATCCGTCACCAGCAGATTCAGCATCGGCGGCAACGCCGCCCGATCGAGACGGCGAAACACGTGAAACTCCGGATCGACCAGGACCGCCGTCGGATCGAACAACACACGAAGGGAAAAGGTTTGTCGCTCTTCGGTCAACGAGAGCACCGTCTCCGATCGCGCCCCCTCCCTGCCGATGACCGCCAGCGGAACTGAGACCTGAAACGGTGCCCCCGCTTGTTCCACGCGCACGCTTACCTCGACGCCCCGCCCGTTTCCGTTCGTGGCCCCTCCACCGGACACCCGAGCGGACACCGCCAGCGTCGGCGCGCCGGCGCGTCGCACCCACTGGTCGAAGAACGGCTGCAGTGGCTTGCCGCTTTCACGGCTGAACAGCGCCTCCAACTCGGTCCAGTCGACCTGGCGCCCGCGATACTCCTCTCCCAACCTCCTGACGGCCCGCCAGAACGCGGCCTCGCCGATTTCCCTCCGCAACACATGGAACACCATGGCAGCCTTTTGATAACCGACGGCATTATCCCTTTGATCGGTCTTTCGCCTGAACTGAGCGACCGGATAATCACGGTCGGGCGGCACGTAGACCGCGTAGCCGACGAGCATCAACCGCCGTTGCTCCTTGGCTTGGGCTTCCTGGCCGATCAGCTCGTCGTAGTAGTAGTTTGCCAGGTACGTCGTCAGTCCCTCGACCCAATTCCCGGTGCCGGGACGGTTGAACACCGCGTTGCCGATCCAGGAATGGACGATCTCGTGGCCCAACGCGTACGGCTGAACATAATGCCGCTTGATCACACCGCTGCCCAGCAACGTAAACGAGGGCATTCCCAGCCCGCTCGGGAAGAAATTCTCGACGACCGCGAACTTGGAAAAGGGGTAGGGCCCTAAAATCCGGCTGTAGGCCTCGATATACCGCGCCGACGCCTCCAGGTATTCCTCGGCGAGCGACACATTGCCGGGGAGGAGGTCCGCCTCGAGCAGGATGACGCGCCCCTCAGCATCCGTCCATTCGCGCACCGTCCGGACGAACTGGTTGGCGACCAAGGTCAGGGCTTCGGTCGGATCGGGCACCTCCCAGATCGTCGTCCGATCGGCGCCCTGCGCGGACGGAAACCCTTGTGGGTCGAGTCGGCGACCATGCGTCACGGATGACCAGCCGGTCGGCAGCGTGACCGCCACCCGAAACGTCGGCAACGAACCGGCTCGATCGGGGTACCACTGGGATTCGCCGCTGAGGTACACGCCTTCCGGTCCGATGTATCCGGAGGTGTCGCTCGGTGTCACGAAGCGAAGATGCCGGGGCTCCCGTGGAGGATCATGGATCACTCCATCGTACCGCCAGTCGAGCACCAGAGGACCGTCCTCCGGTGACTCGGCCAGCCGGACGGTGACGGCCTGGGTGGATTCGCCGGCCAAGTCGGCCGACAACCTCTCTCGGCTGGTGAACGTCACCGGAATGGCCCGATCCCCTTGCGAAGCGCGCACTTGGATCACGCGCAGGGTCGGGGCGAGGGTAAACTCCAAGTCGGCGGCAGAAGAGGGCGGCATCGACAACGTGAGCTGATCGCGGGCTTCCAGTCGGTGAGCGACAGGATCGATGGTGAGGGAAAGGTCGTGATGTGTGATGGAGAGCGCGGGTGTGGACTTTGGAGGGACCTCATTCCCCCATGCGGACCCGCTCCCACCGACCGCGAGCGGCATCGTCAGGGCGAATGCACCGATCCCGCACCAACGCGAGGCATTCCGGGACCCAGCCATGGCCCACCCTACACAGAGTGGGCATCAATTCTCAACACTCTCGACAGACCAACACAAGCTGGACGGCCGTGAGCAATCGATCCAGATCGACCGGCTTGAATAACACCTCCTGCACCCCTAGCTCCCAGGTTTCGTGCAAGTCCTCCTGGTTTTGAAGACCGGTGAGCACCACGATCCCGCCGGCGAAGCCTCTCGCCTGGAGCACCCGGATGACTTCCACGCCGGACATCTCCGGCATGGCCAGATCCAGCAAAAGGAGATCGGGCTTCAGCCGATCAACCAGGTCCACGGCCTCGTACCCCGAGGCTGCCCCGTCGACGCGATAGCCACGCATGCTTAAGAACCGGATCAGGAGATCGCGGACCAACGGCTCATCGTCCACGACGAGGATCGACTCCCCTTTGTCCGGCACCGGATTGGTTCCCGCGGCCACCCCGGCCGGAACGGGCACACGCACGGACAGTTGCGCCGCGTGATTCACGCTCCGGATCAACGCGTCCAGTGACAAGCCCTTGCGCAGGAAGTCGGTGACGCCCAATTCGCGCGCCAGGTTTTCATGCAGGTCGGTCGCGCCGCCCCCCAGCATGACGACGGGCGCATACGGATCGCGCGTGCGAATTTCCTTGAGGACGGCGAGACCGTCCATTTCGGGCATGCGCAAATCCAGGAGCGTCACGCTGGGATGATGGGTATCGAACATCTCGACGCCCTCACGGCCGCTAAGGGCGGTCATGACATGATATCCCTGGCGCGCAAAGACGGACTGAATCAGGTCGCAATTCAGTCGATCGTCGTCCACCACCAGCATGGTCAACATGGGTGTGTCGCCTCCCATTTGAAGCTTCAGTGCGTTGGGCGCCGCTCCGGCTGCAGCGGCATCGAGGATCAGGGTAGCACGGAGGGGACGGGATGACCAAGAAAGAGCGAGTTTCGTGACAGGTGAGTTCCCGGGCCCTAACCCGTCGCTGTCGCATCCGAACCGAAGAGGGCGCGGACGAATTCAGGGGCATGAAAATCCTGCAGATCTTCCGCCGCTTCACCGACCCCGATGAGACGCACCGGCATTTTGAGCGCCTCCGCGATCGCGACGACCACCCCGCCCCGCGCCGTGCCGTCCAACTTGGTCAGGGCGATCCCTGTGACACCGACGGCCTCATGGAATTGGGTGGCTTGGGAGATGGCGTTCTGCCCCACGGTGGCATCCAAGACCAGGAGCACTTCATGAGGGGCGCCCGGCAATTCCCGCGCAATGACGCGCTTCACCTTTCGAAGCTCGTCCATCAAGTTCGACTTGGTATGCAACCGCCCGGCCGTGTCAATCAACACGACATCCACCTGTCTGGACTTGGCGGCCGCCAGACCGTCGAACACCACCGCTGCCGGATCGGCGCCCGATCGCTGGTACACAATATCTACTCCGATTCGTTGCGCCCACACCTGAAGCTGTTCGATAGCCGCAGCCCGGAAAGTATCGGCCGCCACCAGAATCGACGTCCGCCCGTTCTGTCGAAGCCGCTGAGCGATCTTGGCCACCGTCGTCGTCTTCCCGACTCCGTTGACGCCGACGGTCAGGATCACGAACGGACGCGGTCCCACCTCGATCCGCGCCATGAGCGACTCGCCCTCGCAGGATTGGAGACTTTCCAACAACCCGGCCTCGAGGATGCCGCGCACTTCGTCGACGGCCCCTCCCTGCGTGAGTCGTGCGGCCCGCACGCGCTCCATCAGCCGATCCACCGTCTTGGCCCCCAGGTCCGCACGGAGCAGTGCGCTTTCCAATTCCTCCAGCGTGGCCGGGTCCGGTCCGCGGCCCAACAAGCGATCGAGCGACCCGCGCACAGTGGCGCGCGTCTTGGACAGGCCCTCCGTCAGTCGATCAAACCATCCCATACCTGTCACTCATCTGTTCCCGGACGTGCACAACCTCGGTCTAGCCCCCAGCGCATCAAGCAGCTCCCGTTGCCTCCTGAACATCCGGCGCGCCTCATGGCGACTGTGTTCGTGATCATAGCCGCAGAGATGCAGAATCCCATGGACCACCAGCAAGGTCAACTCGCGATCCAGCGTATGGCCCGCGACTTTGGCTTGGCGCGCGGCAGTCGGGACGGACACGACCACATCGCCAAGCACGGGAATGCGAGACGGCGGCTGCGCGGCGTCCCGGCAGGCAAAGGCCAGCACGTCGGTGGGGCGATCGCGTCGTCGGTAGCACCGGTTCAACGTTCGCATGGCTCGGTCTCCGATGAACGTCACGCTCACATCGGCGCGCTGGTAGCCGAGCCGTGTCAGGATCTCAGCCGCCAACCGTTCGACGGCCCCGCGCACGACGCGCACGCGGCGAAGGCGGCAGGACACCCAAATCGCCATTAATGAGCCTGGCTTCCGGAGGACTTGCGATCCGTCGGCAACGCGGCAGGAAAGGAAGGGCGGTGTCTCGTCGCGGGGTGGGTCCCCTGCCCACGGCCCTGGTCCGCCGCCCCGTTTTTCTTGGCGGACTGATGGCGGTCGTAGGCCCGAATGATGTCTTGCACCAGGCGGTGTCGGACCACGTCTTTTTCGTCGAAATAGACGAATTGAATACCCTGGATCTCTTTGAGAATATCGATGATTTCCACGAGGCCGGATAGGCGGTCGTTGGGGAGGTCGACTTGGGTGATATCGCCGGTCACCACGGCCTTTGAATTATTGCCCAAGCGGGTCAGGAACATCTTCATTTGTTCGGCCGTGGCGTTCTGCGCCTCGTCCAGGATGACGAACGAATCGTTGAGGGTGCGTCCGCGCATGAAGGCCAAAGGCGCGATCTCGATTTCGCCTCGTTCCACCATTCGATTGGCTCGTTCCAGTTCCATCATGTCATAGAGGGCGTCGTACAACGGACGGAGGTATGGGTTGACCTTGGCAAACATGTCGCCGGGCAGAAACCCGAGCTTTTCTCCCGCCTCCACGGCCGGCCGCGCCAGTATGATCCGGCTGACTTCACGTCGCGCCAGGGCCTGAACCGCCATCGCCATCGCCAGGTAGGTCTTGCCCGTTCCCGCGGGACCGATTCCGATCACGATGTCGTATTGTTCGATGGCTTCGACGTAGAGTCTCTGCGCGGGAGTCTTCGGCGCCACCGCACGCTTTCGGGTGGCAATGGCGATGGGATTGGCGAGTAGATCTTTGAGCGACCCCTCCGCCCCGTGTCGGAGCGACGCCAAGGCGACCTGGACATCCTCGGAACGAAGGTCATATCCCTGTGTGGTCAAGGTGGCGAGTTCGGTGATGACGTGTTCGGCTTTCCGCTCGGCCTCCGGATGACCGTCGATCATCAGCTCCTCCCCCCGAGCCGACATCCGCACCCCCAACTCGCTTTCGACAAGCTTCAGGTGTCGGTCGTGGTAGCCGAACAGGACCGCGGTGTTGATTCCCTCGCGAAGCTTAAGTTTCCGCACGCTGGTGGGGTAAGTCCTCCCTCCTCATCGACCGTAAGAACTCTCTACAGGAGATGTTAGCAAAACTCTTCTGACCCAAACAAGGGTGCGCGTAAGACCTCGCTTGCGAGCACGGTGCTACCTACAAGGCTCGCCCCCTTAGGTACCTGGTGCGGATACGAGGGTGGGAGACGGGACCGTCACGTCAAATTCCTGCGAATCAATCCCCCCCTGATCATCACGGACCTCTATGCGTACTCGCTGAGGGCCTTTGGCCTCCGGAGCGGGCGTCCAGACGACTTGTCCCTTGGCTCTATCGATGGTCATGCCGGATGGCGCCGCAGCGAGGCTGAACGTAAGTGGATCATGATCTGGATCGACCGCCGTGAGCTGGTAGCGCAGGCTCGCCCCTTCGAGTGAGAAGCTCGGGGTCGACGTGATCCGCGGTCTCCCATTGCCAATGATCACATTTTCGGAGCGCAGGGCCCGCCCCTCACTACGTCCATCGTGAGGAATAACCTCGACGGCCAGCCTGTCTCCGCGGACTAATTCCTCGGCGTTGTATATGTGGGAGGGGCCTTCCTGGATGAGTGTCCCGTTTCTGAACCATCGGTACGAAAGGCTCACGGTATCGCGGTCCGTATCGGTCACTTCGGCCGCCACGCTCACCGCTTCACCTACCCTTGGAGTCCTGGGCTCGACCTCGATTTTCAGCACCACCGGAAGGGCATTCCCTACCATGAACGCCGGTGTCCGATACGGAATCCCGTCGATCGTTCCATTGTTGGGAATCACGTCGACCGTAATCTGGTCCCCATGCCTGACCATCCCGGCGGGGAGCGTCGACGCCGTCTGTCCCGGCAAAACCTGCCCGTTGACATGCCACTGAAATCGTGTGCCGACTGTCCCCCCACCCGGGCTGATCACGTCGGCCTCGACTGAAAGCCCGCCACCCTGCGCGTCCTCGATCACATGCGCGGAGCGGACCGTCGGCAATCCCACATTCGCTGGTCTATCGGTGGACCCCGGCGAGAGCGCTGGCTCCGGTTCAGTCGGAACCCCCAACCAGATCCATAGGCCGGCGAGGAGGGGCAGGATCGCGGCCCCGCTCAGGAGATAAGGACGTAGTCGCCCTGGCGTCGCGGGGGCATGATCGTCCTTGAGGTCTACCAGAAGGGGGGGAGGCGCGGGCTTCGCCCTGGGCTTTGGCTGCCACCTCCCCCGGGAGGTCACTTTCAGATTCGCATCCGGCACGTCAATCCCGCTGATGGATCCAAGCCAAGTATCGACTCCAGGGCTTCCCACTAAGGTTGACGCCTTGATTCAACGTGGCACCGGAATCCGTATGGATGAACAGCATCGCATTGGTCGGCGATCCGGTTCCGGTACAAGTCGTACAACCCTGCGGTGTCGCAATGATTTGCACCACCACCGAGGACGCCAGCCCGCTACCGAGACTAATCGATGTATTGGCGTTGGTATTGCCGGCTCCATCCGGAGTCGTCCCGAGGATCGGATCTTTGTAGGCCGTCCCGGTCTTGTAATACATGGCGTACAAGCGGCTCGTGCCGGTCGAGGCGCAGATGTCGTTCGTCGGCACGAACGTGGGAAAGAAGATGGTGCCGCCGACCAGGGTGGGCGGCACGATCACGCGTTCCCCGACCGTCTTCAACTTCGCGAACCAACCTCGCTTGCTTTGCACCAACCCGATCATGCTTTGAAGATCGGTGGCGCCGGTGACTCCGCTCACCTGATTGGCGAGCCCACTGGAACAAGTGATACACAACACAGCGTCGGAGACATCGACCAAGTCGTTGTCCTGGCAATTGGTGGTACCCGTTTCCGTGCAGTTCCCTTTGGCCACTGAGTCCTTGACTCCAAACACGTACTGTTGCTCCGTACTGACCTTATCGGACGCATTGAAATAGCGGCCCGTCCCAAAAAAGACCCAGTTTTCATTGGCATCATCCAGCGTGACCACCGGAGCTGCCATGATCGGCCCGGTTTCGAGCGTCGTGCCCCCCTTATCCACAAAAGTATCTAAAACCTCCGTCGGAGCGCGCCCCGCCCCGCTCGCGACGCCCCAGGTATTCGGCGAGCAAGGCGCCGTCGCGCAACCTTTGGTCGACAACCGATAGAGTTTTCCTCGCCACGGTAACGCCCCATCGTGGATGGTGCGTCCCGCGTAGGCCATATCGACCCGATAGTCGAGGTCACGATCCGTTGCCACCACATCCGACATGAATGACCGCCACGAACCAACGTTCATGGTGGTCACCAGACTATTGTTGGCCCCAGGCCCGGCTTTCAAATCGATCGCGTACAGCTTGGCCGTTTGATTACCGACGCTGAGATCGGCCGCATAGCCGTTCGGCCCCGATCCCACAATCAGGTACCACTTCGCATTCGTCGCATCCGTCGAGACGTCCGCCGACGGACTTACCCGCGCGATAGCCGGCGAACCGGTCGTCAAACCAAGTCCCGCGTCGCTGAAGCTCATCAGGACCTTCGGTGTGGCTTCCGGATTCGTAATATCGAGGACGAAATAGGCGCTGTAGAACGTTCGATCGGTCCCGCCGATATTGACCGTCATCGGAGGCGCGCCCGTACCCGCTGCGCATTGCCCACAGCTGCCGCCCATCCGGAACCCTCCGATGAGAATCGTGCCCCACCCGCCCGGATGGTCCGCGTCGGGCGTGAAGATCTGAACGTCGAAGACCTTTGGCTTCAGGTCAACGAAGTAGACGTGACTATAGTCAGACTGCGTCAGGAATCGGAGTTGCGGCAGCAATTCATAAGGCACGTAGCCCCACAACTCTTCCCCGAGAGCCTTCCCGCTGCTGTTGTCGTTCGGATTCTTAGTGAACCAGCCGCTCTCGATATCCGGCGTCGAAGGATCGTCTCCGGAATGATAGTACCCCGCATTGAACGCATGGAGCATGCCGTCGTTGGCGCCGACGTAGATCACTTGCCGGCGATTACGATACTGTTGGAAGAATGACAGGTAGCTCGAATCTCCATACAGCAGATGGAAGTTGGCGTGGGGCACCCCCACCAGGGTGGGTGGGGAGTGAATCGGATCGCCGTACTTCCAGACCGACGGCACGATGCTCGCGCCGTTCTGCACGTCCATCATTCGCGTCCGCATGCCGGAGATCTCGTCGCCTCGGATGAAATTGATGATGTTATCCGCGGTAGTTACCCCGGTCGCGGTGGCGCGAATGTAGGGTGAGAGCGTGGCGGAATTCGCCGTACTGAAGGCCATTTGTTCGCCCGCATCGACGACCCTGTTGTTGTTGAGGTCAACCCAGGTGACGAGATTTCTTGAGGCGGAGGGCGTCAGCGCCAGCCGTTTCCCCGCCTCCCAGATCGGTGCGATATCTTTTAGTTGCTGATCGGCAAACGTCGGCGTGGCGTTGTCGGCCACCCCGTCTCCATCGGCATCCATATATTTATTGACGAGCACCTTCCCATAGTTGACGCTGGATTGGTTGTCTTCATAGCGTGTCGTGATGATCATGTCGTCCTTGAGGACGAGCCGCCCATCCTGATTGGTATCCTCGCGCAGATTGCCGTAGCGGTCGATGAAAAGTCCCTCGGTAAACCCAAGCCACTTCACGTCGGCCCCTCCCGTCCCCACGTCGCTCACATAGAAGTACGCCTGGTACAGCGCGCCGTCGCCGGTCAACGACGACGCCAAGACCGACACGGAGCTTCCGGATGCACTCTTCCTGAGGATCGAGGTCAAGGCAGCGAGCAGACGCTCCTGCAAATCGTCCACGTTGGAGGACTCGAAATAGGTATCGGGGATACAGTCGGCATTGCACCCGGGCACGGTTGAGCCTGTGGTCCCATCCACATTGTTGAATTTGTCCCACTCGATCGGCAGGTCGGGGATGTTGTTTCCGTTGGTGTCGTCGAAGCCGCCCAATCGGGCGCTGTGCATGAGCAGTTCGCGGCCGGCAATGTTGCCGAATGCGAAAAAGGTATAGACCGTGGCGTTTTGAAACCCTCCCAGGCAATGCCCCGGCGTGTTGATCACAGCGATGTTGGGAGGAGACCCGCCACAGGGGTTGGCACCACCGTTATCCGGTCTCAGGTCGTTCGTGTGCATCCAATAGGCCACGTCGTCCAGATAGTGGTTCCCGTTGCTGGCATAATCGGTCTTGTGTTCGCCGAGGAGGGTCGAGGGCGGGGTGGCCGCATTGGTGTTACACGTCCCGTTTGGCGCGTGTATCGTGGTGCTGCCCCCCGTGCAGTGCTGCCCGTGGCGTCCATGCGCATAATCCTGCAGGACCGCGGGGACGTTGGTGTCCTGGGTCGGCTCTCCGTCCGTCACGATGATGACAAAGGTTTTGCAGCACCGAACCTCGCTCGACGTACTGGCCCACGCCGGCGTATGGTTACTCCCGTAAAAATAGGGATCGCGTCCACACGCGTCGGTGATATAGCCGGCCGGACAGGCTTCGGTCCCCGTCAACATGCTGATCTCCCCTGCGCCAATGCTTCCAATGCCGGTGGCTCCCAACGAAACGCCGTTGGAGTTTCCCCCCGCAAACGCGATCGGATAGATATACGAGGTATTCCCCGACATGGTGGAATTGATCTGCGCAATGTACCGGGCCGATTCGTAAAGCGATTCGGACAACGGAGTCCAGGTCGCCGGATAAGACTCTTCAATGGCATCCAGCATGGCGGCCATATTCGTATTGAACGTCTCGACGCCGGTCCCGCCCCAGTTGACCGTTTGCCGGGCGCCTAATCCGACGAGCATGCGAGCCCCCTCTGCGCTCCCCTTGAACTCGAAGAGACCGAAGCGCGCCTTGGCGCCGATTTGCTGCACCACCCCTCTTGGTTCGCTGGATCGCGTCACGCGCAGCCGATATTGAGACTCGGTAAACCCATCGCTATCATTGCAACTGGTCGCCGAATTGGATGGGGGCGTGCTGTCGTTATCGATGCAAAATGTCCCTTGCATGCCTGAGGTGCCACCACGGAGATGAATGTAGAGGTTGGCCGGCGTGCCGCCCGTCGCGGAGGTTGGAACACGGCCCGCATAGCCATCAGCTCCGGCGCTGGGAATCGCGTTGGTCGTATGATGCAGGCAGCAGGCACCGCTGGAGAATTGCGACTGCGCCCGGATGGTGATCTTCGCCGGCGTCCCGGAAGGCGGACAGGTGCCGTCAGCATTTCGCGTGACGACGCAATCGCCGCCGGACATGGATTTCTTCAACGCATCGAACCGGCGGAAGGTCGCCCAATTCAGAAAGTTGCCGTCCCACTCGGTGCTGGCACAAGTGGCGCTCACCGACGCACGGGTTGAGACCAGATCGAAACGAATATTCGCGGCATCATAGGTGTAGCAGCCGGTCGTGTCGAAGTAGCCACTATAGGTGGTCGTGGACACGAAGCTTTGGTTGACCGGTGTCAGAGTCCCATCTGAATGCACCCCACACCATGTAGCGTCGCAGGCGCGGCCGCCCATGCTCCCGGAGTTGTCCAAGATCAACAGAACATTGGGCGGTACGACATCCGCCACGAACGGAGGTGTCGATTGGTAATCCGCAATCACCTGGGCTTGGCCCGACCCCGGCTGCACCAACAGGATCAGTGTCGAGATCGCAAGGGCCGCAAGGTTGGCAATAGTCGAGTGTTTCATGACCATCCCCTCCTCACCAGGTGCCTGGGTTTCTCGCTGTGTGGTCACGGTCAGGTTCCTCTCTTCACACACCCACAGCGCCGCTCACGCTGCGTAGTCAGCGAGGCAGATAGACCACCATCTTGACGATCTTGTTGGCCTGGTCTCGTTTGACCACGTACTTCACCTCGGTTGACACGCCGATGGCATCCGCTTCGACCGGCTGGCCCTGTGGATCCACGATGACGGCGTCGGGGGACAGGTGGAAAGTTTTGCCGTTGATATCCAACGAGGCCCCTCTGATGGCGGTAACCGTACCCGAGTGAGCTCCGACCAACGTGAAGGGAATTTCGTTGTCCGCCATTGCAAGCCCCGCCAGCCCTGTAGCCAGCGCAAGGCCGAGCCACATCATGCCTGTCGCAACCCGAAGCGGTTGGGAGCCCCAACTGTTGACGATCGACATACGGAAGCGATTATGGAGTACAGGATCCCTCATGAGGCCCTCCCTTACGTCGGTTGACGCTTGCATGTCTGGTCGCCCCCGGCGACGTAGCAGTAGTACTCGGCACGCACGTTCGTCACGGCCCCGGTTGCGATGTTCTGTGCAAAGCAGTTGATGGTAAAGAATGTTTCCGTCACATTGGTCGCCTCGCCGAACCCACCGCCCGAACTCTTGCGGAAATCCTTATCGATATCCCCGTTGACGAGATAGACAGGGTTCACGGCCGGGAGGTTCATCTGCAAATTAGGGGCTGCGGCGGGCCCGATGGGCACATCGGGGTTATTCGTGTTGAGCAGCAAGATCTCCGGGGACAGATTGGCGGCATTGACGATTGGGCCGGCCGGTTGTACCAACGTCGCCGGAACCGCACCGGCATTGAGCACCTGCTGGATCACCTGCGTGCCCGTCTGGACGCAGGCCTCCGCTGCCTGAACGCCGGCTT
The DNA here is from genome assembly GCA_039794185.1 of Candidatus Inralta sp. Classification (GTDB taxonomy): domain Bacteria; phylum Nitrospirota; class Nitrospiria; order Nitrospirales; family Nitrospiraceae; genus BQWY01. Next base: position 105,570 of record JBDIVW010000009.1, on the reverse strand, counting down.
CGTTGGTTCGCGCGTACCCTGCGGAGGTATTTTCCATGCTGGTCATCGTGATGGCCGCAATCCCCAGGGCCGTGAGCATGGTCAGGATCACCATGACCGCTAGCAACGCAATGCCGCTCTGGTTCTCCACGTGTGCGTTCATCGACAGCTTCATCATGGCCACTCCCATCCGCTAACAAGCATCGCACATCGCGAGATTGCGGGCGTCAATGGTTTTGGTCAACACGCGGCGCCGCAGCGAAGTATACGGGGGATTCTGGACTGCAAAATCGCCAGCCACAAACACCCCGTCCACATGATTGTGATCGCTGACCTGCAGTGCATTGGGAGTCAGATTGGCGACTGCCGTGCCTTCTCCCAATCCCTGATCGGCCGCCCGAGCCGTCTGTCTCGCCACCAAGTTGACTTGGACCAGTCGGATTCGCTCCGGAGTCATCGGCGGGACGGTCCACTGATTGTTGGTCATGAAATCGCCCGGCGTGAAACCAGGAACGCCGTCGAGATTATCCATGACGCGCACCTGAGGATCCCCCGCCGTACATTGATCGCAAGCATAGGCCAGTTGCAGGTCTTCGATCCCGTCGGCAATGGCCACTTGATTGTTCACCAAGCCTCCGGGCCCGACCGGACCGCGCATGAGACATGGCAAACCGACGCTCCCGCATTGGACCGGGTTCGCCGACACGCTGTACTGAATGCACTGGAGCAGATAGACCTGGGCGTTGGCCGGGAAGGTGATGTGAATGGGCGCCGCCGTGGCCAGCATCAGTCCGTTCGCCCCGCTGAGCCCGGTGACCTGCGCCGTATACCCACCGTTGATCGAGATCGTGTTGGAGGTTGTCAGGAGCCCGGCTTGCTGCATCGCGGCCACGGCCCCTGGCTGGAGTTGGAGCGTATTGAACGCGGGCAGGGTGGTCGCCGACAATGTCCACGGGGCCGCGCCTCCGGCGACTTGGGTGTTTGTCATCGGAACAACCATTCGGACCTGGTCGGGCCCGGTGTCCGGCCCCGCGGGAGTCTGGTCCAAGGGGACGATCGGGACCGGTGTCCCGGTCGGCGTGACGCAATTGCCGACCTGCGTACCGACCTGCCAGCCGTACCCAGCCAGCTTCACGTCTCGGGACAGCAACTCCATCGCCAACCGCACACTCTGTTGAGCATCCACGACCTGGCCGCTCGTCCGAGTTGCCTTCTCACTGGCAATCAGCACGCCGAATCCGGCTCCGACGATGATGCCGGTCACGACGATCGCCATCATGATCTCGACCAGGGTGAACCCTCGTGGTTCTTGCACGGCGAGACTCCGGCGACGGCGTTCAATGCTCCGTGTCAGCATCGGCATATTCACGTTCATGGCGTCCTACTCGATCGACACGATTGAGGTCAGGGTGACGATCTGGTTGCGAATGGCGCCCCCCGCCCGTTCCTTCGCTTGCCAGTTCACCGCCACGGTAACCTGAAACTGATTCAGGGGTGGGTTGGTCACAATCGGCGTGACGACGACGGTCCCGAACGCATTGGTGAGACCGCTATTGGTCAAGGCGACCGTCCACTGCGCATAGTCTCCACTTGCCTGCGGTTCGTTGGCGGTATTCGGCTGTGTCCCCGGCACCTGTGTATTGATGCCGTTATAAGGACTGGGATTGACGGCCGCCCGTATCCGATTGAACTGGACGCGTTCCATCATTTCTCCTGCCAAATTCGACGCCACTGTCAGGTCGTTCGCATCGACGTTTTTGTTCAGCGAGATGGTCTGCATACCGGCCAGCGCCAGCAGGCCAAAGGCCAAGATACCCGCCGCCACCATCGCCTCCACGAGGGAGAAACCGCGTCTTGCCGTGATGGTGCGTGCCATATGCGTGCCCCTATTGGCAGACTCCGCCTGGTGCCACCGCCATCTCACACCAGCGAACCCGGCCGCCCGGGGAAACCGTGACCGAATACACGATATTCTGAGGAGCGTTCGCGATGGTCCAGACCAACGCGGGCGCACCGATCGGCGCCAACAATCCTTGCGGACCGAAGTTGGCAGGCGTCACCGGTCCGCCTCCAGCATCGGTCAACGCCGTCACGTTGGTGGCTTTCTCCTGCAGCCCAGCCGAAATCGGCGCTCCGGTTACCGGATGGGTCAACGGAAGGCCCGTGTTCGCATTGAGTACGGCTACCGAGAGACTCTGCCCGTCGATCCCCGGCACAAGCGACGGAACCACCGCAACAGTCGCATTTTGATTCATGGCCAACAGTCGGGACGTTTGGAGCGTGGCGGCAATGCCCCGCGCGGCTTTCTGCACCTCGTTGCGCGCCACCATACGTGAGAAGGCTGGAGCGGCCATCGCAGCCATCAACGCAACGATGGCCGCGACCGTCATCATCTCGACCAGCGTGAAGCCCCGCTGGTCCCGTCTATCTGGCCGCTGGTTTGCTCCGCGCCGCATGGTGACACCTCAGCGAGGCCAGAAATGAGCAAAGGGCATGCCGTGGCAAGGCCAGGACCCCTTACTCGCAAGGCGCTGAATTGTTGAGCTTCCCTACCGCGTCGACGCTCGCCCCGAACGGCGATTCTTGGCGCATCTGACAACACTTTTTGTTCGCATCACCCTGCCAATTTTTGTCCCTTGCCATGGAGGGGTGCTTGCGTGCGTCCCAGGTGGGGCCAGCAGATGGATTAAGTCTAGCAGGCAGTACGGAGCTGGCAACCAGAAAGGGGATTGACGCAATCGTCCTGCCAACCCTGTTCGAAGCGGAAGTACGAGCCAGAACAATCCCACCGGCAGGACTCTTTGGGCTGGGGAGATACGGCGAGTGAGTCCGGAAGACCGACGGGCAACCGGCCTGCGGGTGCCGCACTCCTCGTAGTGGATAGGAAGGTTCTGCGGGCGACGGAATCCTGCGAGGCCGACTGCGCAATCACTTGATGGCGACTTTACGCACTTCCGCCAGGGTGGTGTGCCCTTGCAGAACCTTCTCGATTCCATCCTGCCCGAGCGTCGTCATACCCTCCTCCGTCGCCATATGGAACAACTCATGGCTTCGGACCTTGGATTGGACCGCCACTTTCAGGGTATCGGTCCCTTGCAGTAATTCGTACAGCGCCACCCGGCCCTTAAACCCCGTACGGTTGCAGCGCTCACACCCGGACGGCCGCCAAAGCGACTCCACCTGTCCCTCCTCCCGAATCAACCGTTCCCATGTCCTCACGCCGTACGTCTCGATCAGTTCCTGCCATTCCCTTTCCGACGGTCGATACGGCACCTTGCAGTGCTCACACAAGCGCTTGCAGAGTCGCTTGGCCAACACCCCTAACATAGCATCGGCGAAGTTGAAGGCATCGCAGCCCATGTCCAACAATCGCGTCACCGTTTCGACCGCACTATTCGTGTGCAGCGTACTCAGGACCAGGTGTCCGGTGAGCGATGCCTCGATGGCAATGTCGGCGGTTTCCTTGTCACGCATCTCGCCGACCATGATGACGTCGGGATCCGCCCGGAGGAACGCCCGCATTGCGGTCGCAAACGTGAGCCCAATCTTCGGATGCACCTGAAGCTGCCGGAGCCCTTCCTGCGTGATCTCGATCGGATCCTCGACCGTCCAGATTTTGCGTTGGTCGTCGTTGATGCGCGAGAGCAAGGCATGCAAGGTCGTCGTCTTGCCCGACCCGGTCGGGCCCACGCACAAGAGAATCCCGTGCGGACGGGAAATCAACTGACCGAGGGCGTGAATCACCCGATCTGGCAGATCCATACCTTCCAAGGGAAGTAGACCCTTGCTCGTGAGGAGGCGCAACACGACATCCTCGTTGTGGCCTGCGGTCGGCAAGGTGGCCACGCGCAACTCCACATCACGTCCATCGTTCACCCGAAAGAGAATCTTGCCGTCTTGCGGCTTGCGCGACTCGGCAATATCCAGATTCGCCATAATCTTGACCCTCGACACCATTGCCCGCCGATAGGCTGCGGGTACCGTCATATAGGTGAAGCACGTCCCATCCACTCGAAACCGGACGACCATGTCCTTCTTGGACGAATAGGGTTCAAGATGGATATCCGAAGCGCCCATGCGATGGGCTTCACTGATGATTTGATTGGTTAATCGGACGATGGCGGAGTTGTTTTCGTCAATCCCATCCGTTCCCTCATCGCTCCGAGGCGTGGACTCGACGTCCCGAACCAACTCGCCGAGGATGTCCTGGATGGATTCGCGGGTCACGCCCCCTGTCATGGCGTCCAGCCACCGACTGATATCATCTCGCAGTCCGACGCCGACCTCGAGTCGCAGGCCCGGGAACGCATATTGAATCTCCAGCACACGATTTAGATCGGACGGGTCGTCGATCACGACATGCAGGCAAGCCCCCTCGCGTTTGATCGGCACCCACCGATGCCGGCGCAGGTAGTCGGCCTTCACCCGGGTCCGCAATTCCGGCGCGATGACGACACGCCTGTCGAACGGGACATACCGACAGCCGTAATGGTCTGCCAGCGCCGCTCCCAGATCCGCTGCGGAAATCCGATACTCCTGCATCAGGACAGCCTCGAGATCCTGTCCGCTTCGTTGGGCCTGCTCCATCGCCTCACCCATCTGCCGCTCATCCAACAGGCCTCTCCGGACCAGGGTCAGAAGTCCCTCGACCCGACCGTCTCTTCGGGAGCTGCCACTCTCGATCACCCCACCGGCATTCGTTCTTTCGCGAGGCAGTTCCCGCTGCTGATGCGCAGTCGCCGTCATGTGCATGTCTCTCACCCCTTTCACCATTTCGGAAATTGTTGGGATCGGCTATGCCCGACGCCCGTTTCCACGGCTAGACCGCTCGCCAGGAGCCGGGCGCCACCGTGACCAACGGAAGTCCTCGATAAGAGCCGCTACGCAGATCGTAATTGAACCAGACTTCCAGGCCGGTGCCGCTCGTCGTGAGAGGGCCATCCGTCGCAACAGACCCGAAGCCCCTGGCCCCGCCACCGACCTTCAACGATCCGGAGACATACAGCACTCCGTTCAGATTGATGCGCGAGAGCGACACGGGGACACGCGCGCCAAGCGAGCTCGTCTCTCCCGTCGGAGGCGTCAGGACCGAGATGCTCGCACCGGTTTCACTGGGCGTCCACGACACATGTGCATTCACGACAAAGAGCCCCTCGGCATAAGGTGCTTCCGCGGTCAGTTGGGCGAGATTGTCGGACCTCGGCGGTTGTTGATCCAGGGTGTCAACAAAGACGAGGCCCCGGTGATCGCCCACCGTCACCGAGCGCATCACCTCATCGAGGGTCGTTCCCCGCTCGCCCGGAGCGATCGCGCCAAGATGGAGCCGCCCGTTACCATCAACCACGTAATAGCTGCCGTGAGTCTGGGCCAGCCGCTTGAGCTGGTGGTAGTCCCAGTGGTCCATCCTCAGGCCGGGCACCGGCACTTGTCGGTCGGCCACGTTCAACGGCATGCCCCGGTCCTGAGCATCCGGTTGCATCACGGTCAGGCTGCCACCGACTTTCATCTCATGCCATCGATCCTCCCGGGTCCTCATCTCACGATATGACTGACCCGTCACCGGTGCGAGACTCGACCGCGACGGCACCTCTCCCCAGTTCCGCACCGCGGCATCCCCAACCACGTGCAGATCACCCCAATGCACCAGCACGGACGAGGCAGTTGTTCCGAGCGCCGGGAGGGCGCCGACGCGCACGGCTGATCGCATCGGAGGCATCGGGAACGCCGCCAGTTGCACTCGAACGGTCCGGGTTGCATCGGACTCTCGCCCTGGCCCGACGGCGGCCACCTCGACAGTACACAGCAGGTCAGGCTGGCTCGGGGCATACACTTTCAACTGCGTCACCCGTCCCACGCCGCTCAGCGCACGGAACCAGCCTCTCGCGGGGTCATTGAGGAGCTCGTTATCGGCCGGACGGCGCGCATCGAACCAGACGTCGGGCCGATCACTGGTACCGCGGAACTGAGAACGCCCCTCGGCGTCGAAAAAGGACGGTCCTGTTTCGTCGGAGCCCGATCGCTTCATCAGCATCTGCCGCAGTTCCTCGGAAGGAATAGCGGAGGGCTCATGCATCCATCCGATCACCAGATCGGCGCCGGCTTCCGCCACGTGCAGGCCTGCCGCATCGTTTCGCAATGCCGCCGCGCTGTCGATTTCCTGCGCCGCCAAATGCAACGCCGTCATCCCCAAGAGCGACACGGCCAGCACCATGAAGAGGGCCGCCAACAGCGCAATTCCCTGATTCCCCATCGTTGATCTCCCATGGAACATGTGAATCCTCCTTGCGTCACTACGAGCTGCGTTGTTCTCTTCGTCACCCGCGCAGGGCGACCTCTTGTACCACCCTGCGCCGATCTTCCCCCACCATCAGCTCAAGACGCACGGTCGCCGCGTGGCGCGCGACGAGGGTCGGTCTGCCGACACGGTCCCGGTACGCGAACGCCACGTGGCGAAGATCGGCGATCAGAGCATTGGCCCCACCGTCGATTTGGCGCATGAGCTTCAGCGTCCCCCGTGATCCTGGCAGGACGTAATACCGAATGTGATTCACCACCGACACAGTCGTGCCGGCGGGAAGCGTCTCGGGTAAGGGAGAGAGCAACGCGAGACGTGAGCGCTGGCCGCCTTTCGCAAGACGATTGTCCCGGCAGGCGCTCCGGTCACACAGCCGGATGCGCTTTCCCCCCGGCCACTCGTCGGCGTCGAGTACCGTCAACTCCTGTTGCCCGGCCAGGGCCGGGGCGGTCAAGACCGTCTCCAGACCGTTCGCATTTGCAAGAAACTCCACCGCCGTCGGCTCGGCACGTTGAAGCACGACGCCATCATGAACGAGGTCGGCAATCGCCGCGTGAATCTCCTGCTCAAACACGGCCAGCCCAAGCCGCGCATCCTGCTCGATCGCCATTCCACGATGCTGACTGCGAAACCGACCCTCCAGGTCACAAACGACTTGAAAGGCCATGGCGATCACCGCCATCCCGATACCAAGCGCCACCGTCAATTCGGTCAGACACAGACCCGCGGCATTGAAACGACGACCACGTGAGCGACTGATGATCATGAGTGACATGAGCGTCTTCCTCCTAGGACGGCCCGATGAACCGAGGGTTTCCCCTAATCGTCCCGACCCTGACCTCGCGCATCGCGCCGGACATCGTCCGATAACGGGCACTGGCCTGGATCGTGACATGACCGCTCTCGCGCAGCCGCCCTGGATGGCTGGGCTGGATCGACCAGACCACCCGAATACCGTCCGCATCCGCCGCCCCACTGTAGATCCCGTCGCCAGCCGTAGTGTCAGGGTCGCGGCCATCGTCCGCCATGGCGCGCTCCGACCGACCGTCCTCCGACACATCGACCAGCAATCGCTCCCAGGACGCGACCCGTTTCACTTCCAGCCTGGACGTCGCCAGCGCCAACGCTCGCGTGCCCTGCGCCCCGAACTGGCGCCCATGCTCGGCCCAGTGCAGGAGCGCCACTCCACCGGCCAGTCCGATCCCCACCACAATACTCGCCATCATCACCTCGACCAGCGTCAGCCCGTGCTCGCCAAAAACTTGCCTGTCCCGTCCCCTGACTCCCATCGTCACCCCTCGACTCATGACACACCTACTCGGCCGGTCATGGAGACCGTGATGGTCCAGCGCGCGCCGTCCGTGCCGTTCAGAATGATCGTCGTGGGTGTCGCGGATCGGCCGTTCGGCTGGAATCGAAGCGTCCGCTCCACCGACCATCCCTCCATCGACATCGCGAGGGCTGGCAACTCGTAGCGACGAAGGACCACATGAGGGTCTTTGACCGTCGCAATGATCACAGTCCGTCCGTCATCACCCAGCCGGGCCTCCACACGTTCGCGCCGACTCAGAGCCAGCAACCGCGCGGTCCTCAATTCGGACGCGACTTCGGCTACGGCCGCTCGTTCCCGATAGCGCGTGCCCGCCGAGGCCAGTTGCGGCACCGCCGTGGCCGCGAGAATTGCTACGAGCGCCAGCACTACCGTGAGTTCCACCAGACTCCTTCCTGCCTGATCGATCTTCATAAGCCCTCCGTGTTGCTTCTTCACTCTCTCCCAATCGGCTCCCAATGCGGATCGCCAGCCTTCCAAGACTCGTGCCACTCGGCTCTATTCGGATGCCGAATCACGCGGCCAACACTTCGCATTCCGAAGCTATTGGGATGGAAGGGCTTTGGAACCCAACACGATCGGAGGGCGTCGACCGAGGTGCCGCCGGCGTCTCTCGCAAAGAGGCTCGGATGCGAAGTCAGCGGGAAAAACAGATACAGGCCATGAACAAACAGATACGGAGAGTGCGGCTACTTTCGAGGGGAGTGATCCACCATTTAGGGAGCAGGATCCAAGAAGCTCCAGTACCAGTCCAGAATGTGCTGGTGAAAGAACAGCGAGATCAGGGCTCCCAGGGCGAGAAAGGGACCGAAGGGGATATACTCGTCCCGACGCAGAATTTTGAAGGCAATCAGACTCAGGCCGAGAACCGATCCCACCAGGGCACCGATCATGATCGTCAGCAGGGCCGGCCGCCAACCCAAAAACGCCCCCACCATTCCCAAGAGTTTGATGTCTCCCCCACCCATCCCTTCCTTGCCGAATAGATACGGGCTCACCACCGCCAACCCCCAGAGCAAACCGCCTCCGATCAGGACGCCCAGCAGACTGTTCATAAGACCGACCGGCAAAATGGTCGCCGCGGAGATCACGCCCACCACGATCCCAGGGAGGGTGACGCTGTCCGGAATGATGGTATGGGAGAGATCGGTCCCGGTAATCACCAGCAGGGCCGAATAAAAGGCCGCATAGGCCGCGGCCTCCCATCCCCATCCGAAATACGCGACGATGGCCACCCACCCGAACGCGTTAGCCATCTCAACGAGCGGGTACCGCAGCGGGATCGGAGCACGACAGGACCGACAGCGGCCGCCCAGCAAGAGGTAACTGAGTAAGGGAATATTGTCGTACGGGGCGATGGGTCGCCGACACTCCGGGCAGTGAGACCCTGGCCAGGCCACGGACTCCTCCCGGGGGAGCCGATGAATACAGACGTTCAAGAAACTTCCGACCAAGGCGCCGAAGAGGAATACCACTATTAGCATGGTCCCCACGGTGATCCTCTACGATATAGGCGGTAGGGAAGTCTGCGTCATAGGCGAAAGGGACTGGTACATATAAGCCATTGCGGGTTTTTCAGGGAATCTGAAATACTTCGCGCCTCGTGGATTGCACGACCGATGGATCCCTCACTCGCTGGCTCCTAAGGAGACCATACTATGGCGAAACCATCCTCCCGCGCCAAGAAAATCACCGGTGTGATCAGCCTCCCGCCTCGGAAGAAGCGCCCTGAGTCGCTGACCAGTCGAGAAACGGAAATCCTTCAACTGATCTGGTCCGGATTCAAGAACAAGGAGATCGCGCAACGTTTGAAGATCAGCGTGAAGACGGTCGAAGCGCACCGAGCCAACATGATGAAGAAGATCCGTGTGTCGAACACGGCTCAGTTGCTCAAGGCGGCCATCCAGGGCGGCATGATTCGAGTTCGCTAGTTGGAACGACGCGGGCGCCGTAGTTGGCGCTGGCGCACCACTTCATACAGCGCCACCGAAGCGGCGGCCGCAGCATTCAACGACGCCACTTTGCCCCGCATCGGAATCGTGACCCGTTCGTCGCAGGCCGCCAGCACCCCGGGCCGGATCCCCTGTCCCTCTCCGCCCAAGACGAAGCCCACTGGACCGGTATAGTCCACATCGCTATAGAGCTTGGTCGCCGTGGCATCGAGTCCGTAGATCCACAATCCGGCTTGCTTCAGGTCATCGAGCACGCGGGAGAGATTCGCGACCTGGGCCACACGAATGTGCTCGACGGCGCCGGCCGAACTCTTCGCCACAGCGCCGGTAAGCCCGACCGCGCGCCGCTCGGGGATGACGACCCCATGCACTCCGGCAGCCTCGGCACTGCGCAGGACCGACCCGAAGTTCTGCGGATCCTGGAGCCCGTCGAGGACGACCACGAAGGCGGGCTCCGCCCGTTTGGCTGTCACGGCGAGGATGTCCTCGACGGCGACGTACCGTCGCGCTGCCGCGACCGCGACCACCCCCTGATGCCGAGCCCCCTGTGCCAGCCGGTCCAACATGATCTTCGGCTCGACGTGGACGGGGACGCGCCGGACCCGGGCCAAGCGAACCACGTCCTCCAGATGTCCATGCGTGTGCAGAACGAGCAAACGCATGATCGGCCGGCCGGCTTCGAGCGCCTCCGTGACCGAATGCACCCCGTAGAGGGCGTCCTCCCGCTCAGCGCTTCCAGCGGGTCGTCCCATCGGGCCTGTCCTCAATAGTGATACCACGGGAGGAGAGAAACGCACGAATTTCGTCCGCCTTGCGAAAATCTCGCCTCCTTCTTGCCTCGTTTCTCTCAGCGAGTTTCTGCTCGATATCGGTGACCGAGATCACGTCGTGCGCCTTTACAGATTCCCTCACATCGATGGACACGCTATCTTGCACCTGAATCTTGACAGGATTGAATTGCCAGGTATCCGATTGAAACAGCCCGCAGACCGCGCCCAATCTACGGAATTCCTCGCGCGCGTCGCGGCATCCCTCCGTGGAGAGCCCCCTCTCCAGGAGCTTATTGATCTCCCCGCGGAGTCGCTGCAATTCCGCGATGGCGACCGGCGTATTGAGATCGTCGTCCATGGCGTGCTCGAATTCCCGCCGCGCTCGCTCGACCGAGTCCTTCATCTGATCGTCGCCCTTCCCATCCTCGGGGCCGGGCTCTTTCAGTCGTTCGAACAGATCGTAGAATCCGTTCAGCGCATTCTTCGCCTCGCGGAGGCTGTGGTCGGAAAACTCCAGCGGCCCCCGATAGTGCGTGCTCAGCAAGAAATAGCGCAACACCTCACCCGTCGTGGTTTCAGTCCACCCCTCCTCAGTGCCCGATTTCTGGAAGATCTCCCGGATCGTGAAAAAATTCCCCAGCGACTTGGACATTTTCTCTTTGTTGATTTGCACGAATCCGTTGTGCACCCAGTAGCGGGCGAATTCCTTCCCAGTCGCGCCGCAGGACTGGGCGATCTCGTTCTCATGATGGGGAAAAATCAGATCCATGCCCCCGCCGTGGATGTCGAACGTTTCCCCAAGATGCCGGATCGACATGGCGGAGCATTCGATATGCCAGCCAGGCCGGCCGGCGCCCCAAGGACTCTCCCAGGCCGGCTCACCGAGCTTCGAGGCTTTCCACAGAGCGAAATCCATCGGACTGCGCTTGCGCTCGTCGACCTCCACCCGCGCGCCAGCCTGCAGGTCCTCCAGCTTCCGTTTCGACAGCCGCCCGTAGGAAGGGTACCGAGTCACGTCGAAGTACACATCCCCGTCAACCTGATAGGCGAGCCCTTTCGCAACGAGGGATTCGACCATACGAATGATGTCGCCGATGTGTTGGGTGGCCTTCGGCTCCTTCGTAGCCCGCCGCACGCCGAGGCGGTCCATGTCCTCGTAGTAGGCCCCGATAAACTTGGCCGTGATCGCGTCGCAGGGTTGGCCCTGTTCGTTCGCCCGTTTGATGATCTTGTCGTCGACGTCGGTGAAGTTCTTGACGAACTCGACGACAAAGCCCAGGTATTCGAGATACCGGCGGAGGACGTCGAACACCAACGCGCTACGCGCGTGGCCCAGGTGGCAGTAGTCGTACACCGTCACGCCGCAGACATACATGCGCACCGCGCCGGCCACGAGCGGCTCGAACGCTTCCTTGCGACCCGATAGCGTGTTGTACAGCTTCAGCATCGGTTACACCGCGGTCGAATTCGTGGACCCTCGACGAGGCCAGTGCGAGCGCAGAAAATAGACGAGCAGGATCAGCAGGACCAGACCGATGACCACGTCGATTTGATGGAAGTATTGGCGGAGTTCCCCCCAATGTTCGCCCATGACCACGCCGACGTAGGCAAGGAGCAGGCACCATGGAAACGCGCCCACGAAAGTAAAGACGACGAAACGCCAGAACGGCATCCGCGCGATCCCGGCCGGCAACGAGATGAAGGTGCGGACCATCGGAAGCATCCGGCTGATGAGTACGGCGGCTTCCCCGTAGCGTGCGAACCACCGATCCGCTTGATCCAGGTCCTTCCGGCGGATCAGCAGATACGGCCCATATCGTTCCACGAACGGCCGGCCACCATAGACCCCTGCATAATACGCCGCCACGGAACCCAGTACATTGCCGATCGTGCCCGCGAGGGTCACCCCCAGGAGCGAAAACTCTCCTGTCAGCACCAGATACCCCGAGAACGGCATGATAATTTCGCTCGGCAGCGGAATACAGGCGCTTTCGATCGCCATCGTCAGGACGATGCCCGCGTAGCCGAAGGCCGAAATCGTCGCGATCACGAAACGGCTCAGTTCCGCCACAATGGTTTCAATCAGGTCTCCGATCATCGTCGGGCCCTCGCGAGTCGCCGTGTGCTCCGAGTCGTCTTGCGGGCAGTGACAAAGGGCTCCCATGTTCGGAGCCCCGCCAGTGCCTCCTCGTGCGTCATGTCCAAGTGGAGGGGGGTCACCGACACGTAACGGTCCTGCAGCGCGGTATAGTCGGAATCCGCCTTCCGTTTCCACGTAATACGGGTTCCAGCAATCCAATAGTAGTGCCGTCCATGGGGATCCAGCTTCTCAATGATCGGATTGTCAAACCGTCGCCGGCTGAGCCTCGTGACACGGCACCCGCGAATCGCGTCTCGTGTGAGATCGGGAACATTGACGTTCAGGAGCGTTTCCGGCGGCAGTCCGTACCGAAGAATCGCGCGGGCTACCACCACGGCATAGGTCGCGGCGACCGGAAAGCGAAATCGCTCTCGGCCTTCTTGCGACACGGCCATTGAAGGGATCCCGATGATCGTTCCCTCGAGCGCAGCCGAAACGGTCCCGGAATACGTGACGTCGTCGCCCAGATTGACGCCGCGGTTGATTCCGGACACGATCAGCGCCGGACGCCGGGGGAGAATCTGTTGGACGGCCAGGTTGACACAGTCCGTCGGAGTCCCATTGACCGCAAACCACCGTGGTCGCATGCGAGTGAGCCGAAGCGGCTTGTGCAGCGTCAAGGCATGCCCGACCGCCGTCCGTTCGCGATCAGGCGCGACAACCCACACCGTCCCCACCCGCGACATGGCCTTCGCCAGGGCATGGAGGCCGAGGGAGGCAATGCCGTCGTCATTGGTAATCAGAATGGTCGGCAACACGGGGTGAACATAAAAAAAGCTGCCGGAGGCAGCTTCGATCCGTCAGCGTCGAGACCCTGCTTTGCCCGGAGTGCCGGATTCGGCACTGTCGACGCGGGCTTCCGCCGCCCGGACATGAAAGACTGGTCGGGGCGGCGGGATTTGAACCCACGACCCCTCGCACCCCAAGCGAGTGCGCTACCGGGCTGCGCCACGCCCCGACTCAAGTACGTCCGTCAGAAGAAGATACACCGCAACGGTCTCAGGAATCCACCGTGAGATCGCGTCACAAAGCTCCTGTGCGGGAATGAACCTCCAGTAATCGAAGAATAGCCTGCAAGTCGCCCCGCAGGCGGATGGCAATCTCACGTGGAGACTTCTTGCCACGGGCGTGGCGCCCTCGCCTCGCCCAGAATCGCTTCACACCCTCCAGCGTGTGTCCCTCTTCGTAGAGCATCCGCCGAATCTCAAGCACCGTTTCGATATCCCGCTGAACGTACAGGCGTTGATTTCCCCGGCTTTTCTTAGGTTTCAGAAAACTGAATTGCGACTCCCAAAACCGAAGCACGTAGGCCGGGAGCTTCGTCATTGCGCTGACTTCGCCGATTTTATAAAAGACTTTCGACCCGAGCCGAGGAACGGTTTGGGTCAGGCTGTTTCGGGAGGTGGGGGTGGAGGTCCTCAGTTCCATCAGGAGTTGACGTACTTCTTGAACACCTGGCTTGGCCGGAAGGTCACGACCCGCCTCGGCGTGATACCAATTTCCTCTCCTGTCCGTGGATTCCGCCCCTTTCGGGGCCCTTTGCTCCGCACGATGAAATTGCCAAACCCCGCGATTTTGACGGACTCGCCCTTGTTGAGCACTTCCTTCAACATGTTCAGGATCAATTCCACGATGTCCGCAGCCTCGTTCTTTGAGATCCCGACCTGTTTGAAGATTTCGTTCGCGATGTCAGCCTTTCTCATGCGTCCCCCCTACTGCCCCATCGACTTTTTTCGCCCTGGCACAGAGTCCCGACCAAGAGGTAAATTTTCACATAAGTTACGCGAGGTTATCGATTCTGTCAAGATAAAGTCCGTCCCAATGCCTGCGATGCTCTCTCTCACTTCACTCGATCCCGCCTGAGCAGCTTGTATTCGATCCCGTCCGCAAGGGCTTGCCAACTGGCCTCCATGATGTTGTCGGAAACGCCGACCGTACCCCACTTTTCTTTCTGATCCCCCGACTCGATCAGCACGCGCACCTTGGCCTCCGTCCCGTGGCTGGCGGCCAAGACCCGCACCTTATAGTCCAGCAGACGAACTTCGCGCAGTTCCGGATAGAACTTTTCCAACGCCTTGCGCAGTGCGTGGTCGAGCGCGTTGACCGGCCCCTTGCCGACCGCCGCGGTATGTTCGATTTCGTGGCCGACCTTCACCATCACCGTGGCCTCCGAGCGCGACTCCGGATCATACGCTCCTTTTTCGACGATGACTCGGAAGCCCAGCAACTGGAAGGACGGACGATGCGTTCCGAGGGCTTTTCGAACCAATAACTCAAAAGAGCCTTCCGCGCCTTCGTATTGGTACCCTTCGTTCTCGCGGGCCTTCAGCGTCCCGATCAATTCATGGGTGGCCGCATGTTCCTTGCCGAGCGAAATGCCGAAGGCCTCCACTTTCGCCAACAACCCGCTCCGTCCCGCATAGTCCGACACCAAAAACCGTTGTCGGTTTCCGACCAATTCCGGCCGCACGTGCTCGTAGGTGGCCGGATTCTTCTGGACCGCATGGATATGGATCCCGCCCTTGTGCGCAAAGGCCGCATCGCCGACGTACGGCTGGTGCTTGTCGGGCACCAGGTTGGCGATCTCGGCGACAAAATGCGAGACCTCGCGCAACCGCGAGAGTCGGTCGCCCAGCACCGTCCGTCCCATCTTGAGTTGCAGATTGGGGAGGATCGAACAGAGATTGGCGTTGCCGCAGCGCTCGCCGATCCCATTGATGGTCCCCTGCACTTGGCGTACGCCGGTTTCCAGCGCCATGACCGAGTTGGCCACAGCCATCTCGCAATCGTTGTGCGCATGGATTCCCAAGGGAACCGGGATGCTCCGCCGCATGACGGAACAAATCTCGCGAATCTCCCAGGGCATCGTGCCTCCGTTGGTATCGCAGAGCACGATCCGTTGAGCGCCGGCATCCACCGCCCGCTGCAATGTGCGCAGCGCATATTCGGGATCCATCTTATAGCCGTCGAAAAAATGCTCTGCGTCATAGAAGACCATACGTCCCTTCGATCGCAGATAGTCGATCGACTCTCCGATCAGGTCGAGATTGGTCGAGAGAGAAATCCCCAAGGCGTCGGTGACATGAAGCGGCCAACTCTTGCCGAAAATCGTGATGGTTGTCGTTTCGGCGGCCAGCAGCGCCTGGAGATTCGGGTCTTTTCGCACGGGATTGCTGGCCTTGCGCGTCGATCCAAACGCCACCACGGTGGCATGCTGCAGCGGGACCGTCTTGATGAGCCGGAAAAACTCGATGTCCTTGGGATTGGCCCCGGGCCAGCCGCCCTCGATGTAGTCGACCCCCAAGTCGTCCAGGCGCCGGGCCACAAGGACCTTGTCGTCCGCCGAAAAACTCACGTCCTCGGACTGGGCGCCGTCGCGCAAGGTGGTATCGTAGACCTCAAGGTCCTCATTGCGCGCAGCGGCCGCCGAAGCCACCACTCCGGTCAGTTCCGTCGTTTGATGTCGTGCTCGTCGCCGTGCCATGACATTCGTAGATGCCGCGCGCTCAGGACGCCCGGACCGCATCCAGCTCGAACGCCGAATGCAGCGCGCGCATGGCCAACTCCATGTACTTTTCTTCGATCACACAGGAAATCTTGATCTCGGACGTGCTGATCATCATGATGTTGATCCGCTCCCGCGACAAGACGTCGAACATCTTGGCCGCCACGCCGGAATGCGACCGCATGCCCACACCCACCAAGGAGACCTTGGCGATGGACTCCGTCACGGCCACTGAGTTCGCCTCAATATCCTTGGCGATCGCCTGCACCAAATCCACTGCCTTCACGAGATCGGCGCGCGGCACGGTGAAGGAAATGTCCGTCGTCGCGGCCTGACTGACGTTCTGGATGATCATGTCCACGATGATATTGGCTGCGGCCACGGGTCCGAAGATTTTGGCCGCCACGCCGGGATGATCCGGGACGCCCACGATGGTGATCTTGGCCTGATTGCGATCTCCGCTGACTCCCGACACCATCACACGTTCCATGTCGGCATCTTCTCGTGTCACGAGCGTTCCCTTTCCGTCCGTAAAGCTCGAGTGGACCTCGATCGGCACATTGTACTTCGCCGCAAACTCGACCGAGCGGCTTTGCAAGACCTTGGCGCCCAAGCTCGCGAACTCCAGCATCTCCTCGTAGGACACGCGGTCCAAGCGGCGAGCGGCGGGAACGACGTTCGGATCCGCGGTATACACGCCGTCCACATCCGTGAAAATGATACACCGATCCGCCTTCAGCGCGCCGGCGAGCGCCACGGCGGTCAAGTCCGATCCTCCCCGCCCCAGGGTCGTGACGTCGCTCTGCTCATTGATGCCCTGAAATCCGGCCACGACCGGAATCACACCGCGCTCCAGGGCGTGCTTGATGCGTTCCGCGGTCACACGCGTGATCCGAGCCTTGGTGTGAGAACTGTCGGTCATGATGCCGACCTGCCGTCCGGTAAACGACCGGGCATCGAGACCACGTGCCCGTAAGGCCATCGCCAGCAACGCAATCGTCACGCGTTCCCCGGTGGATAGCAGCATGTCCAGCTCTCGCTCATCCGGCTGCGGCGACATTTCATGAGCCAACCGAATGAGCCGATCGGTCTCTCCGCTCATGGCGGACAACACGACGACCACCCCATGCCCGTCACCGCACGCCTTCGCAACACGATCGGCCACGCGATGAATGCGCTCGACCGACCCCACGGACGTTCCACCGTATTTGTGCACGATGAGCGCCACGAGGTCCTATTTCTTGAGGAGCCGACCCAGGAGTTTGAGCCCGTCCCGCATGGCTCCCCCGGCGCGGGTCGCATACGCTTCGCTAAAGACGGCTCCGTGGCTGCGCTCGGGTGCCGCGGGATCGGCCACGGCGGCCAAAGCCTGATACGTCGCCCCCCGGTTGCTCGTCGGGGTTTCGGATTGATCGCAGACCATCAAGACCCGGCCCGAGCTCCCCCTGTGTATGGCCTGCACCAACGGGCCTACAAGCTCCCGATCAAAGGCCTCCACGGCTTTGGTCCGATCCTGGTGGGTGGCCTCCGGCCCAACGAGCGCGGAGAGATCAGTGTGCACCCAGACGAGATCCTTCCGGCCAAGCTCGTGCAACGCCTCCTCACGGATCGACTTGAGCAAGGCGACGCCCGACGCCTCACCGTCCAACTCGACGCTCTCGAGCCCGGCACAGACGCCGAGGCCACGATGCAGCATGCTGGTCGAAACCATCGCGCCGCTGATCCCATACACATCCGGCAGCGGCGGCCACTGCGGCGCACGCCCCTGGCCCCAAAGCCACATGCAGGTCGCCGTCCTCTGTCCGGCCTCTCGCCGATCGAGGTTCACGGGATGGTCGCGCAGCACCACAAGCGACGCCTCCATCACCTTGCGAAGCATGTCGGCGCCGTCACCGTTCGGCAGATGCTCACCGACGGCATGCCCCTCCACGACCAGCGGATCCGTGCAGACCGCTCGAAATTTGCCGTTGACCCAGACCATGTAATGGTGATGGCCGGAGCCCGGATAAAACTGAATCGTTTCCGAGCCGATCCCCTCATTGAGCGCATCGATCAATTCTCGCGCGTCCTCCGTCTGAATGCCGCCCCCCGTGGCATCTTCCAACACGGCCAAGGGGCTCAACTTCTTGGCGTCCGAATTGGCGCTTCGCCCCGGCGGAGCATGTTCGGAGCGCAGCGTCACCAGCTGGGCTCGATACACCACGTCATGCTCTCCTACCGAGATGCCCAACCCCACCGCTTCCAGCGGCGCTGGCCCGGTCGAATACTTCTTGGGGTCATACCCCAGCACACTCAGGCCCGTGAGCTCCCCCCGCGGGGCCATCCCCTCGATGGGGATGGACACCCAGCCGAATTCTCCCGCACGCGCCAAGCTATCCAAGTTGGGGGTGTCCGCCGCTTCCAGCAGCGATTTCCCGCCTAACGACGATTGTGCCCTGTCCGCGAACCCTTCAGCGTGAATAATGAGATACTTCATGCGCTCAACCGCACACCGCTTGCAAGATGCCGAACACGACCTCCCGCGTGGATTCCGTTTGCGGCAGCCGCCTGGGACCGCCACCGCAGGTTTCCTAGAACGGCCCCATGCCGTCTCCCATCAGCCGCGACTTCCTCTTCTTCCAGCCACGAACACGATCTACTTTAGACACGCAGGAGTCGCGCAACCTCGTCCCGGCTCGCCTTCACGGTGGTCGGTTGAACCGACACCTTCATGGCCGTGTCCGGATCCTTAAGACCGTGACCCGTCAAGGTGCAGACGACGACCTCGCCCTCCCGGATCTTTCGCTCGCGCCACAGCTTAGCGATGCCGGCCACTGAGGCGGCCGACGCCGGTTCGCAAAAGACTCCCTCCTCCTGCGCCACGAGTTTGAAGGCCTCGAGAATCTCCTCGTCCGTTACCATATCGATCAGCCCGAACGACTCCTCGACCGCCGTCAAGGCCCCTTTCCAACTGGCCGGATTGCCGATGCGAATGGCCGTGGCGATCGTTTGCGGCTGCTCCACCACATGCCCGAGCACGATCGGCGCTGCGCCGGCCGCTTGAAAGCCGAACATGCGCGGAAGACGGGTAATCTGGCCAGCCCGGTGATACTCGGTATAGCCGCGCCAATAGGCGGTGATATTGCCGGCGTTGCCGACCGGCAGTGCGTGAATCGTCGGCGGTTCTCCGAGTTGATCGCAGACCTCGAATCCCGCGGTCTTTTGTCCCTCAATTCGATAAGGGTTCACCGAGTTGACCAATTCGACGGGACTCGACGCGGCCAACTCCTTCACGATGGTCAACGCTTGATCAAAGTTCCCCTCGACTTGAATCACCGTCGCCTGGTGCATCATGGCTTGGGACAATTTCCCAAGCGCGATCTTCCCGGCCGGGATCAAGACATAGACCGTCAATCCCGCCCGCGTACCGTAGGCCGCCGCCGAGGCGGACGTATTGCCCGTCGACGCACAAATGACGGCCTTGACCCCGGCCTCGCAGGCCTTGGAGATGGCCAGTGTCATGCCCCGATCCTTAAAGGAGCCCGTCGGATTGGCGCCTTCGAACTTGAGGTAGAGGCGCACGCCAGGCGCAATCCGCGCGGCCAGCCGCGAAGCCGGCACCAGCGGGGTATTCCCCTCCAACAACGTCACCACCGGCGTCCGTTCGGAGACGGGAAGAAACTTGCGATATTCCTCGATGAGCCCGCGCCAACGAGTCATGACATCATCTTTCCTCCTGAGACGAGCTCAGGACGATCTCGTTCACTCGTCTGGGCCTTCGACGCGGATGAGCATGGTGGGCTCGGATATGAACGGCATTCGATTGATCTCTCGCAAGGCCGTCTGCACCGCACGCTCGGTCGCTTGATGCGTCCGAATCACTACCGGTACCGTCTGCCCGTCTTTCCGCCCTTGTTGCAGGACAGTGGAAATGCTGATGCCTTGACGGCCCAGCACACCGGCGATCTGCGACAACACTCCAGGTTGATCGACAACCATGAATCGCAGATAGTACAACGACTGGATGTCCGACATCGGGCGCACCCGCAACGGGCGGCGCTGGTCCTGCTGGAACGACGCCGGCGGAACCCGCCCGATGCCGCCTCGGACGAGATTGCGGGCGATCGCCAGAATGTCACTGACCACGGCGCTGCCGGTGGGCATGGAGCCGGCACCGCGTCCGTAGAGCATTACATCGCTCACCGCGTCCCCGACCACCTGGATCGCATTGTACACCCCGTTGACTTGGGCGATCGGGGAGGACACGGGGATCATCGTCGGATGAACCCGCGCCTCGATGTCTCCGCCGGCATACTTGGCGATGCCCAACAACTTGATGGCGTAGCCGAACTCCCGGGCGTAGGCAAAATCGAGCGGGGTCAGTTTGGTGATCCCCTCCGTCGCAATGTCCTTCACATTCACGGGCGTGCCGTAAGCCAAATTGACCATGATCGCCAGCTTATGAGCCGAATCGATCCCCTCCACGTCGAAGGTCGGATCGGATTCGGCATACCCGGCGCGAGTGGCCTCCTGCAGGACGTCGGCAAAACTCCGGTTCTCCTGAGTCATGCGGGTCAGGATATAGTTCGAGGTTCCGTTGATGATCCCATAGATGGACAAGATCGTATTGGCGGCCAACCCTTCCGTCAGCGCATGAACAATGGGGATGCCGCCGCCGACGCTGGCCTCGAATCCCAGATCGACCCCGCGCCGCGCCGCTGCCTCGAAGATTTCCTCTCCGTGCACTGCGAGCAACGCCTTATTCGCGGTGACGACCTGCTTGCCGTTCCCGATCGCATCGAGAATAACCCGCTTCGCCGCATCATACCCCCCGATCAGCTCGACCACCACGTCGACCTCGGGATCGTCCAACACGGCCCGGCTGTCGGCGATCAACACTCCCGGCGGCAGGACCACGCCACGGTCGCGCGTGAGGTCGAGATCGGCCACGCGCACGAGGTGCACCGGGACGCCGACGCGTCTGCGGATGACCTCGGCGTTGTCGAGCAGAATGCGAGCCACGCCGGTTCCCACCGTGCCGAACCCGATGATCCCCACCCCGACGCGATGCCTCACGACTTCGACCCTCCCGACTTCAACACCCGCTTGATTCCGCGTACGGCTTGTCTTGTCCGGTGCTCATTCTCAACCAGCGCAAACCGCACGTACTCATCGCCCCCTTCGCCGAACCCGATCCCAGGGGAAACGGCCACCTTGGCCTCGCGCAGCAGGAGCTTGGAGAATTCCAGCGACCCCATCGCCCGAAACGTAGGCGGAATGCGCGCCCACACGAACATCGTTGCCCGCGGCATATCCACCGCCCAGCCGATGCGATTGAGTCCGTTCACCAGGACGTTGCGGCGCTTCTGGTACCGTTGCACGGTCTCCTTGACGCAATCCTGCGGACCGTTCAGCGCGATAATGCTGGCGATTTGCAGCGGTTGAAAGATCCCGTAATCCAGATAACTCTTGATCTTCGCGAGCGCGCCGATGATTTCCTTGTTCCCCACACAGAACCCGACCCGCCACCCTGGCATGTTGTAGCTCTTGGACAGCGTGAAAAACTCCACCCCAATGTCCTTCGCCTCCGGGATCTGCAGCAGACTCGGGGCTTTGTATCCGTCGAATACCAGATCGGCATAGGCGTAGTCATGAATCACGATCAGATTGTGCTCCTTCGCGAACGCCACGACCTTCTTGAAGAATTCCAAATCCACCACGGCGGTGGTGGGATTGTGGGGAAAGTTCAAGACCAGGATCTTCGGCCTAGGCTGGGTTTGCCTATAGGCCTGCAATAAGTCGTCAAAAAAGTCGCTGTCTGGCCGAAGCGGCACCCCACGCACCTCGCCGCCGGCAATAATCACGCTGTACATATGGATCGGATAGGTCGGCGTGGGCGTCAGCACTACGTCGCCCGGTCCGATCATGGCGAGCGCCAGATGGGCAATCCCTTCTTTGGATCCGATCGTCACGATCGCTTCGGTTTCGGGATCGAGATCGACGTCGCAATTTCTCTTGTACCATGCGGTGATCGCATGCCGAAGCTTGGTAATTCCTCGGGAGGCAGAGTAGCGGTGGTTCACTCCCTTCTTGGCCGCCTCGATCATCTTCTCGACGATATGCGGGGGCGTGGGCTCGTCGGGATTGCCCATCCCGAAGTCGATGATATCCTCACCGCGGCGTCGAGCCTCCTGTTTGAGGGTCTGCACCACGGCAAACACATAGGGCGGCAGTCGTTTCAGTCGATAAAAGTCCATCATGGGCTGGAGGTATCCACGGGCCGAAACGGTTCTAGTGCTCGGGGAAGACCTATTCTAGTAAAGGCCCTTAACATAGTCAATTTTCAGGGAATCTTCGTCTCACCTCCCGCCGATCTCGCGTCCCGCAAGCGCCACCCGGACGGATCTCAAGCTTGTGACATGGCCCCAGGGCTATGCCATAATGTCGCCCACCGTCAACGGGACGCGTCGAGCAACCGGCAGAATCCCCCGACCATTAGAGAAAAGAAACCCGAGGAGGACATGTGGCACGTTTGGGAGTGAATGTGGACCATGTTGCGACATTGCGGCAGGCCCGAGGCGGGCAGGACCCCGATCCCATCGAGGCTGCCATGTTGGCCGAGCTGGCCGGAGCGGATGGAATTGTCGTGCATTTACGAGAGGATCGGCGCCACATCCAAGATCGCGACCTGAGCCTACTCAAAGAGGTGATCAAGACTAAGCTCGACCTGGAGATGGCACCCGACGAGACCATTGCCAAGATCGCGCTCTCCGCCAAGCCACATCTGGTCACCCTGGTGCCGGAGCGACGACAGGAACTAACGACCGAAGGGGGCCTGGACGTGATCGGACAGCGGGACCGGATCGAGAAAATCGTCCAATTGCTCCGTGAAGGGGGGATCCCCGTCAGCCTCTTCATCGAGCCCGATCTCAGCCACGTCAAGATCGCACACAAGCTCTGCGCCGACTATGTCGAACTGCATACCGGCCGCTATGCGAACGCCAAGTTGGCCAAAGAAGAGCAAGCCGAATTCGAAGCGTTGTCGCAATCGGCGAAACTGGCCTTCAAGCTCGGCATGGGAGTGAATGCCGGCCACGGCCTCCACTATCGGAACGTCAAACGCCTGACGCAGATATCGGAAATCGTCGAGTACAACATCGGGCACAGCATTGTCGCGCGTGCCGTACTGGTCGGATTCGAACGGGCCGTTCGGGAGATGAAGCAGCTGGTGGCCTAACCCTCGGAATCTTGCATGCGCACACCCCGAGTGTGCTTCCACGCGACCCTCTCATGAAAATCGTGACGGCGGCACAAATGCGGGCGCTCGATCGCCAGACCATCCAGGAGGCCAGGATTCCGAGCCTCACGCTCATGGAGCGCGCGGGCGCCGGCACCGTCTCGGAGATGCAGCGCTTTTTCGGCCTGCTCAAAGGGAGGCGAATCACCATCCTCTGCGGAAAGGGGCACAACGGGGGCGATGGGCTGGTCGTGGCTCGACTTCTCGTAAAACAACGGGCCATCGTCCGCGTGCTGTTGCTTCATCCGGTCACGGAACTGGCACCGGACACTCGAACGATGTACCGGCGGTTGCTCCGTCTCGCCGGGAGGAGGCTGATCGACGCGTCGCCATCGGCCGAGCATCTGAGCGCTCATGTGGACGCCGCGGAGATCCTCGTGGATGCCCTTCTCGGAACCGGGCTGTCCTCCCCGGTGACAGGCCGCTACCAATCGGCGATCGAGGTCATGAACGAAAGCGGGCATCCCATTGTCGCCGTGGATCTGCCCTCAGGCCTCCACGCCGACTCCGGGGCCTGCCTCGGAGCCGCAGTTCGTGCGACATTGACCGTCACCTTCGGTCTCCCCAAATATGGACTCTATCTCGGCGACGGCATTGACTTGGCCGGGGTCGTCCGCGTGGTCGATATCGGTATCCCGGCCGAGTATGCGGCCGCCGTCGACAGTCCGGCATTCCTGCTTTCCGGCACCCGTATCGCGGAATTGATTCCGGCCCGCCCCCCGTCGGCCCACAAAGGCACGTTCGGCCATGCGGGCATCATCGCCGGCGCGGTAGGCAAGTCCGGGGCGGCGGCGCTCGCCGCCAAAGCGGCGCTTCGCGTCGGCACCGGGCTGGTCACGGTGGCCACGCCGGCGGGCGTCAACGCCACGATAGAAAGCAAACTGCTGGAAGCCATGACCCAACCGATCCCCGACACGGCCGATCATCAATTCGGGCGGTGCAGCATCGAGGCCTTGGTGGCCTTTGCACAGAGGAAGACCGGCCTGGCGATCGGTCCCGGCATCGGCACAGACCCGGAAACGATGGAGGCCGTCCGACGGTTGCTCCCGCAGCTCCTGGTCCCCTGCGTGGTCGATGCCGATGCGCTCAGCGCCGCCGCAGAACTCCCTTCGCCCTGGGCACAGTGCAACACTCCGATGATCCTGACACCGCACCCGGGTGAAATGGCGCGCCTGACCGGGATGGAACACGGACAGGCGGTCAATCGCGATCGCGCGGAGATCGCCCGGGGCTTCGCCCAACGTCATCGCGTCATTGTGGTGCTCAAGGGCGCGCGAACTGTCCTGGGTCATCCGGACGGCCGCATCGCCGTCTGTCCGACCGGCAATCCAGGACTCGCCACCGGTGGAACCGGCGACGTCCTGACCGGGATGATCGCCGGATTGTTGGCCCAGCGGCTGCCCCCCTGGGACGCAGCCTGTGCGGGCACGTACCTGCATGGCCTGGCGGGAGACTTGGCGGCCGCAGTCAAGGGCCAGGCCGGTCTCATCGCCGGCGACGTCATCGAGCAGATTCCCCATGCCATCACGCACCTCACCCCGTAAGATCTCGAAACGGTCGCCACGACCGGTGCCCCCCACAGTGGAAGCACTGACGAATCCGTGCCCCTCTGCGGCGTGGCTGCTCCGCTCTCCGGAAGCCACGCTCCGTTTCGGCGCGCGGATCGCTCGGCTGCTTCGAGGAGGGGAGGTGCTGGCCCTGATTGGGGAACTGGGGGCTGGTAAGACGCAGCTTGTCCGCGGGCTGGCCCAGGGGCTCGGGGCGCCTCGTGAGGACATCGCCAGCCCGACGTTCGTCATGATCCACGAATACCGCGGGCGATGCCCCTTGGCCCATGTCGATCTCTATCGAGTCGACTCGCCGGGGGAGCTTGACCAGCTAGGGTGGGCCGACTATCTTGACGGCCGGTGGATTGTCGCCGCGGAGTGGGCCGACAAGGCAGGCACGCGCCTCCCCGCCGATCGTCTCGAGATTCGGCTATGCCACCGCTCCCCCACGACGCGGGCAGCCACCTGTACGGCATTCGGCCCCACGGCGGACATGCTCCTCGCACGCCTGCGCGCGATGTCCCCACGCCGACTGGCCGGCCGCCGGCCGACTCGAAGGCGACGGACCATTCGCCGGGCCGAGTAAGGGTCTATTTCGAAAGACGCTTCCATGATTCGACTTATCCTCGTCGGCCTTCTCCTGCTGCTCTCCCTGTCATTTTTCCTGACGAATCAAGAGCAGGAAGTCACGCTGCATTATTTCTTCGGGCTCCGCTCCGCGTCGACGCCGATCTACAAGCCCATCCTGTCGGCGTTCGTCATCGGGATCCTCGTGGCGGTGATCCTGCTCTTGCCGGCCTGGCTCCAGGGCCGGATCGAGCTGCGCCGTCGAACCAAAGCCCTGCAAGAAGCGGAAGCCGATCTGGAGCGCCTCCGATCGTCGCTGGGCGCCGCCGCGCGAGGACCATACAGCGCCTCAGCCGCGCTGGATGAGGAGCAGGGAGCCGATGAGTGACGCCGACCTCTCACCCCTCATGCGTCAGTATCGGGAGATCAAGGAGGCCTATGCCGACGCGATCGTGTTTTTCCGCGTCGGCGACTTCTATGAGATGTTCTACCAGGATGCCGAGGAGGCCTCCCGGCTGCTCAGCATTGCCCTGACGTCACGGGACAAGTCGAGCGCCGATCCTGTCCCGCTGTGCGGGGTCCCCCACCATGCCGCAACCGGCTACATCGCCAAACTGCTCAATGCGGGCCGGACGGTGGCGCTCTGCGAGCAGGTCGAGGACCCCAAGCTGGCCAAGGGGCTGGTCCGCAGGGAGGTGGTCCGTCTCTATACCCCGGGAACCTTGCTGGACGCCGATCTTCTCCCGTCGACCGAATCGTCCTGGCTTGCGGCCCTGTATGCGGACCAGCCCCAGCCACCCTCCGTTTGCCATCCGCCGATCGCCCTAGCATTCCTCGATCTCTCCACCGGCGAGTTTCGGGTCAGCGAATTCGATGGCCCCCGCGCCGCCTCCCACGCGCGGGACGAGTTATGGCGTGTGGAGCCGAAAGAGCTGTTGACTCCGCCGACCTTGCCTCCTCCCCTGGATGAAATGATCGCCGGACTTCCAGGATGCCGCATCGGGAGTCAAGAGAGGGGACGATTCGACCCCTCCAGAGCGCAGAGTGGGCTGCAGAAGCAGTTTTCCGCCGAAACCCTGGAACGGCTGCAGGGGGAAATCTCGCCGTCCGGGCGCATCGTCGCCGGGGCCGTATTGGGCTATCTTCATGACACACAACCCAATACCGACCTCAGACACATTCGAAACATACACGTCCAGGTCTTCTCCGACGAGATGCGCCTCGACGGGATGACCATCCGCAATCTTGAACTGATTCGCCCCTTGCAGGACGCTCCCGGGGGGAACGCTGCCTTCGCCACGACGCTCTTGGGCGTGCTGGACCGAACGGTCACGGTGATGGGCAGTCGACTGTTGCGCGAGTGGATCGTACGCCCCCTCATACACCTCCCTGCCATCCAACATCGGCTCGATGCCGTGGACGAATTGCTGCAACGGGTGGACCAGCGCGTGCGGATTCGAGGCGCGCTCAAGCCCGTCCAGGATATCGCCCGCCTGACGAGTCGGATCGCCGTCGGACGGGCCACGCCGCGCGACCTGTTGGCACTGATGCGCTCCTTGTCTGCATTGCCCACCCTCCGCGAGCCGCTTGCAAGCCTCTGCGCTCCGTTGCTGGACGAACTAGCTCGCGGATGGGATTGCGCGGAAGATCTCGCCGATCTGATCGGGCGCGCGATCCACCCCGACGCACCCGCCGCGGTCCGCGACGGCGGAGTCATCCAGGACGGGTACGACCATGAGGTCGATCGTCTGCGCACCGCCATGCGGGATGGGAAGCACTGGATTGTTCAGCTCGAAGCCAAGGAGCGGGCCAGGACCGGAATCGAGTCTCTCAAGGTCCGCTACAACCAGGTCTTCGGCTACTACTTGGAGGTGACCAAATCCAATCTCTCCAAGGTACCGGATGATTATATCCGCAAACAGACGCTCGTGAACGCCGAACGGTTCATGACCCCGGAGTTGAAGGACCTAGAAGAGCGCGTGACCGGCGCCGAAGGCAAACTCCTGGTCTTGGAGTCACAGTTGTTCGAGCGGCTCCAGCACGAGTTGGGGCTGCATACCGGACGCCTGCAGGCCATTGCCGACCGTCTGGCGGCACTCGATGTCTTGGCCTCGCTGGCCGAGGTGGCGGCGTTGCACCGATATGTGCGACCAGACGTGCATGAGGGAAGCGCAATCCGCATCTCAGGTGGACGCCACCCCGTCGTCGAACGGCTGACCACCGGCCACGGGTTCATTCCGAACGATACGCTGCTTGATCAGGAGTTCCACCGGGTGCTCATCCTGACCGGTCCCAATATGGCCGGCAAGAGCACCTACCTCCGCCAGGTGGCCCTCATCGTGCTCCTGGCTCAGATCGGATCGTTCGTTCCGGCCACCCAGGCTGAGATCGGCCTGGTTGATCGGGTATTCACACGCGTCGGCGCGTCGGACAACCTGGCGGGAGGACAGAGCACGTTCATGGTGGAGATGAGCGAAACCGCCCACATCCTCCACCATGCGACCGCCAAGAGCTTGATCCTGCTCGACGAGATCGGGCGAGGCACAAGCACCTATGACGGCCTGAGCCTCGCCTGGTCGATCGCGGAGTATATTCACGATCCCGCGCGCTTGGGAGCTCGGACGCTCTTCGCCACGCACTACCACGAAATGACGCAACTGGCCGACCGGCATCCAGCCATCCGTAACTACCGGGTGGCCGTGCAGGAGCGGGATGGGGATATTTTGTTCCTACGGAAGATCGTTGAAGGGGGGGCGGATCGGAGCTATGGCATTCACGTAGGAAAGCTCGCGGGCCTGCCCACGGAAATCATCCTGCGCGCACAGGAAGTGCTGCATCAGTTGGAACAGCCGTCCGCAGAAGCGCCGCGCAGCGAGACTGCAGGGCGGACCACGGACCAGATTTCATTCCTCGACCCTTCACTGCCGACTCCACACCCGATTCTGGACGAAGTTCGGCAGATGGATCTGTTCTCTATGACGCCGCTCGAAGCTCTCAATCGTTTGGCCGATCTCCAGCGGAGGCTGGGGTAGGAACAGTAAGAGACAGCGGAAGGCGGGCCTCCAAACAAGAAGGGCGGCCCCTCTCCGCTTAGCAAGGGGGCCGCCCTCTCTTATCAAGCCCAACCGTCTACAAGGCAACCAGGACTACTTGGCCCGGTTGTACTCCGCCGTCCAGGGAACCAAACCGGCCACCGGCTTACCGCCGGGGAGCAATACGTCATATTGCATGGGCGGGAGAGCCTTGGGAGCGGTATTGAGAGCCTGCTTAGCTTTTGCGCAGGCTGCATCCAACTCGTCCTTCCCCGCACACTCCTTCAAACGCAACGCGGAAATGCTTCGCGGTTTTCCAGGGGCTCCCGCGATTTCATCGAGCTTCTTGATAGACGTGATCACTCGATGGTTCTGTTCGGTCTCCTGGGCGACAAACTCGACCAACACGGTCTTGGAGCTTTCCGGCACTTCCTTCGCGGCGGCAGGTCCCGCATGCGGACGCGCCATGCTCTTGATCTGCTCCCACACTTCCTTGCTGCCCGCGTAGAATTTAAGGTTCTTGCCCGGATGGACTTTCTGCCACCAGAGACCGCTTTCGGCGTTGCCACCGAAGACGGCGATATTCAGCCACACGGCTTCGTCATAGGGATCAATGACGATCACCCGTCCCTGGAGGGTGGTCGGCTTGCTCATGTCCCCCCACTCAAACCGCTCTTGGAACGATTCAATGGCGAACGCGGCGGAGGTCATCGCCACCACGAGGGCCACGGCGGCCGCGAGGGCCAACCCTTTGGTCTGAAGCTTCATGATTCGCCCCTCCTTAATCCTGTTAAGAAGACAATAAAGTATGTATGCCTTCGTCGTTTACTTCAGGACCTTGAAATCCGTAATGGTCCGGCCATCCAACGTCACTTCCATCGCGACGAGTTCCTGGGACGCCTTGATCAGGCGGTCCATGAGGGCCTTGTCCTTGACGTTCAGGCGGACGGTGGTGGCAGCATGATACCAGCCGGAGTACGGACTGTTTTTTTCCGTCCCGCCGACGAAGCCCCAGGCACAGCAGGTGAACAAGGGGTCTGGCGGCTTCACGTCCAAATCGGTGGACGAGCGGCCGGCCGGGTTACCTGAAGCAGGCTCCCCGCTATTCCAATACTGAATGCCGAAGAGGACCTCTCCGTCTGGATTGTCCGCCCACTGCGACCAGACGCGGCCCTTCAACGTCTTAACCACTTCGCCCTTGAAAGCCTGTCCACCAGGAACCGCCGTTGCAGGCCCACTTGGAGCAGGACCGGCGTCGGCCGCGAGTGCCATGCCGGACGCCAGCAAGCCAAATGCGGCCATGACTGCCACTGCTGCTATGACGACAACCTTCCTCATCAAAGCACCTCCTTCATGAAATCGAACCAACAATTTCAAACCTTCTGTACAAACCGTCTAAGCCAACATCAGCGAATAAGTGCGAAGTACGAAGTGAGCCGACACGCCAAGAATGACCTGCCTACCGACCTCCTTTCCCCGTACCGACCGACTCGGCGACTCCTCCGAAACCGATAGTTGCGCATCCATGAAAAAGTGGCGAGATGGTATAAAAAATTGTCACTCCGAGTCAAGGGAATATCGCCTCATTATTGGGAATCTTAATAATACAAAATTGCTTTTGAAATACAATGCCTTAGGATTTTTTTTCTCGACCGGATGTCCACGACCACAACACAAGAGATTAGTCGAAACTAATCTATTGCGGCCGAAATCGTCCGCTCCGAAACCGGCCCCAGCGCCGTGACCGACCTGGCTCGTTCATCGAAAAGGTGTCGGCTCAGGTCATGGACTTGTGCCCGCGAGACCGCGTCGATGCGTGCCACGATCTCGCTCAGGGATACAGGATGGCCCAGGTACAGTTCGTCCTTTGCCAACTTGCTCATGCGTCCATGAGAACTTTCTAACCCGAGCATCAAGCTGCCTTTCAGGTGATTCTTCGCCAAGGCGAGTTCCTCGCGGGCGATGCCGTCCCGTTGGATCCGTCGGAGTTGGCGACACACGACCTCCACGACGCGAGCCGCTTCCCGTTCGCGTGTCCCCGCATAAATGGTCATGGTTCCCGCATCCGAGTAATTGGAGAGATAGGAATAAATCGAGTAGGCGAGCCCACGCTTTTCCCGGACCTCTTGAAACAGGCGTGAACTGACGCTCCCCCCCAACACGGTATTCAGGACATGCGCAGCATAACGATGTTCGTCCGACGCGCCGACGCCGCGAAGGCCGATGCAGAGATGCACTTGCTCAAGTTTTTTCTTCCGCACGCACAGCCCGCCGGATACGCGAGGCGGCTGTCTTTGCTCCCGCATGGCCGCGCGGGGCGGAAACGGACGGAACAGCCGCTCCATCAATCGCACGAGCGGTCGTTCCCTGAAATGGCCCGCCACCGCCACGATCGTCTGGCGAGGATCGTAATGGGTGGCGACGTAGCGAAGCAGATCCTGCCGCTGGAGCGCCGACACGGTCTCGGGCTTACCGAGAATGGGTCGGCCGAGCGGATGATGCTTCAGCACTTGCTCCGTGTGCAGATCTTGGAGCAGATCTTCGGGGTCGTCCTGCACCGTGCGGATTTCTTCCAGGACGACCTGTTTTTCCTTTTTCAATTCGTAGGTGGGGAACCGGGAGCGATGGAACAGATCGGTCAGCAGGCCCAGCGCCGGCTCCAAATGCTGATCGAGCACCTTCACGTAGAACGTGGTCGTTTCCCGTCCGGTGAAGGCATTCATCTCTCCGCCCAAGGCATCCATCTCCCGGGAAATTTGCCGAGCGGTCCGGGAGCGGGTGCCCTTGAAGAACATGTGCTCGAGGAAATGGGAGAGGCCTTCTTCGCCGGGGCGCTCGTCCCTGGAGCCGACATTGACCCAAATGCCGACGGTCACCGATCGCAAAGTCGGAATCGATTCCGTCACTACCCGAAGCCCGTTGTCCAGCACGAACTTCCGGTACATGGTATCACCCGAATGAGTGCTCACGCGCAGTGCCAGCACTATGGGTCCTCCAGGCGGGAGAGGCGCGATGGAACAGTCCTTCGCAATACTTCAGGCAGCGCGGTTTGGCCGAGTCGCATTGCTCACCGCCCTACGATCGCTCCATCGCGTTTCGCCCCGGCCGATCTCGCCGTGCAGGGGAGCCCGCGAATTCCGCCTCGGCTGGGAGGCCTCGACATCGCCCACCGTCCCCGCCCGAAAGCAGCTACGTCGCGGCGGGCTCATTGACTGGAGTAGACGGAGGAGCCATCGCCTCCTTACGGCTGAGCCGAATCTTTCCCTGCTTGTCGATCTCCAACACTTTGACCAAGACCTGCTCCCCTTCCTTGACTTCGTCCGTCACGGCTTTCACGCGATGGTGGGCAAGTTGGGAGATGTGCACAAGCCCGTCGGTGCCCGGCAACACCTCGACGAACGCGCCGAAGTCCATGATCTTCCGTACCGTCCCGAGATAGATCTTTCCGACCTCGACCTCGGCCGTTAATTGGCTGATCCGATCCATCGCCTTCTTGGCCGACGCTTCGTCGGCCGAGGCAATGGACACTTCGCCGGTGTCCTCGACGTTGATCTTGACCCCGCACTCCGCGATGATGGATCGGATCATCTTGCCGCCCGGCCCGATCACATCCCGGATCTTGTCCTGCTTGATTTTCATCGTGAAGATGCGAGGCGCGAAGGCGGAGAGATTCGGCCGCGGCGCGCTGATGGCCTGCAGCATCTTGTCCAGGATGTGCAGCCGTCCGACTCGCGCCTGCTCCAACGCCTGCTTCATCAACGACGGCGTAATGCCGCCAATCTTGATGTCCATTTGCAGGGCGGTGATGCCGTTCTTGGTGCCCGTGACCTTGAAGTCCATGTCTCCCAGGTGATCTTCAAGGCCGAGGATGTCGGACAGCACCACGACGCGGTCCCCCTCCTTGATGAGCCCCATCGCAATCCCGGCAACCGGCTCTGTGATCGGAACCCCCGCATCCATCATGGCCAACGTCCCTCCGCACACCGAGGCCATCGACGAAGAGCCGTTCGATTCCAGAATGTCCGAGACGATCCGCAAGGTGTATGGAAAGGTGTTCTTGGACGGGATCACCGCTCGGAGAGCCCGCTCTGCCAAGGCGCCGTGTCCGACTTCGCGGCGACCCGGAGACCGCAGCGGCTTTGCTTCCCCGACGCTGAAGGGGGGGAAGTTGTAATGGAGCATGAACGCCCGCGTGTACTCCCCCTCCAGCGCATCGATGCGCTGCTCATCTTCCATGGTGCCCAGCGTGGCCACCACCAGACTTTGCGTTTCTCCGCGCGTAAAGAGCGCGGACCCGTGCGTCCTCGGCAGCACGCCGACCTCGCAGGTGATGGGACGGATATCCGTCACGCCGCGGCCGTCCGCGCGCACGCGTTTGTCCAGGATGGAATTCCGCACCTCGTCGTATTCGATGCGGTGAAAGGCCAGCTTCACGTAATGTCCGCGCTTCGGATCATCGTCGGACTTCAGCTTGTCCGCCGCCTCGTTGCAGATCTCGTCCAATTTGTCCTGACGAGTCTGCTTGTCGGGGATCAAGATCGCCTCGCGCATCGGACCGACCACGAGCTGTCGAACCAGCTCGATCAGCGTCGGATCTACTTGCTCGACCTCGACGTGACGTTTCGGCTTGCCGGCTTTTTGCCGCAACTCGGCGACTGTGGCCAGGATCTTCTTGATTTCGGCATGCGCCAACTCGATGGCTTCGATCATGACCGATTCGGAGAGCTGGCTCGCCCCCGCCTCGACCATCATCACCGCATCCGAGGTCCCTGCGACCACCAGGTTGAGTTCCCCCGTTTCCAGCACTTCCAGATCCGGATTCACGACGAACTGTCCGTTCACCCGTCCGATCTTGACGCCCGCCACCGGATGCTCGAACGGAATGCTCGACACCGCCAAGGCCGCAGACGCGGCGGTGATCGCCATGACATCGGTCGTGCCGGTCTTGTCCGCCGACAGCACCGACGCGATCACCTGCGTCTCGTAGTAGTACCCTTCCGGGAAGAGAGGGCGAATCGGCCGATCGATCAACCGGCTCGTGAGCACTTCCTTCTCGGAGGGACGGCCTTCGCGCTTGAAATAACCGCCTGGAATCTTTCCCGCGGCGTACGCCCGCTCCTGATAATCGACCGTCAACGGAAGGAAATTTGTCCCAGGCTTGATGGTTTGCGATGAGACCGCCGTGGCCAACACCACGTTGTCGCCATAGGTCGCCAGCACCGCCCCGTCCGCCTGCTTGGCCATCCGCCCGGTTTCCAGGCGCAACCGCCGCCCCGCCACATCAAGTTCAACGACATGCACCATAAGTGCTGCTCCTTCCTGCCAGCCCCACAGATGCCCACAGAGATAGGCTCACGCACGCTCGGCCGCGCCGTCGCTGTAAGGCTATGTCCGTGTTCACCTGTGGGCTGCTTCACGGCGCCCGAACCAGGGTTCGGGCGCCTTGTTAGAGTGGGGTTACTTGCGGATCCCGAGCCGGTCGCAGACCGACCGGTACCGATCCGCATCGATCCGTCGCAGGTAGTCCAACAGTCGGCGTCGTCGCCCGACCATCTGCAACAATCCGCGGCGTGAATGATGATCCTTCTTATGCAGCTTGAAATGGTCGGTCAGATACCCGATCCGGGTGGTCAGAATCGCGATCTGGACCTCCGGCGAGCCGGTGTCCTTCTCATTGCGCCGATACTGCCCGACCAATGTGTCTTTGTCCGCCTTTGCCAATGCCATACGACCGCCTCCTCCTTACGAGCGACAAGTCCCTACTCGTGTCCCGCCAACACTTTACGGATACGGATCGCCGCGGGAGCCCACCGGCGATCCATCCCGACTTCCACCGGCTCCGCGGTCGAGCCAATGGCCAACAGGCGTCCTTGTGCGTTCTTGATCCGCAGCGCGGTCGCACCGGCTCGCGCACGGGCCCGGGCAAGGCCGTCCCCGATCGCGGACCAGGGCACGGGCACGCCGTGCACGACCCGCTCCGCCGTGGCCTCGTCGACGACCACTGCCGGCATGTCCGACAGCACCCCATCGAGCGGCCGCAGCGACTCGCCGACGGTTCCCGCCGCCCACTGACGACCCAGCTCGTCGAGGGTCAACGCGTGATCAAGCGCCAACGGGCCGACGCGGGTCCGCCGTAGGGACAGCAGATGACCGCCACAGCCCAGCGCCTCTCCAATATCCGCACAGAGCGTCCGGATATACGTTCCCTTGGAACAATGCACATGCAGGTGAATATCGGTCCCCTCGACGCCCACTACGGTGAGCGCGTGAATCGTCACTGCCCGCGGTTCACGGGCGACGGTCTTGCCCGCGCGCGCCGAACGGTACAGAGGCACCCCGTCCACCTTGACCGCCGAATACATGGGGGGAATTTGGGTGATGGCACCCTCAAAAGGCCGCACCGCCGCGCGGATCTGCTCGATCGAAAACGCGGGCACCGGCTGCTGGATCATGATCGTCCCGGTGGCATCCTGCGTGTCCGTCGTCGCTCCCAATCGGAGGATGGCGCGATATTCCTTGTCCCATGCCACCAGATACTCCGCGATGCGGGTCGCCTGCCCGATCAAAATGGGCAACACGCCCGTGGCCGCAGGATCGAGCGTCCCGGCATGACCGACCTTGGCCCCCCGAAACAGCCCACGGAGCTTGGCCACGACATCGTGAGACGTCCATCCAGCCGGCTTGTCCAGAACCAGCACACCGTCCGTCAACCCGGTCGCGACTGCCACCGCCATACTAGTCCCCTTCCCCATGGCCGGACGGATCAATGGAAGCCGGTTCCGACTTGGAACGATCCGCGTCCTCCGGCCGGACCTGATCCAGCAATTCCAGAATCCGGTCGCCGCGAGGACCGCTCACATCACGATGGAAGACCAGCTCCGGCGTATAGCGAATTTCGAGGCGCTGTCCGAGCTCCGAGCGAATGAAGCCGTTGGCCTTGGCCAAACCTTCGGCCAGTTCGCGTTCGTGCGGCCCGTTGATGAAGGACGTGTAATAGACGCGCGCCAATCGCAGGTCGTTCGTCACGGCCACGTCCGTGATCGTCACGTCGCGCAGGCGAGGATCACGCACCTTGCGCATAAGAATATCCGCGACCTCCATCCGAATCTGATCCGCCACACGCGTCGCCCGTTTGCTGGCCGGCTTCATTTCCGCCGCATACTCCATGATCACAACATCTCGATGCGCGACTGCAGCACTTCGAGCGTCGGCACGCCGCGAATCATTGCCATCGCCTGATCCAGGACTCGCTGGGCATGCGCGCCTTCATTCGAGACGCACGCGATGCCGAGCGTAGATCGTTGCCACAACTCCAACTCGCCCACTTCGGCGACCGACACGTTCAACTTCTTCAGCCGATCCTTCAGGCTGTGGAGCACCTGGCGCTTGTCCTTGAGCGAGTGCCCGTCAGGGAGGAAAATCTCGACCCTGCAGAGCCCCACCACCATCGTCGTCTGGCCTGCCTCGCTCGGCGGGCGCCGGTCACAGCTTGACCGTGACCCGGTCCAACACGAAGTTTTCGATGACATCCCCGACTTTGATGTCGCTAAAGTTTTCCACTCCGATGCCGCACTCGTACCCCTGCTGGACCTCGCGGACATCGTCTTTGAAGCGGCGCAGCGACCCGAGCTTGCCTTCATAGACCGTGACGTGATCCCGCACCACCCGCACGCCGGAACTGGATCGCGTGATATTTCCTTCGATGACGTAACACCCGGCGATCACGCCCGCCTTCGACACATTGAACACCTGGCGCACTTCCGCTCTTCCGAGCGTCCGTTCCTTGTACGTGGGCTCGAGCATGCCTTCCATGGCCGCCCGGATGTCGGCGATCGCGTCATAAATGACGCTATAGAGGCGCAGATCGACGCCTTCTTGCTCCGCCAGCGACGCGGCCTTCGGTTCGGGACGCACATTGAAGCCGATGACGATCGCCCGCGACGCGGCGGCCAAGAGCACGTCGGTTTCCGTAATGCCGCCCACGCCGTTGTGGATGACCCGCAGCTTGACCGCGTCCGACGGCAATTTTTCGACCGCCGCGGCGAGCGCCTCGGAGGAGCCTTGCACGTCGGCCTTGATCACGACTGCCAGTTCCTTGACGTCTCCCTGCTTGATCCGTGCGTACAGGTCGTCGAGGCTGACCTTGGCCGGCCCCGCCAAATCCGCCGCCCGCTGCTTCTGCGCCCGCATCTCCGCGATTTCCCGAGCGATCCGCTCATCCTTCACGGCCATAAACGTGTCGCCGGCCGACGGCACGCCCGACAATCCCACCACCTCCACCGCCGTCGACGGTCCGGCCTCGGTCATCTTGCGACCGTCGGCCGGCAACAACGCCCGCACACGGCCGCTAAAGGTGCCCACCACGTAGGCATCGCCCACGCGCAGGGTCCCGTCCTGCACGAGGACGGTCGCGACGGGGCCGCGCCCCCGATCCAGCTTGGCTTCGACCACCGTCCCTTTGGCGGGCTTCCGCGGATCGGCCTTCAACTCCAACACATCGGCCTGCAACAGAATCATTTCCAGTAGAAGGTCCAGGTTATGCTTTTTCTTCGCGGAGACTTCCACCATGATGGTTTGGCCGCCCCACGCTTCCGGGATCAGGTTGTGCTCGGCCAATGCGTGTTTGACCCGATCCGGGTTGGCCTCAGGCTTGTCGATCTTGTTGATCGCCACGATGATCGGCACCCCCGCCGCGGTGGCGTGGTGAATCGCCTCGATGGTTTGCGGCATGACCCCGTCGTCCGCCGCCACCACCAGGATGACGAGGTCCGTGACCTTGGCGCCACGGGCGCGCATGGCGGTGAACGCCTCATGGCCGGGCGTATCGAGAAAGGTGATGCGCTTGCCGTGCAACTCGACGGAATAGGCCCCGATATGCTGAGTGATCCCGCCGGCTTCTCCCTCGGCGACGCGCGTCTGACGAAGCGCGTCCAACAGCGAGGTTTTCCCGTGGTCCACGTGTCCCATGATGGTCACGACCGGCGGACGCGGCTCCAGTTGCTCCTCGCCCTTCCACTCCGCCGCTTCTTCCAACAATTCCTCCCCGGCTTTCTGAACGGCCGCTTCCACCTTGACCCCGAACCCCTCACCGATCAGCGTGGCCAATTCCAAGTTCATCGGCATGTTGAGCGTGAGCATCTGACCCGCCTCCATAAGTTTGCGCATCACGTCTGCCGGGCGCTGCCCGACGAGCTCCGCGAACTCCTTCACGGTCACTCCAGGAGTCAGTTTGACGCTCTTCTTGCGCGGCTTGGTGATTTCCGTCACCGGCGTCGCACCGGTATGGCGGGCACGGTCGTCCCTCCGATGCACAGAGATGGTCCGGAGATCTCCCCAACGCGTCGCATCCTCATGAAACCGGACATCCTCGCCCTCCCGTTCACGCGTCCCGGGCTTCCGCACCTTTTTCAGCGGCGCACGAGGCCCCTTGCTTTCGCCCATATCCGGCCCCATGGCTCCCTTTTTCTTGAGTGCCGCCGCCAAGTCGGCGGCCGAGATTGCCGGGGTGGGGGCAACACCGAGAGGCTTGGCCGGTGCGGTCTCCTGCGCTTGAGCCGGCGGCGGGGACACCGCGGCCGGGGGAACCACCGGATGAACGACCGATGGAGCGGGTTCGACCTTGGGTTCTGTCGGCGGCGCAGCCGCCACACGCTCCGATACCGCCGCAGGCGGTACGAAAACCGATTCCTGGGGGAGCACCGCCACCGGCGCCGCCGCACTCTCCGGAAGACCCGCGGCATCCTCCTCCGTTTTCTTTTTCTTGATGAGGATGCGGCGCTTGTCGGGCTTAGCCGGTTCCTCCACGACAGCCGATACGCCTCGCCCGCCCATCGATTTTGCCACGCTCCCGCCTCCCTCTCCTTCGTGCCGTTCGCTGCCGGCATCTTTCGCACCGCGGGTTCCGGCCCGAGCTTCCGATTGGGCGGACGCCCCCTTCAGGCGAGCCAAGACACGCTCGGCAACGTCACCCTCCAACGCGCTGCTATGGGATGCGACGGTTACCCCGATGCGTTTCAATTCGGCCAGGACGTCCTTGCTCTCAACCCCGGCTTTTTTTGCGATTTCGTATACGCGCATGGCGCGTCCACTCCCACTCGACGATTAGTTACCTGTCGCCCCGGATTCCGCGGCCGCTTCGGCCTCGCGTTGCGCACGCGCTTCCTCGAGCTCACGCTGCGCGGCGGCCTCCTCAGCCAGGGCCGCCCGGATTTCCTTGTCGCGCTCGACCTTTTCCTTCTCGTATTCGGTCGCGCTGATGATATCGATCTTCCAGCCGGTCAATTTGGCGGCCAGCCGCACATTCTGCCCGTTCTTGCCGATCGCCAGCGATAGCTGCGAGTCCGCCACAACCACCAGCGCGGATTTCTTCTCTTCGTCGATGCCGACCTTTTCAATGGTGGCCGGATTCAGGGCCTCGGCGATGAACACGCGCGGGTCGGTCGTCCACGCCACGATGTCGATCTTTTCACCGCGCAACTCGCGAACCACCGCCTGCACGCGCGACCCCTTGATGCCGACACAGGCCCCGACGGGATCGACCGCCTTGTCCCTTGACGCCACCGCGATCTTGGTGCGATCGCCCGGCTCACGCACGATTCCCTTAATCTCGACGATTTTCTCCGTGACCTCCGGCACCTCCAGTTCGAACAGCTTCGATACGAACTGCGGATGGGTACGGGTCAGTATCACCTGGACATCCTTCGGCGTCCGTCGCACCTCGAGGAGCATGGCCTTTACCCGGTCGCCCCGCCGATAGGTCTCGCGCGGGATTTGCTCCTGAATCGGGAGCACGGCTTCGGTTTTCCCCAGGTCGACGATGTAATTGCGGCGCTCCATGCCAATGATGACGCCGTTGACCAGGTCCCCCTGCCGAGTCGAGTACTCGCGCTGCACGACCTCCCACTCGGCCTCGCGGACCTTTTGAAAGATCACCTGCTTCGCCGTCTGCGCCGCGATCCGGCCCAACTCGTCCATTTCGATGACCGAACCGATCTCGTCCCCCACTTCCGCGCTCTCGTCGACCTTGCGCGCTTCGGTGATGGAGATCTCCGCCTTCGGGTTGATGACCGTCTCGACGATCGTCTTCACGGAGACCACCGAGATTTCTCCGGTTTTCGGATCGATTTCGACGTGAATGTTCTCCCCTTGCCCGAATCGCTTCTTCGCTGCCGTTTGAAGCGCGGATTCCACCGCGCTCAAGACACGCTGCTTATCGATCCCCTTTTGGCGTCCGATTTCATCGATGACTGCGATCAGTTCCTTATTCATAGACGACCTTCCTTCATGCACGCGCCGCGATCTGACGCCGCTCTCGTCCGTTCCGAATCAGAATTCGACTTCCAGTCGTGCGCCAGCGATCCAGTCCCAGGTCAACGGCTCGACGCGTTCGGTCTTTCCTTCGGCGAGCGTGATCGAGAT
The DNA here is from genome assembly GCA_039794185.1 of Candidatus Inralta sp. Classification (GTDB taxonomy): domain Bacteria; phylum Nitrospirota; class Nitrospiria; order Nitrospirales; family Nitrospiraceae; genus BQWY01. The sequence goes on along the minus strand of JBDIVW010000009.1, from coordinate 65,759 downwards.
ACCTGTGTCATCCACGCCAACGAGGCGTCCGACCAGGCGCCACTGGCCCTCTCGTGGCCGACTCAGCTTCACATTGATCAGCTTACCGAGGGAGCGCTGATAGTCGCCCGGCGTTTTCAACGGCCGATCCAGCCCCGGCGAGGACACTTCGAGGGTATAGGAGTGGGGAATCGGATCTGCCACGTCCAAGGCCGGCCCAAGCGACAAATGCACCTGCTCGCAATCGTGAAGCGTCACACCGCCCGGTTTATCGATAAACACGCGCACGATTGTCCTTGGCCCCTGACCGACACAGACCACGTCGACAAGTTCAATCCCCATGGCCCAGAGGATCGGCGCGGCAATCTCCTGCACGCGCTGGGCAGCCTGGGTGCTGGTCATGAGCAGGAGAGGTACCGACTACGGAACCGCGCGGTCCACAAACAAAAAAGTGGGCCATCGCCCACTTCCAAATCGTCAGAACCTTATCACTTTATCCCCAGGCAATGCAAGCGGAAGCGCGACGGAACTAGGCTCGGGTCATCGAGTCAAAACATCGTGCGAGCAGGCCGGTCACCGGGCCGGGAGTTCCGTTCCCGATCGGCGCCCCATCCACGTGAACGACCGGCAACACCTCGATCGTCGTTCCCGTGAGGAAGACTTCATCCGCCGACCGTAGTTGTGAAACCGTCAGCGCTTCTCCTCGGACCGGAATCCCTTCCTTGCGGGCCAGATCCAACACGCGCTGCCGGGTCACGCCCGCCAGAATCGCCGGACCCAGGGGAGCAGTGAACAGGGTCCCCTGCCGAACAGCCACGACATTGCTGACCGACCCCTCGGTGACCGCTCCCCCTCGAATGAACAACGCTTCGAAGGCGCCCGCCTCGATCGCCCGCTGGCGCGCGAGAACATTGCCCAACAGATTGAGGCTCTTGATGTCGCACCGAGCCCACCGGGGGTCCTCCATACAAATGACGTCGACCCCCTGACTCTTGAGTGCCGGATCAAGCGAGCGCATGTGCCGAAAAGTCATGACCAGGGTCGACCGGCCCTGGGGGGGAAAGGCATGATCGCGAGGTGCACTCCCGCGCGTCACCTGAATGTAAACCTTGGTTTCCGGGAACTCCGCGCGCCGAGTTCCCTCCTGTACGAGGGCCGCCAACAGGGGCAGACCGCCCTCCGGCAATGAAAGGCGAATGGCCTCCGCGCTGGCCGCGAGACGTTCCAAATGGGCGTGGAGCTCGAATGGGCGGCCGCCATAGGTCCGGACGACTTCGTAGACTCCATCCCCGAATTGAAAACCCCGGTCCTCCACCGAGACCATGGCCTGCGCCAGCGGGAGAAAGGTTCCGTTGAGATAGGCAAGCTCGGCCATACGTGCGCCGCGTGGCGTTATGGGGTTGCCTCGACTTGAAAAATGCGCCGGTCTTCGGCGGTGAACTTCCACCCCATGCGCTTCTCGAAGACCACATGATGAGACCCGGCCCGGACCGGCCGAAATTCGAAACTGCGACGGCCGGTGTCCACGGCATTGTTGCTGGCAATCCGCAGATAATCGTCGTTGACCAGCGCGAGTGCGGCCGGATCGTAGGCAGGCACCCACTGCTCCCCGCGTGTCCGGTCCTCCCACAGATGAATCGCGAAGGGAGTCCCGAGACGCGCGGCGACCACGCGCACTCCGTCTTGGTGCTCCATCGTGGTGCCGATCTGACTTCCGCCGTCCGACATCATCGCTCGCTGGTCTATTCTCTGTTCGACGGAGGCGTCGCTCCCGCTCGCGCTGCGCGCATCACGGCTTGCGCCGCCTCCCCACAAAGATGGACTCGCCTTCGACTCTGACCTCGTAACTCCCGACGCAGTACCCGCCGCCGTCGGTCCCCTGCCCATTCCGCACATCGAACGCCAAGTCGTGCCACGGGCAGGTCACGACGCATCCTTTGAGCCGCCCTTGGTGCAACGGCCCTCCTTCATGAGGGCACAGGTCGTGGATCGCGAAGAACTGCCCGCTGATATTGAACACGGCGATGGGCCGCTCCCTCACCGTCACAACCTTCGAACTCCCCGGGGGAATATCGCCGATGCTCCCCACCAGTTCATATCCGTCCATGCCGAATCCTTTCCGATCCGCTCACCCGACACCCGATCTTTCGACTGCGCCCTCGCGATCTCTTCTTATCACGTCACATGACCAAGGTAAACTTGAGCTCCATGCCGACCGTCACCCCGGTCTGTCTCACGAAACCAGCCTGTGTTTGCAGCACGTAGCGCGCGACGGCGGACGGCGGACCATACCGCGCGCAGGGATCTTGCTCACAGGGCGGGATTCCCTCGAGCACGTGCACGATATGCTTGCTCTCGTCCACCCAGATCATATCGACAGGGAAACGGTATTGTTTCGTCCACACACGATGAGGCCCCGAGGCGTCAAAAATCATCAAGAGTGCGGAGCCCGCCTGGAGTTGGTCTCGAAAGGCCAACCCAAACAGCAATTTTTCCGGCGTATTGGCCACCTCGCCTTCCAGTTGGCCGCCATTGGGAAACGTCACCAGGATGGTGTCGGTTTCCTTCTCTCCACTGAGGATGACGCTAAGCGACATCAGCAGGATCGCCATGGCAATCAGGAGACCGATACGGTGTCGCTTGGATCCCGCTGTGGCGGCCTGATCACTCATCGCTCAACTTCCGCCGAGGGCCGGCCTTCCTCCCGTGCGCAGAACCGCAACGGGCGGTTGGGACATTCGGTCCCGTTCCTGCCTGCCCGCGTGAGACAGAACGTTGTTTTGCTCCCGTGTCGAGCATAAGCCCTTTTCCTCTCCCGAGGAGAGTGTGCCATCTACAGGGGATTGCATCACGTCTGCTCGAAGGAACGGCTAGGCCCTAAGACCCAAAAAGATCAATGAGATAGGCCTTCTGCGCAGGGCTCGCCCCGTTGACTTGCCGTTTTTTCGCAGTCTAGAATGCAACCCTCGTGCGTTGCAACTAAGCCTGCGTTTTTCAGGGCACGAAAGTCGATACCGTTCGAGTGGCCTGTCGTATTTAGCGTCGAGAAGGAGGCACTGGTTATGGCTCTGTTGATCACCGATGAATGCATTTCCTGTGGGGCATGTTTGCCGGAATGCCCGAACGAGGCAATTTTTGAAACCCGAAGCGACGCCGAAGGGAAGGGGTATCACGTCGGAGACGGCCAGGGTGTCGGCGATAATATATACGTGATCACGCACGATCGTTGCACAGAATGCGTGGGGCACTTCGATGAGCCGCAGTGTGCGGCGGTGTGCCCGGTCGATAACTGCTGCATCTCCGACCCGGCCTACCCGGAAACAACGGAGACGCTGCTCGAGAAGGCGAAGACCCTGAACCCAGACAAGACCATCGATCCGGCCAAGGTGTGGAGCGGCGTCCGCAACTAGTCCCATAGAGAAAGTCTCAAGAAGAAAGCCCTGCCTCCCGTAAGAGGCAGGGCTTTCTTCATTCGGTCTCCTTCCCCCGATTCCGTTAAACACTAGCCGTCCCCCAGTGTCAGGCAGTACACTGAGAAAGGGTACATATGCACCCCGCTTGTGGGGACCCGAGGGCACGAGCCTTCACCGGCAGGCTGGCCTTTGGCCGCATCTGTGAGCGGTCCCCGGTCCGATGGGAGGTATGCCATGACCAGCGTGAAGATTCTCCTTCCCGCCCTCGTCCTCGTGCTGTCTGTGTTGTCCCCCGCCCAGGCCGCTGTGACGGATGTCGGCACCATCATCGAACGGTTCGTCCAACACCGCTTTCCCGATGCGCGTGAACATTTCTGGGTGATCAATCAGGCGACCGTGGAAGAGGATGAAGTCACGGTTGATGTCAGCGCCGTGGTCAACGTGCCACCACGAGAAAACCCCGTCGCTGAACGGTTCCTCCTCTTGATCGTGAAAGGGGAATTGGCTGCCGCCCAGCTCATTCCGATGGAGGGTGAGGCGGACTGCCAGCCTGAGGAAGCTTGATCGCTGCTCCTCCAGAAAAGAAAACCCCGAGCGGGACAAGTCCCCCTCGGGGTCGTGCACACTGGCTCCCAACAGACCTTACTTGATCATCAGCAGCTTGCCACCCACGTGCGCCTGATGGAGATGGCAGCGATAAGTCAGGGTGTTACCCTGGGTCGCATAGAACAGGTCGCTTGTCGGGATGCCGATGTACTTCGTCTCACCCGGCTTCAGCACCACCTCGGCCTTTAATACGGTGGGCGCGAAGGCGTTGGGCGCATCCGTCATTTGGAAGCCATGCTCGGCCGTGGAATTGTTCGTGACCTTGATCACGAGCGGACGGCCCGGGCGAACCTTGAAATCGATGATCGTGTTGGGTGGATACCAGGCCTTCAAATTGCCAACCTCGATCGCATAGAGCGACGCATCCACATCCAACTCCTTGAATGACTGACCGACCACCGATCCGGTCTCCAAGTCACCGATCTCGACTCCCCCTGCCTGCAAGGCAAGGGCACCGTTAACACCGACCATGAGCATCATGAGACCAAAAAAGACCGCGATAAACGTCTTACCCATGACTGACCTCCTTCGGGGAAGAGTAATGAGATGGAATCGAACGCCTTGTCCTTGGCTCAAGTTCAGAGTCTATGTGTTCGTCAGTCAACCATGCAAAATAAAGTCTACGAGAACAGCGCGAGCTTATAGCATAGGGATAGAAATGGAAGCAAGGACCAATTACCCCTTTTCGTCTCCTTTCCCGCAACCACGAAATGACTCTGGCAGATCGGCCCTGGAACCAGGTGGGTGGGCGAAATAAATATCATGTCTTGTCAATGCGTTAGCTATTCATGGGTAGGACCATATGGTTCTCCTCCTATGAGGAGATCATAGGGGGCAAAATCGTCGGTCAGCACCTGTCCGGAAGCCCAGGGCTCCGCTCGCCTCGTGATCCACATGGTTGCCGATTCATGGGGGAGCTGCGCCCGAGCGATCAGGCGTTCGGTTCGCGCCTGCACCTCTGGAATCCGCTCGCATTCCACCGCTTCCCCGGCTAGAAAGATAAGGTTCTGTGCCTGCCCCTGAATGGATGTCCACGGTCCCTTGACAGCGAACGTTTCGATGACGGGAAACACCGTCCGCAGCGTCGCCACCACCGCGCGTTCGCGCACCAGATCCCCCCCTGCGCCGGAGGAGGCCAGATTCACTGCCACCACGCCGCGAGGCGACAAATGTCGCCGCACCTCCGCATAGAATTCCTGGGTGGTGAGATGAAACGGGATCATGTGTCGCGCAAACGCGTCAATCCAAATCACGTCGTATTGTGTCGAGCGGGACTGCAGGAACGCCCTTGCGTCCTTCACGTACACGTGATGGTTGGAGGGGGGGACATAATCGAAATACTCTTGTGCCACGCGGGCCACGGAGGGATCGACCTCGACCGTATCCAACTCCAACGCTGGCCAATAACGACCGAGCCACTTCGCCAACGATCCACCGCCATGCCCGAGGATCAGCCCCCGTTCGGCTTGCGGCGCCCATGCGAGGGCCAGCACCATGGCTTGGCTGTATGGAAGGAACAGCTGAACCGGATCCGACTTCCACATGACGGCGTGAAACGTTCGATCCAGAATCAGATAACGAAACAGGTCGTCATCGCGGACCCGAAGCTGTTGGTAGGGGCTCTCTTCCTGATACACGGGAGGACCGAGCGTGGAGAATGGGTGCAGTCCCAGCCAGCCGGCTCCCGCTACCACGGCGCCGAGCGCGGAAACGGGTATTGGGTGGACCGCGAAAGTTCCCCACACCCATGCCGCGCCTAACACGATCTGGATGGCGCCGAGCCACATCAGCAGTGAGTGCGTCCCCATCCAGGAGAGAAGAAAAAATGCCGTCCCCCAGGTGCCAATGAGGCTGCCAATGGTCGACACAGCGATCATGCGGCCAGCACTGCGGCCCAGGTGTCCCATGTCGTGCACGGCCAGGCGCAACAACGCCGGCAACACCCCGCTAAGACCGAACGCCGGGGGCGCCAGGAGAATCGCCGCCGCCAGGCAGGGGCCCCAGCGCGGGTCATCCGCCCAGGAGGCCACTCGAAACAACACGACCTGCCCCAGGCCGGCCAAAAGGAGCGTCCAGATGCCGGAAAGAAGAAACAATCCGGCGAGAACGCGCCCGCCGAGGTGACGATCACTCGCCCAACCGCCGAACGCATACCCGGTGCTCATGGCGGCTAAGATCACCCCGATGAGGGCACCCCAGACGAACAGCGAATTCCCAAACACCGGGGCGAGCAGACGGCTGCCCAGAATTTCCATCGCCATCACGATGGCGCCGGAAAGAAAGGCCGTCAGGAAGAGAAAGGCGGCGGACCGCTTCACCGAAAGCAACGAACGAGGCATGGAGACAATAGTCGGCGCAAATGCCGGGGCCTGTGGTGGTCACGAAGCCGCCGGGCGGCCACCTCAGGCGCCCCAATTCTTGAAATAGCGGAGAAGGTCGCGAACGGAGAGCATGCCCACAATGCGATCGTCCTCGGTCACGGCGAGATGCCGGATCCCCTTTTCAGCCATGAGATCGCTGGCTTCATGGGCGGTCCGATCAATCTCGATGGAGATGATCGGGCGGCTCATAATCCGCCGAACCGGTTCCATCGCCGGGTCCAGATGGTCGGCCAGGCCTTTTCGCACGAGATCCGTTTCGCTGACGATGCCGACATACCGGTCCTGCTCGGTGACGAGCAACGCTCCGGTTCGCTCTTCACGCATCAGCATGGCGGCCTGACCAAGCGACGTCTCCGACGGCACGGTTCGGATCCGCCGATTCATGATGACCGCAAGCGGCCTGGCAATCAGTCCGGGCTGTGACCCCATACGATCCCCACACGGGCGCGCAGGCGGATTCTATGCGCCTGCTTCGGACACTGTCAATGAAGCCCGGTCCGCACAGACTGATCCGGCTGAGCGTGGGGGTGTTTTTCCTTGTCCGACCTGCCCCCGTCCAGTATAGTCCTCTATGGTCTCCCCCTGGCTGCGCAGAGCCGGGGAGCAACCGATGTTGTGCGACCAAGGAGGAAACGGTTCATGCATATCAGCGTCATCGGCACCGGGTACGTCGGTCTGGTAACGGGCGCCTGTTTTGCGGAGTTTGGGCATCACGTCACCTGCATGGACACCGACGGACCGCGCATCGGTAAGCTGGAAAAAGGGGTGGTCCCCTTCTATGAGCCGGGCCTGACGGAGCTCGTCGAAAAAGGCATCAAAGAAGGGCGCCTGCACTTCACGACCAATATCGCCAAGGCCGTGGATCAAGCTCTGGTGATATTCATCGCCGTGGGCACACCGCCCAAGCCCGACGGTTCCGCCGATTTGTCGTACGTAGAAGAAGTCGGAAAAGGCATCGCGATGAACATGAGCGGATATCTGGTGATCGCCACCAAATCGACCGTCCCGGTCGGGACCGGCGAGCGAGTCCGCCAAGTCATCACCGCGAACCAACGCGCCTCCGTCAGCTTCGACGTCGTCTCCAACCCAGAATTCCTGCGCGAGGGATCCGCCATCGAAGATTTCATGCGGCCCAACCGGATCGTCATCGGGGCCGACAGCGACCAGGCCATGGCGATCATGAAAGATCTCTATCGCCCGCTCTATCTGCTCGAAACCCCGGTCGTGATGACGGACATTGCCACTTCGGAAATGATCAAATACGCGTCCAACGCCTTTCTCGCGACGAAAATTTCGTTCATCAACGAGGTGGCGATGCTGTGCGAGCGAGTCGGCGCCGATGTGCAGGTCGTAGCCAAAGGGATGGGGCTGGACCATCGCATCGGTTCGAAGTTTCTTCACGCAGGTCCCGGATTTGGGGGTTCCTGCTTTCCCAAGGACTTGGCTGCCCTCGTGCAGACGGGAGACCGGCACGGCTACGAACTGATGGTGGCCGGAGCGGCCGCCCGTGTGAACGAGCGTCAGAAGCGGGAGATGGTCGACAAGATTCGCACGGCCCTGGGGTCGCTGAAGGACAAGACGATCGCGGTCTTGGGCGTCTCCTTCAAGCCCAATACGAACGACTTGCGTGAAGCTCCGGCGCTGACGATCATCCCCGCCTTGCAAAAGGAGGGTGCGACGATCCGTGCATTTGACCCTGCCGCCTTGGAGGAGGCCGCCAAGCTCCTGCCCGGGATGATCGCCTGCAACGACGCCTATCATGCCGCCGAACAGGCCGACGCCCTCGTTCTGATGACGGAATGGAATGAGTTTCGGGATTTGGAATTCGCGAAGCTGAAGACGGTCGTGCGTCAGCCCCTCCTCTTGGACTTGCGCAACGTCTATGAACCGGAGCGGGTGGTGAAGTTCGGCTTTCGGCATGTGTCGGTCGGCCGGAAACCGGCGGCGCCAAGCCCCTCCTCATAGACGGCCGTCGGCCCGGCTGGCCGTCCCTATCCGCTCGTGAGGCGTGCCGGCGCCGGCTTGGCCTCAGTCCCTCCCTTGGGTTTATAGCCCATCCGGTCCAGGACCTTCATGATTCGGGATTTCAGCCGGTCGTCCGCATCCGCCAGAGCCGTGGCAAGCGGCTCCACCGCCGGCTTCCCGATCTTCCGGATAATTTCCGTCGCGGATTGCCGCAACTCATCCTCTTCCGACACGAGCAAGGGCACCAGCGGGGTTACCGCGCTTCCGCCGATCTTGATCAACGCCTCGTACGCGCGGTGTCGCACGTCTCCGACCTCGTCGCTCAGCGCCTCGATCAGGGGCGCCACGGCCCGCGTCTCTCGGAGTTCACCCAGCGTTTCCACGGCATATTTCCGGTTCAGCCAGTGCGAATCCTTCAGATCGGCCAACATGGCGTCCGCCTTGGCGGCATCCGGGTCCTTGGCACGAATGCGAAAATGCTTCGCAATCCGCTTCCCGCCGTCTTCCACCACCCGAATCGTAGCGCCGTCGCCGACCTTGATCTTCTTGAGATCCTCCAGCGCCTCCTCGGCGACATCGAGCACGACCGTCTTGCCGTCATAGGCCAGCAGCTCGACCTCGATCTGTCCCGCTTCCGGGTTCACCGCCACCACCTTCTCGGTGACGAGGTTGAACCCGTCCTTCTTCGCATCGTCTTTCTGACCAATCTGTATCAAGCGCACTGGTTCATCGGCCATGGAGCGACTCCTCTTGCAACAATGAATTTACCCCGCCCGATTTTCAGACTCCCGGTTATATCCTAAACTGGCAAGGACGGCCTCGACGGTCTCCTGCACCATCGTGTTCTCGTCCTCCAACAACGGCAGCAGCGAATCGACCGCCCGTTTGTCGCCGAGACGGGCCAACGCCTCGGCCGCGTTTCTTCGAACGAGCCAGTCTTCGTCCCGCAATGAATGGACCAACGGCTCGTAGCCCCGTGCATCCCCGATTCGCCCCAGCGCCTCGGCCGCATGCCGGCGGACCATCCAATTGGGCCCCAACAATCCGTCGATCAGCGCCTCCACCGCGCGATCGTCGCCGACCTTCTTGAGGACGCGGGCGGCATCCTCCCGCAACTGACTGTCGTTCAGCGCATCGACCAGCCCAGGGACCGCGCGAGGGTCTCCGATGCGTTCCAAGGCCCAGACGGCGGCTGACCGCACCGCTCCATCCTTGTCCCTGATGGCGCGGACCAAGGGCTCGACCCCGCGCGGATCCTTCAGCTTGCCGAGCGCATGGGCGGCTTGCTCGCGAACGGCCCATTCGTCGCTCTCCAGGAGGGCCTCCACCATTGCGCCCACCACCGTCGGCCCCATTCGCACCACCGCGCTGGTCGCCGCCTCGCGGATGATGGCATCTTCGTCGGCCATCAGGTCGATCAACCGAGGGAGGGCCTCGCTTCCGACCTGTCCCAAGCTGGCCACCGCATGATCGCGGAGCGCTTCGTTCTCGTCGCGCAATGCCGAGATCAATTGCGCGATCCGATCATTCGTCTCGTGTTCCCCATTATCCACCGGTCTGTGCCTCCTGTTGCTGGGCTGCCTGGGCCTCCGCCAAGGCCGTGAGCTTGTCGACGATCAAGCCGGCATTGTAGGACACCAGGCCGTCCCGGTCCGTCTTCAATCGCTGGAACAAGGCCAACTGGGGGCGAAGCACCTCCACATCCTTGATCTTCGCCAACGCTTCCATCGCGAACACCCGCAGCGGTCGAATCGGGATCGCCTCGATATACAATTCCACCGGCCGCGCGTCTCCGATCAACCCCAACGACTTGATGGCGTGCTCTTTGACTCCCGTGTCCTTATCCTCGGCCAGTCGCCGCATCAAGGGACCCACGGCCCGAACGTCGCCGATCTTCCCAAGCAGATCGGCGGCCGCTTCGCGAACGACCCAATCGTCGTCCTCCAAGTACTCGATCAGGATCTCCACAGCCGGACGCCCGAGGCCGAGCAATCCGATGACCGTCGCCATCCGGGCGTCCTCGCGCTCGATGGAACCTTCAACGTCCCGCAGCGCGTTCATCGCCTCGTCGATCCGTTGCCGAATCGTGCTCAACCGCTTGAGGGTGCGCACCGCAATCTCGGAGATCGCCGGGCGCCCCATGGCATCCACCAAGGCATCCGAGGACCGAGGTTCGAGGAGGTGCTCCAACATGGTGGCCGCCGCAAGTTGCGCCTCGGTCTGCTCGGCCTTCAGCATGGCGCAGAGCGGCTCGATGGCCGTCGGAATCTCCCCCAGCAGCCCGGTCACCAACCGACGGGTTTCCTCATCGGTGATCACGTGGAGGTCCTGCACAAGCGCCGTGGCGGCCTCCTCGTCCAGGACGCCGGCCATGTGGCCGAGCGCCTGCGCCCCGGCCTGCCGAACCGCGGCCTCGCTGTCTCGCAGCAGGTGCACGAGCGCCACGCCGGCCAATGGGTCCTTGATCCGCGCCAGCATCGCGGCGGCCTCCGCCTTGAGCGCGGGCGTCCCCGTTTCAAGTGCGTGAATCAGCGCCGTCACCGCTTTGGGACCGCCGGACAAACACGCGGCGGTCGCCCGCATCCGGCGCCAATCCTCCTCGTGCACCAACTCGGCCACAAGTGTGTCGATGGTTTCCCGCGACATGTCCCCCCACCCCCGTGCCCGGCTTCACCGGATAGGACGCTCTGCCTGTTATAGTCGCCCGGGGCGCCACCCGATCTGCCCCAGCGCCTCTTTCACGTGGTATCGAACGTTGTCGTCCTGCGTATGTTTCAGCACCGGGAGGAGATGCGGCGTGGCTTTGGCGCCGAACCGCACCAGCGCGGCCGCCGCCTCGGCTCTCGTGACCGTGTGCCCCAGCGAAGAGACGAGCACGGGCAAGGCGCTGTCATCTCCGATCAAGCCCAACGCCCGGACGGCCGCCGACATACTCAGCACATCCTCGGTCCAAACGTCACCACAGCCGGTGATCGCTCTGGTGGTTTCGGGACGTGCCGTCCCTCCCGCAATCGCCATCAACGTCGGCACCGCCCGCCTGTCCCCAATGGCCCCTAGAGCCTCGACGGCCAGGGGGCGAATGCCAGGCTCATCCAGGACTTTGAGCAGGAACTCCGTCGCGCGGGCATCACCGATTTCGCCCAACGCCCGCACGGCATCCTCTCGCACCGCCGCGTCGGCATCATTGAACATCACGTAGAGCAGCGGTTCGACCGCCTCGCCCGCCTTCATCCGGCCGAGCGACTCGACCGCGTGGAGTCTCACCAACCATTCGTCGTGTTTGAGCGCGTCCAGCAGGGCGGGGAGCGCCGCCGGCCCCAGGGTCGCGAGTGCCTGGGCCACCTCGACCCGGACGGCCTTCACCTTGTCCTGAAGCAAGGGCACCAGGGCGACGGCGGTCTGGGGATTCCCACTCCGTCCTAAGGCCTTGGCAGCCTGCGACCGAACGATCCAGTTTCCGCTTCCGAGACAACGCACGAGCGCGGGGACCGCCCGTTGATCCCCAATGACGGCGAGTATCCCGACCGCCGCCTCCTGAACGCCGGAGTCTGGATGTGTCACGCAACCGATCAACGCGAGGACAGCCGGCTCGCCGATTGCCGTAAGCGCTCCGATGGCGGCTTGCCGGACGGCGCGGTCGGTATCCTGCAACAAGACCACCAACGGGCCGACCGCGCGACCATCCCGGAGGGTTCCCAGACAAACGGCAGCTTCCTCTCGGATGGCCCAATCCCCATCGCGCAACGCGGCGATGTTCTCGGCCACAGCATCGGCCATTGTCCTCACCACAAGCGGTCACACTCCGATCGACATCGATCGTCCACGCGCAACCACGCGCCAAATCACCATTTTCACGCCAGCGGAGTACCTTAACACACGGTTTTTTTGAGGGTCAACCGAACGACCCGCAGAGTAGGACCGGAGAGAAAACTGGAACGGCACGGCGGCTTCCTCGTCCTTTCGGAAGTCCCCGAAAGCCACGCGCGCGCCTGAATCGCGCGCGTCGGCGGGAAGAGCAACGAGGAAACGGACAGGCCTCATCGGATTGCGGTCCATTCCCACCACGAATTCATGGGAATTAGCCAGCCGCCCGCTCGCGGATGGATCGAACAGTGATGAGGCGCCGGCGAAGGAGAAGGGAACCGCGGATGCCCAGTCCGCCGTCGGCTTCGCGATCGAATTGAGCCATGCCGTTTGCGCGGCACGGGCCGCGGGGAATATGGCGACCGAGGTCGATAGTCGTCCGCATTCCCGAGTGGGACAAGGGCCATCACGAACGTAACCAGCGGCCGACCTCGGTGGGCGCTACATGGCGCCTTTGGCCAGATCCCCGGACGGCCCGAACCGCCCCGTGTTGCCCAACGGGAGATCGACGCGCTGATTGTCGGTTTGGCTCGAATCGACCAGCGCTTCCTCGACCGACGGAGTCCAGCCCAACTGTTCCAGGGTATCCAGGACCAGCTTCCGAAGCGCATCGGTCGCGCTGAGCCGTGACGTCGCGAAGGACCAGACGCGTTCGCCCTCGGTCTGCAGCTCCGAGGCCTTGGGATCGTGCAGGAACGACACCAGCGGCTCGATCGCCGAGTCGCCGATCAGGACGAGTGCCGCGGCTGCCTTTTCCCGTAGGACTCCATCCTTCAGCAGCATGATGAGATCGGGGATCACTCGGGGGTCGCGGAAATGTCCGAGGGCCGTCGCCGCAGCTTCCTTGATGAACGCATCCTCGCTCACGATACACCCCGGCGTGGGCGTGCCCTCCTGCTTGATACCTTTGCCTTTCAACGCATCCAGGACCGGCGGCAGCGCGCGCGGGTCGCCGATCATGCCGAGCGAGGCGATCGCGTGCCGTTTGACGGCGCCGTCCTTCATCGCTTCGATGAGGGGCTCGATCGCCCGCGGATCGCTGATCATCCCCAGCGCGATGGTCGCGTCTTCCCGCACCGCCCGATCGGGGTCCTTCAAGCAGGCGCACAGCGCGTCTACAACTTTGGCGTCCCGCACCCAACTGCGCCCGATCTGATAGTCGGTGGTCATCCCACCCAACGCGCGGGCCGCATGGCACCGCACGACGAAGTCTTTGTCCTGCAACGCGGCGATCAGGGGATCGACCGAGGGTTGTCCGATGGCCACCAACGCGGTCCCCGCCGTTTCCCGTACGATCTTGGAGGAGTCCTGAAACAACTTGATGAGGGTCGGAATGGCCTTCTCGTGTCCGATCTTCCCCAGGGCTTCCGCTGCCGCGCTTTTCACCGCCCCATCGCGATCGCGACAGGCCACCATCAGCCCATCGACGGCCCGGGCATCCCGAATATCCCCCGCCGCCTTGGCCGCATGTTCGCGCACCCGCCACCGCTCGTCCTTGAGGGCCGCCAGCAGTCGGTCGACCACGGGGGCTCCCAACGAAGCCACCGCGACAACAGCCTCGTTGCGGGTTTCCATGATTGGATCGTTGAACAGCTTGACGAGGGCCTCGAGGGCCTTGCTCCCGCCGATTTTCCCCAAGGCCTTGGCGACGGCCGCCCGGACCGACCAATACTCGTCCTCGCAGGCCTGAATCAACGCATCGAGGGTGGTCGGATCCCCTCGTTCGGCCAGCGCTTTCGCCGCCTCCTCACGGGTCGCATCGTCCACATCCTCGAGCGCTTCGAGCAAGTCCTCAACGGCATGAATCATAACCACCTCGCGTGCCGACTAATAATCTCGTTGTCCGCCATAGGGGTACATGCGCCGGCAATTCACCCTCAGGGTTTGCGTACCGCGTCCCTCGACGCATTGATCGAGCGTTTTTGCGAAGTCCAGGCGGCCGTCTTGCGTCACCGTAAATTGGAAACTGAAGGTGAACGTCCCGTACCAGTAGTTGCCCGGCTTGAGGCGAAGTTCCTTCTTCACTTCCGTGCGAAGCGCATCGGTGCTGTCCGGATCATACGTCGCCATTTCAGGCGTGACTCCCGGCACTTGCCAAAAGGTCGGCGGCTCCAGGGCGGTCGCGTCGAACGTGATGACGTAGTCCTTGGGCGTACTTGGGACGGCATGGACCACGGCCGCCGGGTCGAGACACCACCACGCCACCGCCAGCCAAACGGAACCCACGACGAACTCCTGCGGCGACCTTCGCACCTGTGTGTTCCGAATCGCGCGCCTGCTCATGGTTGCTTCGTTTCAGCGGTGCGCACGAAGAGATCCTCGACCGCACGGCTCTCCCATTCAGTATACGTGTGAAGTCCAAGCGCCCGCATGACCGTGGCTCCCGTATCGATGATCGAGACGGGCCCGACCAGACGATGCCCCTTCTTCACTCCTGGCCCTGAAGCCATCCACAGCACCTGTGGAGGACCGCCCTTGGCCTCCGGCGGCGCGCTCGCGGATGCGGGTTCGCCGAATCCGGACGCGCCGGACGGGCTGATCGAGGTCACGAACACAATCGTCGACTTCAGCAGATCCAGTTCCCGATACAGGTCCAAGACGGATCCCATGGCCCCGTCGACCCGCTTCAGCGATTCCCGGTAGGCCTTGGAAGACCAGCCGTCGGACGCCCCCGCCCGGCCTGCATCGGGCAGGTGTACGATCAGGAGGTGCGGTAACGAGGGGATGGCATGACCGTACCCATGACCACTCATGGCTTTCCTGAAATACTGCCGGACGTAGGACACGATCGTCGCCGGATTACACTCGGGACGGAGCGCGCCGCAGATCTGATGATCCGTATAGGGTTCCGGTTTGGCCAACTGGTACAGCGCCTCGTCCATGTAGAAAATCGTGCTGTCCCGCCCGCCGCTCAAATCCAGGTAATCGAACATGGTCGGAGGGCGCGGATAGCCTCGGGCAAACTCGAAGGAGTTCCACGTCATTCCATGCTTCTGGACCGACACTCCGGTGATCAGCGAGGCCATCGTCGGAAGCCGCAGAGCCGGCTGCACGGCGGTTGCCGACCACGTGGCAGCTCCGTCCTTCATCAACTGACTGAGGACGGGCATGGCATTCGACTTGAGGGATTCGGGGCCGATTCCCTCAAGGACAAACAGGATGGCTTGGTTGGCAACGGCGTCGTCCGAGGCGGGGGCGAGACCTTCCCGCATCCCCTCCGTGCGGCTGGCATCGGCCACGACCGCCTGGCCCACTACCAACAGAGCGGCTAACCCCGACAGCAGCGCCAGCGCCAAGAGGACCGCGGACGACCGACCCTTCCCGATCTTGAACTCATTTGTGCGCGTCATAGAAACTTCCTCATCTGCTGGATAGACTTGGGAGTCGAGCGAAGTACCATATCACGCGGTTTTCGACACTGACAAGGGAGCCTAGGATTCTCCCCGGGTCCGGCCGGTTTTACGCGTCCCTCCCCGCGCTGAAGTTGGTGGCCACCACTGTGGTAACCAGCGGCACGAGCGCCGACGCAACCACCCATTTTCGTCTTTCGAATGAAATTCGTGTATCATTTAATTTAACCTTCGACCAATGGTACCCGATGTGATCACACAAGAACTGGCCGTTCCGTACCCGCTTATGGTGCGCCTCGCCGCGGTCAAAATCCGCAATCGGGGCGAGGTGAAGAAAATGGATACCGGCTCCCTCGACCTCCAAGTGGGCGATCCGGTCATCCTGGAGTTCGAAGGCGATCTGACGTTCGGCGTCGTTTATACGGCCCCGTATCCGGTGCCCTTCAGCCCGCCGATGCGGGTCATGAAATCCGTGCTGCGCGCCCCCACGCCGGAAGAGCGGGGCATCATCGGCCGACACGAGCAGCTTTCCCGGGAAGCCATGGCGTATTGCCGTGAGCAAGCCACAGCGCTTGGGCTCCGGATGAAGATGGTCGAGGCCTTCGCGGCGCTGGATCGACGGCAGATGACGTTCGTCTATACGGCGGACGATCGCGTGGATTTTCGCGAGCTCGTGCGAATACTCGCGCGGCGTTTTCACTGCCGCATTGAGATGCGGCAGATCGGCGTCCGCGAGGAGGCTCGACGACTGGGCGGAGTCGACACCTGCGGACTCACCCTCTGCTGCGCCAGCTTTCTCACCGACTTTCTCCCGGTCAGCGTCAAGCAGGCCCGAAGGCTGGGAGTGGCGGTTGACGACCCCAAACTACTGGGACTCTGCGGACGCCTGAAGTGTTGCCTCATGTTCGAGGCTATGGAAGGCGCCGGAATGACCGGCCAGGTTTCATCTTTGATTACGCCAAGTTCGAAGAGCAAGGCATTCCCACCGACCGACGTGTCCCGCTAGTCTCCGCGGAACTCGTCGGCCGCAGACTCTCCCCTGACCATTGCGCAGTCGCAGTGAATCCTGCGCTCCCTACTCCAGCGCATCTAGCCCCTCGATCAAAAACGGTGTTATGCTGAACTCGCATGCAGTGATTTACCGGGATCTGGAGAAACCGCCATGGAGTATCGGGGTTTGTCCCACCGACGCCTACGTCCGACCCGGGCCACTGCCGGCTCCCTGTTACTCGCCGCCTACCTGCTGCTGGCGCTGCCCCCCGGCGCGATCCACGCGGAAATCAGAATCGTCAACGCCGAGGGCACTCACCTTTTGGGCCAGCACGACACCAGGGACGACGCAATTCGCCTGGCCACCGAGGCTGCGAAACGGGACGCCTTGGAACAGGTCGCCACCTACCTGGAAAGTGTCACCGTTTCGAATAACCTGGACGTCAGCCGTGATGAAATACGCAGCTATACCGCCGGCGTGGTGACGGTGATCGACGAACAGATGAGCGTGACCGCCGACGGGGATCAAGTGGCGTTCCATGTCGTGTTGACTGCGCAAGTCGATACGGATGACGTGGCCGAGGCCGTCAGGAAATTGCGCGAACATGAGGAGGTTTGGCAGGAACTGGCGGCATTGAAAACGGAGGTCGACCAACTCCAGCAAGATCTCGAGAAGGCTAACCTGGCCCTCGCGGGCGGCCTGTCATCCGAGGAAGCCAAGGAGTTGGCGGACCGGAGAACCGACCTGCTGAACCAGATGCAGTCAAACGCCCTAGTGCAACAGGCTTGGACCGAATGGATGATGGGGAACGTCTATTTCTGGCCCTATGGCTACGGCGTACCATCCGGGATGAGTGTTCCCGGGCTGCTCGCCTTGGCGGGGCGTCTGAACCCCAACAACCCCCACGTCCCTGCCGTCACCACCATCCTGACGGCCCGAACTGGCGCACCGGTCCCTCCGGCTCCGCCGCAGCCTCCCGTTCCGCCCGGTAATGTTCCAAGCATTCCCCCGCACCAACAGTTGGTCCCGCCGCTTCAAATCCCTGCCAATGCAGTAATCGGCAATACCCCCGGAAGCCACGGATACCGGCGGCTCCAATCGCTCTTACCGCAGATTCCCGGACCCCGTGAGGCCGCGCCCTCCTTCCCGCGCATACAGAGACCGCCCGGCTCGCCCCATGCGCCCACGCAGCCCGGTTCCGCTCAGCGATTACGGCATTTCCTGGCGCCACCGGCCGCTTCGATGCCCCCCTCCAGTCGCGTCGTTCCTCTCCTGCCCTCTTCTGCCATAGCCAGACAGTTCCCTTCTATTATTCCCGGGATGGTACCCTCGACCCATCGCCCAGGATCGGCAGGGCCTCTGGGGTTCTCACGGCCTCAGCGCAGCCACCCCGGGTCTTCATCCCATCCCATTTCTTCATTTTTCCAACCTCGTGGCGGAAGTTCCGGCGGAGGCATGGGCGGAAGGGCTCGCTAGACAACGACTCGAATCTGTCCCTGCTTGATGGAGGACGATGGACTTAATCTCGGCGACACGTACATGGGGATCCTGCCTCGGCTTCCTAGCGTTTCTCGGCGTTTCCCCCACCCAGGCCGCCCCCCCCGGAGTCTCGGACGGATCCGCCACCGCACGACACCGTGCCGATCAGGCCTTTGAGCGCCTCGACCAAGCCGTCTCGCGTTCGCCCGCACTGCAGACGGCGAATAGTCCGGCCGCGCCGGGGCGATCGAATGCCTATCCATCGGATCAATACCTGGTCGGCACGGGCCAGGGCGAGTTATCGAAGGGACGGGTGACATGTCAGCGCGTCGCGGAACTCGCGGCCCGCACCGACCTGGCCAAGCAGATCCGGGTCTTGGTCAAAGAACGCGCCGTCGATCGAATTCGCGAGCGAACCGGCCACCATGCGGAGCAAGATCTGGAGGTGACCCGCGAAGAGATCGTGCAGGAATATCTTCAGGGCGTGAAGATCGTGGACCGCCACGTGGATGAAGCCACCGGAATCTGCTCGAGCACCGCCGTCATGCCTCGGGCGTCGCTGCCCCCCAACGCCGAGCCCAACGGGCGAGGGTCGGACCTGGTGTCTCCGCCCTAACCCGCTGTCGCGAGGCGCCGTCCTCGTTGCACTTGCCGTTCGGTTTCGGGTAAGTACCTCGGTCCATGCCCTACGCGAATAACTTCCAGCACTCCGAATACAGCCGGACGGAACCCAAGGACCGGCTGTCGTACCGCGATTTCGACCCCGGCGCCCCGCTCGGATCACCGGCGTGGTCGGAAGCCATGGCCGCGCATGGAGACATGTTGGGGCAGGCTCGGGTCAAATTGGTGGTCTTTCTGCACGGTGTTCCGCTCGGGACCGACCTCTTTGGCGCACAACGGTTGGACGAGGTGGGCGGCCTCAAGCGCGGGTATTCCCGGGGCATCTCCGGGCTGGACGCCCTCCTGGCTCTGTTGCGGGATGAAACCAACGGGTTGGCGGGTCCGCCAGGGTGGCCGTCACCGCCATGGAAGAACGACGGACCCGTCAGACTGGCATTGGATGAGACGGTGAAGGACGCGGCCAACTTTTCCGAAGCGTACGTCGAGGCCTACCGCAAGGGAATCAATCGGAGACTCGGGCCGCCGATTCGCTGCGAGCGATATCTGTGGTCGTGCGAACATCATCATCTCGGGCGGGCTCTGGCCGCCTGTCTCTTCCTTGATCAGTTGCGCCGGTGGACCGAGTCACTGTCCCTCGCTTCCGGCGACCGAATCCTGGTGCACGCGCACGGACAGGCCGGTCTGCTCCTTGCACTCATCTCGAATCTGTTGGCCCCCGCGCCGCTGTCGGGACGCCCTCGCCTGTTTCAAATTCTGAAAGGCTACGCGGAACAGACCGAGCCCTCGCCGCTAGCGGGCGACCACCTGCACCGTCTGGAAGCGGACCTGCAGCAGCCCGATTTTCTCCTCGGCGCCACGCTCGACGTCGTCACTCTCGGAACGCCGGTGCGGTATGGATGGGACCCGGACGGAGTCGGCAAGCTGCTCCACGTCGTCAATCAGCGCGTGCTTCGGCTCGACGGGAAGCGTTGGCTGGGGAAAATGGAGCTGCCGCAGGTGACGATGGAAATGCCCCTCGCGTGGGGCGGCGATTACGTCCAGCAACTGGCCGTCGCCGGCTCGGACGCCCGCCCCCCCACCCCGGAGGCCCAAGCGGCGAACAAAGCGCTCTGGGAACTGCTGGAACCGTGGGACGGGTTCGAACGGTGGCTGGAGTGCGCTCGACGCTCGGTGCGGTGCCAGAACGACGGCCTCTGCATCCTGGTCGATTACAAGGATTCGACGGGCTCGACAACGGCTCGCGATCACTACTATGGCCACGCCGCTTACACCCGGCTGAACGCGATGCTGTTCACCCTCGAGGCGATCGTCGGGGCGTTCTATTCCAAACCCGGCTGATCCCGTCTAGCGCGTGGATTTCTTTTCGCTTGCCGCCCGCAAGGTCTCCAAGAAGGCCCGCACATCCTGATCCGAAGGCGCCCGCTCGGTGATCACGAGGTTGCCTCCTGTGGAGGCGGCCACAGCCTTCAAGGCCTGCGCACGTTGCTCCGAGGTCACGGCTTCCCTCTCGACCTGCACGTCCAAGCGCCACCCCGACATGATCCAATACTTCGGGCGAACTTTCGTCTCCTGGAGATAGAAATTCCCGCTCGCGTCATACCGGACGCGATACCGATTGTTGCGCAGCGTGGCTTCGTGGGCGCCCACGTCGAGATAACGGGCATTGGCGACGGCTTCGGCTCCGTACACGATTCCTTGGACCATCATGACGTCGTTGGCAACCAGAGCATCCAAGCAAGACTCGTTGCGCAACGCAGGAATCAGATCGCTGGTTTTCAAGCTGAGTTGCACCGTGTCCGCCAGATTCACCATGGCCACCTGCTTCAGTGTCGCGGCCCTGGAGACCGCCACCACCTCCTGGATAGCCGTCTTCACCATGTCCGGCAATTCACCGTCGAGCGGAAATTTCGGCTGTGGTCCGCTCACCCATAATTCGCGGACCTTCTTTGCCTCAGGCATACGCTGTTCCGACACAATACAGGCGTGCGAGGCGGGCTTGGCCGCACCCTTCTTGAAAGCCGCCCCCGGCTTGAACGGCTCCACCACGGGAGGGATCGGCACGAGCCTCGCCGCGGGGAACCCCGAGGCCCGGATATCGCGCTCCAGTGCGGCGACATAGCGGGCCTTGGCCTCCGCATAGGTGGTGGAGGAGTGGGAGGCCGGTCCCGTCACGCATCCTGTCAGCCCGACCAGTACCCCGCCGATCGCGACGAGTCGTGTCCGTGGCGAGAGTGACCAAATCGGCTGCAGGAAGGAAGAGGGAGAGGGGGAAGGCGATCGATCCATCATTCCCGATCGAACCGGTGGTGAAACACAGCGGACAGGGACTCCGTGCCGGCGGCCGGAAGCAACCGATACGACTGCGGCCGTTCGACCGCAAGCCGACCCTTCTCCCTGCAGGAGAAACCATCGGATCGGCTGGAGTCGATCGGCCGATCGGCACCGCCCGCTGAGCCGGCCATGCCAACGGAAGCCTAGAATCCAAGCTCTTTTTCGAGGTCCGCCTTGCCCTTCTCGAACTTCTGCCGATCGGCGTCGCCCTTTTCCGCAAGGGCGTCCTGAAGCTTTCCTGCCGACTCCTCGACAGCGCGCTGATGCTGCTCCTGAGTCTTCCGTACTTGAGCGGCCTTGGGCGAGCCGGCGAATTCGTAGTAGGGGAGCGCCATTATGCCCGTCATGCCGGCGTCCTCTCGCTTCAGGATGGCATCGCCGCGTTGCTCGGCCCGAGCCTTGGCGGCACGATCACCTCCCGGCAAAAACTTCATCCACTCCGCCGCCTGTCGCAGGGTGGCCAGCGACTTGGCCGAGGCCACCCCAAGGGTCATCATGCTGCCCGAGAGCTCGTGCGCCTCCTTCTCCTCCCGGCTCATCAACCGTTCGGCGGCGGCGGTCGCCGATTTTTCCAACTCACGACGGTACCCCGCCGGCGCCGTGTATATCGGCTCTCGTAGCCGCTGGCCGGATAAGCGATCGACGTCCCACGCCGCTCGGAACAGGTCCAGATCGTCGGGCTTCAGGCGAACGGCTTTGAGCATGACACGATCCGCCTCCGTGAAAGCACGGACGGCTTCGAACCACGCAAAGGCCGAGACCGATCCGTCGCCTTCACGCGGCGCCTTCGTGTACAAAAGCCCCTTGGCCTCCGCTTGCTTCGCCAGCTCTCGACCGAGCTTCGACATTTGACCCCTCGCCTGACTGCGGAGGGTGTCCGCCACGCAATCGTCCGCCGCGGCCGCGCGGTTCGCAAGAAACAGGGCGGGCAGCTTCCCGGCCTGCTCGGCTTTGACGATCGCCGCACGGGCCTTGGCCGTGGAGTTCTTACGCTCTTCAGGTCCCCCGCAGATGTCGTCGGCCAGGACGGGCGACGCACCGGATGCCAGAAGACACAGGAGGAGCCCAGACATCGACCATTGGTTCATGAGCGTGGCCCCTTCCATCGTCGATCAGCGCCCCATCATTTCCTTCATCATTTTGTTGAGATCCATCCCTTCCGCCCCCTCCCCTCCGCCCATGCCTTTCATCCTCTCGCTGAGATCCGGCATCCCGGGCTGCCCCTTCTTCCCGCGCCCCAGGCCCATCATGGCGCCCATGTCGTTCTTGGTCGCGCCGGGAGGCGGCTCGAAGAGCGTTGGGTCCTGCTTCCCGATCTTCAGATTGGTGAGCTCCATCGTCACGCGGTCCTTCTTGTCGCCCTCCTTCATCAGCAGATCCATCTTGACCGTGATGCCCTCTTTGGTGGTCCAGAAAAAGCCGCCGAACTTCTTGCCGCTGGGCATCGTCCCGATCACCTTGGACTTGGTCGTCTTGATGCCGTTGAGCGTTTCTTCGCCGACCACCGTCTGCTCGACGTCCATGTTCTCCAGTTCGTTCGCGTCGGATTCCGCGATCGGGATCTCCATGTACATGTCGCCCATCAGGGTCCAGACCACCTGCTTGTCGCGACGGATGATGGTCGCCAGGCCGTCCCCGCCCCCCATCTCATGACGTTGCTTGCCTGGGGAGTAATACACCCTCGACTTCATCGTGTGTGATTCCATTTCCATGACACTATCGGCCGAATAGTCCACCTTCGGCTCGGGGATCTTCGCCGCCCACCCCGCACCCGGGAGCAATAGAATCGAGAGAAGCACGCAGATGAGAAAGCGTCGCACCTTCATGAAAGGTCCTCCTTGAACAGGGTCATCGTGTCAGAGGGACGGCACGCCCACCAGTGTACTCCAACGGGGTGTGCCCTGCAGCAAACTCGCACAAGCCGGCCGCCACGGGCGGCCCGGCCTAGCGCTTGAAGATCAGCCGAGGGGACGTCAGGTCGCCCAAGCCGACCGCCACCAACTCCCAGCCCGCCGCGCCGTATTCGTTCAACGTTCGCTGCATCGCCCCGATCTCGGTCGTCACCTCGACCACTTGGTACTGAAACGTCTTGGTCTCCTGAATCTGCCCGATCAGCGCGGCCGGTCGAGCCCACTGTCCCGCCTGCAGGAGAAGCAGGATGATTCCGATGACCGTCAGCGCACGAATGAGTGTTCGCTTGGCTACCATGGCACCACCTCGCCTCCCTTATGCGTGATCCCGTTGCCGGCCGCACTTCCAGCATGCGGTGAAAGTTCCGGCGTGCCGTTCCCCGCAGCCGGCGCACCTCCATTCGGACCGTCCGGGCATGGCTTCCTCCCGCGCCGCCAGAACATCGTTCGCCGACGCCTCGTCTTCGTCGTTCACCCACAGCTCCGGAAAGACTTCCGCAAAAGGGACTTCCCCGGCCAGGGAGGAGCCTTGCCGGTTCTTGATCATGCAGCGAATCCCCGCCGCCTCCAGCACTTCCTTGAGGGCTTCGACTTCGACCAGCGACTGGGACACGAAGAGCTTTTTCATCTGGCCGGCCGCGAGGCTCGTGTCAGCCCCAGGTGAGGAGTCTGAAGTCTTGCGGTCATGCTCGACCGTCCACATCTCGCGTCTGACGTTTCACGTCTTCCGCGCTAGTGTAGCGTCCCATAAATAAGTGGTATATGTCTTGCGTCTCTCGAGGACATCTCGTCCAAGGCGGTGTCCTTATGAAGACCGGACGACCGAAAGCCGCGTTGGCCGTGACGACAGAAGAACTCGCGCAGTTGCAACGCCTGATCGCCTCGCGCTCCAGGCCGCAGGGGATCGTGGCCCGGGCGCGGATGATCCTGTTGTCGCACGAGGGGCGAAGCAACATGGCCATTGCCGACACGCTGGGTGTGACGAAGGCGACCGTGGGCAAGTGGCGACAGCGGGTTCTGCAGGATCGCGTGGCCGGTCTCCATGACGAACTGCGCCCTGGCCGGCCCCGCTCGCGGGCCGACGAGGCACTCGCCGCCTTGATCACCAAGACGCTGCGCACGAAGCCCCCGGCCAGCACGCAGTGGAGCTGTCGCACCATGGAGGACGCGACGGGGATTCCGAAATCCACCGTGCATCGCGTCTGGCAAGCCTTTGGGCTGCAGCCCCATCGGCAGCGCACGTTCAAGCTCTCCACCGATCCCTTCTTGGTGGAGAAGGTCCGGGATATCGTCGGGCTCTATCTCAATCCGCCGGACACGGCGCTCGTGTTGTGCGTGGATGAGAACACCCACGTCCAGGCGTTGAATCGTACGCAGCCGGTCCCCCCCTTGGGGCTGGGCTATGTCGAGGGCGTCACGCATGACTACGTGCGCCACGGCACCACGACCCTGTTTGCCGCCCTGGACGTGGCGACGGGGACCGTCATCCGCCAATGTCGACGGCGACATCGGCATCAGGAATTCCTCGCGTTCCTGCGCCATCTCGATGCCAGCGTGCCGCAGGACCTGGCTATCCATCTGATCATCGATAACTATGCCCCCCACAAACATCCTAAGGTCCGGACGTGGATCGCGATGCGCCCCCGCTATCATGTCCACGACACGCCGACGTACGCGTCCTGGCTCAATCACGTCGAACTCTGGTTCCGTCGGATCTCTCAGCAGGCGATCCGTCGCGGGTCCTTCCAGAGCGTCAAAGACTTGGTGGCCAAGATCGATCACTTTGTGCGGACATACAACAAGACCGCTCGCCCCGTTGCGTGGACGGCGACCGCAAACTCAATCTTGGCTAAGGTCCGCCGACTTTGCGAACGTATTTCTGGGACGCAACACTAGTAGGGCATGTCCTCGTCATCCAGCCCGAAATGATGCCCGATCTCATGCACGACCGTATCGCGCACTTCTTGGACCACCTCGCGCTTGGTGCGGCAAAGCCGGAGAATCGGCCCGCGGTAGATGACGATGCGCGCCGGCATCTCGCCCCCGGGTTGGAAAAAGGAATCCTTATCCAACGATTGCCCTTGATACAGTCCCAGCAAATCGTCTTCCTCGTCCATTTCGAGGTCCTCGAGCACATCGGCCGAGGGCTCGTCCTCCACCACGACCGTCACGTTCTCGACCAGCTTGGCATACTCCTCGGGCAGGCTGTCCAAGGCTTCGCGCACCAGCACCTCGAAGTCCGATTCCGTCAGCACCAAGCTCCGAGAGCGTCGAGCCATGGCAACCTACGCTCTACTTCAGCCGTAAATAGCCGGAGGCCGCATCCGAACCCAACTTTCGCGGGTGTCCAAAAGTTCCTCCAACGAGCCCGCAGGAGGCAAGGTCCTGCTTTCCCACTTTTCTTATGCTCTTCCTCGCGAGGCGATTGGGACGATCCGAACTGCGCGCATCGAGCGAGCACATTCTGATTGTGCGGCCTCTGCGAGCACCAGGATCACCCAACCCGACTCGCCCCTTCACGGATGGGCCGCGCGCCAGTTCGGCCCCACCCCCACATCCACTTTCAAGGGCACGGAGAGTCCCAAGCGGGTGCCCGTTCGCTCCATTTCGTAACGGATGAGGTCCTTCGCCTGGTCCACCACCTCCTCCGGCGTCTCGAACACCAGTTCGTCATGCACCTGGAGGATCATTTTCGTGCGGGGCAACTCCCGGTGCAACCTGGCCTGGACGGCGATCATCGCCACCTTGATCAGATCGGCGGCGGAGCCTTGGATAGGGCTGTTGACCGCCATACGCTCGCCGAAGCCGCGTTGCGTGGGGTCGGAGCTGGTCAATTCGGGAATGGGGCGGCGGCGCCCGAGAATGGTCGTCGTGTACCCACGCTCGCGGGCCTGCGCGATCGTGCGGTCGAGAAAGGCCTTCACCCCAGCATACCGCTCGAAGTAGGCTTCGATGTAGTGTTTCGCTTCCGCCTGAGTGATGCCGAGGGTCTGCGACAATCCATACGGACTGATGCCGTACAGAATGCCGAACACCACCGTCTTGGCCGCACGGCGCATCTCCTTGGTGATGTGCTCGGACGTTTGATTGAAGATCTCCACCGCCGTGGCCATGTGAATATCCTCCCCGCGCTCGAAGACCGAGAGGAGCTTCGCATCCTTCGCCAAGTGAGCCAGGATGCGCGGCTCGATCTGACTATAGTCGGCCGATACCAGCACATGCTTCGGGGGGGCGATGAACGCCTCCCGAATCCGCAAGCCGTGCTCCCCTTTCACCGGGATGTTCTGCAGATTCGGATCGGCCGAGGAGAGGCGACCCGTGGCGGCCACGGTCTGATTCAAGGATGTATGCAACCGACCCGTCTCCGGGTTGACAAGGGCCGGAAGCGCATCGACGTAGGTCGACTTGAGCTTGCTCAAGCTCCGGTAGGTCAGGATATGCGAGGGTAGCTCATGCTGGGTCGCCAGTTGCATCAGCGTATCCTCGTCGGTCGAGTAGCCGGTCTTCGTCTTGCGGATGGGTTTCAGGGCCAACTTTTCGAACAAGACCGTGGCCAACTGCTTGGGCGAATTGATGTTGAAGGGTTCCCCGGCCAGAGCCGCGATGTCGGCCATGATCCGAGCGAGTTCCCCCTCGAGCTCCTGGCTCAACGCCTTCAGCGCCTCGACGTTCAACAGAAACCCGTTTCGCTCCATCTCGGCGAGCACCGAGACGAGGGGCATTTCGACCTCCTCGAAGAGCTGGAGCATGCCCTGTTCCTGCAGCCGCGCCCTCAGTATCGGCACGAGGCGGCTGACGATCCGCGCCGCTTCGCCGGCTTGGTACGCTCCCGGCGGCGGTTGGACGTCGAAGAGGTCCTGGGGAGGCTCGGCGGCTTCTGCCTGCCGCCCTCGCACGTGCGCCCCCAAAACGTCGAGCGCGACGGTGGAGAGATCGTGGCCCCGCCGATTGGGCGCGAGCATATACGCGGCGATCATCGTGTCGAAGTAGGGCCCTTCACAGGCGACCCCTTCACGCGCGAACGTCAGCAACAGCGGCTTCACATCATGGGCGGCCTTGACGACGCCGGCGTGAGCGAACAACCGCTTGAGCGGCTCGCTGTACCGTGACGGCGCCCCTTCGACGTACACCGACGGCCCCTCGCCGTAGTTCAGGCCCAACCCCTGGACGTCGGCGCGCACGGCGACCGATTCGCTGAAGATCGCGGCGAGGCCCACCAGGCCGCGGTGTAGTATGTCGTCGACCAATTGCCGATCATCGCCCCGGTCGCGAAGGAGCGCGACGGCGTCCTCCGTCGGGCTCTTCTCCGATACCCCCGCGGCCAGGGTCTTGAGCAAACTGTGGAATTCGAGCTCGCGCAGCAGGGGTGTCAGCTTTTCGACCGACAACGGCGGCGTGCGAAACGTCTCGGCCTGGAAATCGATGGGCGCGTCCACGTGAATCGTGGCCAGTTGCCGGCTCATTCGCGCTTGCTCGGCTTGCTCGGTCAGCAGCGCCCGGGTCTTGGGCGGCTTCACATCGTCGAGACGCTCCAGGAGTCGGGGAATGGTTCCGAACTCGCCGATGAGCTTGGCCGCCGTCTTCTCCCCGATACCCTTTACGCCCGGAATATTGTCGCTCGCATCCCCCATGAGGCCCATGATGTCGATCACCCGGGCGGGCTCGACCCCGAACTTGTCCCGGCAGTCGGCTTCCGTGAACCACTTCTCCTTCACCGGGTCGTAGATCCGCACGGCAGGAGTGAGCAGTTGGAACATGTCTTTGTCGCTGGTGACGATGGCGACGTCGTACCCTTCCGCCTCCGCCTTGCGGGCCAAAGTCCCGATCAGGTCATCCGCCTCGTAGCCGGGCAGCCGGACCGCCGGAATCCCGAACGCCTCGACCACCTGATGTATGTAGGGAATCTGGACGCTCATGCCCTCCGGCATCGGGGGCCGCTGCGCTTTGTACTCCTTGAACGCCTCGTGTCGGTGCGTCGGCCCCTTCTCGTCGAACACGATCGCCAGGCCGTACGGGTGATGATCGCGGAGGATCTTGACCAGCATGGTAGTAAAGCCATAGACGGCGTTCGTCGGCATCCCCTTCGAATTGGACAGGGCGGGAAGAGCGAAGAACGCCCGATAGATGTAGGCGCTTCCATCGACAAGATAGAGGGTCGGGCGAGCGGTGGAGCGAGATGGCGCGGTCATGAGCGTCCGGACTCGTGAGTCCCTCAGGGGTTCTTGACCACCAGCGGCGCGACGCCGAATTTCTTGCGCATGCTGTTGATGGTGGACAAGACAGTGGGCTGACCGATCAGCTTGCGCTCCAGGCAGCGCTTCCCGGGAATATCCATGAGCGAGATGCCGATCAGCATGGTGAGCACCCCTTGGCCCGGGAGAAACAGCATGGCAAAGCCGGCCAGCAGAAAGACGAGGCCGATGACATTCTTGGCCAGATGGGCGGCGACGCGCAAGACCGGATGGTGATCCCGCATCCACGCATGGGGATAGTCCTCATCGAAATAGTTCGCAGGGAGCCGCACCAGAATGAATGGGATGGCGATCAGGGTCCCGACGAACATCACGACCGAGAAGAACGCCATCCACAGGAGCATCGGACCGGACGCATAGGTTTGGATCGTCGACAGGAAGGCGTCCATCGTGGAGGCGGAATCCTAACATGCGGCCTCCGGCGACAACAACGATTTGCGATGGCCGGGTTTACCCCCGGCGGGAGGGGGGGCTATAATGATCGCGGAGCCGCTCGCGTTCCGCGCCACGTACTCGGAAAACCATGGTGCCAACTCATTTACACGGCGGCCCCCATTCGGCGCCGGTCGGGAGCACGATGTTTGTGCCGCTCCTGCTGCTCATGACGATCGCGCTGGCGGCCCCGCTTCATGCGGGCGCCGAAGACGCAACGAGCGCGGCAGCCGCGGGGATCGAGGTCGAAATCAACAAGAAGGGGCTCGGTAAAGAGGTGATTATCCGGAAAGGGTCGCACGAGTGGTATATGCTCATGGAGGTCACCTCGGACAATACGGTGATCGTCCGGCAGCACAAAGACGGCGACACCTACCTGGTGGACGAAAGCGAAACCCACGACCGCACCTTTACCGCTGACGAAGTCGACAGCGCGATCAACGCCTTCGCCAGCAGCGCGAAGGCGCAAGCCGCCGCACAGCGATAATGTCCGCCGACGCTCACAGGACCAAGCCGCGCTTCGTCATCTTCGCGCACAACGCCACCTATGACAAACTGCACCAGGTCGCCACGTTGGGACTGACGGCGGCGGCCATGGGTAAGGACGTGGTGATCGTGCTGCTGTTCTGGACGATCAAGAAGTTGTCGGACGGGCGGCTCGACGAAGTGGATTTCCCGCCCGAGTATGGGACCGCCGGCGACGAGGTCCGCCGGCTGCTCCGGGAGAAGAAAGTGCCGAAGATCACGGAAATGCTCCACGAGGCCAAGCTGGTCGGCTCCCTCAAGCTCATCGCCTGCAGCGCCGGCCTGGAGTACATGGGTGTCGACCCGGAGAAAGTCTCCAAGGGCGTGGACGAGGTCATGGGGCTCCCCGCCATTCTCTCCCTCACCGCCGGCGCAGAAACCACTCTGTTTATCTGACCCACCGTCCCTGAGCGAATTTCTCCACCCCGTTGAACCCAGCACATGGCATCGTGGCCGTCCCCTGCTGCACTTGCCTCAGCCGATTGGCGTGGGCGTAGGTATCGGTCGCCTGCGTCTGCCCGGCCACGGTCATGGTCGCGCAACATGAAGCATTGTCGCAGATTGAAGCGACCATGCGCTGCGGGGGCACTTCCTGGGTCCACCGGTCGGGCCCGTCATAGGTAGGGGTGTGGCGATGCCTTGCCCTGTGCCGTGCAGGCGGTCTTGCGGCTCAAGGCGTCGGTGACGCTCAACAACAAATTCGTGTTGGCCGGCCATTCGTAATTCGTAGGTGATGTGGGCTTCCGGTTTCAGCTCCCTCCCCTCCAGGATCGGGCCCGATCCTTATCGCGAGGTGGTCACGCCCACCCGATCACAGTACTCGGCCAGCTTGCACTGGCTGCACCGAGGCGAAACCGGCAGGCAGAGATTCTGCCCGTAAGGCACCAGCAGGTCGTTGTAGGTGATCCAGTACCGAGCGGGCAATTTGGCGCGAAGCGCCTCTTCGGACTGCTCGGGGGTCTTGGTCTTGATATAGCCCCACCGATTGCTGATCCGGTGGACGTGAATGTCGACGCAGATGCCGGGCTTGTGGTAGCCCACGGTCACGACCAAGTTGGCGGTTTTCCGTCCCACCCCGGGCAGCGCCAGAAGTTCGTCGATCTCATCGGGAACCCGGCCGCCGTGACGGGCGAGCAAGATCCCACAGATCGCTCGAATCTGCGTGGCCTTCGTTCGGTAGAACCCGACGGGGTAAATCAGGCGTTCGAGCCGGCGAGGCGACAACGACCGCATGGCCGCCGGGGTATCGGCGACCTGGAAGAGACGCGTACTGGCCTCCGCCGTGGTTTGATCCTTGGTGCGCAGGCTCAGGACGGTGGCGATCAGAATCCGAAACGGATCGCGGGCGGACTCCCGCGCCACGACACCCACGACCGGTTCCTGCCATCGACGCACCTCGCGGCGCACGATCCGCAGGACCGCGTGAATGTGTTCGTCGCGCATGACCCCCGGGCCCTACTCGAAAGGGAGCTGAGAGAGGGAGAATGGACGGCGGCGGAACGAGATCGACTCAGTCGGCGCGGTGCTTCGAGAGCCACTTCTGGCGGCGTCGCTGTGCTTCGCGCTGCTTGGCCTTCTTGCGGACGCTGGGCTTCTCGTAGAAGCGGCGGCGCTTGAGCTCGCGAAAGAGCCCCTCACCGGCCAGCTTCTTCTTGGCCACCTTCAGCGCTTTTTCAACGTTGTTATTGAAGACTTTGATTTCCATGATCTCCGATGCTCACCTGGTTCAGTTGGAAAACGGGGCGTAGTCTAGCACAGGCCCCTGAGGCCCTCAAGATAACTTTCAATCTCTCCCTTTCGTCGCCGAATCGAGTCCTTAAGTGACTGATTTATTATGCGGTTCATGTTGTTATCCACAACCTGCACGAGCGCTCGTAGCGCCGCGACGGCCAGGCCCTCGGCAATCTGAATATCCACCGAGGTGGGCGCACCCGGCACACGCCGTTCCTGGCGAAGCCGCGTCAGGACCCGTACAAGCCCTTCGGCCATGCGGAGCGGGATGCCCGTTGCTCGCCCCAGTGCCTCGTCATGCCGCGCAACCCGGCTTGGGTGCGATCTAATTGCCCGTTGCTCGGCCAAGACGAGCCCATAGGCCTCGCTGTCGGCCTCGGCAAGCCGACAGAGTTCTCGACTGAATTCATCAAGCTCCGTCACGAGATCGGTGGATTCCTCCACCACCTGTCGCCGGGTTCGAATACGAACGAGCTTGGCCCCAAGCTGTGCGGCCAAGGCGCCGACGATGCCCGCGAGGGATGCCCCAGCCGGGGTCGGTCGAGCCGAGCCGAACATCGCAAGCAGTTCGGGAAGAGTCGCATCGGACAGCCCCCGCCGTTCGGCGCGAGCCTGCGCCAACCGATGTTCCAGTATGCGGTCGGGCGACAACGACTCCAGGTGCAGGGCGGTCCTGGCCGAGGTCAGCACCGCCCGCTCGGGCACCAAACCGATCACCTCCGCGCCTGCCACTGCGACCCCGGTTTCCTCCGCGCGCGCGCGCACGGCCTCCAACGCTTCGTGCATCGACGTCACGTCGATGTCCACCAGGTTCATCGACACCTGCACCTGACCGCGCGAGGCCAACTCCACCCCGATGGCTTTGACGGCAGGCAGCCCACCGGTCGAGGTCCGGACCGAGTGGGCGATCGCCTTCGCGATCGAAGGGTCGCGGCTCGCGAGATTCACGTTGAAGGCCACCAGGATGGGTCGCGCGCCCATGACCGTGACCCCGGCTGTCGGATGTGGCTGCATCGGTCCAGAGTCCGGTCGCCAGGACGCCTCGCGCGCCATCCGCTCGGCCAAGTTCCCCAGGCCGCCTCGTCGTATCGTCTCGAGTCGCCGCCGCTCCGGGTGCGTCGCCGCTTCTTCATAGAAGAACACGGGAATCTGGAGTTCGTCCCCAACGCGGGTCCCGACGTCTCGGGCGAGCGCCACACACTCGGCCATGGAGACGCCCTCGAGCGGGACGAACGGCACGACGTCCGTGGCGCCGATTCTCGGATGTCCTCCCTCATGCGACCGGAGATCGATCCGTTCGCGCGCGAGCCGCACCGCCCGAAACGCCGCTTCCCCCACCGCCTCAGGCGGCCCCGCAAAGGTCAGGACGGACCGGTGATGGTCGGGATCGAGGGTCGAGTCCAGAACAAGCACGCCCGGCACCGAGGCCACGATCTCCACCAAGTCTCGAACCAGGGCCTGGTCTCGTCCCTCGCTGAAGTTCGGCACACACTCGACGAGTTTCGTCATGGCCATACACCAATCGGATGACCTGAACGGAGAGCGGAGAATGGGGCGATGAAAAACAGACAGGCGCGCGCGAAACGGTGAGAGACGGTCGTAGGACGCGGGGCGTGCTCGCGGCCCGGGACTACTTGGTCTTCTTGACGAAGGCCTTGTATATGCGTTTGTCGGCTTGCCCTTCCTCTTCGAGCCCAACCATCTGGTGCCCGGTGGTCTGGCACCATGCCGGCATGTCCTTCTTGATGCCCTCGTCGTCGGAGACCACCTCCAGCACCTGCCCGACCGACAGCTCCTTGATCTTCTTGGAGGTCATGATGATGGGCATGGGGCAGAAGTACCCCAGGGTATCGAGCTTGACGTCTGCTTGAGTCATGGTTCCTTTGAATTCGAGTCGGCGATGGCGGCGGACGCCGGTCCGCCCGCCGCCTTAAATGAACAGATTGACCGCGCCCTGGCGCGCTTCATTCAGATACGTACTGACTCCGGCCAACTGATCGACACCGTCAATCAGCGTGTCTTTCGAAATCCCCATGAGGCCCATGGTGGTCGTGCAGCCGATGAATCGCACGCCCAGGTCCTTGGCGGTTTCCATCAGTTCCGGGACGCCGGGCATCCGATTGTCTTTCATCACCTTCTGCATCATCCTGGCCCCGAGGCCCCCGAAATTGAACCGGGAGAGCGGCAGTTGTCCCGCCCCACCCCTGTTCAACCACCCGAACATCTTTCGCAGCCAATCCTTGGCGCTCGTGGCGGCCCCCGGCTTTCGAATGGCGTTCAGGCCCCAGAAGGTAAAGAACATGGTCACGGGCATGCCCATCGCCGCAGCCCCCGTGGCGATGATAAAAGCCGCCATGACCCGATCCATATCTCCGCTCAGCACCACGATCGTGACGCGTTCGGGCTTGGTCTGCTCGAGCTCCGCGAGCGTGGCCGTGGGTTCCACTTGTGTGAGTGTCATGATCCGAACCTCCCAATCGAGGCAATCGAATGACTATATGCCCCGTATTTTTTGCTTGTCAAGCAACCGTAGTCCTGGCCCGCGCGGGAATCCGACGTCGGTCGATGTCGCACGGCATGACTCCCCCAGTCCTGACGTCGTTAGGCGCCGGCCCCAGGATCGACCAGCATCGAGATGGCCCGGCGGATTTGCGGGCGGGAGCCCAACAGCGTCAGAATATCTCCCGATTCCAACACTTCCCGAGCCTGCGGATTGGACCGCGTGTCTCCCCTTCGCGTCAGCGCGATCACGGACGCCCCCGTCCGCTGCCTGATGGCCAGGTCGGCCAGGGTTCGCCCCAAGGCCGGAGAATCGTCGTCGATGCGACAGGTCTCCACCTCCACATCGGTCAGCGTGCCTGCGCGGAGGTGATGCGCCAATTCCGGCATGTTGCTTCGACGAAGCAAGGCATACCCTTCCCGGCGCACCTGCTCCGCCTTTTTCATGATGAAGTCCTGCGGCAAGTTGAACGTCCGGAGCACCAGCGCGAAGATCTCGATGGACGTTTCAAATTCCTCCGGCACCACGTCGTCGGCCCCCAGATCGTGCAGCTCCGACAACTCCCGCAGATACCGTGTCCGCACGACGATGTGGATCTTGGGGTTCAACGAGCGCACCACCTGCACTGCCCGCCGGGAGGCAAAGGGATCCGAGATCGCGACGACGAAGACGCGCGCCTCGTGGATCCGCACGTGCCGCAGGACGTTCGGATTGGTGCCGTCGCCGTAGTAGATCGGGATTCCGGCTCGTGCCTCCCGCCGGACCGTGTTGCCGTCCATGTCCAGCGCGAGATACGGAATCTCGGTCTCGCCCAGCACCCGGGCCAGATTGCGCCCGTTGAGCCCGTAGCCCATGATCACCACGTGGTCCCGGATGCGCACGTGCGCTTCGGTTTCGACCAGGACGCGCGCGGTGGTCCGCCCCGGAAGAAAACGGCGGAGCCGTTGCCAGACCTCGACACGGCGCGCCAGATGCGGCGCCCACTGAATCAGAAAGGGAGTCAACAACATCGTCCAGACGGAGACGGCCAGGAAGACCTGATAGCCGCCGCCCGACAACAGGCCCGCCTTCTGGCCTTCCCCGGCTAAGATGAAGCTGAATTCCCCGACCTGCGCCAAGGCGATGCCGGCCATGACGGCCGCCCGCGGGGGCTGCTGCAGAGCCAGCACGGCTCCAAACCCCGTCAGCCCTTTGGCCAGCAGCACCGCCGCGATCAGCCCGATCACCAGCACCGGATGGTCGATGATGGTTCGCACATCCATCAACATGCCGATCGACACGAAAAAGAGGCTGTTGAAGCTGTCGCGGAACGGCAGGACCTCCGCCATGGCCTGGTGGCTGTATTCGGACTCGGAGATGACCAATCCGGCGATGAAGGCTCCCAGCGCCAAGGACAGTCCGCTGAGCGACGTCAACCATGCCACTCCGAGACACAGCACGATGATCGTGAGCACGAACAATTCGCGGCTTCGGCTCTGCACGATTCGCTCCAGGACCTTGGGAACGATGTACCGGGCACCGATGAGAATCAGGGCGACGGCGAGCACGGCCTTGCCGATGGTCAACGCCAGCGCCTTCACGGCGCTCTCCATCGGGTTCGCCAGGAAGGGGATCAGCAGCATCATCGGCACGACGGCCAAGTCCTGAAACACCAGGATGGTGGTCGTCGCCCGACCGTGGAGGGAGTCCATCTCGCCGCGGTCCGTCAGGGCCTTCAAGACGATGGCCGTGCTGCTCAACGACAGCAGACATCCCCAGAACACCGATTCCGACCACGACAGCCCTGCCAGCGGACCAATGAGCGTGCCCAGCAGCACGACGCCCCCTGCTTGAAGCAGCCCCCCGATCAGCATGAACCGGCGCATCGCCGTCATGTGGGCGAGCGAGAATTCGATGCCGATGGTGAAGAGCAGCAGCACGACGCCGATCTCCGCCAATACCTGGACTTGGTCCCGGTCGGAGACCAAATTGAGGCCGTGCGGACCGATGATGGCGCCGGCGCACAGAAAGCCCGCGATCGACGGCAGCCGGAATTGTTGGAACACGAAGACGACCGTGATCGAAATCACGAAGATGAGCAGCAGATCGTTGAGGATGCCGTGGTCCGTCATGACCGTTCGTATCGAGCGTTTCTCCCGTTCGAAGGCGGGTGTCCAGCGCGAGGATACCGGAGGGGCGGTGGCCGAACAAGGGATTCTCCCTTGCCAATCCTACCGGCCCTTGGCTATGGTCCGCGCCAGACCGGGAGAGGTGTCATGCTGCGAGCCGTCATCTTTGATTTCAACGGCGTCATCGCGGACGACGAAGCCCCGCACCTGCGCTGCTTCCAGCAAGCGCTGGCGGAGCACGGCCTGTCGTTGACCGCGGAGGACTATTACGGACGGTACCTCGGGATGGACGAACGGACCTGTGCGGAGTCCCTGCTCCTCCATCGAGACGGACGCATCGACACTCGCCTCCACCACGCCATCGTCACTCGCAAGGCGGAACTCTTCCGGGCATACACGGCCGTCACCACACCGCCGCTGTTTCCGTGGGTGGAATCATTCGTAACACAAGCGAGGGGTCGGCACCGTCTGGCCATCGCCTCCGGCGGCCGCCGCGACCAGATCAACCAGGCCTTGCGCGGCACCGCCATCGAACGTGATGTTGCCGTCATCGTGTCGGCCGACGACGTCGCGGTGGGCAAACCGGACCCGGCGATTTATCTCCACACCCTGAAATTGCTCAACGCCTCCGATCCCCGTCCTCCGTTGCTCCGCGCGGCCGAATGTCTGGTCATCGAAGACTCTCGGGCCGGCGTGCTGTCGGCCCGGGCGGCCGGGATGCGGGGCGTCGCCCTGGCGACCACGTGCCCTGCCGACCGGCTCGCCGATGCCGACCTGGTCCTGCCTGACCTGAAGGAGGTGACCCCGGACGACATGGAACGGCGGATGACCTCGCGGTAGCCCGGGTCGGGACCCCGCGTCCTCGAGCCTTGCCTGCAATTGCGAATCTAATGGCCTTGGACCCACGTCTCGGCGACAATCCCAGTCATCGGCTTCTCACCCGACACGCATGGTTCCGCACGCCCACAAGGCCATCATCGCCACCGCCTTCGAGCGAATGATCTCCCTGGGGATCCTCGACCGGGAGACGTTCGACGCCGCGCTGAAGGAATCGTTGCGGAGCGACAAGGACCTCGAAACGATCCTGCTGGATAAGTATCGTGTGCCCAAAGCGCATTTGGGTCAGGCGCTCAGCAGTTTCTTCGACTGTCCCTACGTCCCCTTCGACGAGCGTACGGTGGTCGATTTGGAACTCATCAAGAACCTGAGCTACGACTACCTCCGCCGGAACCATTGGATCCCTCTCCGACGTCAGTCCAACATCCTCGATGTGCTGATCGACGACCCGCACCATCTGGAGAAGGGCTTGGACATCCGCCGGACGTTTCCCGGCGTCACGGTTCGCTTTTCCGTGGGCTTGCGCCGGGAGATCGAGCAATTCCTGCTCGCCGCCATCGGGCAAACGGAATCGGGATCGATCAGCGACATCCTCGGCGAACTCGTGCACGAGTCGCAGGACGACCGGGGTCCCGATGTGTCGGCCGAGGGGGTCGATGAGAACGACTCGGCGATCGTCCGACTGGCGCATCAGATCATCGCCGAGGCCTACCGGACCGGCGCCTCGGACGTCCATATCGAGCCCTACGCCGATCACAAGGACACCGCCGTGCGTTTCCGGGTGGACGGCACCTGCTTTACCTACATGCGGATCCCCGCCGCCTATCGCCGCGCCATCGTCTCGCGGATCAAGATCATGGCCA
Organism: Candidatus Inralta sp.; assembly: GCA_039794185.1. Taxonomy (GTDB): domain Bacteria; phylum Nitrospirota; class Nitrospiria; order Nitrospirales; family Nitrospiraceae; genus BQWY01. The sequence goes on along the minus strand of JBDIVW010000009.1, from coordinate 28,621 downwards.
ATCTCGATATCTCGGAACGCCGAAGGCCCCAGGACGGCAAGATCCGGTTCCGGCTCGCCAAGGAGAAGGAGATCGAGCTGCGCGTCGCGACCATTCCGACCGCCGGGGCCAACGAGGATGTGGCGATGCGCGTGTTGACGGCGAAGGGCACCATGCCGCTGGGCGCGTTGGATCTGGCGCCCCGCTCGCTGGCGCTCCTGCGCGAACTCAGCGAGCGTCCCCACGGATTGCTCCTCTGCGTCGGCCCCACGGGGTCCGGCAAGACGACGACGCTCCACGCGATGCTGGGCCATATCAACACCGAGGAGCGGAAGATTTGGACCGCGGAAGATCCCGTGGAAATCACCCAGGAAGGGTTGCGGCAAGTGCAGATCCACCCCAAGATCGGCTTCACGTTCGCGTCGGCCCTGCGCTCCTTTCTTCGGGCCGATCCCGACGTGATCATGATCGGGGAGATTCGAGACCGCGAAACGGCCGACGTGGCCATCGAGGCGTCCTTGACCGGCCACTTGGTGCTCAGCACCCTGCACACCAACAGCGCCGCGGAAACCATCACGCGGTTGCTGGACATGGGATGCGATTCGTTCAACTTTGCGGACGCGATTCTCGGGATTCTGGCTCAGCGGCTGGCAAAGCGCGTGTGCGAGCGATGCCGGGAGCCCTATCATCCCGATGAAAGCGAGTACATCGAGCTCGCTCAAGCCTATGGCGCCGATTGGCCGTCGCTCGAGACCGCCTATGGCGGAGAGTTTCGACTCTATCGTGGACGCGGCTGCGACGCCTGTAACGGCAGCGGGTTCCGGGGGCGCATCGGCCTGCACGAACTGCTCGTGAATTCGGACGACATGCGCGACCTCATCCAGTCGCGGGCGCGGACCAGGGAGTTGGTCCAGCTCGCGTTGAATGAGGGGATGACCACGCTGCTCCAAGACGGCGTTCGGAAAGTGCTTCGGGGACTGACCACCTACAAATGCGTGCGGAGCGTGGCGGTGAAGTAGGCGGAGCGCTCCCAAGCTTAGCCCGGCGGGGGACTTTCGAGCAGGGTCACGAACGCGTCCAGATCGGTCTTCTTCTCCGCCCGAATCTTGATGAACTCCATGCCGCAGCGGGTCTCCCGACTCCACCGTACCACGGCCAATTCCACCTCGAGGATCCGACCGGGCTGTCCCGTTTCCATGCGGACCGCCCAATAACTCCCCGGGGCCAGTGGGATCTCGGTGATCACCGCGCAGCCGTCGATCGACAGGTTGACGATCGTTCCTTCATGGCCCCGCAGCCCGTCCTGCAGCGATGCGGACAACTGGACGCCGTAGCGAACGCTCTTGCGGGAGATCACCGCCTGGCCCTCCCTGAAGTCCGTCATTCCCCCTGAATCAGACCTGATAAAAATCGCGATACCATTCCACAAAGCGGGCAATGCCCACTTCGATCGGGGTCATGGGTTTGAACCCGACGTCCCGCATCAGATCGTCGACGTCGGCATAGGTGGCCGGCACATCCCCGGCCTGGAGCGGCAGCATATGTTTCTCGGCCTTCTTCCCCAACGTCTGTTCCAGCACTTCGATGAACCGAAGCAACTCGATCGGCTTGTTGTTGCCGATATTGTAAAGCCGATAGGGGGCGTTGCTGGCGCCGGGATCAGGCACGTCCCCCGACCACGTCGCGTCCGGCTGCGCCACGCGGTCGAGCGCCCGCACCACCCCCTCGACGATGTCGTCAACGTAGGTGAAGTCGCGCTGCATCTTGCCGTGATTGAACACGTCGATCGGCTTCCCCTCCAGGATGGCCTTGGTGAATAGGAACAGGGCCATGTCGGGGCGTCCCCACGGGCCATAGACCGTAAAAAATCTCAGCCCCGTGCAGGGCAGCCGGTACAGGTGCGCGTAGCAATGGGCCATCAGCTCGTTGGCCTTCTTGGTCGCGGCGTAGAGGGACACCGGGTGATCCACGTTGTCGTGCACCGAGAAGGGCATGCGGGTGTTCCCGCCGTAGACCGAACTGGTGGAGGCGAACACCAGGTGCTCGACCCGTTGATGCCGGCAGCCTTCGAGAATGTTGAGAAATCCCTCGATGTTGGCATCGGTGTAGGCATGGGGATTCACGAGTGAGTAGCGCACCCCGGCCTGGGCGGCCAGATGCACCACGCGACGGAACCCCACCTCGGCGAAGAGCGCCTTGATGCCGTCCCGATCGGCCAGGTCCATTTTCACGAACCGGAATCGCTTCTGCAGCGTCAAGTGCGCCAACCGCGCCTCCTTCAGGCGCACGTCGTAGTAGTCGTTGAGGTTGTCCAATCCCACCACCATATCCCCGCGCTTCAACAGCCGCTTCGCGGTATGGAAGCCAATGAACCCCGCCGCTCCAGTCACCAATATCGGGGATGATGCCATGCGACTCCTTGACTCATCGCGTCATGATCCATCGTGTGGCTGCTCGCAGATTTCTCGCCCCGCGTTTCCAGACCCGCTCCATCGCGCCCTGGGCGTCCCAGCGGCAGCCGGGGTCATGGACCGTGTCGTCGGATCCCTGATCGATGGAAGATCCCCGCCGGAAGCACCGGCGCCGTCCTCACCGTGCCGGTGGAGTCATGAACGGAGGCAGGCCATGATCCAGCCGAAACAATTCCAACGGCGCCAGCTCGCGCGCGCCGGAGAGGACCGTGGTTTCGTCATTCTCCCCAACCCGAACGATATCAAGGGCACGCCCATAGTGATACCGACAACCCGACGGTCGCAAGGCCCGTTCCAATTCCGCTGGCGGCTCCCAATTCGCGGTCAGCAGCGCGGTGCGCGCCGGATTGCGGGTGCTGAAGGTGAAGGACAAATGATCCGGGTACCAGTCCGCGCCGCCCGTGGCATAGCTGACGAACAGTTTGGCGCGGGCGATCCGGCACAACTCCGCCAAGTACGCATTGGTCAGATACCCGTTCTCTCCGACGTCCAACCACGTGCCTGGCGGGGCCAAGGCCGCATGAGCGGCGTAGCTCCGCACTTCCTTCAATTGCTGTTGCGAGGCCAGCACCAGGGCGATCGGCCCGTACTGTCGAACGAGTTCCTGGATGACGCCGTCCTTGATCGCCGATCGCCCTTGGTTGGTCGGACCGCTGTCCGCATGCACGAGGATGTTGTGACCTCGATCCGTGATGAGATAACAATTCCGCGGCATTTCGAGATCGCACGGGTCTTCTCCGAAGAATGGCACGGACACCACCGCGCCGCCCTCAAAATTCCACTTCTCTCCATGCGCCAATTCGACCACCTGCGTGAACCCCAGATCGCGCAGCAGGGCATGGTAGTCGTAGTAATAGACCTTGCGGTTTCGCCGGCTCGGGACGATCACCGGTACGTCCTTGGGCAGGCTCAAGAGCGAGCGCGGCTCCACGTGATCGTCATGGTCGTGGGTCAGGAAGATCGCGGAGGGCCTGGGCAGAACCTGCCCCCAGAGTGACGGCACCGGCATTTCCGCAAACCAGGGCAGGAGCCACGGGTCGAAGAGGAAACAGTGGTCTTGCTGCCGGTACAACAACGCGGCGTGGCCCAGGTGCACCAGATCTCGATCCTGGACGACCTCTAACCATCGGCGGCGGACCGAATGAACCGGCGTCGCGGTCAGGCACTCATACTGGTGCAGCACCTCCATGAACTTGGTCAGCAGCCGTTCGTGCTCGCGGGAGGACGAGACGACGGTGCGGATGGCGCCGACCTGGTGGCTCCCGTCGAGCAATCCGATCACCTTCGCCACCGGCGGCCCCGCCGCTCGCTCCAATGAAAGCGGAATCGCCTGCCGTTTCACCGAGTGAAAAATGCGCAGGCCGGCGCTCGTCACGGTCGAGGACCGGTTCGGATCGCGGGCGAAGTCCCAGTGAAACACACCCTCGGGACTCCGGCCGCAGCGGATGTGTTGGCTGAGCTGAGGCCGTGAGTGCACCAGTTCGGCATAGGCGTCCTCGAGCATCGCTCGCCGACGGGCGTCCTCGAGCGGCGCTCGTTGCGCGAACACGTCGCTGATGACGGTGTCGACCGCGCTGAGCAAATGTTGGTGGGCCTCGTGCAGGGCCACCGTCACCTCGGGCGCCACGCCGCCCAAGAACGGAAACGGGCCGGGCGATTCTGTGCTCTCGAACTGCACCCACACCCAAGGCGCCAGCGCCAGACGATCTGTCGAGCGATAGTGATCCCAGACGCGTGGCATACTCACCAGCGGGACTGAAGGCTGAGTGACGAAGACGGGGCCGCCATTACGCCTCTCCGTGCCGCCTCGGGAGATCGCGCCGGCGCTGCCACTCGAGTTCCCCCACCTCTCGGCCCTCCGTCCTCATCACTCATCGCGCCAGGTTAATGGACTGATATTGGGCTCGAACAGGGCTTGAATCACATTGCCATCGGGATCGGCCATATAAAACGAATAGCTGCCGTCGCGATGCTGTTTCGGCGGCTTCACGACCGTCGCGCCCAGCGTCGGCCCCTCGGCTTGGACCACCGCGAACAGTCGATCGACGTCCGACGCCGTCTTCATGATCACCCCGAGATGATCCAAGAATTGGCCGCGTGGGGGGCGATACTCGGCCAATTCGCCCTGGGGGATCTGGTGCAGCGCCAGGTTGTCCACGCCGGAGCTTAAATAGACGTTGTCGGGGTCGGGCTCCCAGACGACACGCATGCCCAGGAGCGCCTCGTAGAAGCGTCTCGACTTCGGCAGATCGGCCACGCGAAGCGCGACATGGCGGAGTCCGCCATGCGACGGCGGTTGCGACATGGATCCCTCGAGTGGATGCGACTGACCCGCCGGCAAGCGGCGGCGGACGAGACGAGGCTTATAGTAGGGATCGGCGCGACGGGCGTCAATCACCGGTTGCCGCCGAATCCTCGGCCCCCACCCAGAGCGGAAGGCGCATTGGCACGGCTTCTGCGACGCGTACGCGAAGCTGGCCCGCGAGACCCGAGGCCCGGGTCGCGTGGGACATCGAAAACGTGTTACGATTCCGTCGAGCCCATCGTCTGTCACAAAGGAGCGTTCCATGGTTCGTTCGAGCCTGTGGGGAATCCTGTGCGTGGGAGTGTGGATCGGGGGGGTCGTCCCCGTCGCAGCGACCGAGGCGCCGGCCAAAGGCGCCGCGGCCGTAAAAGAGATCAAAGAGATCAAGGGGAAGGACGGCGCGCCGATGATCCTGATCCCGCCAGGCCCCTTCCCGATGGGGGTGCCCCCGGGCGACCGGGACGGCGGGCGCGACGAGTATCCGCGCCACGAGGTCACGCTCGACGCATACTACCTCGACAAGTACGAGGTCACCAACGGCCAGTACATCGAGTTCGTCCGGGCCACCGGCCATCGCGTCCCCCAGCATCCGACCGATCCCTCCCGAAGCCTGTGGCAGAAGGGGATGATGCCGGAATCCGTCGCCGATCGGCCGGTGATCAATGTGGACTGGTATGATGCCGAGGCCTATTGCAAGTGGGCCGGCAAGCGGTTGCCGACCGAAGCCGAATGGGAAAAGGCCGCCCGCGGCAGCGACGACCGGCGCTTTCCCTGGGGGAACGTCGAACCGACCAGCAAACACCTCAATTACCTCCAGAAGTGGACAGGTGAAAAAACGCTCATGCCGGTGGGCAGCTATGAAGCCGGCAAGAGTCCCTACGGCCTGTACGACATGGCGGGCAATGTGTGGGAATGGGTCAACGATTGGTACGACGAACGTTATTACGAAAAGAGCCCGGCGAAGAATCCTCCAGGGCCCTCGACCGGCTCGCACAAAGTGCTGCGCAGCTCGAGCTGGGCAGTGGAAACGCCGCTGGTCCGCATCTTTACCCGCGTGAGCAGCGATCCGATGATCCGCAACGAATCGACCGGGTTCCGCTGCGCCATGGATGCCACTCCGTGATCCACGGGGGCCCGGCCCTCGTGCGGAGAGGAATGGTCCTCGGACTGCTGGGCGTGACCGGCCTCCTCGTCCTTTCCTACCCGGCTTGGGCCGAGGCCCCCGATACCGTGGCGATCGCGCAAGTGCTGTCGGATCCCGCCTCCTTCAATCTCGAGGTCGTGACGGTGACCGGGACGATCCGGGACATCCGCACGATCACCGTGGACGCGGAATGCGGGACCGGGACGGGATATGTGTTGTATCTGCGCGACGAGACCGGCAAGCTGACCATCCGCGACGGGGGGACCTGTTCAGAGGAAGGATTGGCGCCGGCGGTGGCGGGGCGCTTTCGTCGAGGCGAGCGTGTCCTGGTGCGGGCCGCGCTCGTCGAGCCCCCCGGCGGATCTCCCGACACCTCGCCGGTCGAAGCCACCCTGGTTCGCATCGATCGCCTGAACGACTGACTGTCTACGAGTAATCCCATGGCCGCTTCCTCTCCAGGGTCCACCCCCGGCGGGTTCGCAGGGTTGACGGTCGCCTCGTTCGAAAGTCGCATGGCCCCAGAGATGACCCGTCTGATCGAACGCTACGGAGGCCGGCCGCACGTCGCCCCGGCGCTGCGCGAGCTGCCGCTCGACGACAACTCGACCGCATTACGCTTCGGTGACCTCCTCATCGCGCAGGGGATGGACGTGCTGATCCTGCTCACCGGAATCGGCACCACGGCGCTCTTCGACCTCCTCAAGACACGCCATCCCTGGCCGGCGATCGCGTCGGCGCTCAGCCACACGACGCTCGTGGCCCGCGGCCCCAAGCCGGTGGCCGCCTTGAAAGCGCTCGGATTGCGCCCCGCCCTCGTTGTGCCGGAACCGAATACCTGGGTCGATGTCGTGTCGACCTTGGACGAGTATCGGCCCGTGAACGGGTTGCGCGTGGCCGTGCAGGAATACGGCGTGTCGAATCCGGACCTCGTGGAGGCCTTGACCGCACGAGGGGCCAAGGTGATCCCCGTCCCCATCTACAAATGGGCCATGCCTGAAGATCTTGCGCCGTTACGGCGCGCGCTCGACGAGATTCTGGCCGGGAAGGTGGAAGTGATCCTCATCACCAACGCCGCGCAGGTCGATCACGTGATGCAGATGCTGGCAACCGACGGGAAGGTCGAGCCGTTTCGCGCGGCGCTCAAGACGCTCGTCGTCGCGTCGATCGGCCCCACCGCCAGCGAACGACTACGCAGCCACGACTGGCCGGTCGACCTCGAGCCCTCGCACTCGAAGATGGGCATCCTGGTGAAAGAGGCCAGCGAGCAAGCCCAGCTCCTTCTGAAGCGGAAAGCGTCGCGATAAGGGCCGGCCCGAGTCGCTCTTGCATCGCCTCTCTGGCCTGTAGGCCTTACAGGAACTCCCCTCGGTTCCCGTTCGATGGGCGGATCCACGAGTTGCCCGATCTTTTCAGGTGAGGGTCGAGAGGCCGGACTTGCGAGACTCGCTCACCCGGCCCACCGGGAACCGATGAGGTTACGGCCTGGGGCTCGAGACCGGAGAGGCCGCGGCGCCCGTGTCGCCCGGCACGTCCCGCGCGCAGCGGAAGCCCAGCCAGTTCATTGAGGCCTTGGGGTCGGTGCCGTTGCGTTGGGCGGCGCGCACCGTCGGCGTGCTGTCGATCCAGCCGCCGCCGCGGAAGGCCTTGTGCGTGCCCTTCTCCGGGCCTTTGGGATTTCGATCCGGCGCGGTCTTGTAGTAGTCCTTGTCGTACCAGTCCGCCACCCATTCGGCGACGTTACCGGACATTTGGAACACGCCGTAGGGGCTCGCGCCGTTGTCGTACTTGTCCACGGAAATGACCGGCGGATACAGCAGCAACCGTTCGGGGCGATCCCGCACCGGACCCGAGAGGCCGCTCCGGCCGAAATTGGACCGGGTCAGGCCGGCCGGTTCATTGCCCCAGGGATAAATCCGCCCGTCGGTGCCCCGCGCCGCCTTCTCCCACTCCGCCTCGGTCGGGAGGCGCTTCCCCGCCCACCTGCAGTAGGCGTCCGCCTGCTCCCAGGTCACGTGCATGATGGGGTGGTTCGCCATGCTTTCCTGAAAGTTGCCCCCGTCGAATTTCCAATCCACCTGGGGCGGGAGATCGTGGGCCAGCACGTATTTCAGGTACTGCACCGTGGTGACTTCGTACTTGTCGATTTCATAGGCGTCCAGATACACCGTACGCTGCGGCATTTCGGGGGGATAGGCCTGCCGGTCGACCTTCTTGTTGCTGCCCATCAGGAATTCCCCGGCCGGGACCAGAACCATCTCGTCATGGGCCGGCAACTTGACCCGCTCGGCCGCGAGTTGCTTCCCCGCCGGGGTCCACTCCTGCTTCACATCGCCGACGTCCATCGCCCACGCGGTGCCCGCCAACGCCAGCGCCGCCGCCCCTCCAACCCACCACCCTCTGGACTTACTCGGTTCCATGACTCGTGCGAACTCCCCTCTCTTTGTTACATGGCCCCGCCGCGAGAGGCTCCATCCTTCTTCGGCTGCCCGGTCTTGTTCTCATCGAACGTTTCCAGCGGCTGAAAATTCACTGGAAGCTGAAACAGATAGTCCGAAAGCGTCCGCAGTTTCAAGTGGCGGTACTCCACGATCCAACTCGCGTCCTTCTTCGCGAGTTTCACCGGAAACCGCAGGTCGGTGGCCAACCATTGGTAGTACTGCTCGGTCCCCTCCCCGGTTTGGACGGTGACTTCATAGAGCGTGGTCGGGTGCCCGTCGAACACTTCCGTGCCGATCTCTTCCCGCTTGAGTTCTCCCTCCATGCGCTCGGCGACTTTCGGCGCCATCGCCGCATCATAGGGGACCGTCTTGAAATGCTTCATCCGGGAGAGCAGCAGCCACATGAGCTGCTTGTCCTTGCGGACGATCGTCACGTTCACCGGGCCCGTGTCATGATGCTCCAACCGCCACATGTCGTCGCGGTAGTAGATGATGGTTTTCCGGACCTTCCCGTTCGTCTTGACGATCTGATCGGCCGTGAATTCCAGCGCTGAGGCGATGCCCGGCGTGAGGACCGACACAAGGACCACGGCGCACCACCATCGTTTCCACATATAGGGCATCCTATCACACCGCCTCCCCGGTCCGCGTCGCCCGTCGCCGGCCTCCCATGCCACCCGTCTCGTCCGTCCCGTCCGACCGACGGCTAGTCCATGACGAGGAGAGCCGAACCGTTGATCGTCCCGGCCTTCAACGCCTGCAACGCCTCGTTGGCTTGGTCCAATCGAAATCGCTGGGTCTGCGGGCGGATGGGGATGGCCGCCGCCACGGTCAGAAAATCGAGGCCGTCCTGCCGGGTATTGGCCGTGACGCTGCGGATGATCCGCTCGCCGAACACGTCCTCGTCGTAGTTCAACGAGGGAATCGGGCTCATGTGAATCCCGGCCAGTGCGAGCGTCCCGCCGCGATCCAGTGCCCGGAGGGCCGGCGGCACGAGGTCGCCCGCCGGCGCGAAGATGATGGAGGCGTGCAGCCGCGCAGGCGGCATGGCGGCCGCTTCCCCGACCCAGCGGGCCCCCATGGCCGCCGCCAGTTGTCGGTGCTCCTCCCGCAGCGAACACACGTACACGTCGCAACCCCAATGGCGTGCGACCTGAATGGCCAGATGGGCCGCAGCGCCGAATCCATAGAGCCCGAGCCGCTGCCCGGGCTGAATGCCGCTCAAACGGAGGGCGCGATAGCCGATGATCCCCGCACACAGCAACGGCGCGGCCTCTTCGTCCGAGAATGACGGGGGGATGGGATAGGCGAACTGCTCGGGCACCACGGCCATCGTCGCGTAGCCGCCGTCCGCATCGTACCCGGTGAACCGCGCGTCGAGGCAGAGGTTTTCCCGGCCGCTCGTACAGAACCGGCACCGCCGGCAGGTCTCCCGCAGCCATGCGATCCCCACCCGATCGCCGAGCCGAAGCGACGAGACTCCCGGACCGAGCGCGTCGACCGTGCCGACGATCTGGTGCCCGGGAATGAGCGGAGATCGTTTCGGCGCCAGCTCCCCTTCGATCACATGCAGGTCGGTCCGGCACACGGCGCAAACTCGGACCCGAACTCGAACCTCGCCCGGACCCGGTTCGGGGTCCGGGCGGTCGCGCCAGACGAGCGGAGCCGACCGCACATCGGCCGGCTCATGGAACAGCATGGCGTTCATGGTTGGGAATGCGGCGACTCGAGGCAATCCACCCGACAGCCGGACGGATCGGCGCCGTGGCGCGAGCACATCGAGGAAGGGGACGGATTAGTTTCCGGGTTTGGCCTTGATGGCTTCGATCTCCAAACGAATGTCGACGTCCTCGCCGACAATCAAGCCGCCGTTGTCGAGGGTCTTGTTCCAATTGATGCCGAAGTCCTTGCGGTTGAGCGCGCCCTTCCCCGAGAAACCCGCGCGCAGGTTGCCCCAAGGGTCCTTGGTCACCCCGTTCATCGTTCCCACCAAGACGATCTCTTTGGTCACGCCGTGCATCGTCAACTCGCCGAAGGCCGTAAACTCGTCCCCCATTTTCTTCACGTGCTTCAGCTTGTAGGTGAGGGTGGGATACTTCTCCACGTCGAAAAAATCCGCTGACTTCAGGTGGGCGTCCCGCTTCCCGTGGTTCGTGTTCAGTGAGGCGGCCTTGACGGTGGCTTCGATCGCGTGGACTTGCTTGGCGTCGGAGTCGAGATCGACATATCCCGCATAGTCGAGGAAGCGACCGGTGGTCTTGGAGATCACCATGTGCTTGACCTGAAACTCGATGATGGAATGGTCCGGGTCCACCTGAAAGCGGGCAGGTTCGGCGGCGGCCACCCCGCCGCATAACACGAAAAGCACTGCCACCCCGCGCGCCCAGCGGGGGGAGGGGAGACGACCGCCTGTGGTCATCCGTTCGACCTCCTTGTTCGCCTCATTGCCCGTTCTGCGGCGCGCGCTTGACGTTGGCCGCGGGTTTCGAGCCGGATGACGAACCCGGCGCCACCTCGACCGTCGCCGATTCCGGAGCCGGCCGTTGCACCGGACCGGTCCGCTTGGCCCCGGTTCTCATCCGGACGTGCACGTCGACCACCTCGTCGCCCACGGTTTCCCGAAAGGGGGGGAACGGATGAGCGTGGACGATCGCCTGCAACCCGGCCTCGTCGACGTCCCGGACCCCGGAGGTGCGCTCGACTTGGATCAGTTGCGCCTCCCCGTTGGGATGCATCCGGAAGGCGACGCGGACGGTCTCGAGGGCCGAATCGAGGTTCTTGGCATAGCGGACCTTCTGGCCCCAGCTCCGACTGATAAGACGTGCGACTTCGTTCCAATAGGCCTGTTGCCCACGGGCCTCCGGCAAGGGCTTCAGATCCTCTTCGGCGATGAGCGCGTTGGCCACCGGCGCCACATCGGGTTGAGTCTCCTCTCCGGTGATGGCCGCCGAGGCCGCCACCAAATCCACCTCGGCCTCCGTCGATTCCCCGTCCAGGCCGGGGACGTCGCGTTCCCCATGGGCCATCGTGAGGTAGGCGGAGCGGCCGATCAAACGCAGCAACGTGTTATCTCGCAGTTGCGAGACGGTGACGCGCACCCGAAGGGCCTTGGGACGTACGGAGGTGTAGCCCAAGGGATGCGGCTTGATGACTGCGCGGGCCTTCCACTGCGCGGGGATGTCGGTCGGCTCCATGGGGACCATGATCTTGTCGATGGCTGAGCCCTCGACGACCGCGACGAGAGAGTGATCCGTCGGCCGACCATTCAAGAGCACCCCAAGCACCAATTCCGATCCGAACGGAATCGTCCCGGTGACCGAGTCGTTTTCCAGTGTAAAGGAAAGGGACCGTTTGGGGGCGGGCTTGCTGGGGCCGGAGGCGGGCAGTGCCGGGGCCGCCAGCACCCCGGCGAGCCAACAGGCGACCACCAGCGCCGCAGGCCCTCTGAAACGCGGCATCCATGGGGTGATGCGGTTCATGGCGCCCTCATCGTACTGATCCCTCGAAACCTATTCAACCCTCCGCCCCAATGGAACGAAGATTCTTCGTTCGGATTCCGGTTTGTGGGATAATACTGCCATGCGCGCGATCGCCAAGCTTTCGCCTGCCCCGGGCCTCACCCTCACGACTCGACCGGACCCTACCCCAGGACCACACGAGGTAGTAGTGCGCGTGAAGGCCACATCCATTTGTGGGACCGACGCGCACATCTATAACTGGGACAGCTGGTCGCAAGGTCGCGTCCATCCCCCTCGGATCATCGGCCACGAGGTGTGCGGAGAAGTCGTGGAGCTCGGACAGGCCGTGACGCTTGTCGCCCGAGGGGACTATGTGGCCGCCGAATCCCACCTCACGTGCGGGCGGTGTTTTCAATGCCGGACGGGATTGGCTCACGTTTGCAAGGATTACCGCATCCTGGGTGTCGACTTGGACGGCTCGTACGCGGAATACGTGGCACTGCCGGAAAACGTTCTCTGGAAAACGGATCCCGGCGTGCCCCCGCAGATCGCGTGCCTCCAAGAGCCGCTCGGGAATGCTGTCGATGCCGCGCTGGCCGAGGATCTGACGGGCCACACCGTGCTGATCACCGGATGCGGCCCGACCGGTCTGTTTGCCGCCGCTGTGGCGAGGACCGCGGGGGCCGCCATGATCATCGCGTCCGACGTGAGCGATTACCGCCTGGGGCTCGCCAAGCAGGTCGGGGTCGACCACGTCCTGAATGCAGGAACGGAGACTCCGGAGCGATTCGCGGCCCTGCTCGACGACATCACACAGGGTGAAGGGGTCGATGCGTCGCTGGAAATGTCCGGGCATCCGGCCGCGGTTCACCAGGCCTTCCGAGCCGTGAAGAACGGCGGCCGGGTGACGTTGTTCGGCATTCCGAGCGAGCCCATCACGTGCGACCTCGCCAACGAGGTCATCTTCAAGGGCATTCGCCTCTATGGCATCACCGGCAGGAAACTGTTCAGTACCTGGTACCGGATTGCCGGCCTGCTCAAGGCCGGACTGGATATCCGGCCGGTCGTCACCCATACGTTCCCGCTGGCGGAGTTCGACCAGGGGTTCAGGCTCGTCAATTCGGGCCGATGCGGGAAGGTCGTTCTCTTTCCGTGAAACGAGGGGCGGCGGGCGTCTGATGCGCGGGATGCGCGCGACCCGTCATCTGACGACACGCGGGTGAGATCTCACGAACTACGAATGGCCTATTCTTCGCTCAAGAACACGCTCGACGAACGTCTCGCGGAAATCCGTGCGGCCGGGCTCTACAAAAAGGAGCGCAGGATCACCAGCCCCCAAGGATCCGAGATTCGGGTCGCCCACGGCCAGGGTCAACGAGACGTCCTGAATTTTTGCGCGAATAATTATCTGGGGCTCGCCAATCATCCGGACATCGTGCAGGCCGCCAAAACCGGACTCGATCACTACGGGTACGGCATGGCATCCGTGCGTTTCATTTGCGGCACCCAGGAGCTGCACACCCGGCTCGAGCAGGCGCTCAGCGCGTTCTTCGGTACGGGCGATACCATTCTTTACAGCTCGTGCTTTGACGCCAACGGCGGGCTGTTCGAGACCCTGCTGGAAGAGCAGGATGCCGTGATCAGCGACGCGCTGAACCACGCCAGCGTGATCGATGGCATTCGCTTGTGCAAGGCCCAGCGGTTCCGCTACGCGCACGCCGACATGGCCGATCTGGAAACGAAGCTCAAAGAAGCCGCCGGCTGCCGTCTCCGCCTCATCGTGACCGATGGGGTCTTCTCGATGGACGGCGATCTGGCGCCGCTCGATCGGATCGTCGAATTGGCGGAGCGGTATGACGCCGCCGTGGCGGTGGACGACAGCCACGCGACAGGCGTGTTGGGGTCGAGCGGGCGCGGCACGCCGGAGCATTTCGGCGTCGCCGATCGCGTGGACATCATCACCAGCACGCTGGGGAAGGCGCTCGGCGGGGCGGCCGGCGGGTTCACCACCGGTCGGACCGAGATCGTCGAGTGGCTCCGGCAGCGCTCGCGCCCGTATCTGTTTTCCAACTCCCTGCCGCCCGTGATCGCCGCCGCCGCCCTACAGGCGGTCAAGTTGGTCGCACAGGGCGAGAGCCTCCGCGCGAAGTTGCGCGAGCACGCCGCCTTCTTCCGTCACGCGCTCACGCAACTGGGCTTCACGCTGGTCCCGGGGACGCATCCCATCGTCCCGATCATGTTGGGAGAGGCCGGCTTGGCAACACGCATGGCGGACCGCTTGCTGCAGGAGGGCATCTACGTCGTGGGGTTCAGTTATCCCGTCGTGCCGAAGGGACAAGCGCGAATACGCGTGCAACTGTCCGCCGCGCATACCCACACGCAACTGGAGCAGGCGGTCCGCGCGTTCGCGTCGGTGGGGCGCGAGTTAGGAGTCATCACGTGAGAGCCCGCCCTCCGACATCCGTCAAACGTCAGAGGAAGGCAATCATTCGTCAGGCCCGTGAGAGCCTTCCGTGCTTCACAAATGTCGGATGACCCCGCGTTATTCCCTGATGGCCTTGGCGCGCTTCTGCAGGTAGGCGTTTCGTACCGCGCTGTACAGATCGACGGTCGCTTCTTCGACGCCCTGAAACGATTCCAGATTGAGCGACCGCTCGTTGACGATGAAGAGAGAGCGGCTCCCCAACTGCGCGAAGGTCGTCGTGTTCCGATTCGGGTGTGAGATCACGGACGGCACATTCCGAACCTCGATGAGAGGAAACACGAGCCAATTGATCGGGTCCAGCGCAAGATCCACGACATAGCCCGTCACATCGCGGAGCGTGAAGGGGGGAAACAGAGGGATGACGAGATACGGTCCGGGCGGAACTCCATAGGCCCCGAGCGTCTGACCGAAATCCTCGTCCGGGGTTAGCATTTCCATGTGTTTGGCGACATCGAAGAAGCCGCCGAGACCGAACGTCGAATTCAGCAGAAATCGACCAAGCTCGGTGCCAGCCCCCTTGAGCTTTCCCTGAAACAGGTTGTTGAGCAGCCTGGGCCCCGTCCGGATGTTGTGAAATAAGTTCTCGACCCCGCGCTGAGCCTCATCGGGCACGAGCCAATTGTACCCCCTGGCAAGGGGCTTGAGCGCGTACTTGTCGATCTTGCGGTTGACCTCGAACATCGCGACGTTGAACGACTCCCACGGGTCGTACTCGCCGACCGTCTCATCCGGCGTGGCGAAAGGATCAACCGGCTCATCGAAGCTGGACGGAGGCGGCGAAGCCTTGTCAGGAGGGAGGGCCGGCTTCGCCGCAACGAGCAGGCCCGACACGGGGACGGCCAGCGGGGCCGGGCCGTGATCGACCGCGGGGTCCGGCGCAAGCGCTCCGGCGATCTTCGGACGGGGTCCCAGGGCGCGGGGCCCGTCGGCGCATCCGCCCAGGACACTCGCCAGCAATAGGCACACCACTCCAACTCGGAAGTTTCTCGCTGACGACCCCACGCCCCCTCCTTCGTCTGTCAGTTCCCCACGGCATAGACGATCCTATGCGACGCCGGTGGATTCTCCAAGCGAACTTTAGCAAATGGAAACGGAAAGCTCAAAGCATCCGTGGCCTTGCGAACCCGCGCCATCCGAAATCGGCGGAGCATCGTGCTCCACGCCGGAATCGGGTTCGTGTGAGCCGGCGGGCGAGGCTGCGGCACGAGCGCGGCGAGATTAGCGACGGAAGGAGCGGGTGCGCTCGAGCGCGGCGATCAGCGCGCTGACCTGCTGTTGATCCGTGTGAGACAGATCGATAAAACGGATTTCCATCCCGGGAAGAAACACCTGACGCTCGGGCCGTTGTCGGATGCGGACCACTCGTCCCTTGGACAGGATGCGATGCTGCGGTTGGTCGGGCAGGGAGAACTCCACGGACAACTCGGTTCCGACCGGGAGCGGCGTGCTCGTCTCGAGGAAAAATCCGCCTCCGCCGAACTCCGCCGTGAGCCCTTCCCCGGAGACCGTTCCTCCCGCACGATAGTGCACCTTCAGCGCCAGCGGGATCATCGCGCCCCGCCCGTCGCGCATAACAGCACCGCCCTTCCTGACGGCCACGTCTATGATCTCCGCCCAGGTCAGGGTGCCGAGCGCCGTCCCGTCCGCCCCCTCGACCGACAAGGTCTCCTGCGCGACATCGAGCATCAGGGCGGCCCCCTGATACCCCTCACTCATGTGAACAGGCAATCGCATCACGTCGGCGGATTGTACACGGTTTAGCGGAAAACTTTAAGGGAGCAATATGCCCCACTCATTTTGTTTCCTTAACTAATTTCAATGCAAGAGTCACTCCACTCGGAGGGAACAATTTTTGTCATGCTCATCTTTGGAGGATATCAAATGCTTGTGCGAAAAATATCCAGAGCCATGGTTCCCCTCCTAGGCGGCCCTGATTCCGTTTTGTGCATCCGATCGACGGATTAGAACACCCTCCGCGCATCGAGCCGGGCGCGAGCCGACCAGACTCATCGCCGATCTGCGCAGGCCGACCGCTGAAGGACGATGAAACGGAGTGGGATCGTCGCCCGATGCAGTCCCGCAAAGGAAAAGGGGCGACGGAGGAACGCCTTCTAGCGGAGTCGCAGAGAGGCGACGAAGGCTTGGAGGCGTTCGAAGTAGGGACGACCGCCGACCATCGGCAGGTCGTTATGGCCGGCGCCGCGGACCTGGTACCAATACTTGGGCCCCTTGATCGCATCGAACACGGCGCGTCCCAGCGAAATGGGAATGATCTCGTCCTGGTCGCCGTGAATGACCAGAATCGGGAGCGAGAGATGGGGCAGGCGATCGACTAATCGGAACCTGGCCCCCAGGAGATAGTGCACGGGGAGCCCCCAATAGTGCGCCTTGGCGACGGCCTCGACGGAGAGGAATGCCGACTCGAGAATCAGTCCCGCAGCCGGACGGTGGCTGGCCACTTCTCCTACCACGGCGCCTCCTAATGAGCGTCCGAACAGGATGATCCGCTCTGGGCGAATGCGCCGCCTCGTCATGAGGTAATCGTAGGCGGCCAGCGCGTCCTCATAGAGCGCTTCCTCGGACGGACGACCTTCGCTGCGCCCATAGCCTCGATAATCGAAGAGAAACACCGAAACGCCGATTCCATAGAGGTCCCGCAAGTTGTCCAGCCGATGGATGATATTGCCGGCATTCCCATGGCACCACAGCAGCACCGCGTCGGCTCTCGCAGCTTGGACGTACCAGCCGAACAGTTTGGCGCCCGAAGGACTCCGGAACCAGACGTCCTCCAGCGGCAACCGGCTGAGCGAGGCCCAGTCTCGGTCCTCCCAGGGAAAGGGGTGATAGACGAAGAGGTGGTCGAGAAAATTCACGCTGTCCCGGCTGTCGCACGTGAAAGCTGGAACCCGCCCTGTTGAGAAATGGCCCGCTTCCGAATCAGCCTGCCGAAGAGTCGCAGGAACAGTATATCGAACGCCGGCGAAAGACTCAGCCTGTGCCTCACGCACCAACGCATCCACCTGCTCCCGAACAAGACCCCTCCAAGCGCGTGCGTCAGAAATACGCCTGCACCGACAGGATCACATCGTTGTCCTGATCGCGATGGTGGTACTCCATCCTGAGCGCCCAGTTCTGACTCAAGGTATAACGCTGCCCGACGGTCCAGCGCCAATCCTCGGACTGTTCGCCGAGCGCATAGCGAAGATAGGAGGTGGACGCCAGTAGTTTCCATCGTCCGGTCACGTCCGCCAAGACGCCCACGGTTCCGCCCCCGCCGATCCGGTGCCGCTCCTCGTAGGCGCGGCTGTAGTTTCCCTCGACGTCGGCGAATGCGAACCAGACCCCTCGCCGGAACGCCGTGCTTTCGATCGCGCCGCCCAGTCCCCCGCTGACGACGCCGTTGCTGCACAACTGACACCCGCCGTGTCGAATGGTGTTCATGCCCAGGTTCAACTTCCAGGACGGCGCACGGAACAGGCTGTCCATCGGAGACAGCGACACCATGTTCAACAAGGTGAACCGCTCGATTCGCGCCTGGTCCCGGAGGTGATAATGCCGGAGACTGAGGGCCAAGACTTCGATCTGCGCATCGGGAGTGTAGCCGGGCTCGGGGTCCAGCAGGTCGTGATAGGCCCCTCGAAACGTCGCCTCCTCATAGAGGGCATCGTTCCGCCAGCCCGCTCCGACGGTGACCCGCGACGTGCCGTGCCCGATGTCGGGACGCTGCGTGAACGGCTCGATCTCGACCGGCGGGGAGGGCACTTTCAACTGGCTCCGCATTTTCAACACCGCCCGATTGCGCGCCCGAAAGCCGTCACGATCCTCCGCGTCGCCTTCGCCGCGCATGAGCAGGTAATCGGAGGCCGTATCGAGCACGAGTGTTTGACGCTCGACGGGAAGCCCGCGGAAGGAGGCTTCGTCAAGGTCGGCCGGATTGCGAATCCCCGCGAGCAACCACCGGTCCTCGTCGGGCGAGAGCCGCGCGCGCTTCCGTTGCACGACCGTCCGCCGCGACGGGCGATAGGTCACTCGGCCGACGAGTCCCGACTGGGCCATCAACGCCCGGACGGAGTCGGACGGCAAGGTGTACAGCTTGAACCGCTCGGCCAGACGAAACGAGGAATCCGCGGCGTCCAGCAGCGAGAGAATGTGGTAGGAACAGTTCTCGTCGAAGAAAAAATAGTCGAACCATGCATTCCCCATCTCCCAGGCATGCATCAGCAGCCGTCGCACTTGCGGCTCACTGAGGTTCAGCCTGTACTCCCAGATGTCGCGATTTTCCAGATCTCGATATTCCTGCACTTTGAGGTAGTAGGGAATCGTGGAATAGAAGCCTTGATAGCCTCCGAAAATTCCTTTGATCGCATACTCGGGCCCCACATCCGGGGGGACCTCGGCGGCGTAGTTGATCGTGTAGGCGAGGATTCTCGTCTGATCCGTTTGGTCCCGTTGGTCGATTCTCAGAAAGGTATGTCCAAACATCGATGAGGGGTTGTTCATGAAGCCGGCCGGGAAAATCACGCTGATCCCGTCCGCGTTGAATTCTTTGAGCCACCTTTCGAAACGTTCGCATCGCTGAGGAGGAAGCCGAGTTTCATCGAAACGGAGTTGCTCCTGGAGCCAGCTATACCGCGCCACGAAGGCGCACTGCGCCGGCTGTTTCGAGCGGCCGGTCGGCTCATCGGAAAAAAACTTGGCGAGCGTGGCCTCAAGTTCCTTCGTCGGATCAGTCTTGCCCTCCGGCGACAGAAAGAATCCGGGATCGTCCTGCTGGCTCGTCACCCCGCCGAACCAGTTGGGATGGTAGTGGAGGAGGACCCGCCATTCACGCCGATCCGCAAGCCGCAGTTCGGCCGCGCGGTGGATCAGGTTGGCCAGGTAGGGATCCGTCGTCGAAGACTCGGTCGACACCGGCAGCGCAAACCATCCCGACAGGAGGCTCCCGATAAGCAGGATCTTCCATCGGAATCTGAACACCGGAATGCTCCAGACGGGAGGAACATCAGCGGGGAGATCGAACGGAAGAAGGCTCCCGGCGTCGCGCCGGGAGCCTTCGCGAGTGGATCGCGATACGTTAGCGCGCAACCGCCGCTTGAGCCAACACCGGATGCCCGACCATCGCGTCGTTCAATGCCTTGATCAAGGCCGCAGGAGAGGCTTCACCGGCCTGAATCAGTGTGGCATACTTATCCTGGGCGACCGCAAAGAATTCGTTTTGGTGCTCGGCAGGCACACCCATCAGCGCGGCCAGCGACGCCAGATTCTCACCGCGCCCCTGGGCCATATCCTGCGCGAGGTTCTCGAAGTTCAAGCTCGCAAACATCGTCGTCTTGTGCTCAGCCCATACCTGGCCGTCGTTCGTGCAGCCGGAGGTCCCGCTGCTGATCCCGAAAGTGGTGCTCCCGAACGTCCCGTTCGTGGTCGCCATGAGGACCTGGGGTGCGATGTTCTTCTGATTCTTGAAGTCTCCCCACGCCAGCTTTCCGAGGCCGCAGCCGGGGCCCGTGTCCGGATTCGCCGCTATCGCCATGCCCGTTTGAGCCGCCAGCAACGCCGCCGCAAGATAGAGCACCGATGATTTCTTCATCCACTCCTCCTTGGTTAATGGACTGGGACAGACCTCACTACTCGACCGAGCGTGATTATAGCAAACGAGAAAATTTATGAAAGCACGAAGTCGCCAGCCGGTCGTGCCAATGACAGCACCTGTGGATAACAGAACGTGTCTGCTGGGCCGTCGCTCTTAAAAGGTATATCCAAGGCCCAGCAAGGCATAGTGCGCCCGAAAGTCGAGAGCCAGTTGCGTCCAATGGAACTGGGCAGTGAGCCGCTTGTACTCGGTAAACACAAAGATGCGGTCGCTGACGCGCGCGCGAACACCGGCGAGCACCTGATAGCTGAACGCCGACGATCCTTCGAGTCCGCGGTCCGGACGTTGGGGAATGTCGGTATCGGTCAAGACGCCGGTCGCCCATCCGAGGCCGAATCCCACATAAGGCATCAGCCGTGAGTCCGGGTACTGCATCACCAGGTTGGCCATCGTGGTGAAGACGGTCAGCGACGAGCTTGCCGAGCGAACCGCGCCGTTGGGCGCCACGGGAAACTGCACACGGCCGCTGTGTCCCATGGATTCGAGTTCCAATCCGACGACACGACCCGCGGCTCCTGGAAATACCGCAGCTTTGACCCCTAACCCGGCGCCTGATCGAATCATCGTCGGAAACCGGGCGTGATCCTGGAATACGGCATCCCGGTCTTCGGGGAACGCCCCGACGGCCGCAGCCGCAATATAGACGAAGTCACGTCGGATCTCGTCGGCGAGACAGACTGATCGAAGAGACAGGAGCAGCAAGAGCGTGAGCAGGACGAGAAGGCGGGATTCGAGGAGCACGCTCACAGGAATCGCGTGACGGGATGGCCTGGTTCGGCCGAGGCCATCGGGATTGGCCTTCGGGCAAGGGGGCTCGGGCTAGCCGTCCCCCTGCCCGACGACATCGACTGCGACTCAGCTTCCCTTCACGATCGTGCAGAACTCGGCGAAGATGCCGAGAATGTTCTTGGCCGTATAGTCGATGTGCGCCACGTTCGTGACCCCGCCGGCCGCTTTCGCCGCCGAGATGCTCATGTCGCCCGTCGCGACCCAGCCCAGGATGGTCGTCCCGCAAGCTTTCCCTTCCTTGGTCGCCGCCGCGTTCGTCGTGGCGAGATTGCCGAACTTCGTTTCATTGAAGATGATACCCACCAACGGCGAGGCCACGGGCTGACAGCCGTACAAGGTCAACAGGCCGGCGGCCACGGCCGCCAGAACGAAATGCTGTTTCATAAAGTCCTCCACTCGGGTCAATGGTTCAAAGGGGATTAGTTCCCTTTCACGATGGTGCAAAACTCGGCGAAGATCCCCAAGATGTTCTTGGCGGAATGGTCGATGTGCGCCACGTTCGTGATCCCGCCGGCCGCTTTCGCCGCCGAGATGCTCATGTCGCCCGTCGCGACCCAGCCCAGGATGGTCGTCCCGCAAGCTTTCCCTTCCTTGGTCGCCGCCGCGTTCGTCGTGGCCACGTAGCCGAACTTGGTTTCGTTGAAGATGTTCCCGATAAGCGGCGAATGGACCGGCTGACAGCCGTAGAGACTGAGCAGACCGGTGGCCATCGCAGCAAGCACCAAGTGCTTCCTCATACAGCCCCCTTTTGTGTGATGAGAGTGAGAGAAACTTCCTCAAGGACCATCGATGTATGTCTCGTGAGGAGACCGGCCCCAGTTGGCTGGCGCACTATAGTAATTTCCCCAATTTTTGTCAACCGATCCGGAGGAAGTCGCGCCCGCTTGATCACGGGGTATCCCATCGTCCGGCTCCATCAAGCGCAAGCGTCGGATGACGGGTGCCGAGTCGAACCGTCGGCCAACAGACGATGCTCGCCCTGGACGTGCTCCGGCGAGAGATGAAGAATCCCCACCGCGCGGGAAAGCGCAAACCGCTTCGGCCCGGCCGAGCCGGGATTGAATAGGAAGACCGGTCCCCGCCACCCGCCGAACGGTTTGTGGGTATGCCCAAAGACACAGATGTCCGGCCGTTCGCGATCGAGGTACGCGAGGGCATCAGGATGGAGATCCCCGCCCTCATACACGATGTGACGAATCGCGATGCGGCGACCCGCGAGAGCAATCACACGCTCAGCCGGATAGCCGCTGCGACCGAAGCCGTCCACATTGCCGGATACCGCCGTGACCGGCGCGATGCGCTCGAGCTGCCGAATGATCTCTAGATCCCCGATGTCGCCCGCGTGCAGGATATGCTCGACACCGGCGAAATGCCGGAAGAGTTCGGGATCGAACCGCCCATGGGTGTCGGCCAGCACGCCGACGCGCATGCCCACCCTTGTCCTCTCGATGGTCGCGACCATGGAGATCCTCTCTTCCGACGATGCACTCCTACCGGACCGTCGATCCGATCAAGTTCAGCCTCTTGAGAACACTCGGTTCGCCGATCAGTTGAGGCGTTTGTTCGCTGTTGTATTCACGACGGGCGGTCGCCTCCACGGACGGCTTCAGATAGGCGAACAATTCTTCAACATCGATAAGCCGGTCCTGATTGGCGTCCGCTTCGCCCTTCAATCCCTTGAGGAAGAAATACGTCAGGAGCCCATGCCCCTTGGGCCCATAGGTATTCGAGACCTGATCCCCTCCGCTGGCGCTCAAGACCACGGTTTTCCCCGACGTGAGCGCCGGACTCTCCGTCATCACCACCACGGGCCGCGTGCCCTTGGCAACCACAGAACGGCCTCCCGCTCCCGAGAAACAGGAATCCAGCACGACAAAGCTTTCCTTCGCCGCCAACTGACCGAGTTGCCCATAGAGCCGCTTGAGCGGATACCCCGTCACCTCCAGAAACGTCGGATCGCCGTCGTAGGGGACGAGATACCCCTCGCTGGTTTTGGGATCCGGGGCGCCGTGTCCCGAATAAAACACGAAGACCGAGCTGTTCCGGTCGACATGGTTGGGCAGCCATCGCTCGATGTATTTCTCGATATCGGTCTTGGTGGCGTTTTGGTTCACCAACGTGACGACGTTTTCCTCGGGATACCCGAGCGCCTTCACCAGATACTCTCGCATGACCTGAGCATCGCGCGCGGCATAGTCGACCTTCGGCAGCCGCTGCCGGTACTGCTCGATCCCGATCACGATCGCATAACGGTGTTGCTGGGACGGCGCGGTGACCGCCGGCAGATCGTCGACGTCACTCACCACGATCGTCTCCGGGATCGGCGACGAACCGGGGGAGCTCCGACCCTTGCGCGCCGACGACCGGTATTCCGCCGTACCCGCAATCCCCACCGTGAGACGTTGAATCGCGTCCGCCATCGAAATTCGCAATACGTCCGCGATCGGTACGGTCGACACACCGCCCGAGATGTTTTCTCGAACGTGCCGTTCCGAGCGAAACGTGTCGTCCACGATCGCGCGCCCGGTCCGATCCTCCACCGTAGCCCGCAGCTCCGTTTGGGCCTCGAACCGATCCGCCGGGTTATAGAACAACTTCACCGGAAACAGCAGCCACAGCCATCGCCGCGCGGCGCAATTCCCCTCGATCGCCAGGTCCGGCAGCGCCGGCTCGATTACAAAGTCATATTCGCCGGGTTGAGCGGGCTTGGCCGTGACCAGACTCACGGAATCGAATGCCTGCGCGAGCCCCTGCAGCATACCCTCCGTGAGTTCGAGGCCGACGGGGATCGTATACGTTCCACCGCAACTCACGTCGAGGATCCTCGTGGCGCCCTTCGTCTGCTCGGGGATCACCAGCGCCACGCTCACCGGCTCTTTTTTGACGGGGAGCTTCCCGACGTCGGTGGCGAGCGGCAGCATCGTCGGTCCGCACCCCGCCAGCATCCCGGCGCACGCCCCGACAAGCAGCGTGCTACTCACCCGCTTTACGATCGCCGTCTCCATTCGCCGCCTCCTCAGTTGTGGACCTCGTAGGGCACCGTCGTTTCGGCCCAGTCCCCGTCCTCCAGCAGCGCCAATTCGCGCAGCAGATCCGTCATCATGCCCGTATCCTTCCCCTCGTACGCTTCGAACACGCCTTCACGGAACTTGGCCTTCACCAAGTCGCGCGGCTTCCGCGTGGCGATCACTTTGATCCGCTCGGTCGCCCGGGTCGCGCCTGCGGGCGGGAGGACGCGCAGACGAATCCCTCGCGCACGCTGCGCCTCGTCGGGAAACGTCGCCTCACGGTCGGCGCGGATCAGCGTATCGCGGGCAAAGCGGTTCGGGAAAAGCACCGTCACGGAATCGTCCTGCCCGATGTTGAACAGGTGCAGGTACACATCGCGGTCGCTGATGATGCGTATCTCCATCTCCTCGCCGGCGCGAAAGACGTTCTGGTTGAGCCTCACGGTGAGGGCCACCTCCACCTTGCGCTCGGCGCGCACGGGGCGGACGCGAGCCTTGATCTTGCTGGCATACAAGGTCGCCCGCTCGTTCGGTCGGGCGCCGACCTCGCGCACCCCTTCATCCAGAACCTGCTCGTCCGCGATGATGCCGTGGACGATCGACTGCACGAGGTCCTCGGCCAGCATATGGTTGTACACGACCGTATTGCTCTTGACGAAGGCTCCCACCGCTTGTTCGATAGCCTTGCGGCGGGCCTCAGTGCGGGCGCGGGAGCGCGCTTCCTGCACCGTCATCTCGTCGGAGAACTGAATCGCCGCTTCCGCGATCACCCAGACTCCATCCACCCCCCCTGCGGCGGAAGCCTCCGCCGCTCGAACCGCTTGCTCGGAGGCCGCCGCTCTCAAGTCCGACGCGGGCACCGATCGCGTGGTCGGAGGCGTAGGTTGACCGGCGGCGAGCCCCCAGTTCAGGAAACCGCTCCCACTCATGGCGGCCGCCGCCAGTATCATCACGACAATTCTCGACATCGCTATCGTTCGACCGATCAGGACTTCTACGCCAGAATCGAGACGGGCGCAAGAGGCCGAGCGCTCCGATCTCCGATGGAGCCGAGGCCGTCGCCGGCCCCGCCTTAGGCGACGAGGGTCTCGCCGCCAGAGCCCGACTGTTCCTGGAGGAGGAAGCTCGCCCGCGACTCAGGGGGCTCTCAACGACGCGCGGACATGAACCCAGTCCACAGGAACCGGCTCGGGCGTCATGCGGGGTAGTCGCGCGATTTCCGCCCTGAGGCGCTCCGCGCGCCCTTCGCTCATCGGATGGCTCGACAGAATTTCGAGTTGCGGCGCGTCCTGTTCGGCCAGCCGTTCGAAGAACGACACCATTCCTTCTGGTGCGACGCGGGCGCGGTGCAACAACCGCAGACCCTCCTCGTCCGCTTCCGTCTCCTGTTCGCGCCCGAACTTGAGCGTCGCCAGCTCGATGCCCAGGTCCTTGATCAAGCCAGCCAGACCTTGCTCATTCCCCGTCAACATCGTGACGACTCCGACTAAGCCGAGCCTCTTCGCCACTCTGACCATCGCATGGCGCTTGAGGACATGGTTCACCTCGTGCGCGAGGACTCCCGCCACCTCCTCGGCGCTGTCGGCCTTTCTGAGCAACCCCGTAAAGACCACCACGCGTCCACCCGGCAACGCAAACGCATTCACCACCCCGCTGTTCACCACGGAGATCTGGAACCGGTACGGACTGGGCTGCAACGCGCCGGTCAACCGGGCCGCAATGACATCGATCGCCTCGACGGCCGGCCCCGCTTCCACGACGGTGTGTCCCATGATGAACTGCCGGTAGGAGGCCTCGCCGATCGATTCCTCCCAGGACACGGGAATGCGGGCCACGGCAAATTCGGCGACGCGATCCGAACCCAGCCAGAGCGCTAGGAACAGCCCGCCCACCATCGCCAGGCCGGCCCAGAGAAACGCGCGCCGACGCATCCGTCTTCGGCGGACCTCTTCGGCCGTGCGATGCAGTTCGGCCGACAGGGTGCCGGAGGCGCGCGTCCGGAAGGCGCGGATGACGTCCGGATCTTTGAGATAGAGCGTGAAGGGAGTACCCTCCTCGTCCCACTTCACCACCAAGTGATCGTGGTCGAATCCCCCGGCGCCGACCGCGAGCCGGTCGAACGCCACCCGACGTGGATCGGCCGAGGGATGGGCGGGAAACACGAGCTGCAGTCCGTCCGCCGTGACGGTTGCCAGGCAGGGCGCTCCGCTGGGGGGAAACGCGCCTCCGAAACAGAGCGCGTTGGGCGAGTCGTCATCTATGACCACCGTCAGTCTCATGACCAGCCAGGGCCGGCTTTCTCATCTCGATCGGCCAGCCACGCGTGACGCCTATTCCGTGACCGGCATGAATTGGCGTATCCATGCCCCAAACCCTCGTGGATTCCGAGTCTGGATCATCACCAATCCCGGCCCTCGGAAGCGACAGACGAATCCTTCTCCCGACGTCAAGCTCGAGATCCACCCGGAAGCGGCTCGTTCGATCTTGTAGGACGTCGTCGCGCTCCAGGCGACCAGATGCGCGTTGTCCACCACGTACTCCTCCTCGGGCTTCAGCTCGAGGCGATGCACGGCGCCGAAGCTGTTGAGAATCACCGTCCCGTTCCCGCCGACTCTCAGAATGAAGAACCCCTCCCCGCCCAAGAGACCACGGGTGAAACTTTGCATCTTGCTCTCGATTGTGATCGTTTCGGCACCGGCCAGAAATCCGTCTTTTTGGACGAGATACTCGTTGACGCCATCCATTTCGAACAGCACGATTTCGCCGGGCACGGTCGGCGCCAGCAGGACCTCCCCCTCGCCGCGCGTCGCCCGAAGGGTTTGGAAAAAGAAATGCTCGCCTGCCAACATCTTTCGCGACAGCGCTTTCAGGAGCCCGCCTTCCATCCGACTCTCGACGTCGATGGTCGGCGACGCCGCCACCATCGCCCCGGATTCGGCCTTGAGACTCTCCCCAGACGCCAGGTGCACGCGCGCCATCGGGAACGCCCCCGGATACAAGATCTCACTCTTCATGTCTTGTCCTTCTTTCCTTTCTCGTCCTTTGCCCTCACGCGTGCCCTCACGCGGCAGGTCGGAGGTTTGACCTGCGTGCGTCCCCGAGCACCGCCCTTGATTTGAACCTCTTAATTGATCCGGCGTGCGGGGCGCGCGAGCAGAAGACGCCCGGCCAACCGCGTCACTCCGCCACCCAGCCGTACCACCGGTGGCTGGGCAACGGCCCTTCCTCCAGATAGGCCATCCGGATCTTGTGCAAGTAATCTTTCGGCACCTCCGACCGCACAGCCGTCGGATCGACTCCGAAGATCCTGGCCGCATTGAGGCCGAAGATGTTCGCCTTCACCTCCCGCGTCAGGGCCTGATAGCCGTGCTGCTCAATCAACCGGTCCGGCATCCGGAAACGTCGAAAGGCTTCGATCTGCCATTGTGGCGTGCCGTACCAAATGGAATCGGTTCCCCACAAGACATGATCGGCGCCGAAGGACCGGATCAATTGCCCGAGCAGGTGGGCACAGAGGACGGGATGCGTGACCACCAATTGCGCGAAGGTGGCGCCGATTTCCATGTAGAGGTTGGTGATCCCCGGTTCCGCGTCCTTCAACCGACAGAATTCCGTCGTCCAGGGGAGCTGTCCGGTGCGCGCGAAATGGTCGTCGATCCCGCGGGACGATTTCAGGCCCGAGTGATAGACGAGAAAATCGATATCGGGGAAATCCTTCGCCGCCCGGATGAGGTCCTTCGGGTGATTGTACTCGGCCACCGGTCCAAGCGGCAGGCCTTTATGGACGCAGACGCGCGTGACGTTCAGCGCGCGCGCCTTTTCGAGCATGGGGTAGGCAAGACGTTCGTCATCCATCCACCAGCCATGGCTGAATCCCTTGGGACAGGAGCCGGTGTAACACTTCCAGGCGTCGATCTTGAGCAGGGACGCCTGCATCTCCATGAAGTCCAGATCGGCCCGCCCCAACTGGGGCGTCGCCAACCCGTGGGCCAGCATGCGCTGCGATCCGGCGACTCGGTTCACTTCGTCGCGGATGTGCGCCATTTCCTTCGGTGGCACGACCGCCTCCTGGGGATAGGGGCCCGGCGGGGTGCTGATGAGACCGAGGTCCGTCTCGCTGTCGAGGAAGATCTCTTTGATGAAGGTTTCCCACGAGAGATCCTGCACCGTCCCCGTGTCGCGCGTGAGCGCGGGATTCCACCCGGCCTCACGCGCGCGTCGCCGGAGACTCAGCAACGCCTCCCTGGTGACGGCGCCTTCCCGCTGCGCCTCCGTCCCGCTGGGGTCGTAGTCGGCTCCGACGTAGTGGGTCTGCACGTCGAAAATGAAATAGTCGTCGCCGCGCCGTTCGGCGAAAGCCGACGGCTCCGCCATTTCGATCGCCAGGACGTCGAAGACCCGACCGAACACCGCGTTCATCGCCAACAAGACGGCCGCGGTTCCGCCGGTCGTCCGCAGGAACTCACGCCGGGTCTGCGCCGTGCGCGCGCTCAATCGCTCGGCCAGCGCCATCGCCTCCTGCTCGACCCGTCGTTGCGCCACGCCTTGAGGCGCGGGAATGAACTCCTCGTTCGAGACGACCCGCGTGGGAAACGGCAACGCGGTGCGAAGCCCTCGGATCAGGCGCGAGCGGCCAGGCCAATGCGGCGGTCGATGCACGGGGGACCTCGCTGTTGGGAAGAGAGCGACTCGGCCGCAGGATTCTGGGAGATGCGGATAGGACTGTCAAGCGGCCGCCGGCCTTCGAAGGCAGCCCGTCTCTCCGGTCCTAGGAGCCTGTCCGACATTGATGGAAGAGAAGCATGTTCTTCACCGTTGAGTCCATTCGCGTTCGGCTGCGCATCGAATGGCACGGCGCCCTCCCGCTATGTCTGTCCTCTCCGCTTCGCCTTCC
>JBDIVW010000008.1:0-145458 GCA_039794185.1 Candidatus Inralta sp. | reverse complement strand
CGCTCGGATTCTCGACTGGACGCGCCGCGGGCCGCAGGATGGGACGACCCATTGGAGTACGCGCCGGTTGGCGAAGGCGCTCGGGCTCTCCCCTATGATGGGGGCCCGGGTCTGGGCCCGGCATGGGCTCAAGCCCCATCGGCTCGAGCGAGCCATGGCGTCGGACGATCCCGACTTCGAGCGCAAGGCCGCCGATATTCTCGGACTGTATGTGAACCCGCCGCAGCATGCGGCGGTCTTCTGCGTCGATGAGAAGACGGCGCTCCAAGCGCTGGATCGGGTGGACCCGGTGCGGCCCCTGTCGCCGGGGCGAGTCGAACGGCATGGATTCGAGTACTTCCGTCACGGCACGCGGTCGCGGTACGCCGCGTTCAACACCAAGACGGGTGAGGTGCTGGGCAAGACGGCTGAACGCCATACCTCGACCGAGTTCGTCGCCTTTCTGACCGACCTTGTGGCCCATCAGCCGAGAGGACAAGCGATTCATGTGATCCTCGACCATCTCTCCGCGCACAAGACCAACCACGTCGAGGCGTTCCTGCAGGACCATCCGACGGTCCGGTTGCATTTCACGCCGACCTACTCTTCCTGGCTCAATCACGTCGAATTGTGGTTCGCCACGATTGAGCGCGCTCTCATCGCCCGTGGCATCTTTACGTCTCGCCATGATCTGAAACGGAAGATCATGCGCTATATCCGGCAGTACAATACGTCCGCGAACCCCGTAACGTGGAAGTACGCCGATCCCCGTCGGATCACTGCCACTTTGCCTGTTACAGGCCACTAGGTACACGACGGTTCTTCCCTTGACGTGGCTCGACCACGAGGAGCGCGGCGACGCTGTATCGCTGGTTTCGTCCGGGAGGACCGACAACCGTGGCACAGGCGGAGAGCTGAGGACGTTTGTTGTGTCATGAAGCCTATAACACAGGCCGCTGGCGACTTACCGGCCCGAGCGAGCGGCCGAACGATCGCCCCGCCTGGGAAGACCGGGGGGCCTCTGAAAAATGCGGGTCACGACATCGGACGGAGAAACATGTTGTCAAAGGCTCGGAACGGCCGAGTGGACTGCGGATGACGGTCGCGGGGCGCGACCTGCGCGAGCGTTGGAGGACAAGCGGCGACCGGCGGCTCAAAGGGAAGAAAGAAAGACGCGGAGACGCTCGAGGATTTGGTCGCGGACGATGCGAAAGGCGGACAGACGTTCCTCATGACTACCCGCTGCGGCGGCGGGGTCCTCGAAGCTCCAATGGTGCGTCCGGACGGATCCGGGAAAGATCGGACAGGATTCTTTGGCTCGGTCGCACACCGTGATCACGTGATCGAATGTTTGGGTCTGATACTGTCCGACATGCTCGGACCGATGCGCGGACAAGTCGATCCCCACCTCCCGCATGGCCTCGACGGCCAACGGATTGACTCCGATCGGGTGCGTGCCGGCGCTGGCCACCTCGAATCGATCCCCAGCCAGGTGGCGCAGCCATCCCTCGGCCATCTGGCTGCGGGCCGAATTGCCGGTGCAGAGAAAAAGCACGCGTGCTTTGGTCACGAGCCTGCGCCTCTGATCCGAGCGGCGAACCACGGCCTCGTCCGATTGCACGCGCTGCAAACCGAGAGCATCACGGGCACTTCTACGAGCACGCCCACCACCGTCGCCAGCGCGGCCCCCGAACCGGGGCCGAACAGCGCAATGGCGGTGGCGACCGCCAGCTCAAAGAAATTGCTGGCGCCGATCAACGCTCCGGGAGCGGCCACCGCATGGTCCACCCTGGCCCACCACATGAGTCCGTACACGAGCCCGGCATTCACGTACACCTGAATAAAGATCGGGACGGCGATCAGCAAGACATGGAACGACTTCCCGGCGATATTGTCGGCCTGGAAGGCAAAGATCAACACCAGCGTGGCCAAGAGGGCCAGGATCGCGACCGGCGCCAGTCTCGGCAGCAGGACGGACTCCAACCAGGCGCGACCGGATCGGCGTACGACCCAGTGTCTCGCCAGAGTGCCCACTGCGAGCGGGATCACGATGAATGCCAGCACCGAGGCGATCAGCACCTCCCAAGGCACTGCCAGAGACGCCGCGCCGCTCACCAGCAGTCCGACGATCGGGGCGAACAGGACCAGCATGATGAGATCGTTCAACGAAACCTGCACCAGCGTGTAGGCTGGATCGCCGTCGGTAAGGTAACTCCACACGAAGACCATCGCCGTGCACGGCGCCGCCGCCAGGATGATGCACCCGGCGATGTACTGATCGGCCTCGGCCGGGGACACCCACGGAGCGAAGACATATCGAAAGAACGCCCAGGCGATCGCAGCCATGGAGAACGGCTTCACGACCCAGTTGACGAACAAGGTGATCAGCAAGCCGCGAGGCCGTCGACCGACCTGGCGCACCGCGGCAAAGTCGATCTTCATCATCATGGGAATGATCATGACCCAGATCAACACGGCGATCGGCGCGTTGACCTGACTCCCCTCCCACAACTCCCATCCGCGAAGCCGCTCGACGACCTGCGGCGCCACCTGGCCGCCCCAGACGCCGGCCACCATGCACAAGGCGACCCAAAGGGTCAGATACCGCTCGAAGGGGTTGAGTCGCTTGGGCGGCGTCGCTGCCATCGGCCGCTGAACCACGAGTTCCACGAAAACCTCCTCTGATTGGAAATGTCGGGCGCCGGCCCGCCCGAGCTCGGACGAAGCGGCTGCATCAGCCCCGCAGCGGCGAGGACCGCGCGGCGAATGAGAAAAATGGGGATCACGTCGTACTCGCTTCCTTCGGCGGTGATGACCCAGCCGCCGGCGCCATTCCCAGCGCCGCCGGCGCCCCCGGCCGTGGTTCGCCAGCACACACGCACCTCCGGCAGCACCTCCTCCAACGCCCGCTCATTGACGCGCAGCGGAGAGGGCGGCCGTTCGAGATCGCCTTCTCTGTCTCCTTCCTTGAAGGCGAGTCGGATTCCCAGGGAGGTCAGCTCGGGCCCAAGGGTGTCCTGCACGGCCTCGACGTTCCGCCGCATGGCGTCTTGTGGAGCGCCACCTCCCGCTGCCGAATCCTGGATGTTGGAGGTCCACTCGACCGCCACTGTCTTCATCTTCGGCTTCCACATGACTACCCACCATCGATCAAGATTTCTTGTTGTATCAAACCAAAAAAAGACCCACTAATCGCAGGGCTTGCTTGATCGCCCGCGAGGTCCCCTCGCATGCTGCAAGCCGAGAAGATATTCACACAGGGGCTCGAAAGCCTCGCGGTCCAATTCGTAGTAGTTCCAGCGTCCGTCCCGGCGATCCCGCACCACCCCGGCCTCCTTGAGCGCCTTCAAATGAAACGAGAGGCGGGATTGGCTCATGTGGAGTTCGTCCGTCAGCTCACAGACACACCGCTCGCCCTCGGTCAAGAGGTCGATGATCTTCAGTCGAGTCTCGTCGGCCAGGGCATGACTGCGAGCGGCCAGCTCTTGAATTGTGAGCGCGGCTGAATCAGGCATACATACCAATACAACAATAATTATTGATGCGTCAAGGCGTCCGCACCGCCCGGTCAGACCGGGGGACGCTCTGTCCCCCGTTAAGTTTCCGCGGTCCTGTTCCGACAAGAGAATAGACTCAGCAAAGAAGTGCGTGCCATGGAATGGCAACGACGCAGCCGCCCTCGGGTTCCCATTCATTATCCGGTTCAACTCCACAGCGACGACAACATGGGGGCGGGCATCCTCATGAACCTGTCGACCGCGGGATGCCAGGTTCGCAGCACTCTCTCGCTCGACCCGGGCACCTACGTGGCGGTTCACATCAACGTTCCGCACCAGTCTCGACCGGTTGCCGTCGAACTCTCCGTCGTCCGGTGGCAGCAAAACGGCCGGTATGGATTGGAGTTTCTGCGATACGGACAGGGCGAGCGCGAACGGTTGGCCCATCTGACGAGCGCCACGCTCGCCGAGACACGACCGCTCGATCCGCGCCAAGACGGCCTCGGCCTTGCGGAAGACCGAGAGCTCGGCATGGCCCTCGCCGGGGTGGCGGAGTAGCCGGCTCCCTTCATCGGGACTCTACCCTGCCTTTCGCACCGCTCTCTGTTTGATGCGCAGGCGACAGCCAACAGGTTGCCGATCCTCTGTTCCTCTCACCCCACTCGTAGCGGTGAGCGGTTTCCCGGTGGATCTGCACACACTGGCTGATTCCGCGAGGGAATTTGCGAAAGGCTCCAGCACGGCCCGATAGGGTCGCTCTGTAGGTGTGCGCCCATACAACTTGGCACAGCCATTACTCCCCCACCCGGACCAGCAGGCCCTTGTCCTTGCAGATCGCGAAGACCTTGTGGAACAGCAGGATGGTCAGCGCCAGATAGACCAGGTTCAGCCCGACCGCCCAGGTCAGATGGATCGTGCTCAGCGTCCCATCGCTCAACACGCCGCGCATCCCTTCGAAGATATGGGTGGCGGGATTGAACCAGGCAATGGATTGTAACCACCCCGGCAGAACCTCCAGCGGATAGAAGACGCAGGAGATCGGCTGGAACAGAAACACCATGCTCCAGGCCAGCACCTCCGCCTCATGCCCGAACCGCATGATCAGGGAGGTGGTCATGACACCGATCGTCCATCCCGTCACCACTAGATTGAGCACGAAAGGAACCAGCGAGGCGCCGATGATGAAGATGTTGTAGGAATAGAACGCGTAGGCGCACAGCACCATCACCGTGCTGACGGCGATAACCTTCAAGATACTCATCGCCATGGTCGAAGCCAGGAACTCGCTCGGCTTGAGCGGGCTCGCAAAGAGATTCAACAGATTCCTGGCCCAAATTTCCTCCAGAAAAGTGATCGTGATGCCCTGCTGAGCGCGAAAGAGAATGTCCCACAGAATCAAGGCCCCGAGGAAGAAGGTCACGGCGCCGGGAAGGTCGCCCTGGAACTTCATCAGATACATCGAGATGAACCCCCAGATGATCAGGTCCAGCAACGGCCAATAAAAGATCTCCATGATCCGGGGCGGACTGCGCTTGTAGAGATAGAGGTGGCGGCTCAGCAGCGCCATGATGCGGTGGAGTTTCATCGGTCGGACGCCGTGCGGACTCAGCCCCCTTCGCGGGCGATTTTCAGGAACACGTCCTCCAGGTCGCTTTGCCCGTACCGCTCGACGATCGCCTTCGCCGTCCCTTCGGCCACGATCTGACCGCGCTGGAGAAAAATGATCCGGTCCGACATCTCTTCCATTTCGCGCATGTTGTGCGAGCTGTAGAGCATGCTCAAACCGGTAGATCGCCGGACGTCCTGCAGGACGCCCCGAATCTTATGGGCGATATCGGGGTCGAGACTGGCCGTGGGTTCGTCCAGGAACAGGATCTTGGGTTCGGTCAGGATCGCCTTCGCCAGCGTCAACCGAGTCATTTGCCCGGAGGACAGCTTGCGCGTCAATTTGTGACGGATGTCCTCCATCTCCAGCCGTTTCATGACGTCCTCGAGGCGCCGCTCGACGTCGGCCAATCCATAGAGACGGGCGACGACGCGCAGATTCTCCTCCACGGTCAGGGAATAGGGCATCGAGATGTAGGTGGACGAAAAGTTCACCTGCTGGAGGATGGCTTCCCGATGGCGCGCGAGGTCGAGCCCGAACATCCGGATGCCGCCGGAAGTCGGCGTGATCAGCCCCAGCAGCATATGGATGGTCGTCGTTTTCCCGGCCCCGTTGGGGCCCAGGAGCCCCAGGATCTCCCCCGGCTGAATCGCGAACGAGATCCCGTCGACGGCGGTGAACTCCCCGAATCGCTTGGTCAGGTTGCGGACTTCGACGACGGGATCCGGCATGATCTCACGCGGAGGCAGAGTGGAACATCGGTCAGAAGAGCAAATCCTTGACCTTGTCGGGAAGATGACAAGTCTCGCACGTGCGGCTCAGCACCCTGCCCTCGTATTCGGTCTTCCCGTCGTGACAGCGGAAACAATCCGCCATCGCCTTCTTATAGAGCACGCTGTCTTTGGGATGATTCGGCTCGAAACGCTGCGTATCCGCCTCTACATGGCCGCGCGGCACCACGATGGGATAGCCCTTGATCGGGGTTTCGTGGACCACACGGGAGTGGCACGTGGTGCACCCCTCCCCTTGCCCGCGCCTGGCGAACGCCTCCATATGCGCGCGGTGACTCATGACCAACCCGACCTCTTTCACCGGCGCGGGCAAGTCCCTGGGCGCCACCTCCGACACACGAAGGATCTGCCGATGGCACCCGACGCACATCTCGGAATAGACCGTCGCATCGAGATTATACGGTTCGGCCCCCGTGCCGAACACCGTCTTGAGCACGTCCTTCGTCCCGGCGTAGGCCTTGTCGTGCAACCAGCCCTGGACGGTGTCGCGCACGTGGCAATCCACGCAGCTGACCTCTTTATGGGATGACTTGGCCCAGCTCTCGTAGGACGGCGCGATCGTGTGACACGAGGCGCAGAAGCGGGGAGCATTCGTGAAGTGAAGACCGACGCCACCGAGAGTCACCGCGCCGGCCGTCGCCAGCAGGACCGCGCAGGCGGAGAGGTTAGGCATCGTCCCGTCGGCGTCGGGGAAATTGCGACGTGATCAACCTCGTCACGGCGAGAATATCGTCCGGGTCGATGACCGGCACCGGAACGGTGAGGGGCTGGTTGGACACGACGGCCAGCAGACCTTCCGGTGAAATCGCGATCTCGCCGACCTGGTCCCGCACGACCACGATCTTGGGATAGCCCTCGTTCTTCCACCCCTCGGCGATGATCAAGTCGATGTCCCCGTCCAGATAACGGTCGCGCACTTCCTCCAACTTGGTCTGCTCCGCGACGTCGGCGAACATCGCCAAACTGCCGTTGGACACGACCACGACCGCGCTGGCGCCGGCGCGCTTGTGACGCCAACTGTCCTTGCCCTCCGTGTCGAGGTCGAAGCCGTGCCCGGTGTGTTTCACCGTGGCGACCTTGTAGCCGGCCCGAACCAACTCGGGGATGACGCGCTCAATCAGCGTCGTCTTGCCGCTATTGGACCGTCCGACGAAACAGAGCACGGGAATAGCCATCGCCTCGCTCCTTGTGATTCAACAGCACGAGTGGCGATGGCCGACGGACGGCTGATGCTCCGCCTCGTGCGCCCAGATGGGCCCACTCAAGATCTGCACGGACACCAAATCCCCCTGATTCACCCGATCGACCTCGGTCGGAATGTCGATGAGGCAGTTCGCCTTGACCATCGAGGTCAGAATGCCGGACCCCTGATCACCCGTCGTCCGTACTTTGAACACGCCGTCTTCACGGGTCAGAATCCCACGCAGAAAATGCCGTCGATCCCGCCGCTTGGAGAATTCCTCCTGGAAGACCGCCTGCACGACCGGGCGCCCATAGCTCTGGCGCCCGCTCATCTTCAACATGGCGGGGCGCACGAGCTGCTCGAACGTCACCATCGACGACACGGGATTGCCGGGCAACCCGAACGCCAATTTCCCCTGAATCTTCCCGAAGGCCAAGGGCTGCCCCGGACGAATCGCCAGTTTCCAAAAATTCATCTCCGCGCCAAGATCCTTGAAGACCGCCTTCGTGAAGTCGTAATCGCCCATCGACACACCGCCCGACAACACGAGGATATCGGCGTTGAGCCCGTGCGAGATCTTCTCCTTCAGCTCCTCCGGATTATCCCTTGCGATGCCGAGCAGCAGCGGGATACCCCCGGCTTCACGAACGGCCGCGGCGATCCCGTAGCTGTTGGAATTGATGATCTTCTCCTCGCTGAACCGTTCGTCGAGGTCGGCCAGCTCGTCGCCCGTGGACAGGATCGCCACACGCGGCTGCTGGTAGACGAGCACGAACGACTTGGCGAGAATAGCGAGCATGCCGGCCTCGCCCGGACGAATCGCCGTGCCCTTGGCGATGATCCGATCGCCCTTCCGGACATCCTCCCCCTGCGGGCGAATGTTGGCGCCGCGCGGCTCCGGCTTGAACACGCGAACCGAGGTCGGCGTCGATTCCGTATCCTCGACTTTCAAGACGGTATCGGCGCCCTTGGGGACCGGCGCGC
Organism: Candidatus Inralta sp.; assembly: GCA_039794185.1. Taxonomy (GTDB): domain Bacteria; phylum Nitrospirota; class Nitrospiria; order Nitrospirales; family Nitrospiraceae; genus BQWY01. The sequence goes on along the minus strand of JBDIVW010000008.1, from coordinate 137,418 downwards.
CGGTCATGATTCGGATGGCCTGCCCGGGGCCCACGGTTTTCGACGGCATCTTGCCCGCCGGCACGTCCTCGATGACCGCCAGTTCCACCGGTTTGGCGATGGCGTGATCCTGCTTGATGTCCTCGTAGCGGACGGCGAACCCGTCCATCGCGGAATTGTCCCATGGCGGATTATCCCGCTGGGCGATGATGGCCTCCCCGAGGACGCGCCCCTGGGCCTCGAGGATGGACACCTTTTCGAGCCCGAGCGGGACGGCCGCATCCAGCACGACACGTTGGGCCTGTTCGAGCGGCGTCAATCCTTGCATGGGTGCTCAGTGCCCGTGTCTCGGAGCGACTTTGACCAGAGAGCCGGCCTTCTTGCAGAACGACTCCACCTGATTGGCAACGCTGTGAAACGCATCGGCCGTGGTCGTATCGGAATAAAACATCGCGAACGGCTCGCCCGCGTCCGATTGCGTGACCACGTCGGGATCGAGCGGAATTCGGCCCAGGAACGGCACACCCATGTCGTGCGCGGAGGCTTCCCCTCCGCCCTTCCGGAAAACGTCAACGTGCTTGTGGCAGTGAGGACACTCGAGGCCGCTCATGTTCTCGACGATCCCGATGATGGGAACCTCGCTGTCCTTGCAGAACGAGACCGATTTCCTCGAATCGAGCAAGGCCACTTCCTGCGGGGTGGTGACGATCACGGCGCCCGTGACCTCGCCGAGCAAATCGATCGTGGTGACGGACTCGTTACCGGTTCCCGGAGGCAGATCGATGAGCAGAAAGTTCAGGTCCTGCCACTCGACGCCTCCGAGTAATTGGTTGATGAACTCATATTTGTAGGCGTCGCGCCAGATGATCGGGTCATCGGAGTTTTGCAGCAGAAAGGACATCGACGCGATCTTGAGGTTATACGCCTGGAAAGGAATGATGCCGCCCGACGTGCTGATCTTCAACTTCTGCCCTTCGGCGCCGACCATCTTCGGGATGTTCGGCCCGTGAATATCCAAATCGCAAATCCCGACGTGCCATCCCTTCAGCGCCAGGCTGACCGCGAGGTTGGTCGTGCAGGTGCTTTTCCCTACCCCGCCCTTGTTGCTCATGACCAACACTTTATACTCGATGCGCTCCATGCGCTTGGCCACAAGCCACCGGCTATGCCCTTCCTTGTCCTTTTGACAGGATTCGTTTTCGTCACAGATGGCGCAGGCCCACATGTACGTGCATACATCGCCGCTGCCGGCGCCCGGAGCGTTGATCACATTGAGTTCCTTGGGCATAATCACTTCCTTACTCGCTGAAGGTGGTGCTGGTCCCGATCGGTTCGTCTGCTCGCCCGTTCACTCCCGCCCGTCGATGCCCGGTGGGAGCGTCATCGTCCTCCACCGCTGGGCACCGCCAAATATTCGTCCCCGGTCTTCCCCGTGGACGGCGCGACGCTCCCGCCCGGACGGCCGTTCGAAGCCGCCGGTGCGGGGGCCACCGCGGTGCTCGGCCCGGCCTCCGCCGCCTCGGCTCGCCTCTTCTTATTGAAAAACCCCGCACTGATGATGCCGACCTCATAGAAGACATACATCGGCAGCGCCATCAAGCATTGATTGAACGGGTCCGGCGTGGGCGTCAAAATCGCGGCGAAGATGAACGCCGCCAGAAACGCCCACTTGCGATACTGCTTCAGAAACGGCGCATCGACCCACCCCAGCTTGGCCATCAACGTGATCGCCAACGGCACTTCGAAGATCATGCCGAAGACCAGCAGGAACCAGAGGGCGAATCCCACGTACTGCGCGATGGAGATCTTGGGAATGAAGCCCGCATTCACCCCGTAGGAAATCAGAAAGTTGAGGGCGAACGGCAGGACAAAAAAGAAGGAGAACCCGATCCCGGCGTAAAATGCGAGGGAGCTCAAGAGCACGAACGGACCGACGAAGCGACGCTCCTGGACATGCAAGCCGGGCACCGTGAACTGCCAGAGCTCCCACAGAATGTACGGGGCCGCCAAGACGAACGCGAACAATCCGGCGACTTTGACGTTTTGCCAGAGTGCTTCGGCCGGCGCGAGGAACACGAAGGGAATCGTCTCCAAGTCGGTGGGCACCCATTCGAGCCGACTCGGCACGAACATGTTCTGGAGGGGGATGCGAATCCATGCCACGAGCGTCTCGGCATAGAAGAAGGTCAGCACGAAGAGGACGCCCGTGACCACGACCGAGCGGGTCAACCGGGCTTGCAGCTCGACCAGATGCTCCATGACGGGCATCTTTTTGTCTTCCAGCGGCTTGAAGACGCTGTCCTGCAGCCACTGGTTCAACTTACCCATGCGATCCGCCATGGCATCACAGCCGATGAGGCCGAGGGCGAAACGGATCCTCCTCCGCCTCGCCCTCGACCCGATCGTCCACCTCGTCTACTTTGGATTCACCGCCACAAAGAGATTGTTGCCCTGCCGGCTCAGCAGGAGCACGACCATCTCCTCTTTCTTGATCTTGGCGGCCGCCTTGGAATAGTCCTCAAGGCCTTTCACCACCTCGTGGTTGACCTCCTGAATGACGTCGCCGCGTTGAATGCCGGCGGCCTCGGCCGCGCTTCCGGACTCAACGGACCCCACGAGCACGCCCGTGGTTTTCGCCGGCACGTTGAACTGCCCCATCGTGGAGGGGTCCAGCGGCTGCACGCGCAACCCGGCCAGGACGTTGTCCGGCGGTTTGACCCCCTCGGGGGCCTGCGCCGGCCCCGGCTCCTTCTTGGCGAGCATTTCGTCGGACGGCCGCTCCGCGACCTTCACCTTGAGCACTTGCTCCTTGCCGTCGCGCAAGACCTTTACCTCGGCCTCCCGACCCACCATGGTCCGAGCGACCAAATTGCGCAATTGGCTGACGCTTTGCACTTCCTTGCCGTTGAAGGCGATCACGACGTCGCCGCGCTTGATTCCCGCCGCGAAGGACGGACCCGCCTCGTTCACATCGCTGATCAGCACCCCCTTGCGGTTGTCCGGAATCTTGAACGATTTCGCCAACGCCGGCGTAATCTCCTGAATCGCCACCCCCATCCAGCCGCGGACCACCTTGCCGGTCTTCACGAGGCTGTCGACGATATCCGTCGCAATCGTGCTGGGAATCGCAAAGCCGATCCCCTCCGATCCGCCCGTCCGGGAGAAGATCGCCGTGTTGATGCCGATCAATTCCCCTTCCATATTGACCAGCGCGCCGCCCGAGTTTCCGGGATTGATCGCCGCGTCGGTCTGAATGAAATCCTCATAGTCGGCGATCCCGACGTTCCCCCGTCCGAGCGCGCTGATGATGCCCAGCGTCACCGTGCTGCTCAACCCGAACGGACTGCCGACGGCAAGCACGAGGTCCCCGACTTGGAGTTTGTCGTAGTCCGCCCACTTGAGCGCGGCCGGCAAATCCTTCGCCTCGATCTTGACGACCGCCAGATCCGTTTTCGGATCCGTCCCGACGATCTTCCCGGGAAACTCACGCTTGTCGCTGAGGGTCACCGTAATCTGGGAGGCGTTTTCGACGACGTGGTTATTGGTCACGATATAGCCGCTCGTGTCGATGATGACCCCCGATCCGGCGCTCTGTTCGGGACGACCGTGCGGCCCCGGGACGGGAGGTCCGGGTGGGGGCTCCATTCCGGGCGGTTCTTCGCCCGGAGGACCACCGCCTGGCGGCCCGCCGAATGGCCCCGGGGGCAGTTGACGGCGGCCTTCGCGGCGCCCTTCGCCGCCGGTGACCGCAATGTTGACCACCGCCGGGGTCACTTTCTTGACGATGTCCGCGAATCCCTGGGTCATCCCGGCGGGAACAGCCGCTTGTCCGGCTGGAGGATGACCCGCTTGCACTCCAACGAGGAGTCCGGCTGCCGCCAGCGTCACGCCTCCGACCCATCCCAGAAGACTGTACCGACTTCGACTGTTCATTGTGCCTCCCTCGCTTCGCTACGAGCGTCACCGGTCTCCGCTACCACCCCTCGTTGGATATCGTGCACTCGCCACAGGGGCCAAGCGCGCCTGAAACCTAGGCATTCTACACCATTGGAAAAGCCGTCTTCAAAGAGGAAAAGTCGCCGCCGAAAGGCGCGCGCGGACCGACGCAAGGCGCATGGCTGCCTTGGTCCGATTCGACCCTGGAGTGTCAGCGCGGCGACGACGGCGGGCGAGGCGGATCGGCCGGGCTCGGAGAAGTAAGGCGGGCCCACGGTGCAACGGTAGAGGATTCGGCAACCCTCGTGAGGATGGACCGGATGCAACGAACCACCCGCCCGCCCACGCAGCCGGGTGACCTCACGCGGGACGAGCGGAGCTTTGTCCGCCGGGGGGGCTCGAAGGAGCCAGCGTCGGGATGAACGACTGATCCAACGCCGCCGAACGGGAGTAGATGGCCGCGGCCTGACTGCGGCGGGAGATATTCAGTTTCTTATAAATATTCACGAGGTAGTTCTTCACGGTCTTGTCGCTCAGCTTCATTTCGCGGGCGATTTCTTTGTTCGTCATGCCCTGGGCCAGCAACGGCAGAAGGCGTCGCTCCTGCGAGGACAGCGGCGTCTTCTTCCCTTTGCCTTCCCGGATATCCCGCACCAATCCGAAAAGGGTGTCCGTCAACCGCGGATCGATCACACTGTGGCCCTCCGTCACGGATCGGAGCGCGCGAAGCAGCTCATCGGAAGAGATGTTCTTCAGGATGCAGCCGTGCGTGCCGGCTCGGACGACGGACGCGAGCGTGGACTCGTCGAACCGATGCGCCATGAACAACACCCGCCGGTCCCGGCACACCTCGAAGACGTCCTTCAAAAAATCCGGATGCTCCGTCTCGGATGTCGAGAGATCCATCACCACGAGGTCGGGACGAAGGCGTTGGATCTTGGCGGAAGCGGCCGGCCAACTACGCTCCTCGCCCACGACGCTCATATCGCCCTCCTTCTCCAGCACGATTCGCATCCCGATCCGCTCGAGATCATGACTGTCGACCAGAAAAATTCGAATTCTCCGGCTTTTGCCTATCATGCGCCCCCCTTGGTGCGTGGGGTTTTCTTCCAGTATGTGCATGGGCCACCCTCCGTTCCGGTCTGAGTCCTTTCCCTGTCAACCAGGCTGCTATCAGAGACCGCCGGTCGGCATTACGTTCAAGTTAGCCAAGTCGGAACTAAAGCACGTCTCATACCACAAGACTGCTGCCCAAGAAGACTCTCGGTCAACGTTGATCGGCTACTCGCAACCTCATGTTTTTAATCGAATAATATTCTTGAGGACCATATAGCCCTGTCCTCCATTCCCTAGCAAAACATCTTCAGACAGATCCGTTGTGGTCTAGCAACCATGCGCTATGGTGCATCCACCATGGCCCGCACTCCGATATCATTAGATTGCAGAAGTACTTGAAGGACAATGCAAACCCGCACCCTACCCGAGTGACAGGATGCTTATTTTCTTCGACCCGGTGGGTGAATGCCCCACCGCTGAATCTTCAGGTGGAGCGCCTTGTAATCGACCTGCAGGCGTCGAGCAGCCTCGGCCTTATTCCACCCGGTTTCCTCCAGGACGCGCGTGACGGCTTCGCGCTGTGCAGCTTCGGCGGCCAGGCGGCCGATTTGAGCGAGGGAAATGTTTTCGCGCTCTCCCCGGAAGCTCGGTGCTCGATCTCCCTTCCCGCCCCCGGCGTCAGAAAAGCCGGCCCCCTGACCGGGATTCCGCCGAGTATGGGCCGGAAGGTGCGGGGGCCGGATAATCCGGTCGGCCACAATGACGGCCGCACGAATCGCGTTGTCCAGTTCGCGAATGTTGCCCGGCCATCCATAGTCTTCCATGATCCGGAGCGCTTGGGCTGAGATGCCCTGCACCTTCGTCTTGTACGCTCGGTTGGCTTTCATCAACAACAAGTGTGCCAGCAGGGGAATGTCCTCCCTCCGCTCGCGAAGGGCCGGCACGCGAAGCGTCACCGCATTGAGTCGGTAGAAGAGATCGCGGCGGAAGGTCCCAGCCCGTACCATTTCGTCCAAGTCGGCATTCGTGGCCGCCACGACACGCACATCGGCCTTGATGGATTCTCGCCCGCCGAGGCGATCAAATTCCTTGAATTGGAGCACACGGAGAAACTTGGCCTGGATCGCCAACGGGAGGTTGCCCACTTCGTCCAGCAACAGCGTCCCTCCTTGGGCCCGCTCCATGCGCCCCGGCTTGCTCTGAGACGCGCCGGTGAAGGCCCCCGCCTCATGACCGAAGAGCTCGGACTCGACCAATTCTTGAGGAATCGCTCCGCAATCCAGCGGAATGAACGGCGCCTGCCGGCGTCCGCTGAGAGCGTGGAGCACTCGGGCCACCAGCTCTTTCCCCGCCCCGCTCTCGCCCAAGATCAGCACCGGCACGTCGTACGGAGCCACCCGCTTGATCTGGTCGGTGAGTTCCAGGATCGGCTGGCTCATGCCGACGATGTCGCCGAGCGAGACCGCGGAGGAGCCTTCCACGGAGAGATCGGCCAACTCGCGCGTCAAGACTTGAAGGCGGAGGCAATTGCGGATGGCAATCGCCAGTTTGGGCAAGGACACCGGCTTCGTCACGTAGTCGAACGCTCCGGCCTGGACCGCTTCTTCGGCATCCTTCTGGCTGGCGAAGGCGGACAACATGATGACTCGGTAGGGGCCGAGTTCCGGGACGAGCCGCGACTTCAACAGCTCCAGCCCGTTGCCGTCCGAGAGGCGCATGTCCAGCAGCACCAGATCGGGCAATTCACGACGGACCGCAGCCGCCGCAGCACGCGTGCCGTCCACCCCGACGGGCTGAAAACCTTCGTCGCGAAGAAAATCGTCCAACATCTGCCGAATGTGGGGATCGTCGTCGACGATCAAGATACGGGGTCCCGACATACTGCGTTACTCCTCTCGACGCGCGAGGGTCCGCCCACGCGGGCGCCCGACCTGGCCGGCGCGCGCGACCGGCAGGCGAACGACGAACGTCGCCCCCTCGCCGGGCGTGCTCTGGCAGGTGATCGTCCCGGATAACTCGTCGACGAGACGACGGCAGATGGCCAATCCCAGCCCCGTTCCCTCTCCGACCGGTTTGGTCGTGAAAAACGGATCGAAGATGCGCGGCAAGTGCTCAGGACGAATCCCCGGCCCGTTGTCGCGCAGGCGACACTGCACGACTTTCTCGTCCCTCACCTCCACCGTCTCGAGCGCAAACTGAATCCGACCCAGCCGGCCGGCGGATTGGAGGGCCTGGCGCGCATTCGTCAGCAGATTCAAGAACACGTGCAACAACGCCTGCGGGTCGGCCTCCACCGAGGGAATGGACGCGGGAAACACCGTGTCGATCGCGATCTCTCTCGACCGGAGATCGCTCCGCAGGAGCGCCACGGCTCGACGCGCAATGGCCGGGACATCGCACCGCTCGCGCTCGCCGGCCGACGCGTGGGCCGTCGACAGGAACTGATTGACGATCTCCGTCGCCCGCACCGCCGCATCCTGGGCCGCGAGGAGTTCCTTGCGAATCGCTTTCAGCTGGCGGCGCTCCAGATTTCGTTCGATGAGCTGCAGGTGCCCGGTGATCACGAACAGGGGGTTGTTGAGCTCATGGGCCACGCCGGCCGTGATGGTCCCCAGGGTCGCCAGCCGGTCCGCGTGCCGGAGGCGCTGCTCCAGCAATTGGCGTTCCGTGATGTCACGCGCCGAGGCGCACGTGTATACCGCCCCCTCCTGTTCGAGGTATCGGACCGACACTTCGACCGGAACCTCGCGGCCGTCCTTCGTCCGATACACCGAAACGTAATGCTCGCTTTGTCCTCGCATGATTTCCGCCAGTCGCTTCTCGAACCGGCCGGGATCGTGTTGGGGCGCGATATCGGATAGGGTCAAGTGGAGGAATTCTTCCCGCGTGTACCCCAGGCGACGGCACGCTTCGTGATTGGCATACACGATGTGAGTATCGGGTCCGGCCCACACGATGGCATCCGCGGCGTGATCCATTGCAAACTGGGTAAACCGAAGCTGGCGCTCCTGTTCGCGCCGGGCCGTGACGTCGGTGAACAGACCGTACCACACCAACGCCCCGTCGGCCTGCCGTTCCGGGAGCGAGCTGCCGCGCAGCCACCGGAGGGTTCCGTCTCTCGAGCGAACACGAAATTCATGGGTCCACGGACTCACTCCGGCCGCCGAGACGGCGATCGAGTCGCGGAGCCCGTCCACGTCCTCCGGCAGCACCGCCTTCCACCCGACGTTGGCATCCGCCTCCAACTCACTGGCCTCGCAGCCCAGCAAGTCGATCGTCCCACGGCTGGCGAACGGGAAACTTTGCGACCCGTCGGGGCCGACCCGGTACTGATAGACGAATCCGGGAATGGCGTTCGTAATGCGTCGCAAGTTCGCCTGACTCTCGCGCAACGCCTGCTCGGCCCGCAGCCGCTCGATGGCAAACCCCGTCAGATGCGTCATCCGCTCGACCACGTTCAGCTCGAAAGAGGACGGTGAACGCGGCGTCTGCGCGTACAGCGCAAACGTCCCCAGGACTTTTCGCTCCATCGAGCAAATGGGCGTGGACCAGCAGGCCCGGAGGCCGTGGCGCAGCGGAAGCTCTCGGCAGCCGTCCCACAACGGATCATGCTCGATATCGGCCACGATCACGGGTTCGCAGCGATAGACGGCGGACCCGCACGAGCCGGCATTGGGGCCGATCACGATCCCGTCGGCGGCCTGGTTGTAGGATTCCGGCAGGCTGGGCGCGGCGGCGAGTCGCAGGTGCACCCCGTCTGGATCGAGCAGCAAGATGGAGCAGCGCACGTCCTCAACCACGTCCTCCACGGCACGCGTCACCAACGCGAATACCTCGGCCAATGGCCGCTGCCGTGCAATCGCTTCGACAATTCTCGTCTCCGCGAGTTGAAGGAACTCCGCACGCTTGCGATCGGTGATATCGGTCACGGCGCCGACGGCATACTCGCCCGAGCCTGATTCGCCTCGAACGACAACCCCGCGATCATGAACCCATAGTTCCATGCCGTCTCGACGGATCAGGCGATGCTCGATTTCGTAAAGACCGGTTGTCATGGCCTGTTCCCAGGCCCGGCGGATGGCGGGCTGGTCATCAGGGTGCGCATAGCTGAACCAATCGTCCACCGGTTGCGTACTCGACTCGGCCGTCAACCCCAGCATCCTGTTCAGCGAGGCGTCGCGGGTGTCCAGACCCGTGCGCAGGTCGACCCGCCAGGTGCCGGTCAGACTGGCTTCCAAGGCTTGCCGAAGCCGCTCGTGGCTTTCGTACAGCTCCGCCTCGGTGCGTTTCCGTTCCGTGATGTCGCGAACCGAGAACAACATCACCGGCTCGCCGTTATAGATAAACGGGGATATGTGGACCTCCGCCGGAAAACGACGACCGTCTTTTCGGACATCCAGGCACGCCACATGATGCTGGCGCTCGCCTCTCCGCACGGCCTCCAACGCCTTACGCAGATGCGGATGGGATGGCCCATCGATCAACATGATCACAGGCAGCCCCTGCACCTCCTCGCGCGCATACCCGTAACAGAGACAGGCCGCCGGATTGGCGTCACGAACAATTCCATCAAACCCGACAATCAACAAGGGATCGGGCATCGACTCGAAAATGGCACGATAGCGCTCCTCGCTTTCGCGCAACGCGGATTCCGCCCGCTTCCACTCCGTAATGTCCACGTGCGATCCGAGAAGGCGAACGCGCCGCCCATCCGTCTCCGGCATCAACGAGGCGCGCGACACGATCCATCGGTAGGACCCGTCCTTATGACGGAGGCGGAATTCATGCTGGTAGTCGCCCACCGGATGGTCGAGGTAGGTCCGGAGTTTCGCCATCACCCGGTCATGGTCCTCCGGGTGCAAACGGCATTCCCACGTCTCGAACGTATCCGGGAGTTCGGCTTCCTCGTAGCCGAGTTGGAGTTTCCACTCTCTTGAGTACGACACTGCATTCGTTGCGGTGTTCCACTCCCATAGGCCCGTATTTGAGGCTTGAAGCGCCTCCCGGAGCTGCTCTCGCGAACTGCGCAACGCCGCCTCGACGGCTCTCCGCTCGCTGGTTTCGCGGGCGATCCCCACGAGGCCGACGATGCGCCCGTCGGCATCCCGGCATGGGGCCTCTACGGTCAGATAGGTAACCGGCCGGCCGTCGATTTGAGTGGACTGCTCCACGGTATACGCCATCCCTGATTCAAGAATGCGGCGATCGGCCTCGCGGTAACAGGCCGCGATCTCTCGCGGCCAGAGTTCGTCGTCCTGCTTTCCGACCACCTGCGCGGGCGAACACCCGAGCACGCGGCACCCCACGGTATTGAGATGCACGTATCGCCCCTGCGGGTCCTTAACGAACACGATATCGGTGGCGGCCCCCATGAGGGCGGCGAGCACCACCTCGGCTTCTCGCAGGACATCGCTCTCGGCCGTGCTCACGCCTTCGGGCGCCGACACCCGCTCTGAACGCGCGTCCGTTCCGTCCATGCCGGACTGGGCACCGGCATTCCGGGGCGTCGCGGACGCGTTCAAGCCCGGCGCGAGCACGTCGCCGTTCATTCGCCCCGCGACCTCCGCCGCCATGGTCACGACATACTCGGCAGCGCCCACTTCCTGCGCCAACGCGAAGGCGGAATAGTCGAGCAGGCGTGGCTCACCCGTCGGGCTGGCGCAACGGACCCGTTTCCGGAACGATTCGCCCCTATTCACGACCCGCATCATCTCGTGAAAGGTCTCCCGCCCGAGATAGCCCGATGGCGTCACGTCCTCTCCTTCCGGAGTCGTATTCGCCAGGAGCTCCGCATGGGCCTCGTTCTGTTCCAGAATCCGCCCCTGGCAATCGAGAACCGCCACGGCCTCGGACAGGCGATCGAGCACCGCCCCGTAGACGCGACTTCTGACCGCATCTGAGAGGACTCGCTCGGTTGAAGACTTCTCCAAGCTGAAGGATATACGGGCCATTGGACGCATAGGCCACTCCCTTGTGCTAGCGAATTGTGTCAGGCATTGTACGCCGTATACCCTAGGCCACAAGAGTACAAAAGGCCCTAGCGACATTTTCCTTGGCGGGCAGCCGGACCAATAGGCCCGGCTGCCACGACACGCCATCCTGCATCGACGCTAGGATGCGAGCGATCCGGATAGGTGCCCTGGACGACTGACCATCGCCCCGCCCAACGGCGCACGGCTGACGGCATCACAATCCATATCGGTGGGGATCATGTGTTTGACTCCCGCACCGTCATGGCGTGCCAAGGCCAACACGATGTTCTTTCCTCCGAACCCCAAGCTGTTGACCAGCGCGCGCTGCATGGCCGCCATCCGCCCGCAACCCGGCACATAGTCCAAATCGCAGGCCGGGTCCGGGGTCGTCAGATTGAGCGTGGGAGGCACGAATTGATGCTCGAGCGCCAGCGCCGTACCGATGACTTGAAACGCCCCGCTCGCCGCGAAGGCATGGCCGAGGGCGGCCTTGAAGGACGTGACGGGGGTTCGATACGCCTGCCTCCCCAATGCGGATTTGATCGCGGCGGTTTCGACCGCGTCCAAGTCCACACTGCCGAGCCCGCAGGCATTGACGTAGTCGACTTCCTCCGGAAACCATTTGGCGCCGAGCAAGGCCTGCTCGATCGCACGACGCGGCTCTTCGCCCGTCTCCATCGGTTTGAACATGGAGTAGGCGTCGCAGGTAAAGGCCCAGCCCTCCAGCTCGGCATAGATATGCGCGCCGCGACGGACCGCATGGTCGTACTCTTCCAGAATCACGCTGCCGGCGCCCTCCGCCATGACGATGCCGCAGCGCGTGCGGTCGAACGGACGCGGGAGGTTCCGCACGAGGCCCTGCTGATCCGGCGCCAAGGTCCGTCCCGCCTCCATGGCCGCAAAAATCGTCTGGTGAAGCGGCGCCTCCGCTCCGCCGGCGATGATGAGGTCGGCCCGTCCCGATCGAATCAAGTCATAGGCCCGGCCCAACGCGTTGGCCGTCGAGGAGCATCCGATCGAATATGTTTCGCATTGCCCGTGGACCCCCAGGGCAATGGCCACCTCCGACGAGACGGCGTTGGGGAACGTCGAGGTCATTGCGAACGGATTGACGTGTTGTCCCTTCAGCACTGAGTCATGGGCGGCGAACGCCTCCCGCATCCCCCCGACCGAGGTCCCGAAACACACCGCCACGTCCTCGCGATGTTCGCGCTCCAGGCTCAGTTCGGCATCGCGTACGGCCATGAACGCGGCGGCGACCGCAAACTGCGACACGCGCCCCATGCGCCGCGCATGTTTGAACGACAGGAAGTCCGTCGCGTCGAAATCCTGCACCTCCCCGCCCAGGCACGAACGAAACCCGGAGGTGTCGAACGCCGTGATCGGCCTGATCCCGCTCTCGCCCCGACTCAGCAAATGCCAGAACGTCCGCAAATCGTTACCCAACGGAGACACGATGCCCAACCCGGTAATGGCGACCCGACGTTCCCGATTCATTGCGTCCCCTCCTTTCCTGCCGTGGTGGTGGGCCGACTGTCCGCCTGCGCCTCATCGCCATGCCACACCGCAAGGTGGGCCCGATGAGCTTGCGGGAGCATCTCGGGCGGATAGAACCGATCGTAGAACTCCACATCGACGTGATGGGCTTGAAAGGCCACGACCGTTTTGAACGCATCCACGTGCGCCGGGAAGCGTCCGTAGGTCTGGTGCACGTACTCGCAGAACCGAATCGCGGCCTCAACGGCCCGTTGATCATGGGGTACGATGCCTTGCTCAGCGCCGAACCGGGTCCATGGCCGGTTCGCCGTGCCCGCATACAGCCCGTGCAATCCGAACTTCGCGTGGACCAGGTGCATCACGGCGGCCTCCATGGAGGACTCGAACGGCGGGCACGGCCCTTCCCAGATCGACGGGATGCCCACGGGATTGGACCGCACGCTCGCCTTGGAGGAGGGCTGAAAATGGAACCCCAACCCGCGGTACACCTGCGGCTCCCATCCCAGCAGATGACGCCCGCTACCCGCGCTATGGATACCGCCGCCCAGTCCCAGCGCCTGTTCCATGAGGTACATGTTCTGGCAGACAGCCGCCTGTTCCTGAAGCGCGGTGTCCGAGATCGCAGCGTCGAGATCGCGTAGCGTCATGATGCGGCGTTTCCCCGGATCGTCGTGAAGATGGCCGCCCCGGCTGGCGCGGAACGCGTCGAGCCCGCAGGCGGCTCCGCCGTGATCGGTGTCGACGATGAAATAGCCGTACTCTTCGCTCAGCAAGACGAGGAGCAAGTTCAGATAGACCCGCGCGACTTCGGTGACAGGTACGACATAGAGGCTGCCGGGCCGGTTCGCATACCACTGGTTGAACGAGAGCATGAAGGGCATCTCTCGCGGAATCTCCATGCGCCCCTCCTGGAGGCGGATCAGTTCGGGGGGCCTGCCGAGGTCCGGGTGGGAGACCCGCGAGACGAACGAGAGTCCGTCGTCGTCGGAAATGAAGACCTTCGTCGTATTGGCCGCGCAGGGACTGGGGATGGTTCGACCTTCGAAGCCCATGATGGCCATCCCTTGCCCGTCCTCCCGATTCGGCTGCCGCGCAAACTGCATATCGGCCAGATGCCGCCCGGTTTCCCCTACCCCGGCATACAGCAGCCAATGCACCTCTTCGGGGGAGAGCGGAGTCGCCGGGCTCGTGCTGCGGTACCGAAGCGGCCCTGCGGGTAACTCCATGCCGCACCCGAATCGGCGCGTCTTCCTCCGCTGCAGCAGTTCACTGAGCGTTCGCACATCGGCGGAATGCACTGCGTGACAGGCCGTCGTCGTCACTGGAGCCTCCTTGGTCGAGGTTGTGGCTGATGCGTCACGTTCGAGGCCCAATCTACGGGAACGCGCCCCGGGAGTGACCTACCCGGGTGGGTAGGTCTCGGCCGAACGGCGCAGGGCGTCGCGGAGCCCATCGCGAATGGATCGCGGCTTGACGGATTGGCGACGAGCCCCGGCCGTGACGCGGTGGAGAGGGAATCGGAAAATTTGGGAGGAACCTGGTCGGCTAGGTGCCGGAAGGGGAAGCCGATTCGGAGGGCTTCGAAGGCAGGAGCATGCTCCCGGCGCTGCGTTGCCAGTTGGCGACAGCGGTCCACCGGTTTTCGACCCCACCCAGTTTTTCGAAGATATTCTTCAGATGGAACTTGATCGTATTCAGACTGACGCCGAGGATCATGGAAATCTCCCAGTTCGTCTTCCCTTCGGCGACCCAGCGCATGATTTCCTCCTCGCGCGGAGTCAGCGGCTGGATGCGGACCGTCGGCTCCTGAGGCATCACGGCGCGTAGGTAGGCCAAATGAAAATGTGGCGCGATAATCTGCATCATGGAGCGTAATTTTGGGAGTTGACGCCGGTCGAAATTACTGAACGCGAAATACGTGCACCATCCCATGACACCGCGAATGCCGACGGAGAGGCAGGTCTTGATGCCGAAATCCAGCTTGAGACTGACGACCTCCCGGGGCACGGCCAAGTCCGGACTGTCCTCGCTGGAGACGATGCTGCCCCGGCTCATCTGCAACAACTGAATGGAGGGATCCGTCAGGAAACCCTGGCTTGCGTAGAGGTGGGAAAACTCGTCGCCGTAATTGGAAAACCCGATCTGCAACTCGCACTTCCGGATACTGAACGCTCCACTGGCCGCATATTCGTGCGGCACCAACGCCCCCAAGGCATTGGTGAGGCTGGAGAGTCGGCTTGGAGCGTCGACCGAGTGCACCTGGTGCATGACCTCTTGAAGACGTTGAAACTCTTTCCGGGAGGGATAGGGAAGGTGTTCGGGGCCGTGAAAAATCACCGTGCCCTCCGCCGGCCCACGACACGGAGCTGGACCGTGGACCTCCGGGGGACCCACCCCATCCCCCCGGCTGCAGGAGAGCACGACCGAGGGACATGCCGTGGCGGCTTTCTGCAGGAGAACGTCATACCGCTCACCTAGTCACTCACCGGGAGGCTGTGGTCCGCCCTAAGGCAAACCTACCTCTGCCAGTCCCACGCATGCCACCTCGCAGCCGGCCCGTTGGTGGCATGGCCCATTCTCTCCACGTTGGCTTCGCCCGCCAACGCTCCTGTACTCACCAGAATTACCCTGCGGAATGAATGAATGACGGCACGAATGAGCGGTATCGAACCATATGGAGTGCCAGAATACAAGAATTATGGCCTACGCGCTATAGGGCTAGAGGGACATATTGCCGTATGGCCTAATTGTGTTGTTGGAAGGATGCTCGGGAGTATAACGTCCTGGCCTGGAGCCTGGGCACTGTCGAACGAAGGATGTCCTGGATCGGATAAGGAGGGAGGGAGAGGGAAAAGATACCGCGCGATTACTGGAAAGACTCCTCCAGTAGCGGCTCTGCAGGAATGATGGGGCCAGCCGCGTCATGTTCCATCGCCACGATCAACTCGACGCGACGGTTCCTGGCCCGATTCTCTGGGGTGAGGTTGTCCGCCACAGGTTTGAACTCCGCATAGCCGGCCGCGGACAGTTTTTCGGCCGGGACCTGATAGAGTTCCGACAACGCCCGCACCACCGTCACCGCCCGTGCCGAAGACAGCTCCCAATTGGACGGGAATTGGGCTGAGCGGATAGGGACGTTATCGGTGTGGCCGAGAACCCGCACATCCTTTATGCCATGATCCGTGAGTGTCTCGGCCAAAGCCTCCAGTAACGGGAAAGCCTGGGCCTTCAGTTCCGCCTGCCCGCTTTCGAACATCATACTATCGGAAATCGCCACCTTGATGCCGGTATCGGTCTCGACGACATTGATGTATTCAATGAAGTTCAGTTGCTTCGTGCGGCTCCCCAGAACCTCTTGCAGCTTCCGGACCAGCTGGGTTTTCTTGGAAAGGACGGGGGTCAAGGCCGACTTATGATCGCCGATCGTGAAGAGTTTGCTCGAAGCCGGCGTGCTGACCACGGGCTTGAGCGCCGCCTGGATCGACTCGCTGACCACCCGGAACCGCCCTTCATTGACCGATGAGATGGAGTACATCACGACGAAAAACGCGAAGAGCAGCGTGATGAAATCGGCATAGGACACCAACCAGCGCTCATGATTTTCGTGTTCCTCGTGTTTATGCCTGGCCATCTAGTCCTTCTTCGCTCCTCCATGGGAACCGCCCACATACCCGCCGAGCTTTTCTTCCAGTTGCCTGGGGTTCTCACCCGAGGCAATCCCCACCAACCCGGCGATCAACATCGTGCGGCAGTGCGACTCGGCTTTGATTTTGAGCTTGATCTTGTTCGCGATGGGTAAAAAAAACAGGTTCGCGGCCCCGACCCCGTACACAGTTGCCACGAATGCCGTCGCGATCCCCCCTCCGAGTTTTGAGGGGTCCGCCAGGTTCTCCATCACGTGAATGAGTCCCAAGACCGCTCCCAAAATCCCGACGGTCGGCGCATATCCGCCGGCCGCCTCCCAGACCTTCGCGGCTGTGACGCCTTCCTCTTCGTGATGCTCCATTTCCACTTCCAATATCTCGCGGACCATCTTGCCCTCGGTGCCGTCGACGATGAGCTGGACTCCCTTCTGAAAAAACGGATCCTGGATATCCTTCACCTTTCCTTCGAGCGCAAGCAGCCCTTGTTTGCGGGCAACCTGGGCCAGTTCGACGATCTGCGTGAGCTGGGCTTTGGGATCCAACTTCGGATTGAACAGGGCGAGAGACACAAGCGAGATGCTCTTCAGAACCACGGGCAAGGGGTTTTGGACGAAGCACGCACCGATCGTCCCCCCGATGACGATAATGAACGCCGTCGCCTGCATGATGGACCCGGCATGCCCGCCCTCCAGGGCTTGCCCGCCCAGTATCGACCCGAATGCGACGACCACACCCAGTACGGTGAGAATATCCACTAGTTGTTCCCTCTTCCATCCTCGCCGGTGGCGCGCGACGTCGACATTCGAATCTACCGCGTGCAGGCAATGTCACGGGAGGGCCGAGGAAAGCGGCGCTCCTCAGACCGTGGCCTCCCCGCCGCCCGGCGCCCGCCCACATCCACGCGTGACGGCCTGTCGACCGATTCAGTAAGCAGGGCCACCGCGATGCACCCATGCTTCCAGGTCCCGGCGGATGAACCGCCAGTGTTTTCCGATCTTAGAAGCCGGAAGCTGTCCGAGTCGCGCTAGTTTGTAGACCGTGGACTTGGGAACGCGCAGAAGGCGCGCCACTTCGGGAACGGTAAGAATGTCGCCTTCGATCATGGGCCCTCGCTGAAGCGCGGTGTCGGTTGTTGACACCCAGGTCTCGTTCATGATCACTGGTGATATCGGTCACTGCGGAAGAAACTTGAGGAGGCGAGTTTCCACCGACGATCGGCGGCGAATCCTCCAGAGGCAGGAAGCCGAAACCCGAGGCCGTCTACTGTTCGCCTTCCCGATATTGGGTGCGAAGACGTTCTGCCTGCAGTTGAAGGATATGCCGGATGAGATGGTCCTGATCATCGGCGCGCAGATCGGTAAAGGTGACCGCGACCAGATAGCGCCCCGCGGGATGATCCTGAAGATCCGCAACGCGAACGACCTCGGCCGAGGTCTGGATCGGTACAAAAGGCGGGAGAATCAGCTTGAGCAACAGCACCTCTCCAGCCTCAAATGAGTGTCTGGAAGGGAAGCTCATGCCGCAGGCGCTGATATTGACGTCCGTCATGCGCGGGATCGCCACCCCGCCCGGCGCCATCCTCGCCAACGTCCCCAACACGACCCCTAACGCCCAATCCATCTTCAGCACCCACGGCACGAGCGCGGCCTGAGGATCGTCCGGCCGTGTATGCGCGGCCAACTCTTGGGCGGGCTTGGCCAGAAACTCCTGGATGGACGCCAAAGCCTCCGCATCGCGGTTGTCCGCCTCCCTCGCCTCGAACGTCCCAGGACGTCGAAACTCGAGCGGCAGACGATCGTCGATGCGGAGCCACTCTCGCCGATCACTGGAAATTCTGGGTTTGGACAGCGGCAGCATCGTCTCACTGGGATTACGTCAGCCGATCGAGCTGATGGCCGACCGACCCTGTGTCCCCGAGGGTGGCCGAAAGCGTTTTCCACTGCCGATGCGCCGTCTGCGTCTGAGCGAGTTCCTGCTCGATCGCCGCCCGGGCGGCCTGCGCCACGGCGGTCACCCTGGCATCCATGGCCAGGAGCGCCTGGGCGAGGTTCGAGGAGACATAGTTGTGTCCCAGCCACGTGGCCCGCTCGTGATAACAGGCTTGCACCTTGTCCCAGTGTCCCCGCTCCGCCGCGTCCAGGGCTTCGACCGTCAAGCGGCTGATTCCGTCGGTCCAGGCGACCGACTTGTCATCGGGCGGCATCGGCATAGACCTCGCTCCCTCGCGCAGCCACCGAGTGCCAGGCTTCGCGCACCGTCGTCAGACACCGGATCGGGCCGTCCAACCGGTCCGCCTGGTGATGCAGATTCGCCTGCAGCAGCTCGGCGAGCACATAGTCATAGAGCCGCCGGAGGGAGACGGCGACCTCGCCGCCGCGCTCCATATCGAGCACGTTGGAAAGCTCGGTGACGACATTCACCGCCCGATGAAGGAACCTGGCCTTGTCCGGCTGATGATTGCGGACGATCGCCTCACGGGCCAACTGCATCGACTGGATGGCCCCATCGTACAGGACCACCACGAGTTGGACGCCCGATGCCGTCAAGATGTGAGTCTGTTGGTACTGTTGAATGCCGTATCGCATGGTCCTCGTCCTTATTGTGAAGTCGCCACCCGGGAACGCAAGTAGTCTCCCTGGGATTGGAGCTGCCTCAGTAATCCATCCAAAGCCGCAAACTGTACCCGTAGCCGCGCCTCGTAGGCGCTGAGCGCGTCTTCCTTGCGCTGGATATCGTCGCTCAGCCGGCGGATCTGAGTCGTCAGCCCGTCTTTTCTCGCCGTAACCGCACCGCTTTCGACGTCGTCCAACGAGTCGATCGCTTGGGTCAGTCGTTGCGCCACTCCGGTCACGGTGGGCTGGTTGACGAACAAGGACTTGACGGCCGCGTAGTTCCCAGACAGCGCCGCGTCCAGCTTGGATTCATCCAACGTGATCGTGCCGTCGCGTTCGGTCTTGAAGCCGATCTCGCCGACGCTGACATAGACCGACAACCCGGAGACCTGATTCGACAGGGCGCTGCGCAGAGTAGCCGCCACGGTCCTGACGGTGCTTTCCGCGAAGAACGGCCCGCCCTTCTTCGTTTCTGAATTGAAGGTATTGCGCTCGTTGATGAATTTCACCAGGTCGTTATAGGCCGTCACCAATTTCTTGATGTTATCCTTGACCTGGCCCGTATCCGTGGAGACGGTCACGGTGACGAACTCGCCGACGGCGGTGTTCTGCTTCAAATTCACGGTAACGCCGGGAATCGCATCCGTGATGGTGTTGCTGCTCCGTTGAATGGTCAGCTGAGTGTGCAGCGGGTCGCCCAGCACCATGATGGCGTCCTGCGCCGCTTGGAGCGTGTCGGCCCCGCCCGTCCCGGACCCGTTCAGAAAATCCAGATCGGTGGAATCGGCGAGGATCGTCATCGCCTGGTCCGCGCCCGTGCTCGAGGCCGTGAGCAGCAGACGATAGGCCGGCGCGGTCGAGGTACCGGTGTTGATAATCGTCGCGGTCGCGCCCGCTCCCAGGTCGTTGATGCGATCCCTGAGGTCCTCCAGTGTCGCCGCTTCATCCAGTGTCACGGTCTGAACATCGCCGGTTCCGACACGAAACGAAAACGTGGCGTCCTCGCCGCTCACGATATCCGTTGTGACGGTCGCGACGGCTTTGGTCGACTTGCTGGCAAGTTGATGTGCGGCAGCCAGCTGGGTCACCCGCACCTGATAGGTTCCGGCGGCGGCCGTGGACGAGGCGCTGACGCCCAGCACCGCCTTGTCGCTGACATCGGCCGCCGTGCGATCAAACAGGGTCGGCAACCGCAGCGCATCCGTGGCCGACTGAAGCGCGAGCAGCTTGGTGCCCACCGCGCCGTAATCGGTCAACTTGGTCTGGAGCGCGCCCTTCTTGGTCTGTAAATTTTCGATCGGCAGGCGTTGGACCTTCACCAGTTGATCGACCACCTGGCCGAAGTCGAGCCCGTTGCCGAGTCCTCCGAA
Organism: Candidatus Inralta sp.; assembly: GCA_039794185.1. Classification (GTDB taxonomy): domain Bacteria; phylum Nitrospirota; class Nitrospiria; order Nitrospirales; family Nitrospiraceae; genus BQWY01. Next base: position 117,352 of record JBDIVW010000008.1, on the reverse strand, counting down.
ACTGATCGTCGGCATGACTACTCCTCACCGCCTGCCGGACACGTGATCAGGCGCGCCGGTCCAGGAGCTGCCCGGCCGCCCATTCAAGAACCTTGGCCAGACGCACCAGTTCCTCCGCGGGGATCTGACGCACGACTTCTCCTGAATCCCCATCCAGAATCTTGATCACCACCTGATTCAAGTCCTCATCGACCTCGTACCGCAACTCACGGCCGATGGCGGGCGCAGGCCTCTGCCCAGAACTTTCGGTGGACACGACCGGCTGCCTGGTTGAGCGCTCGACCGGCGTCGGACCGGTTGGCTCAGCGCCCCTTTCGTTCGGCTGACGAGGCTTGCCATCTTCTGCGCGCCCGCCGGCTACCGGAAAGGCGCCGTGCCCGGTTACGTCACGGATCATGGCGGCCTCCTTTCATGACCTCGGTCTCCCGGTCCCTCCCCTCCTGCGAGGGGAGGGCGGGTGACCCGATATCGCCGACTTACTGCAACAGCGCCAGCGCCGACTGCGGCAACGCGTTGGCTTGCGCCAAGATCGCCACCCCGGACTGCACGAGAATCTGGTTCCTGGTAAACACGGACGTTTCGTACGCAATGTCCGCATCGCGGATCCGCGATTCGGCGGCCGAGAAGTTCTCGCTGGTCACCGCCAGGTTTGCAATCGCCGCCTCGAACCGGGCCTGAATGGATCCGTATTCGGCGCGGGCGGTCGCGACCGCGCTGATAGCATTGTCGATGTTCGCCAAGGAGCTCTGCGCATTCGCGGACGTTGAGATATTGACCGCATTCAAGGACAGATCGGTCGTCGTGAGATCGTTGAGATCCAAGGTCAGCGCGTTACTCGCTCCGCTCTTGAATCCGACGAACACGTTGAAGCTGTTGCTGGCACCGCTCAACAGCGGATTCCCGTTAAACTCCGTCACGGTCGCGATACGGTCAATTTCGGAGCGAAGCGCGAGAAACTCCTGATCCAGGTACGACCGTTCTGTCGTCCCGACGGTGCCGCTGCCGGCCTGCGTGGCCAGCTCGCGCATGCGCTGCAGCAGGTTGCCGATCGCCTCTGCCGCGCCGTCGGCGATCTGCGTCAAACTGATTCCATCACCCGCGTTGCGCGCCGCCTGATTGATGCTGCGAATCTGAGCGCGCAACGTTTCGGACACCGCCAACCCGGCCGCATCATCCGCGGCCCGAGTGATGCGGAGACCGGACGACAACCGCTCCACCGATTTGGTCAACTGGTTGTTCGTCGTGTTGAGATTACGCTGGGCTGACAGCGAGGCAATGTTGGTGTTAATCACTAATCCCATGGACACATCCTCCTGACTTCCTTACACCATCCCGACTGAAGACCGTCGGCCTCCGTGCCGACGCTCCGGCAGCGACCGGGAATCCGGGGCCACGCGCAACCCGCCTCATCCCAGCCCCGCCGATGTTGTTACACCCGTTATCGGTCGTCGGGGTCCAGACTTGAGTCGATTGGATGGATCCGCCCCTCACCGTAACGAACACGAACGGATATCAATGCGCGCCAATCCCGCCCTCCGAGACGGGCAAGCGGGGCAGCAACTCATATTCCAACAGATCCGCAATCCGCACGAGATCGTGCCGGCCACGTGCCCCTAACAGCTCCTCGATCCAAGGCACCAGATCGTGACCGGGCGCGGAGGAGTCGTCGATTCCGATGAGCGAGCCCTCGACGAAATCGGCCATCCGGCCCAGCCACGCATCGAGGATGCTGCGGTCGTGACGCCCAGCGCGCGCCTCGGCCAGCAGCCCCTGCCCTTCTTGCCGCAGTTGAATCCCCAGGCGCCTGGCAGTTTCACGGACGGCGGAATACACCGAACTGAACGGCTCGGACGTGGCCAGCACCGCGCCCACTTCCTTCATGGCCTTTTCCAGATAGACCGGCTGCAATTCGCGATCGGTGATCGTGCGTCCGCCCACTTGCAGGGCGGTCACCAGGTGCCGATGCGCCGCCGCTCGCTCGCTGACCTCGGCCAACACCTCCATCAGGGTCGCTTCATCGGAAACCTGCCAGCGCTCCTCATTGAGCATGACCTGCATGGATCGACTCCTTTCATTGCCCGCCAGGAGGCGGGGTCACTCGGCGTTTCAGTCGCGACAGAGGGTCGCGGCCCGACTCGACATCCCCGGCCTTGGCTCGTGGCCGCTCGCGCCTATGCACGCGGAGACTCTCTGCACTCGCTCGCTCCACCGGCGGAACGCCCGCCCTCGCGCCTGTGCCATCGCCGCAATCGACATGGCCTCGTCGCAGGCCAACTCCCGCCGCAAAGCGACGGTCAGCGGCGCGAACGCCGGCGATCCCTCCGTGAGGCGCGTGATCTCTCGCTGCGCCCCCGTCAACGACCGATGCACATCCTGCAGTTCGCGGGCCGGAATCGGCATCCGTCTCGCCAGGCGGTCGAGGTGCGAGACGTGCGCGCGCAGGGCCCTGAGGAGCGGATCAAGCTGCGCGAAGATGTCAGCCTGGATGTCCCGATCCGGAGCTTCCCCGATGACGACATCCCGGTCCAGCGGTCGACCGGTGAATTCGGCGAACCAGTAGCTCCGCCACCAGCGGCCGTACCACTCTTGCAGGGCGTCCTCACAGCCACCTCGCTGCCGATAGTGCACCAATCCGTCCCCGTCGACGTCGGATTCGAACAACTTGATGCCCGTCGTACTCGTCGGCGCGGGTCCGCAGCCGAGCAGATGCGCGCACAGATCGGCGACCTGCCGCACCTCGATGCGATCTTTGCAGGCGTGATGCCCGCAGATCCGGTCGAACCCACACGGTGCGCAGTCCAGATCAGGCTGGACGACCCAGTGCCCGCGCCCGTAAGGACCGGTTTCACGAAAATCGACATGCCCCACCGACAGATCGATCACGGTCGTGCCGACCGCCACCGCCATGTGCATCGGTCCGGTATCATTCGTCAGCAGCAGGCGCGCACGGGCTAGCAGCGCGCCGAGCTGCGTCAGGGTTGTGCGGTTGACCATTTCCCGGACGGGGGCCGTTCCCCCGGCCTGGCGATAGACCATCAACGCCTCCCGTACCATCGGCCGCTCCGATTCCGTCCCGATCAGGACGAAACCGATCGGCGTTCGGCGGCTGAGGTCAGCCATGACCTGCCCGAAGTAGGCGGGTCGCCAGGCCTTGATCACCTCGCTCGCGCCGATCTGTATCGCCAGCCATCCATGCGGAGGGCGCCCGGCTCCAAGGCATTCGTCCGCCCAATCGCGGGCTTCCTTCGTAATGGCGAGCGACAACGGCGCGTGGGGGCCCACCCCGCTGCCTCCCAACGCATAGAGGTCGACCAAGTTGAACCGATTGAATCGTCGATAGTGGTGCAGATCCGTGAAGTAGGCCAGCCAGGGATTTCGAATGGATGTGGATCCGTCGGGAGCGCTGACGACCCCCCGCACGTCAGGAATCTGAAGATAGCTGGCCAGGAGCCCGCTGCGACGCGTGAAGGTCAAGTTCACCAGACGGTCGTATCGCTCGTCCAGCAGCGGCGCCGCCCAGGCCTTCACCTGACGATAGAGCTCGACCACGTCCCGGCTCATCACCCGGCACTCGTGACCCAGCCGGCTGAAATCATAGGCATGGGCATGCCGCACCCCGTCCAAGAGCCTCGCCACGGGCTCAAATTGGCGGTCCACCACCAGGTCGACCTCGACACCGGGCCATTCATATCGCAACCGAGCGATCAGGGGCCCCGTTTGAATGAGGTCCCCCATGCGAGTCACGTTCAGGATGAGCACCTTCCGGCTCATGCCACATCCCGCGTTTCGCATCGATACTCGTCGAGCATGAGAATCAGGAGTTCCGCCTGGCTCAACCGCGCCGTTGGTCCCTTTCTTCGGATCTCGGCCGCTACGTCCCTCAGTTCCACACGCTGGCGCGAGGCGGGGGCGCACAGGAGGGACGCCAGTTCAGGACAGTCGCCCGTGCGCTCGATCAACCGCTCCGCCTCTCGCGCTCCCCGTAACAATGCGCCAATTCGATCCGGCTCGCTCACCCCGACTTCGCTGAGCAAGGCCTTGGCGCGATGCACATAGGTATGGTTCGACAACACTCGAGCGCGCGCGGCCGCGCGTATGGCATCACGGCCCGGCCCGTCGTGGAGCCATCGCCGAACGTGGGCGGGCAAGTCCTCCGAGGAGGACACGGCGGCAAGCTCGTGATCCTCGAACAACTCGGGCAACAGGGTCCGGCGGTCGAGGAGCTGAAACGCTCCGCATGCGGCGAGTTCGAAGGTCCGCGGGTTGACAAAATCGCCCTCCGGGTCGAATCCGCGGCCGGTATGGGAGTGCACGTTGAGATTGATCGTGCTGGCGTTGAAGATCTTCATGCAGGTGATCGTGTCGACGCGCCCGCCGTCGCGCTGCAGCACCGGGCGCAGCGCGTCTGCTCCCTCCCACTCGTTCCCCCAAATCTTGAAGCTCCACTCCGGCGTCAGCAGGGACGGCAAGATGTCCCGTCGGTTCCCATATCCGGCGCCGACGAAGGAGACGTCCGAGCCGAACTCCCTGAGCTCGGCCTCCGACAGTTCCATCGGGCGGTGTACCGTCGGGTCGGCCGCCATCGGCAAGTACGAGACGTGGTTGGCCCCGGCGGCACGCAAGGCGTCCAGACAAGCCCCTCGTTGGATGACGAACCAGTAATCATAGCCGCCGGCGACCTGCTGCCAGTACGTCAAGTGCCGGTGATTCTCGACGAACCAGATGGCCCGCAGAAATTGTTTGCTCCTCAGCTGTTGGAGGACTCCCAACGACATCGGTGCCTGCGCCAGCGCCAGCACCAGATCCGGAGGATCCTCCGCAATGCGTGCCAGGGTGAACCGTGCCAAGAGATCCCCGAAGCCGCCTTGTAGGATTTGTTGATTCCGCCGGGACTGAATCGCCCCCATGGCTTCATAACTCGCGTGGTGGAGCGAATGGTCGACCCAGGTGACCCGGTGCCCAAGTTGTTCCATGGCCGAAACGACATAGCGAGCGATCGGGAGCGAGCCGCCATAGACGGGGCCCACGACGGCCACGTGCACGCGCCCGCTCGCTTGCGCCGCCAGGATGTCCCGAAGACCGGCTTCGAGCGCGCGATAATACTCCTCGTGCAGGCAAGCCGCGGGACCGTAAGGGAGCAATCGGAGCGGCGCGCCCAACCCGGCCAACTCACGGGCCACCGTGGCGACAGGCCCGGAGAGCCAGCAAATTTCGGAGGCCCACGTGCCCCAGTCCCGGGCCTCGCAGGCATCCCGCCATTCGCGAAGGTCCGGCACGACCACGACGATCGTCCGTTCGCGTCCCGCGCGATCGCGCAAGGCCTCGACGTGATACAACAGTCCCACCCCGAGCACCACCGCCACCTCGCCGTCCTTCCAGCTCGTTTGCTGCGCCTCGGCCCACAGACGACTCTCGGCCACGGGATCGTAGGCGCTATGCACCCATCGCGCTCCGGCCTTCGCGGTCGGGTGACCGGAGCGAGACTGGACCAGCGCCAGAGCCCCCCCTTCCGCCTGCCGCAGACGTCCGGCCAACTCCCCTGGACTGCCCCCAAGCTGCTGAAGATTCGATTCCATTCTCGTCACGACGTCACCTCCGTCACGACAGGGTGCAGCGCCTGCCACACGGCTTCACGTTGACGAGCCGCATCCGCGTCGTCTTCCCTCGGAGACGAGTACATGGTGCCCCACTCGTCAAAACGGCTCTGCCAGAGCGACCATCCCGGCACCACGGGATCTCCCGCTCCGTCCAGGAGCAGCGCAAGACTTGCCTCGATCGGCCAATGCCGCGGACCGCCTCCCACGGACGGCTCCGCTTGCCACACGGCGTGTCCGGCTCCATACGGACCCGTTTCATGCACGCGAGCCCGGGCGACATACCACCCCATGGCGCGGGCCCCGAGCGCGGCTCCGAGATGCATCGGCCCCGTATCGCCGCCCAGCACCCATCGACACCGCTGCAAACACACCGCCAATTGCGCGAGCGACAATCTCCCGGTAGTGTCCCATACCCGGCCGAGTTGCAAACCGGTCAGACCGTCTTGAATCGCGCGCGCGGCATCCCGCTCCGCTCCGGCGCCCACGAGCACGACCTGCCCTGAGGAGTCCGCCGCCAGAAACTCGGCGATCCAGCGCCGCCACACTTCCGGAGGAACCACCCGTTCGGCGTCGCCCGCGCCGACGGCCAGTGCAATCCAACAGCCGCCGGAACTCCCGATGGCGGAGAGGTCGGCCGGCAAGACCGTGTCACGAACCTCCAACCGCGGGGGCACCGAAGGCGGCCGCACACCGCACAAACCGCAGAACGCATCAGCAAGGTGAACGCGGTTGACGCCCCTGGTTGCCGCCACGTGGCGCAGATAAGCCGCCCACGGCGGTACGATCGTCGACAGCACGCCGCCGGCTCCGGGGCCCCGCACCCGGGACGCGCAGAGATGCGCCGCCACAATCGCACGACCGTGTTGATTGAGGTTGTAGGCGACGTCATAACGATGGGATACCAGCGCGGTGAGATACTGTGCGGCTTGACCGCACACGCCCTGCGCGTCGTGCTCCCAACGACACCCCCATTCGCGCCAACGCCCTCCGTCCCATCCGAGCGCCCGCCCGACGGCGGGAAACAGGTCCGCGATCGGCGTCAGCGGGACTGGGCACAAGACGTCGATCGAGACGCCCGGATGCGCGCGCCGGATGCCGACGTAGGCCGGCAGCGACTGCACGAGGTCGCCCAATCGCGCCAGTTGAATGAGGATCGCCCGTTTGCGCGATGTCACGTCAGGACCGACCCCGCGTCGCCCCGCACAGTTCCCGTCTGCTCACCGCCTTGGCCAGGTCGGCTAGCCCCTCAAAACCGGGGTTGAGGGCGCGGATCGTATCGTGCTCTTGCCGAGCGGCATCCGGTCGTCCCAACCGCACGAGCGCGCCAGCATAGGCGAACCGCGCCGAGAGGTCCGCGGGGTTGCGGGCGACGTACCGACCGAGCGCTTCGGCAAGCGCTTCCCATCGTTCGAGCGCGGCCCCCGCCCGCACCAGCCAATGCACGACTTCCTGATCGTCGGGGAACGCGTCGATCAGGCATCGTGAAACCTCCCAAGCCGCCTCCGGACGCCCTTGCCCGATCGCGGCCATGCACATGCCCAATTGCGCCTTGCGGGGATCCGCCCCCTGGCGCCAGCCTCGCTCGAACGCGTTCGCTGCCGCAGCGAAGTCCTGCTGCTGCATGCTCAGGACGCCGCGTAAGAACCACGCCTGCCCGTTCTCGGGCATATGCGTGAGGGCCGCGTCGAGGTGTCGGGCGGCCTCGTCCATTCGCCCTGATTCCAAGCTGTGCTGAGCCAGCGCGACTCGGGCGAACGCATCTTCGCCCAACGCCAGGATTCGGTCCCAGTAGGCGGGTGCCCGATCGGCCATCCCGACCAGGCAACAGACATTCGCCGCCCACTGCAACGTCACCACGTCGGCCGGCCAACATTCGGGCCTGCCCAGGAGGGTGCGCACGGCGTCCGGGTCCTGACGTCGGGCCAGTCGCTGGAGGTCGGCGACCACTTCCCACTGTCCGCGTGTCGCGGGATCGTTCAGCGGCTCCAACCGCATCGTGGACCGGCCGTCTCGATCGAAAATCCGGTGGGCATAGCCATCCGCGACGTAGTGGAGATCCTCATCCGGCCGCCACCATTGATGCGCCCATCTCGTGCGCAACCGTTCGGCATTCTCCGCGTCGTGGGCCTTGCGTCCCGGACTCTGGCTCTCCAAATGATAGAGCGTGCTGGCGGGCTGATACACGACCCGCCAGCCCTGCTCGCGAACCTTGAGACAGAGATCGACGTCCTCGAAGCTGTTGCGGTACCCCTCGTCGAACCCGCGCACCGATTCGAAGGCCTCTCGTCGGAACAGGACGCACGCCGCCGTGACACAATCGAACTCCCGACGTCGATTCACGACCGGGTGATCGCCCGGAAACCCGTTGTAGATGTGATAGGGGGTAAAGAACAGTTTGGAGAACACTACCCCCGCATGCTGAATCGTTCCATCCGGGTAGAGCAATTTGCTCCCGACGGCCGCCACGTCGTCATGCGCGTCGGCTTCCGACACCAGGGCGCTGAGCCACCCCGTGAGCGGAATGGTGTCGTTGTTCAGAAAGACTAAGTATCGCCCGCGCGCAGCCGCCGCCCCGCGGTTGCAGCTCTTCGCGAACCCGCTGTTGCGCTCGTTCCGGAGAATCTGAACGTCGCCTTCGAGGGTTTGGAGGAACGCCTGCGTTCCATCCGTCGAGCCGTCGTCGACCACGATAACTTCATACTCGACATCGGTGGTCACCTGGGCGAGCGCGAGCAGACATTGGCGGGTCAAGTCCACTTTGTTGAAAACCGGGATGATGATCGAGGCGGTGACACGCTTCCCCATCGGAGGCGCGCCGGCTTCGCTTGGGCTTGTCGCCCGCGGCCCCCGCAAAGCCGCGCGGATTCCCTCCTGATAGGCGAGGGTCAAGAGGGTGGAGTACAAGGGATACAAGACGGTCCTCGCATAATACGAGCCAAATCCCATGCCCTGGGCCTGAATGGCGTTCAGCGCCGGTTCCGCCGGCTTTTCGACCTCCTCGATCACCTCGAGCAGCCTCCGTATGAGGTCCATGCCGTTCTGCACAGAAGAGGAAGCCACCTCGGCGACGTTGAGCATGAGTTTGTCGAGCGCCGGGTGTTTGCGCGCCAGCAGCGCGGCCATCTGCCCCGCCTTTCGCTGGCGTTCCGCGAATGACGCCGGCGTGATCGCGTGATGGTGCTTGGCGATCGCCCTGGTATTGAAATTGAGCTGGAGCCCTTGTTGCGCCAGGCGGTAGCCGAATTCCACATCGTCGTAGGCGGGAAAGGCAAAATCCGTATCGAAGAGGCATGCCTGCCTGGCCAACAGGGCTCGCTTGAGCGACACGTTGCTGGTATAGAACATCCGGAAATCCGCTTTCCCTCCTTTCACCGCGTGAAAGGCGAACTGCTGTCCCCCTTCGGGCGCGACGATGTATCGCATGAATCGGGTGATGGGCAATTCCGGCGACCAATCGATGAATCCGAGCATCGCCTCGGTCTCTCCGGGATGCGAGCGATGGAACTTGAGATGCTCCTCCAGAAAATTCGGCTCGGGAATCATGTCGTCCCCGGTCAGCACCACGACTTCGCCTTGGGCGGCCCGAATGGCTAGATTACGCGCGGCGTTCGGACCTTGGTGGGATTGGGCCAGCATGCGTAACGCAAAGGGCGCCTTGAACGCCCGCACCATGGCCGTCGTGTCGTCGGTCGATCCGTCGTCGACGATGAGCACCTCGAACTGATCGGGCGCCAATGTCTGCGACGAATAGGCCAAGAGCGTTTTCCGTAAAATCGACCGGCGGTTGTACGTCGGCACCACCACACTCACCGCGACCGAGGACGGCCGAGGCGGCGCGGAAGCCGCGTGAGGCGCGGCGGCAGGCGGCTGGGTGACCACCATGGCCGGACCGGAAGACGCGAGCGACAGAGCCTGCTGGACGCTCGTGGCCATGCCCTCCAACCGGTAGGCCCAGCGGAGCAGCTGCTCGTAGTGGCGCGCGGCCGCAGTTTCGATCGAGGCCGACCCCTCGGCTCCCACCTGCCGCCGCAAGAGATCGAAGCCTTCCTCCAGAAACCGCTTGCCGATCACCAGGTCCTCACGCGTCAGATGCGGGGTGTGCATGGGGATCTGATGCCCCCCGTAGTCTCGGGCTTCCAGAGAGTCGATCCACCCCTCGCGGAGCGCGTCTTCGTACAGAGGCGTGCCCGGATAGGGCGTAATGATCGTCACCCCCACCGTATCAGGCCGATGCCGCTGAATGAGATCGTACGTGGCCACGATCGACTCTCGCGTCTCCTGAGGCAACCCGACGATCAGCAGGAAATGCACTCGAATCCCCAGGCGACGCGCGGCCTCGCGCACCTGCGCGAGCTTGGGAACCGTGAGGCCTTTTTTGCCATCGCGCAGATGCATCACCCCCTCGTCGCCGGTTTCGACGCCGATGAGAATGCCGATGCAGCCTGCGGCTCGCATCGTGCCCAGCAACGACTCGCTCAGGCAATCCACCCGCGTCTCACAGACCCACTCCAACTTCCACCCAGCCTGTGTGATCAGGGCGCACAGTCGGGCAATGCGCTCCTGATTCAACGTAAAGGTCGCATCGCGGAAGTAGATCTTCGTGATGCCGAACGTTTCGACCACCTGCTTGATTTCTTCGGCAACACGCTCCGCGGATTGCGCGCGCCACTTCACTCCCTCCACCAACGGATAGGGGCAGAAGTATCCGCAGGGATAGGGACAGCCGCGGCTGGTCTGCAGCGTCGCCACCGGTGCGCCGAGCAGCGGATACACGTACCGGTCGTTCGGCAGGAGGTCGCGCGCGGGCAGCGGCAACTGATTGAGGTCGGGGATCGGCTCCCCTGCGTCGAAGCGAAGGCGAGTCCCGCTCCCGGCCGGATCGGATTCCAGCCGGGCGGTCCCTCCCCGCGTTCGGTCATGAATGAGATCACCGATGGACAACTCGGCCTCGCCGTGAATCGCGAGGTCGGCCCCGCTCGTGCGGAGCAACAGCTCCAAGCCCCTGGCATCGCGAATGAGCGTTTTCGCGAAGATCCTGGCCGAGGGATGGCGCCGCCGCAATTCCGCGAGGAACGCGGCATCGGCCTCAAGGGACGGCAGAGACACGGAGGCGATGAGGACATCCCAAGCCTGCCCGTCCAAGCGGGCGTAGACGCCACGCTCGTCCAGACGGAGCGGATCCGCATCGATCACTTCGACCGTCTCTCCGGCCCGACGAAGCGTGGCGGCCATCAGCGCCAGATCCAGAGGCGGCAACAGCATCTGCTCGCTGCCGTCGAACCCCAGGCCGCCCGCCATGCTCCGGCTGACCGGTCGGCGCGTCAACGACGGGGTATTGATCAATGCGATACGCATGACGCCTCCTGAGGATGAGCGGGCAACGCCGCGAGGGCGGCCAGCCCCTCCTCCGATCGTTCGCGATGAGCCAAGGCGATGGCCTGATTCAGCCATTCGTAATCCGTCCCGACGGTTTTCGCCTCGTTCGGCGTGCGACAGGAGCCGCTGTACGGATCCACCATGATGAGGCCCTTCCGCTCCAGATCCATGGCCATCCCGCTGCCCGGAGTCGGCGTGAAGAAGCTGGTGCTCAGGTGGTCCGGCTTGATCGCCCAAATCATCCGCACCGTCTCCATCGTTTCGGTCCGCGTCTCACCCGGCGCTCCGAACATCATGTTGGCCCAGATCTTGACCCCGTACTCTTTGCAGATTTCGGCCGCCTTGAAGTTTTCCGCCACCGTGGTGTCCTTCTCGAACAAATCCAGGACGCGCTGGCTTCCGCTTTCGAATCCGATCATCGCCCAGGCCAGCCCCGATTCGGCCATCCGCCGCACCACGTCGGGATAGCGGCAGATCAGATCCGCGCGCATCTGGCAAATGTACGGCTCGGTGAAGCCGGCCGCCGTGTAGAGGCCGCAAAACTCCCGCGTCCAGCGGTGATTGATGAAGAACAGGTCGTCGTGCGCCATCCAACTCCGGAACCCAAAGCGCTGTTTCAGATAGCGCAATTCGTCGATCACATTGCCGGGGCTCCGCATCTTCACGCGGTTCCCGAACACCGCCCGTTCGGCCGGTTGGCAGAAGTTGCACTTGAAGGGGCACCCGCGTCCTGCGTTGGTCGTCACGAACGGTGTCGGAAGCCCGTGGACCATCGGTGTTTCCAGCTCGCCCGCCATGTCGAAGAGGTCGCGATCCACCCAGGGGATCTCGTCCAGCACGGGTCCCTCCCCGACGATCACCCGCTCCGCGGTCCGCCCCTCCTCCAGCGAGCGAAGGAGTTTCGGGAAGCTGATCTCGCCTTCTTGCGTGATGATATGATCGATCAGGTGATTGGCCGCGACCTGCTGAAACTGCACCGTCGCGTGGACCCCGCCCAAGATGACCACGGCGTCGTCCTTCTCCTCTTTGATGATCCGTATCGCCCGGACGGCATCAGGATAGTGCAGGCTCCAAGAGGTCATGCCCCACACCGTGGTGGCGCGGCGTCGGACTTCCTGGCGAAACTGCTCCCATCCCTGGAGGGTTCGCAGATCGATCAGGTCGACCGTATGCCCCTGCGCCTTGGCCGCGGCGCTGAGGGAGGCGAGCCCGTGATCGATGAAATTCGCTTCGATCGATCGCTTGGTCCGGTAGCTGCCGAATCCCGGTAGCGCGATCCCCGGGAAAATCAGTGTGACGTGCATACCTGTTCCCCTTGTAGGTGAGCCGCCTTCAGAAGCGCTTCCCAATGACCGCTGTCGCGGTACCAGGCCAGCGTGGCGGCCAGCCCCCTCGGAAGCGACCAACGCACATAGGAGCCGACCGCCGCCTGCAGTCTTCGATTGTCGTAGATCCGATGCCGTCCCTCTCCGTCGCCCATAAGGAAATAGGCGAGATCCGGCGCCGTCGAGGAGCGCGGCCCGGCCGGGCTCTCCGGACGGCGGAGCTTGGACGGGAGCAGCTCGCGAACGGCCAGGACCCCGGCCAGCCGATCGAGATATCGGTCCAACGAAATCGTGGCGTCACCCGTGACGTTGTACACACCCTCCAAGCGCCCGGCCGCGCTGCGCACGATGGCGTCGACAAGATCCTCGACGTACAAGGGCTGAAACGTCCGATGCCGCAGTTCCTCCCAGTTGGCCGGAAGCGACGCGCGCCCCAAACAGAGAGTCAGGAAGGATGGCAGCAGCCAGGGACTCCCGGGCCCGTAGGTATTGCCGATCCGCAGCGTCAGCGCCTTCCGACCGGTCCTGGTTGCCCAGGCGGAAACCAGCGCCTCGGCCTCGAGCTTCGATCGACCGTAGGCGGACACCGGGCGACAGGGGGCCGCTTCCGACAGCGGTGCCACGACGTCTCGTGCCGGTCCCTGCGCCTCGATGCTGCTGGCAAACACGAACTGCAGTGAGTCGAGGCGTTCGGCCAGTTCCAACGCCCGCCAGGTTCCCTCAACATTGACGGCTCGGACTCCCGGCCCCTCGACCGAGGTATCGGCCGCGAAATGAAAGAAGAGCGCCTGCGAGGGAAGGGCCTGCCGGCTCGACTCCCCCAGGTCCTTCGTCAGGTCTCCCTCCACGATCACAGCGCCCAACGAGACCAACTCCCGGGCGCGCGTCGTCCCGGCTCGCCGCGTCAACACCGTCACCCGAATGCCGTCGGTGAGGAGGCGCCTGGTCAGGTGAGCGCCGATGAACCCCGCCCCACCGGTGAGAATGATCTGAGTGTGCCGTCCGATTGTGAGCAGCGCCATCGGGAGTGTCCCCTTGTCGTGAAAGCTCGTCGTGCCCCCGTCGTCTGTGAGCAAACTTCGGGCCATCACCTCGTACGGCTGAAGGGCGCGATGGATCGGGATTTGCCATTGCGCGGGCATTCGATCGGGATCGGGACGGGAAGAAACTGCCGGGTGGGGTCGGCAGAAACGACGCTAGGCGGCGTGCTGCCTGGGGCTCGCGAACTGCACCGCGTTGAGCACGTCGTTGGGAACCACGCCCACCATCGAGGGCTGGACCACCTCGGTAATCCGCTTGACGGCGTTCCCCGATTGCAGCGCCAGGTCGAAAAGGCGAGGGCGACCCACCACACCGGAGGTCGAATCACGGACGATCACAACGACCGGATTCAGCGTCTGCGTCGGATTGATCTTGGACACCACGCCGATTTCCCCGGTGCTCAGCTTGACGCAGGAGCCGACGGGATAGATGCCCATGCAGCGAATGAACCGCTCGACGCACGCCGCGTCCAATTGCGCGCGGCGCGAGAGATCGTACAGCGTCTGGAGCGCCTGGTGAGGGGAGACCGCTTTTCGATAGGGACGATCGCTCGTCAACGCATCGTACACGTCCACGACCCCGGCAATGAGCCCGAATTCGGACAACTCCGGGCGTTTCCGTCCGTGCGGATACCCCGATCCGTCCATGCGTTCGTGATGCTCGAGGGCCGGCAGCAGGATGTCCTCGGGGAGCTTGAGCGTCTCCGTGAGATACTCCACGCCGCGGAGGACGTGCTGCTTCAAGAGTTCCGTTTCGCTCGCTTCGAGCCGACCCACTTTGTTCAACAGATCGGCGGGGACTTGCGTCTTTCCCACGTCGTGCAACAACACGCCCAGCCCAAGCTTCTTCAGCATCTCGCGGCTCATCCGCCACTGGTGTCCCAACGCCATGCCGAGCACACAGGTATTCACGGAATGATAGTAGGTGTACTCGTCGTGACTCTTCAGTCGCGACAGGCTGGCGAGCGCGTGGGGGTTACGGAGAATGCTGTCGGCCAGCCGCCCGACCGCTCGGCTCACGGCTTCCAGCTCGAACGCCCGCCCCGTCTTGGCCTGGGCCATCGCGGTCTGCACCGCCGCCCTGGCTTCCTCATACCCTGCCTGGGCCGCGCGCAATTCCTCCTCGAAGGGCGTCGGCGGCCCGTCCCCCTGGGATGAACGGAAGATCTCCGCGACCTCGGTTTCGCGAACCGGAGCCGACGTGCGTCGGTCGAGGAAGGGGACCTTGTCCGGCTCGACGGCTGGACCTGACGGTCCGCAGGTCTTCGGCTCGCCGGCGGCCGACCCGGCAGCGTGACCCGCCCCCTGGCGGGCGACGGCGGCGCCGCGGTCAACCGAGTCCGCCACCGGTGAAGAGGCCGGCGGCGGAGCCTCGACGGACGTGTCCGTCACTTCCACTTCGACCATTTTCACACCGCAGGCCTTGAGGGTGGCGATTTCCGCTTCCTTGGTGATCGTCATTCGATGGGAAAGAAACGGCGTGGCGTACCATGGCCGATCCATTCCGGTCACGAGCATGCCGACCGCCAGTTGCGCGATCGGAATCTTCGTTTTCACGACGGACTTACTCATGGTCCCCTCAGGTTGTGGGCCTTCGATCGTGACGAATGTGCGTCTCGGCAGCCGCGGCGTCACGGCGCCACGCTGCCCGCGGCCGTCGGCGATCCCGCGTGAGCCGCACCCGGCAGCGGAGGGGCAAACACCGGAAAGCGCGTGGGCAGATCCTCCGCCAGCGCCACTTGCTTGCCGATCCTGGTTCGCAGATTGACGATGACCGGGCCGCGTAGATTCGCCGTCGTTCCGTCGGCGTCGGCAGAGCGAACGGTCACGACGACGAAGACTGCGTACTCATCCTCCTCGTGTTGCCCGAGGTCCCGGGCGTCTTCCTCGGTCAAGGTAATGCGATAGTCGCAGGCCAGATCGACCGGGTCCATGATGGCAAACGCCAGATCCGCCTCCTCGACCGACTGCAACCATTTGAAGGGCGCCGGGCGGAAGTGGTCGAGCACGACGAAACGAGTCGAGCCGGGAAACCCGATCATCCCGGACGGCAGCGTCAGGATCGCGTTGGCGGCGATCGTCAGCTCCCCGAATCGACTAGTGTGAATGGTGGTCATCATGCGTGTGCGCCCCCGAGACCGTCCGAAGCGGCGCGCCTCCGGCCACTTGAATTCGCACGGTGCGCGTCCGCTTATTGCCGGGAACGGCGGCGAGCAGCGGCGCCGGCAGGGGCATCGCGGCCGCCAGACGATTCTGTTCGAGAATCCGGCTGTACACCTCGTCTCGATGGACCGCGACCGATCGAGGCGCCTCGATGCCAAGTCGCACCGCCCCTCCGTTCACTTGCAGGACGACGACCCGAATGTCGCCCCCGATTGTGATCGCCTCCCCACGCTTGCGCGTCAATGCCAGCATCGATGCCATCCTTGGCTAAGAGGCCGTTCTGGCCTCGGTTAGGGTATCGGTCGGATCGGACGGGAACTTGAGCGGCCGGGTTATCGAAGAAACTTCAACAGGGAGGTCTCGAACACGCGGCTCAACGTCGCTTGAGTGGCCTCGAGCGCCACCTCCTGGAGGCGCAACTCGGTAATGGCGCGGGCCAGATCGGCATCCTCGTTCTCCGAGATCGTTTGCGAAAGCAGTGTGTCCGATTGGTCCAACCACGCCTGGGTCGTCTCCAAGCGATTGACCAACCCTCCGATCTGACCTTGGACCGTGGTGACTTGCGCGACGGCCTGATCCATGCGGCCGATCCCCGTTTCGATTCCCGGGCCGTCGTTCGCCTCCAGCGCCGTCAGCAGGTCTCGAATGTCGTCGAACAGGTTAACCGTCGGACCGGAGAACACCTCCCCGCCCGGAATCAGCACTTGGATGGTCACCCCCT
The DNA here is from genome assembly GCA_039794185.1 of Candidatus Inralta sp. GTDB lineage: Bacteria > Nitrospirota > Nitrospiria > Nitrospirales > Nitrospiraceae > BQWY01. The sequence goes on along the minus strand of JBDIVW010000008.1, from coordinate 101,130 downwards.
CCCCCACGGCGATCGACTGCGTTTCAGTGTTGCCCTGATAGGTGACCGTATCGCCCGCGCCGAGCACGTACGGAGCCGCGTCGGTCCTCGTGCCCCCGAAGATCGCTTGACCGTTGATCTCGCTGTTGGCCAATTGGACCACGTGTCGCTGTAACTGGCGCACCTCTTGAGCAATCGCCTGGCGGTTCTCGGGACTGACCGTGTCGCTCCTTGCCTGAACGGCCAGTTCTTTGATGCGGGTCAAGACCGAGGAGGTTTGGCTCAGCATGCGGTCGGCCAGCTCGAGTCGTTGGGAGCCGAACAGCACATTGCGGCCCCATTGTCGAACGCGGGATTGTTCGGCGCGCTCCTCCAGAACCTGGCCGTAGGCCACGGGGTCCTGAGAGGGCTGCGACACCCGCTTCTGCGTGGAGAGTTGTTCCTGCGCCGCGAACATCCGGCTTCTGGTCCGCCCGAGGTTCCCGGTCAGCAGGCCCATGATCTGGCTATCGGCCACTCGCATCGTCCATCCCTCTTCGTGCGTCTCCGCGGACTGCTGTGGCGCTATCGTTTGAGCGATAGCAGGGTCTGCAGCATCTCGTCGGCCGTGACGATCACCTTCGATGCCGCCTGGAAGGCCCGCTGCTGTTGAATCATGTTCACCAGTTCTTCGTCCAGAGACACCCCGGATACCTCCGCTCGTCTGGCTTCCAGCTGTTCATGAACGATGTCCTGGGCCTCCAAGTCCCGCTCGGCGGACTGTGCCGACGATCCCACCCCGCTGACCAAGGCTCCGAAGTACCCCCCGAAGGTCGCGCCGCTGAGCGCCGCCAACGACGTCGTTTGCAGCGCCGCCAGGGCCAGCGCGTTGAGGTTGTTGCCCGGCACGCCGCTCGCCGTCGAGGATGCGGCTACCTGGCGGCCGTCCGCCAGCGCCACCGCCACGTCACGCGCCGTCGTGCCCGCGGGCGCGAAGAAGTTCAGATTGGTGGATCCGTCCAGGCCGAAACCGGCTTGATGCCGTGCGTTGACCTGGCTCACCAGCGTGGACGTCAGGGTATCCAACGAAGCCAACGCATTCGGGATCTCTTGGTCGCGCAGGTCCAGCAACCCTTTCAGGCGCCCGCTATCGATGACGCTCGTCAGGTCGGTCACGGGCCCCGCCCCGGAATCGTAGCGGATATCGACCAGTCCGCCGTTGCCCGGGTTCGGCACTCCCACCAACCGGAAGGACTGCGCTCCGGCCACCAGCACCTGGCCTCGCCCGGCGAACACGGTCACCTGGCCGATCTGATCCTCGATCGTCGAGATGTCGATCAGATTCGCCAGGTCACCCAGCAACCGCCCGCGCTGGTCCCGCAAATCGTTGGCCTGTTGTCCGCTGACCTCGGCGCCGCCGATCTGCTGATTGAGTTCGGATATTTTTGCGGTCAGGGCGTTGACTTCAACGATGCGCTGACGAATCTCCGTGTCGAGCTGGACCCGTTGACGGTCCATTTCCACAGCCGTCTGATTCAGGCGGTTCGCCAGCGTGGTCGCTTTCGAGAGGAGCACCGTCCGGGCCGTCGGATCGGCCGGGTTCGTGCTCACATCCTGAAGAGCCTGAAAAAAGTCGTTCAGCCCGGCGGCGATTCCAAGTTCGGTGGAAGGCGCCAGCGCGCCCGCCACTTGAAGGAGTCCGCTGCGGGCGGCGTCGAAGCGGCCCAACAGTTCCCGGGAGTTGAGTAAGGACTGTTCGACGAACGAGTTGACCTGACGGCGGATCTGGGCGACTTCGACCCCGGTGCCGACTTGGCCCGGATGCCCGTCGACGGGGCCCCGCTCGGCCAGCACCGCCTCCTGGCGTGCATAGCCCGGGGTATGGACGTTGGCGATGTTGTGACTGGTGACGCTCAGCCCCTTCTGCGAGGCGAACAGCCCGCTCTTCCCGATGTCGAAGATGCCGGTCAGGCTCATGGGTCACCCCTGCTGCGCCAACACCCGTCCGCTGGCACGCGCGGCAATTCTCGTCCCGGACTCCGAATAACCGGCGTCGGGCCCCGAGGCCGGCCGCGCGGAAGCCAGCGTCTGCTGGATGAAGTCCACCAACTTGCTCATCGCCAACCGGTTCACCGCCATCAACTGGCGGACCGCATCCACGAGCCGATCCATTTCGCGCTGCTGCCCGAGCAGTGTCCGGCTGACTTCCCGTCCGACGCGGTCGATGACCATCGACAGCGTGACGGCATGTTCGTCCACTCCCCACTGCCGGGCCAGGTCCGCCAGGATCGCCGCTCGTCTCGTCTCAAGCACGTGGAGCAACTCGAGCGTCTGCAGGCGCTGTTGGTTCACCGTTTCAAACGCCGGCACGGCCAACCGCCGGAGGGCTCCCTGCTCTTCCGCGGCCACCCGGGCCAGGGACTGAAGATGGGCGATTTCCTGGTGCAAGACCTCGACGAGTTCGAGAACGGGCGTGGGCGCGGCATCCATGAGGTTGCTCCGGGCGAGGGCCTCGGTCGAGATGGCTTACAACACGCTTTCGACGAGCGTGTGCCGAATCATTCGTTCGGCGACGGTGCGCCCCGTTGCGGTATAGGTTCCGTTTTCCACGGCCTGCTTGAGTTGCGCCACTCTCTCGCTCCGCGTGGCGCCCTCCGCATGGGTCAACTCCCGCACGCGCTGCAGTTCCTTGGCCGCATCCGAAATCTCGATTCGATCCCGGTCTTGGTGTTGCGAATCCGCAGGTTTCTTGGAGGTCGGACGCTCCGATGCCTGCACGCCCAACAAGAGCTTGCCGAGATCGTCGATGCGCCCATGTCTAGAAATCTCCATCGCGGGCTCCTCCCCTCACGGCGGGGCCTGAATCGGTCGGCGGCGCCCCGGATATTCCGTTGAGCTTCCCAGTAGTCGTATCGGTCGAGGCTGCTGAAGACTTGAACCCTTCAGCGGCCTGTTGTTCCGGTGAGGCCGAGACCAAGCCGCCTTCCAGCATCCTGGCCAACCCGAGCCCCCCGGACTGGGCGGCCACTCGTCCGATCTCCGCGTCGTAAAAGGAATAAAAGGCCTTGGCGGCCTTGCTGCCGAACGGTCCGTCGGGAACGGTTTCTCGCATCACCCCCATGAGATAGCCGAGAAAATAGGCTTCGAATTGTTGGGCGGCTTCCCGGATGCTGGTCCCCCCAGCCTCCTTCCCCTTGGAAGCGGGGCGCAGGGCACTGGGAACCAAGGACAGCGAGATGTCCGGTGCGGCAAGGGATGGGAGCCCTCTCATATCGTCCATCGTGTGAGTCCCTCTCGTGGTGCGTCAGATAATTTCCAGCGTCGCCTGGAGGGCCCCCGACGATCGGAGGGCGGACAGGATCGCCACCAGATCGCGAGGCGTCACCCCGACCGCGTTCAGCGCCTGGACCACATCCCCGAGCGTGACGGTTTGGTCGATCACGACGAGCCTCGCTTCCTGCTCCCTGATCTCGGTTTGGACGTCCGGTGTGATCGTCGTCTGCCCGCCGGTCGACCCAATCAGGGGCGCGGGCGGCTGCGACACGTTCAAGGTGTTCTTGACCGCGATCGTGAGGTTGCCGTGCGAGATTGCGCAGGTCGAGATCCGCACGCTCTCGCCGAGCACAATCGTGCCGGTCCGCTCGTTTACGACCACCTTGGCCGCGAGATCCACCTGCACATCAAGACCTTCGATCGCCGCGATATAGGGCGCGACACGACCGCGGAACTCCGCCGGCACCGCGACTTTCACCGCGCCTCCGTTGACGGGCACCGCCGTCCCCGGTCCGAACACCGCGTTCACGGCGTCCGCCGCGCGAATGGCCGTCGTAAAGTCCACTTGTCGCAGCATGATCGTCACGGACTCCCAACTGTCCAGGTCGACCACGACCTCCCGTTCGATGATGGCGCCGCTCGGCACCGTCCCCGCGGCTTGGTGATTCTTGACCACCGTGCTGCCGCCCGGTCCTCCGCTTCCGCCGACGAATCCTCCGATCGAGACCGGTCCCTGCGCGACCGCAAAAACCTGTTGATTGGGCGCTTTGAGCGGCGTCAGCAGAAGCGTGCCCCCTTGCAAGCTCTTCGCGTTGGCCATCGAAGACACGAGTGCGTCGATCTGCATCCCGGGCTTGGAGAACGGCGGCAGCTTCGCCGTCACCATCACCGACGCGATATTGCGGGTGAGGAGCTGAATCGGGTCGATGACCAGATTGATGCCCATCTTGTTCAGCATGGACATCATGGCTTGAATCGTAAACTGGCCGCCGATCACCATGTCCCCCGTCCGATCCAATCCGACGACCAGTCCATAGCCGATGAGCTGATTTTCACGCACGCCTTCGATGGAGCCGATGTCCTTGATGCGGACCGCATGCGCGGTCCTCGCGGCCAGCGTCACGACGAGCGCGACCAGCACCGCCACGACCCACAGCCTGGTCATCAAGCCGCGCGGCGAAGCATCCCGGCGCGGCGCCGCCGATGGCGCCGGAGCACGGACCGCCTGAGGGACCGGCGCGGTCCCGCGCGGTCGCGCATCGATCGATCTCGCCGCGGGCGGCGTATAGGCTCGCACCCAATCGGTCGGCCATTCGTCGGCGTTCCGAACCACCCCGCTGGCCACCAGCAAGCGCATCGGAGTCGCAGCCCATGGATATCGTCGGCTCACGTGCTCAGTTCCCCCCGATTAGAACGGATAGACCCAATCCAAGATGCGCGTAAACCATCCCGGCCGCTGCACGTCGTCCACCACCCCGAGGCCTGAGTACTCGATCTTCGCGTCGGCGATCGCGCTGGACAGGACCTGGTTCTTGGTATCGACATCCACACGTCGGACGATGCCGCTCAGCGTCATGAGTTGCTTTTCACTGTTTACCGTCACCTCGCGATGCCCCTCGATGCGCAGATCGCCGTTGGGCAGCACCTCCGCCACCATCGCGGACAGGGTGCCGGTCAAGGTGTCGGTCCGGCTCGTTGCACCCTTTCCGCCGAACTTGTTCTTGGCGCTGGCGTCGATGCCGAACCCTTGTCGCGTATTGGAGCTGAGCCGCACGCCGGGGATCCCGATGAAGCCCATGCCCGTCCCGCCCAGACTGTGGTCGATCGTGGAATCGCGCTCAGCCGACGTATCGGCCGATTTGGAACCCTTGTGATTTTCCACGATCTTCACCGTCAGGATATCCCCGACTCGCATGGCACGAAGGTCTTCGTAGAGATACGCGCGGCCGTTTTCTTCCTGCCACAGAGAGCCCGCCGTCTTCGGCGGCGGCAGCGGGGCCGGCGACACCTTTTGGTCGGCCGGGGGCTTGGTCGTCCCGCACGCCACCAACACCGCGGTGCACAGTCCCCAGCACACGGAGGACCCAAAGGCCCTCCAGGACGCGCGGTCGATCGCGATTTGTTCCCGAGGCATCACGGAGCCGTCCTTCCGCCGCTCGCCACCCCAGTCGCACGACCGATCAGAATGTCACCTCCACGAGCCCCGGACCGATCACCTTCGCCCGGATGTCCTTCCCCGAATCCAGATTCGTCACGGTCACGTAGGTCCCCACTTGGCCGGCCGCTTTCGTGGTGCCCACCGCGTGCACGGCCAGCCCCCCCCGGCGCGCCTCGATCGTGACCCGGTCGCCCTTGCGGACCGCATAGGGTTTGACCAGCGAAACGGCACGAATGGGTTGCTGCGCGTGAAGCACTCTGCCGGGGCTCTTGCCAATCGCGTCCCCGGCCTGCGTGATCAACTGATGGGGCAGGCCGCTGATTCGGACGCGGGCGATCGAGACATCCTCAGGTTCGATCACATCCTCCGGCTTCAGCATGCGGGTCGGCATGACCGCCTCGGCAAACAGCGCGATATCCGTCACCACGTCCAGCCCGTCGACGGCGCGTCCGTCGACGGACGGCACCACGTGAAACCGTCGCCGCCCCGACTGTTCGACGGCGGGACCGGGCACCACTTCGAGATGCAGCCGTCCCGCCGGCAACGTCGCCGGCTCGCTCGGCTCCACGATTTCCACCTCGATGTCGCTGACGCGCCCGGACAACCGGTCCTCCAGATACCTCGTCACCGCCTGCCGCAGTTGCGCCGGCGTCACCTGTTGCACGGTCGGCCGGGGCGTCCGTACCTTCACGACCGGCGCGGATGGCTCGGCGGCCCGAAGCGGCGCCGTCCAGATGGACGCCAGGGCGCACAGCCCCGGTAGGATGAAGAGCCATCCGGAAACACCCACGCCCCTCCCACGTCGGGTCGCCCGAGTCTGTCCGTGCACCCTCATGCGCGTCACCGTCTCAGGTTGTTGGCGATCGACATCATGTCGTCGGAGGCCTGAATGGTCTTGGAATTGATTTCATAACTGCGCTGCGCGATGATCATGTTGACCATCTCCTCGGCCAGATTGACGTTTGAACTCTCGAGATAGCCCTGTTGAATCAGCCCGAAGCCGGTCGTAAACCCCGGCACGCCTTGAATGGCGGGACCGGAGGCGAAACTGTCGAGGAACAGATTGTTTCCCATCGCGACGAGACCGGCCGGATTGTCGAATCGCACCAACTGGATCTGGCCGACCTGCGAAGCCTGGGTGACGCCCGGCAGCATGACGGAGACCGTGCCGTCCTGCCCGACATCCACCTTCAACGCCCCCGATGGAATCGTGATGACCGGATTCAACAGGTCGCCGTCGCCCGTGACCAGATTGCCGACGTTGTCGCGCTTGAAGGAGCCGTTGCGGGTATACATGATCGTGCCGTCCGGCCGGGAGACTTGAAAGAACCCCGGGCCGTCGATCGCGATGTCGAACTCGTTGCCCGTTTGTCGCATGTTGCCTTGCGCCCATTCCTTAGCCACGGTCGTCGGCCGCACCCCGGCGCCGACTTGGACGCCGGTGGGAAAGACTCCCACGCTGGACGCGCTCGTCCCGGGCAGGCGCTGGATCTGATACAGCAAATCCGCAAATTCGGCCCTGCTGCGCTTGAAGGCATTGGTATTCACGTTGGCCAGGTTGTGCGCGATCGTATCCACGTTCAACTGCTGCGCGGTCATGCCCGTTGCCGCCGTCCACATCGCACGAATCATAGGCCCCCCATTCGCTGAATCCCGGAATCGTGATCGATCATCTGCGACGAGCGGCTCATGCCCCGCGCAGTGTTTCCAGTTCCCGTGTGGCCGTCTCGGGGCTAGGCCTGCACCCTGCCGAGTTCGTTGACCGCCAGGTCCGCCATACGGTCGAACGACTGAATCACCTTTTGGGCCGATTCGTAGGTGCGCATCGCCTGAATCATCTTCACCATCTCACTCAAGGGATGGACGTTGGATTCTTCGACCGCGCCTCCCAGCACCGTCGGCGCGGCAACGGTCTTCCCCCCGTCGCCGACGAAGAGCCCGTCGCCGGCCTTCACCGGCATGCGAGACTCCGGAAATTCCACGATCTTCAGCCTCCCGACCGTTTGCCCGTTGACGACAAGGGCGCCGCGCCCGTCCACCTGCAGATCGCCGGGAGGAATTTTGAGTTGGCCGCTCGCCCCCATGACCGGATATCCCATCTCGTTCACAAGCACCCGCTTGGTATCGAGGTGGAAGACACCGTCCCGCGTGTAGCGGGGCCCCTGGGGCGTGGTGACCTCGAAAAACCCGTTGCCTTGCACGGCAAAATCGTACGGATTGCCGGTCGGCCGCAGCCGGCCGGACTCGAACGCGGTACGCTGCCCGTTCGGCGCCACGAACACCCGCTCGGCCACCTGAGACCCCGGACTCCACATCTGAGCGGCCAGCGTCGCCGTCCCGGCGGGGGCCATGGTCCGCATCTGCCGCATCACGTGGGACTTGAACAACGTATCGTCCTGCTTGAATCCGGTGGTGTTGACATTGGCGATGTTGTGCGCCAGCCCTTGCACGTATCGCTCTTGCGCCATGGCGCCAGAAAGGATGGGATAGATTCCGCGATTCATCGGATCATGCCCTCATCGTGTGAAGACCGGGCGCCGCCGCCCGCCTGATACCCTAGCAACCGTTATGCCATCGTTCGTATCGCGCTGATGCCAGAAAATCGCCGTGATTGCCGCTTGCGCACAGCGATCCACGACGTACAACCGTCGCGCGTCCGGCCCTTCCTGCCGACCCGGCAAGAAGTGCCAACCCCGCGGGCCTGCGGATGTGTCCCAAGGCTTCGGGCTCATTGGTCGAGGGCCTGCAATTGGGCCTTCAATCTGAGTATGGTCTTGGCGTGAATTTGACAGACGCGGGATTCGGTAATACTCAGCACCGAGCCGATTTCCTTCATCGTCAGTTCTTCGACGTAGTAGAGTGTCAGGACCAGGCGCTCCTTCTCGGGGAGTTCCTCGATGGCCCGCTCCAGTGCCGCCCGCACGCGCTGGGTCACGACCATCGACAGGGGGTCGGGATGTTGCGTGTCCACCAACATGCGCACGATCTTGTCGCCCTCCGAATCCTGGACGCCCAGATCCTCGAGACTCATCACGATCGCGCCTTGCGCCGCCGCCACGAACCCGGCCAATTCGTCCACCGGCAGGTCCAGCGCCCTCGCCAATTCCTCGTCCGTCGGCGGGCGCCCCAGCCGCCGCATCAATATCGACTCGGTCCGGTGGAGCAGGCCGATGCGCTCGTGCACGGAGCGCGGAACCCAGTCCATCGAGCGGATCTCGTCGAGCATCGCCCCCCGGATGCGGAACTCCGCATACGTCTTGAAGTTGGCCTCCCGGCGAGGGTCGTACCTCGTCATCGCGTCCATCAATCCGATGACGCCGACCGACACCAAGTCTTCCACGTCCAGATAGGCCGGCAGTCGAAAGGCCAGGCGATGGGCCATCGCGCGAACCAACGGGGCGAATTCGCGAATCACCCGTTCCCGTTCGGCATCCGGCACCATGCCCCCGGACCGGACCGGCTCGGTCTGTCGTGACACATCCACGGGGCCGTATGAGTTCATATCGTCTCGCTTCGTCCGTCACGCCCGGTTCAAGAATCGCCGCCAGAGAAACTCCACCCCGCCCTTCGGCCGGGCGGCGCGCTCCCACCCGAGGACGCACGTGGCCAGTCGATGGAACGCGGCGCTCGACGGGGCATGGGGGAAGGCCGTGACCACGGCGTCCTGTCGCGACACGGCCATGGAGACATAACTGTCGGTCGGCACCATGCCCACATAGTCGAGGGAGACGTTGAGAAAACGCTCCGCGACCAGCAGCAACCGCCGATGCACCTCTTTCGCCTCCCGGCCGTGTCGGGCCATGTTCACCAGCAAGCGGAAGTGCGTTTCCCGGTAGCGGGAGGCCAACACCTTGATCACGGCATACGCATCGGCGATGGAGGTCGGCTCAGGAGACACCACCACCAGAATCTCCTGCGCGCCGCTGGCGAAGAAGAGGACGTTGGCGGAAATCCCGGCTCCGGTGTCGATCAGCAGCACGTCGATGGAATGGCAGACCCGCTCCAACTCCACCTGCAACGTCACGACCTGCTCCGGGGTCAATGCGGTCATATCCGCGTCCCCGGACCCCGCCGGCAGGATCTGGATGCCGCCGGGCCCCTTCAGAATAACGTCGCGGAGACGCCGAGTTCCTGACAGCACGTCCGTCATGGTGTAGGTCGGGACCATCCCCAGCAGCACGTCGAGATTGCCCAGACCCAAGTCGGCATCCAGAACAAGCACCCGCTGACCCTGTGCCGCCAACGACAAGGCGAGGTTGAGCACCACGTTGGTTTTCCCCACTCCACCCTTGCCGCTCGTCACGGCGATGACCCGCGGCGAGACCGCCGCATCAGGTCGCCCTCCGCCCTCGGCGGACGCCACACTCACGGTCGATTCCATTCCACTCCTCCTTCGAACGTCGTCCCCGGCGTCCGGACGGCATGACGCCCTGCCCCGCCCATCCACGCGCCGCAAGCCGGCTCCTCCTCCCGCTCGAGATCCGAGGCGATGTCGTCCACCGCACCGGCATCCCCTCTACACACCAACCCGGCGACCCGGTCAGGCGTCGCCACCTCGATCCCATGGCGGGGGTCCTGCCCCTCGGCCAGGTAGGAGAGCGGCAACGTGGACCGCAGCGCGATCTCGAGCATTCGCCCATGTCGAACGGTCTCGTCGATCTTCGTGAACAAGAGTCGATGAATGGGCAATCCGGCATAACCCAGCAGCAGCTCGTCGAAATCCTGCCGGATCATGGACGCGGGCAGCACGAGATGGACTTCCAACGGGACCTCTGTCGAACACCACTCGCGCACCCGGCCGACCGCACCCCGGTCGAGGCCGCTCATCCCCGGCGTGTCGACCAACATCACGTCCGAGGCAGAGCGCTGCGCAATCACCGCGGCCAGCTCGCGTCGAGAGCGCGCCACGTGCACCAGCGCGCCAAGCTCCGCCGCCGTGACCTGAAGCGGGTCGATACCGGGAGAGCGCTTGCTCTCCATTTTCACGACCGTTACGCCGGACGATCCGCGCTGCAGGTGTTGGGCCATGAGCTTCGATAGCGCCAGGGTCTTCCCCGCTCCGGTCGGACCGATCAGGGCCACACATCGGCCACGTTCGTCCCTGCCCCCCAGCGCGGTCCGCTCCCGCAGTCGCCTCGTCACCACCGCATACAGGGCAGTGCGCAGTGTCGCGTCGGACAACGAGCGCCGTCCTGCGGCTTCGGCCACGGCCTCGGCCACGAGAGAAGAGGCCGTCCGCGGATCACACCCCCGATCCTCCAGTTCCGCCCGTACCCGTGCGGGGGCCGCCGCGGCGACCATGCGCCCGTCTCCTGGCGCGTCTGCGGCCCCCTCCTCATCGCCATCCTCGAACGAAGACGGCCGGCCTTCCCGGACATCGTGGTCCCGCAGCGAGGAGGCCAGCACCCGCTCGAACACGTCGGTGGTTCCGCCCCGGGACGGACGAACCGACGGGACGGAAACGAGGCTCGCGTCGCTTGCCCCCCGTGACCCCGCGGCCCGCCTCCGGGACGCCTGATCCACGGCGGCCCGCACCCGAACGATCGGACGGCCGAACGGATGCCGCACCGTGCGGCCGGTACGCGCATGGGTCGTGTCCAGGATGACGGCGTCGGGCCCCAATTCGGCCTTGATGGCGCGAAACGCGTCTTGCAGCGTCTCGGCCTGGTAGGTTTTCATCCGCACGATGGTCGGTGCCTCGCCGGTTCCTGTTCTGATCTCAGCGTGCCCGGTGGTGAGTCTGTCGCATCACGTCTTCCGTCTTCCGTCTTCCGTTTTACGTCGGCATCTCCCGCGTCTCGCGTCAGCGTACCCCGTTCTCGCTCACCCCACGCCGGCGCCGTCTTCCGTCAACCGAATCGTTTCCATCGCGACGATCTTGGCCATCCCGTCGATCTCATTGAGCGCGAGCACCGGCACGGATTGCAGCACTCGCGCCGTCAGCCGGCGCAAATGCCGGCGCAGCGCCGGTGAGCACAACACCACCGGCTGCTGGCCGCGGGCGGCGACTCGCTCGGCGGCCTGCTTGAGGCCGGCCAATAACCGCTGAGAAGTGGACGGCTCCAGCGACCAATACCCCGCCTGCCCCGAACTCATCTGTTCGACCAGGGCTCGGTCCAGACGAGGATCGAGGTTGATCACTGAGAGGGCACCCTCCGCCGTGATATAGAGGTGCGTGATCACGCGAGCGAGCGCCTGGCGGACCGCCTCGGTCAATTGTTCCGGATCCTTGGTCGTCGGGGCATAGTCCGCCACGACTTCCAGGATGGTGCGGAGATCCCGGATCGGCACGCCTTCCTGCAGCAGGTTGCAGAGGATGCGGACCAGCGCCCCCAGCGGGACCAGCGCCGGCACGACCTCCTCGACGACCTTGGGATGGGTCTTGCTCAATTCGTCGAGCAGCGACTGCACTTCCTGCCGGCCCAATAACTCATGAGCATGACGCTTGATGATCTCCGACAGATGCGTGGCAATGGCCGATCCCGGATCCACAACCGTGTAGCCCGCCATCTGCGCCTGTTCGCGCGTCGCCTCTGCGATCCAGAGCGCCGGCAGGCCGAAGGCCGGCTCCTTCGCGGGCAGGCCCTTCACGGTATTCTTCTGCGCCGTGCCCGGATCGATCGCCAGCAGGTGGCCCGGCAACACCTCGCTCCGCGTCACCTCGATGCCCTTGAGCAGCACTGCGTATTCGTTCGGACGAAGCTGAAGATTGTCGCGGAGATGAATGGGGGGCACGAGGAATCCCAATTCGGCGGCGATCTGACGACGCACGCCCTTGATGCGGTCGAGGAGCGGGCCGCCCTCCCGACCTTCGACCAGACCGATCAGTCCGTATCCGACTTGGACTTCCATCAGATCCACCGGAAGGACCCTTGGACCCGCCTCCTCGACCTTCGGCGATGGCGGCGGGGCGAGCGCCGACTCCAGTTCCGCCCGCTCGCGCTTCATCATGTCGTAAGCCGCCCACCCGGCGATCGAGCCGAGCGTGAGAAACGCCACATGCGGCAAACCGGGCACGAACCCCAACGCCAGGAGAATGCCGGCGGCGGCGGCCAAGGCTTTGGAAGAGATCATCACCTGGCGCGCGATTTCCTGGCCGAGATTCGTCTCCGTGGCGGCGCGCGTCACCACGACGCCGGCGGCCGTCGACACGATCAACGCCGGAACCTGCGCCACCAGCCCCTCGCCGATCGTCAGCAGGGTATAGTTGGCGGCAGCCGCCGCGAGATTCATGCCTTGTTGCAACACGCCGATCGTCAACCCGCCGATGATATTGACGAGGATGATGATGACGGCGGCGATGGCGTCGCCCCGCACGAACTTGCTGGCGCCGTCCATCGCGCCGTAAAAGTCGGCCTCCTCGGCGATCTCTCTGCGCCGTCGGCGCGCCTCGGCTTCGTTGATGAGTCCGGCGTTCAGGTCGGCGTCGATGCTCATTTGTTTGCCCGGCATCGCGTCCAGGGTGAACCGGGCCGCGACCTCGGCCACCCGGCCGGCGCCTTTGGTCACGACGACGAAGTTGATCACGATGAGAATCACAAAGACGACCAGGCCGACGGTATAGTTGCCGCCGACCACGAAATTGCCGAAGGAGCGGATGACCTCGCCCGCGGCGCCGGGGCCCTCGTTGCCGTGAAGGAGGATCAGCCGCGTGGACGCGATGTTCAACGAGAGGCGGAACAGGGTGACCATCAACAACACCGAAGGAAACACCGAGAACTCGAGGGGCTTCCTGACCTGCATGCCGACCAGCAGCACGACGATGGAGAGGGCGATGTTGAACGCCAGCAGCAGGTCGAGGACCACGCGCGGCAGGGGCAACAACATGATCATCAGAATCCCGACGACGCCCACCGACATGAGCACATCGGTATGGCGGAGCCATTCCCAGTGAGGTGTCGACCGCGTCTGCGTCATGTGCCGTGCTGCCTCGTCGATTCATCCCGGGGCCGTCCCCCGACGACACGATGCTTGGCCCGATAGACCAGGGCCAGGATTTCCGCCACCGCGCGATACAGATCCAAGGGAATTTCCTTGCCGACCTCGACCAACTTGTACAAACTGCGGGCCACCATCGGCCGCTCCACCACCATGACCCCATGCTCGTGGGCGACCTCCTTGATGCGCTCCGCAATGAACCCCGCGCCCTTGGCCACCACCGCGGGGGCCGCCATCGTATCGTCGTACCGGAGCGCCACGGCGATATGCGTCGGATTGGTGACGACGACCGTGGCCTTGGGCACCGCCGCCATCATCCGCTTGCGGGCCGCGTCGCGCTGCAGCGTACGGACTCGGGATCGAATCTGGGGATCCCCCTCCGCCTCCCGTTGCTCCTGTTTGACGTCCTGCCGGGACATGCGCAGGTTGCGTTTCCAATCGAACCGTTGATAGCCGTAGTCCAGGCCCGACAATCCCGCCAGCATCAGCCCGGTCCACAGCGTCACCTTCAGCATGAGCTCCCCGGTGGTGCCAAGAATCCCCGCCACGTCGAGTTCCAGCCACTCGGCCAGATGGGCCACGTCGCCGCGCGCGGCGCCGTAGGCCGTCGCGCCGATCAGCGTCACCTTGAGGAACGCCTTGAGGAGCTCGGCCACCGATCGCCACGACAACAGACGCTTGAATCCGGCCAGCGGGTTCAGGCGGGTGACGTCGAGGGCGAGGCCTTCCGACTTCCAGTTGAATCCGGTTTGCATGAAGCTGACCCCGGCGGCCGTGACCGCCACACAGGCCATCAGCGGCAGGACGATCACCAGCGAATCCGATCCCAGCTTCAAAAAGACCCCGTGCAGCGCCTCGGGGGTCCAGGCCGTATCGCGGGCGGACTGACCGGCCAGCGCGAACCAGTCCCGCATCATCGTCATCACGCGAGTGATCGCCCGATCCGACACCGCGCTCAGGAGCGCGAGCGCCGCCATCAGCGTCGCGGCCATCGTCAGATCACGGCTGAGGGCGACCTGTCCCTTGCGCCGCGCCTGATCCAGGCGTCTCGCACTCGGTTGTTCTGATCTCGATTCGGCGTCGTCACTCATGACTCAGGTCCCGCATGACCTCGTCCAAGGCGCCGGCCAAGGTCTCGAACTCCGCGCGGTAGAAGACCGCCATCGAGGGCAGGGCCAGGCCCATCGCCAACAATCCCAGCGCGATGGTCAGGGGAAAACTCAGCACGAACATGTTCAATTGACTCACCGTCCGCCCCATGAGCCCCATGACCAGATTGACCGTCAGCGTCACCAACACCACCGGGGCGGCCAACTTGACCGACACCACGAATATGTTCCGGAACACCTGCAAAACGTCCTCCAGCAAACCCGGCGACAGCACCGCCCCGTAGGCCGGGATCAGCCGGAAACTCTCCCCGATCGCGTGGACCAGTGTGACGTGCAGATTCAGCGCAAAGAACAAGAGCGCGGCCACGGTCGTCTGAAATTGCGCCACGAGCGGCATCTGGCGTCCGGTCGCCGGGTCGAACAATTGCGCCACCCCGAATCCCATCTGATTTCCCATCAACTCGCCCGCCACTTCGAACCCCGCGAACAGACTCCGCACCACCAGCCCGAGCGACAGACCGATCAGGAACTCGGCCGCGAGACCGGCCGCCAGCCCCCCGCCGCCCGTCGGCACCGCCGCAGCCGGCACGAACGGCGTCAGCGTCACGGCGAAGGCGACCGCCAGGCCCAATTTGACGCGGCCCGGGACCGTCGGCCCCCCGATGAACGGGAACGCCGTCAGGATCGCCCCCACCCGAGCGAGGGCGATGAGGAAGACGTGGAAGTGAGGCAGGGCGAGGTGGATCGCGTGGGTCATCGTCGGGATCGGTCAGCGCGCGTACTGCGGAATACTCGTCAGAATGGTGGTCATGAATCCGGTCAACAGCCCAAGCATCCAGGGAAAGAACAGCATCGTGGCCAGAAACAGCCCCAGGAGCTTGGGCACGAACGACAGCGTCGCTTCGTTGATCTGGGTCAGCGCCTGGAACAGGCTCACGAGCAAACCGATGATCAAACTCATGCCCAGCATCGGCGCGGACACGAGCAGAATCGTTTCAATGGCGCGCCGCCCCACTTCCACCACCATGTCCGGGGTCATGCCTTGTTGCTCCGCTTCATCGCCATGCGCCCGCTTGCGCCATGCTCGCTCGGCAAGGAGAGGACACTCTCAATGCTGAGTGTGCGTGTGGCACGGGTCACGGTCATTGGAAACTCCGCACCATCGAGCCCACCACCAGATACCACCCGTCGGCCAGCACGAACATGATCAATTTGAAGGGCAGCGAGATCATCACCGGAGGCAGCAACATCATGCCCATCGACATCAGGACGCTCGCCACGACCATGTCGATGATGAGAAAGGGAATGTAAATGAGAAATCCGATTTGGAACGCGATCCGCAGTTCGCTCAGCATGAACGAGGCCACGAGCACGTGCAGGGGAAGATCGTCCGTCTTCTCCACCTTTGGCAAACGCGCCAGATCCACGAACAGCGTGACGTCCTTCTCGCGGACTTGCCTGAGCATGAACCCTCGAATCGGGGCCGAGGCCTTGGTCCACGCGTCCTCGTACCCGATGCGCTCCGCCAACAGCGGCTGGACCGCATCCCGGTAGACCGCCTGCCCCACAGGCGCCATGACGAAGAGGGTCAAGAACAGCGCCAGGCCGATCAGCACTTGGTTGGGAGGGACTTGCTGCGTGCCGAGGGCTTGTCGAAGGAAGGACAGGACGATGACGATCCGGGTGAAGGACGTCACCATGATGAAGATCGCGGGCACCAGCGACAGGACGGTCAGCAGGGCGACGATCTGCAGGACCGCCGCCACGGGGCCCTGCCCCTCGCGGCCGAGGTCGATGGTGATGGACGGTCCCTCGGCCCATGCCACACCACCCAGGTTCATCGCCGGGAGCACCAGGCACGCCAGCGCCGGCAGCACCCGTATCCACAGTGGACTATTCATGACGACCGCCGTTCACGCCCGCCTCCTGGACCCGCGACGCCGGCTCCTCCGTCACATCAGTCGGGCGGACGGCGCGAAGCACCCGCTCCGGATCGCGCACGCGTCCCAGGCGGACCACCTCGGTGGCGCTGGATCCGATGATGAGCACCTCGCCCGCGACAGAGATGAGGGAAATCGTCTTGCGGGGCCCCAGCGATGCGGTCGCCAGCACGTCGATCAGCGGCGCGCGCCCGCCGGCGAGCCACGCGGGCTTGCCGAATCGGCGCAGGGCCCAGACCAGCGCGGTCATGAGGCCCAGCACTACGGCCAGGGCGGAGATGGTGCGCAGGACGCTCTCGAAGAAATCCACCGGACGACCTCCTCTGCTCGGAACGGCCCCGCCCTACCGGAGCCGTTGAATACGCTCGGCCGGGCTGATGACGTCCGTCAGGCGGATGCCGAATTTTTCGTTGACCACGACGACTTCCCCTCGGGCGACCAACCGTTGGTTCACGAGCACCTCGAGCGGCTCCCCCGCCATCTTGTCCAGCTCGACCACCGACCCCTGTCCGAGCTGCAGCAGCTCGCGAATCTGCATCCGCGCCGATCCCAACTGGACGGAGACTTCCATCGGGATGTCCAGCAGCACGTCGAGATTGCGGGTATTGACGGGAGCCTCCCCCGTCTCCACCGCGGCGGCAGGACCTGTCGGCTGGGAGCTCAGTCCGGTTGCTCCCGGCGGTGTGTGCGTCTCCTCCGTCCCGTCCATGTTGTCTCCTTACCGGTGCAGCCGCGCCGCTATGCTTGCGACGCGAAACGCGTGACTACCTTTGACGATCCCCGCGCTCCCGAGGAGTTTGGGAATGTCCTCCACATACCCCGTCATCATCTCGCCCGGGCTTTGCTCCAGGAGCACCACGTCCCCCACGGAGAACGCCAGGATGTCCCGCAAGCGGACGCTGGCCGAACCGAGTTCGACCGTTACCTTCAACTTGCATTCCATCAACTCGTCCTTGAACCGAGCCCCCCAGCCGTTGTCGTTTTCGAGCTGGTCGGCGAAGAAGCCCGCGTTGAGCTTGTCCTTGATCGGTTCGATCATCGCGTAGGGGTACATGAGGTGGATCTTCTGAGGTCCGCTGCCCAGGTCGACCTGGAACACTACCGAGACCACGATCTCCGGCACGGACACCACCATGGCGAATTGCGGATTGCTCTCGGACCGGACGTATTGCACCTTGGCGGGGATCACGGCCTGCCAGGCCTTCTCCAGGTCGGCGATCGTGCGTTGCACGATCGACTTCACCACCCGCACCTGCACTTGGGTGAAGTCACGGCCCTCGGGCTTCACGTGCGTTTGGTTGGCGCCCCCGAAGTAATGATCGACGATGTTGTAGACGAGCGCGGCGTCCATGATGATCAGCCCATGGCCGCGAAGGGGCTTCAATTGGAACAGGCTCAAGGAGGACGGCACCGGAATTTTCTTGAGCAACGCGCCGAACTTGATGATGTCGGTGGCCACCGGAGAGAATTCCACGGGCTTCCGCAGGAAATTCGACCAGGAGACTCCCTGCAGGCGGCTGAACCGATCATTGATCATTTCGAAGGTCGGCATGCGGCCGCGCAGGATGCGTTCCTGGGACGTCAGGTCGTAGGCTCTCGCGCCAGTCTGGTCGTCGTCGACCGGCGGGTCGGTCTCGACCTCCCCGCTGTCCATGCCCCGCATCAGGGCATCGACTTCATCCTGAGAGAGCACCTTGTCGGTCATGGGATGCATCCATCCGGTCCGGCGCGAGGAACCCGCCCCTCGGCGGTCCGCTCGCACCCGCCAACCGACCCTGAATGGTTATTGAACGATGAACTCCGTGAAGTACGCGCCGCGCACCCCACCCTTCGGCAGCAGGCTGTTGACCTTCAACAGAAGATCCTCCCGCAATTGCAGTTTGCCCTGCGCTGTTCGCACGGCCTCCGACTCCTTGCTCGACAGCAGGATCAACACGGCGTCGCGGATCTGAGGGACTCGCTGATTGAGCAGCTCGGCCGTTGCGGGGTGGTCGAGTTCGAGTTTGACCGTCACTTTGAGGTAATGAACGTCCGCCGCGTCCGCCAAATTCACGACAAAGGGATCCAAATCGAAGATCGGCCCCGGCGCCCCCTTGGGAGAGGCCCCATGCTTCTGGGCCGATTCGTCCTCCTTGGCCTTCGGCGCGGTCTTCGTGTCGGCCGCCGCCTCCGCGCCGGACTCAGGCTTTTCCCCGCCCTTCGTGAGGCTCATAAAGGCGATGGCGCCGCCGATGCCGAGCAACAAGACCCCGACCGCAATGACGATGACCATCTTGATCGGCAGCACCCCCACCGGCGCGGGTCCGCCGTTACTGTCTACCGTGTCGTCCGCCATGGCTCTCCTCTCCCGAGTGAATGTCCGCCTGGGTGCCGTGCAATGGATATGCCATGGGCGTACCTCGAGGCTGCGCGCTCGCCGTGAGCGCGAACGCCGCGTTCTTGCAGCCGTCCGAAAGCGGCCCTCGAATTGGCCTGTCATGAACACGGCTCGGAACGAGCCAGGCAATTGACGGCGTCAGATTCCTGACGGAGGCGATAGCTGGGAGCGGCGGGAAGGAGAAAGGCACCGTCAGCCGTCACGCGCTCACCGTGAGGCACGCCAGGACGCGTGCCTCACGGCGGACGAATGACGAGCGACGACCGGCGCGGGTTACCGTTTCAGCGTTTCAGATTGACCAGCTCCTGGAGCATTTCGTCGCTGGTGGTGATCGCCCGCGAGTTGGCCTGAAACGCCCGCTGGGTGATGATCATGTCCACGAACTCCTCTCCGAGGTCCACGTTGGACTGTTCGATCGCCCCGGATACGATCCGGCCGAGCCCGTTGTTTCCGGGAGCGCCCTGGATGGCGGTTCCCGATTCGGTGGTTTCCGAGAACATATTATTGCCCTGCCGCGCCAAGCCCTGCGAATTGGGGAACCGGCTCAGGATCACCTGCGCCAACAACTGGGTGCGGCCGTTCGTGTACTGGGCCGTGACCTGGCCCTGTGCATCGACGGCGAATTGGGAGAGCGTCCCCGAGGTAAACCCGTTCTGGCTCTGATTCAGGAGGGCGGACTGAGCCGCATACTGCGTCAGCCCCGTGAAATCGACCGCGACCGCTTGGGGGGTGGCGCCCCCTCCCGCGATCGTCAGCGAGAAATTTTGCGTTCCGCCGGAGGTCAGTGCCCCGGATGCGTTGAAGACCAAGTTGGCGGCTGCCGTCGCCGCGCCGTTGTCCAGCCGCTGGTAGAGGTTCCAGGTATTGGCCGTGGCGCTTTTCACGAAGTAGAACTGCAGACTGTGCGTGGTGCCCAGCGAATCGAAAATGGTCGTGCTCGTGGAGAAGTTGTAGGTCGTCGGGTCGGCGACGTTGAACGCCCCAGCCGGCTGGACCGACGCTGAATTCAGGTTGGCCGTCACGTCCACGGTAGAGGTGGCGCTCGGCGCAATATTCGTGTTGGTCAGCGTAATGTTCCCGATCGTCCCGGTGAGCACCCCCGCGGCATTGGCCTGGTATCCCTGCACGAAGAAGTTGTTCGAGTCGACGATGCGACCGAGACTGTCCAGTTTGAATTGGCCGTTCCGAGAGTGAAACTCCGTGCCGGCGGCATCACGCATCAGGAAGAACCCGTTGCCGTCGATCGCCATATCCAGGGCCTGTCCGGTGGTCGTCAGCGACCCCTGAGTGAAGACGCCTTGCACGTCGGCCAGGTATACCCCCAACCCCGTCTGGTCCATCCCCGACGCCCCGGCCAAGCTCGACGAGATCAGATCGGCAAAGCCGGGACGGCTCCCCTTGAATCCCGCCGTCCCGACGTTGGCGATATTGTTCCCGATGATGCCCATGGCATTCCCGTAGGCGTTCAACCCACTGACGGCCGTGAACATCGATGTCAAAATCCCCATGACGCCCTCCTCTTGTTTCGTGAACTCCTAAACCGGGTCACCGTTCACTTGCCACTCATCGCACGCCACCGGCGCGGCACCGAGCTCATTTCGCCCGCCAAGGGCGGAATGATGAGCGTGACGCCCATCCTGACTCACCCGCGCCTCTCACGGAGCCGGCGGCGCGGATCCCAGTTGGGCCTCCTGCAATGAGACCATGCGCTCCAACAAGGATACGACCTTGGTCAGTTGCTCGACTTGGCTGAACTGAGCCGTTTGCGCGATCATTTGAGCATTGTCGGTCGGATTCAAGGGATCCTGGTTTTCCAGTTGGGCCACCAACAGCTTGAGAAATTCGTCTTTTCCCAACTGCGCATGATCGGCAATGGCCGAGGTCACGCTGGTAATCCGGCCGTCCGCACCCGTCACTCCCGCCCCCGCCGAGTTCTTCAGAGCCTGCTGAACGAGCTGTTGCTCCGGTGAAATCTCCATGAGTGCCTCCTGTCCGAACATTCTGAGATGATCGCGTCCCTCGACCGAGCCGCCGCCCCGTTACACCACGAGGTTCAGTCGATATCCTTCGCCGGGTTCCGCAGCAAATCCTCGCACCTCTTCCGGCTGAGCGGACGGCCCGTGGCCGGATGGCGGCACTCGAGGCTCTCGCCCAGTCCAGTCCTGCGGCGGGCGCCAGGACTGCTGCTGTCCGGAATCCACTACAAACTGGCCCATCTCCAACCCCTGTTGTTGCAAAGCCGCTTCCAAACGGGATTGATTTCGATTCAGAAACTCCTGGACTTCTGCCTGCGTGGTCACGACCCGAGCGTAGATCGTCTGATGAACCAGCGACACGTGCACCTGCACCGGTCCGCCCTCGCCTGGCACCACGTCCAGCCGCACCGAGGCGGTCCCCGGCTCCGGCATCCGCATGGGACCCTCCACCATCGTTCGCGGGGCCATCGGGCGGGGCGCCTCACCGGACCGACGAAGCTGCGATGCGAAGGTCGCCTCGCCCCCGGCCTGTGTGCCTCGCTCCGCGCCACCGCCCCGCGCCGTGTCGGGTATCGCCGGACCGGACGGGCCCTGCGGATCCGCATGAGACGAGGATCCCTCCGAGTGGTGATCACCTGAACCGGCCTCGCCGAGTCCCTCGTCCGGGACCGCGCTCATTCCTGTCCCCTCGGCCTCTGACCGACCGAGTTCAAAACCCACCCCCTCGCCTTCTTGAACAGCCATGCCGCGTGCGAGTTCCCCCCCAAACGCCGACGTCCTCGCGGATTCCGCCGTGGGACCGCCCTTCGAGCCGAGAGGGTCTGCCGTTCCGGTCGGTTCCACGATCCCGGATTCTCCGGCTGGCGCCGAAGGCACGATTGCCGGATCCGGACGGATGCGCCCGGCGTTCGTCGGTTCAATCCGGTCGAGCCCCAACTCACCTTCAGAAATCCCCTCCGGATCGGTAGCCCGGGGTGATTGGCTCACCGGCACCGCAGGCTCCGACAGAACGGGGGGGCTAGAATCTTGAGCAGGCACACCGGCGGCGCCGCCCGCTCCCTGCAGCGGCTCAGGGAGCGCTCGTCCCCCCACGAGACCGGAGGGGACACAGTCTAGGCAGGCCTCCGTCGCGCTCTGCGTCGCTCCGGACCAGAAGCCGCTCGAAACCTCGGAGCCCCCTTGCGGCATCCCGACCGGAAGCGCCGCGAAACGCAGGACCGCCAGACCTGAAGCCAGATCCTCCCGCTCTTCCGACTCAGCCCCCTCCTCGGGCACATCGCGCTCCTCAGTTCCGGCGACCGAATTCGCCGCAGCCGTTCCGTCGTCCCTTCGACGTCCGAGCCGATCCAACTCCACCTGAAAACTCCCACCAGCCGGTCGCATGGAAGCGGACTCTCCGCTGGAAGGCGTGGCGTTTGGGCTTGGAGGATTTATCACGGACATCACCGGTGCGGCAGTCACGTCGACTCGGCTCCTTTCGCTCCAATTCGTTCCGCTGCTACTCAAGTCCGATGCCAGCCGAACCGAAAGAGAAGGCATCACGATATCAAGCGGTTGGCGACCACCCTCCGGACCGGAGTCCCGCCGCTCGGAAAAGTCGTCCGCCGAGGAGGCAGAATCTTCCGCCCCGCGCGTCCCCTCGTGCCGCGCATCCCGTTGAGGAGGACGTTAAGTATTCGGCTTGATCGACCGATAACTCAGTCGCGAGGCCGCTCCGGCTGAGGACCAATCGAGGTGAGGCTCGCCGCCCGGACCCTGGTCCGTGAATTGCTATGACGCTTCGGGAGCATCCATCAGAGGAGGAACATCTATGCCCGCAGATCCGAATATGAAGATCCTGATCGTCGACGACATGTCGACCATGCGGCGGATCACGAAAAATTTCCTCAAACAGCTCGGCTTCAACAATCTCGAAGAGGCGGAGAACGGCCAGGACGCTCTCACCAAGCTGCGGGCGGACAGTTACGGCTTCGTCGTGTCCGACTGGAACATGCCGGTGATGATGGGCATCGACATGCTCCGCGCCATCCGCGCCGACGAGAAGCTCAAGAAGCTCCCGGTCCTCATGGTCACCGCAGAGGCACAGAAAGAGAACATCGTGGAAGCGGCCCAGGCCGGCGTCAACAACTATATCGTCAAGCCGTTCACCGCCGAGACGCTGCAGGACAAGATCAACAAGATCTTCAAGTAGCACACCCGACGGTACACGACCATCCGCACCGGGCCAGGCACGCGAGGAGGCGCAGGTGAGCACGGGAGACCGCGAACTGTGCGAGGAATTGGCCGATTTGGCCCGCTACATCGAAGGCACGATGAACAGCGTCAACAGCATGCAGCAGCCGCTCGAGTCGGTCTCGAGCAGCCTGCCGCAAGCCACCGAGCACCTCCTTGACTTGCGTCGACTGAGCGAAGAGGCCACCCACAAGGTGATGACGGAGACCGAGGCCTTGCAGGAGACCCACGCCAAGATCTCAGCGCTTCTGGCCCGAGCGAGAACGGCGGCGAGCGACGCCTCCGCTTCGGACGCCGCCGCGACCGTCACGGAGATTCAACGCCTCATCGGAGACAGTGACCGCCGATTGACCGAAATCTTCCACGCACTCTCGTTCCAAGACTTGCTCGCACAGCGGATCAACAAACTGATGACGGTGCTTCGCGAGGTCGAGCACAAATTGCTGAAACTTCTCGTCGTCTTCGGCGCTAAACACAACGGCGTCGTCGCCCCCGACGTGGGCAAGACCGACGAAATGCTCAAGTGGCTTGAGCAATCCAAAACCACCGCCTTGAAGCAGGACCTGGTGGACGACGTCCTGAGCCAGCTGGGATTCAACTGAATGCCCCGAACTCAAGCCGCCAGGCGCAGGAGCCGATAAGACATCCACGCCGCGCGCACGGCGCTGAACGAGAGACGATGGCACTTCCCGCACGCCCGCTCCAACCCCATACCGGCCCGGCGACCATGCGCCCGGAGACCTTTCACCAACTCCGCGATCTCATTTACGAGCAAACGGGCATTCACTTTCAAGACAACAAGAAATATCTCCTGGAAAATCGCCTGAAACCTCGTCTCATCGCGTGCGGGTGTCGCACCTATGAGGAGTATTACCGGTTCCTCAAATCGGACGCCTATCGCGACCGCGAGTTCACGACGCTCTACGCGGCAGTCACCACGAACGAGACGTTCTTCTTTCGGGACGACGCACAGCTCGATACATTCATGAAAGTCATCGTCCCGGCGGTGTTGGAGCGCAACAAAGACAAACGCCAACTCCGGATCTGGAGCGCCGCCTGCTCTACGGGGGATGAGCCCTACACGCTGGCCATGATGTTGGCCAGCCACCCCCCGTTGATGAATTGGGCCATCGACATCCTGGCCACGGACATCAGCGAACCGGCCCTCGAGGTGGCGCGGAAGGGGGTCTATGAGGCGCACGCGCTTCGCAAGGCGCCGCCGCAGGTCGTCCAACGCTTCTTCACCGGCGGGCCGGATCGATACACGGTGATACCGGCGATCGCACGGCAGGTCCGCTTCATGAACGTCAATCTGTACGACCGCCTCCGACTCAAGTTGATTCGCGGCATCGACATCATCTTCTGCCGCAATTGCCTCATCTACTTCGACGAGAAGGCCAAGCACCAGATCGTCGGCGACCTCGTAGACGCCCTGACGCCGCACGGATTCCTGGTCATCGGCTTCTCCGAGTCGCTCCAAAACATGAGCGACAGACTGAAGACGATCTACGCCGGACGTTCCGTCGTGTATCAGAAGACATCTTCCTAGGCCGTGCGCGTCGCTGCGAGGTTGCCATGAACGACGAAATGCAAGAGATCCTCAACGACTTCCTGACCGAGACCAACGAGATGATCGAGGTGCTCGATCAACGCTTCGTCACGCTGGAAACGGATCCGAGCAACACCGATCTCCTGAACGAGATCTTTCGGGCGATGCACAGCATGAAGGGCTCCGCGGGCTTTCTGGGATTCAACCGCCTCGTCGACGTGGCCCATCGTGCTGAGAACGTGCTGAACAAACTGCGGCAGGGGGAAATGGCCGTGAGCCCCGCCGTCATCACGGTGATTCTCGAGGCCGTCGATACGGTCAAGATGCTCATGGCGGCCATCAAAATGAACGGGTCCGACGCGGACGTCCCCGTGGCCGGCATTGCGGAGAAGCTCGACGACATTCTGGCCGGCAAGACCCAGGAGCCGGGGGCACCGCCCGCTCCGGACAGCTCGCCCCCCTCCCCGGTCGTCGTCGCCCGGCCGGCGCCGACGGACGCTGCGAGCCCGGCCCCGGAATCGAACCCGACCGGAACGCCCACCTTGGGGGAAATCCTCGTCAGTGAGGGTCTGGCCTCGAAGGAACAAGTGTTCGACGCCCTCACCGCTCAGCAGCACCAGCCGGAACCCAAGATGCCTATCGGCGAAATTTTGCTCCAGGCAAAGGCCATTACCGAACGGGCGCTCGACACCGCACTGCACAAACAGGAAAAGCAACCGAAGCTCGTCGAGGAGGACCAGACGATCCGCGTCGAAACGAAGCGGCTGGACAGCGTCATGAACCTGGTCGGGGAATTGGTCCTCGGCCGGAATCGCCTGATCAAGATCGGCACGCAGTTGGAGCAGACCCACGAAGGCGACGGCCACGTCCGGACGCTGGGTGAAACGCTGGCGCAGCTCAATCTGGTGACAACCGACCTGCAATTGGCGGTGATGAAGACCCGCATGCTGCCCATCAAGAAAGTCTTCGCCAAGCTCCCGCGGATGGTGCGCGACCTGTCACAAAAACTCGGCAAGCAGGTGCGACTGGAGGTACAAGGGGAGGAAACCGAACTGGACAAATCGGTGGCCGACGAGATCGGCGATCCACTCGTCCACCTCGTGCGCAACGCGGTCGACCACGGAATCGAGCTCCCGGCCGCGCGGCAGGCCAAGGGCAAGCCGGTCGAAGGCCTCTTACGCATTGCGGCCAGCCAAGAGGGCAACAGCATCGTGATTCGCATTCAAGACGACGGCGGCGGCATTCCGCTCGCCAAGGTCAAGGCCAAAGCGCTGGCCAAGGGCCTGGTCAGCGAAGCGGAACTGGCCGCGATGGAGCCGCGGGAAGCCGTCAACCTGATCTTCCTCCCGGGGTTCAGCACGGCCGAAACGGTGACGGATGTGTCCGGACGCGGCGTAGGCATGGACGTCGTCCGGACCAACATCCGCAAGATCAACGGCAGCGTCGAAGTCGAATCCGAAGAGGGCAAGGGCAGCCAAATCATCATCAAACTCCCGTTGACCATCGCGATCATTCAAGCGCTGATGGTGGAGGTGGAGAAAACCATCTTCGCCATCCCGCTGAGCACCGTCATCGAGGCCGTCCGCATCACCAAACATGACATCCAAACCATCAACGGGCGGGAAGTGCTGCACCTGCGCGATCGCGTGCTTCCGCTGATTCGGCTGACCCGTGAATTCGACATTCCCGCAGACCCGGATCGCGACCGCTTCTACGTGGTGGTCGCGGCGCTGGGGGACCGCCGGGTGGGCGTCGTCGTCGACGAGCTCCGCTCGCAGGAGGAGGTCGTCATCAAATCCATTTGGGACTACCTGGAAACCGTCAAGGGAGTCTCCGGGGCCACCATCACCGGCGAGGGCAAGGTCGTGCTGATCCTGGACATCTCCGAATTAGTCCTGAACGCCACGGCCTGGGCCATGACGGCCGTCGCGGCGTGACCCGAATCGATCGGAGGGACAGTTGAGGCCGGGGGGCGACGGCGGAACGGAGCGAGCGCCCTCACACCGGGACCTCGGTCTTCACCTCAACCTCTCGCCTGGCGGCGATGGGAGGGAGCCATGTCGAACCTGATATCGGAAATCGACGCCCGCACGAGATTGGCGGGCGCCAACCAGATGGAATTGTTGCTCTTCAACCTGGGCACCAAAGAGGTCTACGGTATCAATGTGTTCAAAGTCCGGGAAGTCATGAAGCTGCCGGACCTGACGCACATCCCCGAAGCGGACCCTCGCATCGTCGGGATGGCCAATATCCGGGGCACGATGGTGCCGGTCGTCGGATTGCAGCGGACGTTGGGTTTGGGGAACGAATCGGCGACCGTGCCTGAGACCGGCAAACCGAACCACCCGTACCTGGTCATTTCCGAATACAACGGCAGCCTGCAGGGGTTCCTGGTTTCCGGGGTCGACCGGATCATTCGATTCTCCTGGGCCTCCATCAAGACCCCGCCGGCGATCGTCCGCGAGAACAACAAGGGCGCGGTCACGGCGGTGACCGTGCTCGAAGACGGCCGGATGGTGTTGATTCTGGACGTCGAGAAGGTGCTGTACGACATCTGCCCACGGACCGACGAGGAGCTCCTGGCCGGCATGATCGCCAGGCCGGAATTGCGCGGCCGATGCGTGCTCTTCGCCGATGACTCAAGCGTGGCCCGCTCTCACCTGCGGAAGGCGCTCTCCGCGCTCGGGGTCACTTACGTACAGACCATCACGGGGAAAGAAGCGTGGGACAAACTGCAGCTCCTGGCCGACCAGGCGGTCGAATCCGGCAAGGCGACCGTGGATCAAATCCACGCGATCCTGAGCGACATAGAAATGCCCGACATGGACGGGTTCACGCTGACCAGACATATCCGCCACGATCCTCGCCTGGCGCACCTTCCGGTCATTTTGCACTCGTCGCTGACCGGGACGTGCAACGTCGACAAGGGCAAGGGCGTGGGCGCCACCGACTACATCACGAAATTCGACGCCAAGGTGTTGGCCGAGAAGCTGGCCCAGCATATCGCTGCGCCGCACGCTTCCCAGGGGAAAGCCGCATAGGACGCGAGCACGATCGCCACGCAGACCCGGAGGTCCTCGTCGCCGAGATGGCGGAGGCCGGTCAAGTGGACGCCATGAGCATCCGATGAATCATCCAGAACACAGCAGAGGCCGAACCATGCCGTCACCGGTTCCGCAGGATCTCATCCGAGTCCTCGTGGTCGACGATTCGACCTTCATGCGGAAGAGTCTGTCCACCATGCTGGAATCGGACCGCAACATCCGGATCGTCGGCGTGGCCCGCAACGGAGAAGAGGCGATCCAGCAGGTGGAGGCGCTGAACCCCGACGTGGTCACCATGGACGTCGAAATGCCGGGCATGAGCGGCATCCAAGCCCTCGAACAGATCATGAAGGCGCACCCCGTGCCCATCGTCATGGTGAGCTCGTTGACCACCGAAGGCGCATCGGAAACCCTGCGGGCCTTGGAATTGGGTGCGGTGGACTACGTCGCCAAGCAACTCGACGGGGTCGCCACGAAGATCGAGAACGTGCAGGCCGATCTGCTGAGCAAGGTGCGGGCAGCCTACCAGGCCGGCGGGCGCATGCGGCGCGGCCTGTCGCGAATGCCGTCCTCCACCGCCGCCGCCAAGCCTCCCGTCAGGTCCCTCAGCTCCCATGCGGTGAGCGTCACGCGAGGCAGTCGGATCGTGGCCATCGGCTGCTCCACGGGAGGACCCCAAGCCCTGATGGAAATCATGCCGGCGCTCCCCGCGGATTTTCCGGCCGGCATTGTCATCGTTCAGCACATGCCCAAGACCTTCACCAAGCCGTTCGCCGACCGGCTCAATGCGATTTGCCCCTTGGCCGTGAGGGAAGCCGTCGAAGGGGACGAGGTGAAGCCGGGGCTCGTGCTGATCGCCCCGGGCGGCGTTCAATTTCGGATCAAGCGCCGGTCGATCACCAGTTGCGTCGTGGCGTTGACCCCGAACGTCGAGCACCATCTCCATGCGCCCGCCGCCGACTTCATGTTGCAGTCGGTGGCGGAGGTCTACGGAGAACGCAGCATCGGGATCATTTTGACCGGCATGGGACATGACGGGCTCGAGGGCATGAAAGCCATCAAAGCGGTCAAGGGCCGCACGATCGCCCAAGACGAGGCCTCGTGCGTCGTCTACGGCATGCCGAAAGCCGTGGTCGAGGCCGGCTGCGCCGAAAAAGTCGTCCCTCTGGAACAAGTCGTCGGAGAGCTGTTGAACATGGTGTAGGCGGGATTGCGATCACGGGCAAGAGAGGTTTCATCACGAGGAGGAGGAGCCATGGGTACGCTGCTGAAAAATATGAACATCGGGACACGATTCATCGTGTCGGTCTGTGCCGTCGCCGTGGTTGTCACTGGAATGGGCCTGTGGGTGATCAGCGTCCAGGAAAACGACAAGATCACGATGATGCTGACCAAACGGAGCGAGGTGATCGAGCAAATGGTTCAGATCACCCGCGCCTACATCGCCAAGAACTATGTCGGCAAGCTGAAGAAGTCGAAGGCCGCAGCCGAGATCACCGTCTCCAAAGACCACCTCGAGAATCCGGACGCGATCCCCTTTCCCGCGACCGCCACTCGCGAGATGGGCGAGGAGGCCACGAAACTCGGTGCATTCAGCAATCGCCTCTATAGCCAGAATCCGCTCAATCCGCAAAACGTCGCGAAGGACTCATTCGAAACCGATGCGCTGAAAGCCATCATGTCTGGCGCGCCGAGCTACAGCCGGGTGGAGGAGGTGAACGGCAATCCGACCTTCCGTCGAGCCACGCCGGACAAGGCCACGGCCGCCGCCTGCATCAGCTGCCACTCGGACAAGCAGGTCGGGGACACGCTGGGGGTCCTCTCGGTCAGTCTTCCGATGGGACCCGTCATCGCGGCGTCCCGGGAGTCGCTGATGAA
Organism: Candidatus Inralta sp.; assembly: GCA_039794185.1. Classification (GTDB taxonomy): domain Bacteria; phylum Nitrospirota; class Nitrospiria; order Nitrospirales; family Nitrospiraceae; genus BQWY01. Next base: position 71,698 of record JBDIVW010000008.1, on the reverse strand, counting down.
AACTGCGGGTACCCTCGGGGCCGTGATTCTCTGCGTCCTTGTCACGGTGTACTGGACGCTCAGAACGTCGGTCCTGAAACCCCTGGCCCAGATGATGTCGATTTCCAGAGACATCGCTCAGGGTGAGGGCGATCTGACGAAGCGGGTGCCGGACGAAGGCACGGACGAAATTGCGACTCTGGGCAAATACTTCAACGAATTCATCGCGAAGCTGCAGGGCATGATCAAAAAGGTCGCGCATGTCACGGACAAGGTGGCCTCGGCGTCCGTCGAACTCTCGGCCACGGCCGAGGAGATTTCGAAGGGGACCGATACCCTGACGTCCCGCGCATCGCAAACGGCCGCCGCCGTGGAGGAGATGAACGCTACGGTCGGGCAGGTCGCGCAGAACTCCGGAAAGGCCGCCAGCCTGGCGCAAGAGACCGTCACCACGGCCAAAGAAGGCGGGACGGTGGTCTCCAACACCATCTCCGGCATGCAACAACTGTCGGAAGCGGTGGCCAATTCCGCCACAATCATCGCCGCCCTCGGCAAATCGTCCGATCAGATCGGCGAAATCGTTCGGACGATCGAGGACATCGCCGACCAGACCAACTTGCTGGCCTTGAACGCCGCCATTGAGGCCGCCCGGGCCGGTGAGCAAGGCCGCGGATTCGCCGTCGTGGCCGACGAGGTGCGGAAACTGGCCGAGCGCACGACGAAGGCCACGAAGGAGATCGGCGACATGATCCGTCAGATCCAACACGATACGCGGGGGGCCGTGGATTCCATGCAGCAAGGCACTCAGAAAGTGTCGGCGGGCGTCGAATTGGTGAATAAGACCGGCGAGGCGTTGACGCAGATCGTCCAGATGGTTTCGGAGAGCGCCGATATGATCCGGCAGATTGCGGTGGCCTCGGAACAGCAGTCGGTGGCCACCCAGCAAATCGCGAGCGATATCGAAAACGTGGCCAAGGTCACCAAGGACTCGGCCTCGGGCGCCAGCGAGTCCGCCAAGGCCAGCCAGGACTTGAGCCAACTGGCGGTGGAGCTTCAGCATATCGTGAGCGGCTTCAAGCTGTAAGGCCGCCCCGTCCATCACATCGACGCCCGGTCCGCGCGACCGGGCCTCGACGCCCCAACGATCGAGGGAACGATCATGGCTATCGTGGATTCCACCGTCGCACAGATCAAATCAATGTCCGACTCGAACGCATCCGGTGTCGACGACCTCTGCCAGTTCGTCGTCTGCCGGATCGGCGAGGAAGAGTTCGCCGTCGATGTGTTGAGCGTGCAGGAGATCAATCGGCTCGTGGAGGTGACGCGGGTGCCGAAAACGCCGCACTACGTCGAGGGAGTGATCAATCTCAGAGGCCGGATCATTCCCGTGCTCGATCTCCGTCGACGGTTCGGCTTGCGATCGGCCGAGCAGACGATCCAAACGCGCGTGGTGGTGGTCTCCCACCAATCGCGCCTCGTAGGCCTCGTGGTGGACTCAGTGGTGGAGGTGTTGAATCTCCCGAAGAGCGCCATCGAACCCCCGCCGTCCATCGGCAATGCCACTGGCGCCGAGTATACGCTCGGGGTGGGACGTCTCGAGGATCGACTGCTCATTCTGCTCGACCTCAACCGGCTGCTTCACGTCCGGTCGGCGGCCTGACTGTTTGGTGATCTCCGCCCTTCACGCTGGATTCAACCGAACGTCGTCCATAATGGGCCGCCCGTGATCGCACCGTTTCCGCGCGGCCTGGGGAGTCGACTGGCGAATACGGTGATCACCCAATGCGAGTGCCCTGTTGTTTGCACGCCTGCGCGCGACAGGACAATCGATCAGGGCTGGCTGTCTGATCCGCGTGCATCTCTATCATCACTTTAAGTCATAGAACTTAACCACTTGTTATGCTGAGAGTACACCGGCATGCCACCAGGCATCGAAAAAGCCCTCCTCGTCCGGCCGAACGGCCGCTCAAGCATCACGGCCGCAGAACCTGCGAACGGTCGTCGAGCCATTCCGGGCCCGGTGCGGTCGTACCCGACTTCGGTTCCGGAAGCGTGTTCCATCGCAATCCCGCAATTTGCTTTTTCAGTGTCCGTCCCCTCGTTATAATGCGTCCTCACGTCCACCTTTGCGCGGGGCTCACCGGCCCGATGGCGCCTGAGCCGACTCCTTCTGCTCGATTGGGGGACCGACCACAATGGCGGTAGTCGTGTCCGTCGCCTCCGGCAAGGGCGGCGTCGGCAAAAGCGTCCTCTCCACCAATCTCGCCCTGCTCTTGGCACAGGCCGGCCGCCAGGTTCTGCTGGCCGATCTCGACGTGGGCGGGGCCGACGCTCATATCATGCTGGGCCACCTCACCCCCCCGGTGACACTCACCGATTTCTTGAACAAACGAATCGAGCGTCTCGACGAGGTGGCCCTGCCGGTCGCGTTCCATCCCAACCTCCGACTCATCGCCGGAACCGGTGACACGCTTGCGACCGCCAACATGCCGTATGGGAGGAAAAAACGCCTCATCAAGCATTTTCGCGACGTGCAGGCCGACGTGATCGTCGCCGACATCGGAGCCGGCACGAACTACCATGCGCTCGATTTCTTCTTGATGGCGGACATCCATTTGGCGGTGGCCACACCGGAGCCCCCGTCGGTCCTAGACCTCTATCGCTTCGTGAAGTTGGCCGCCATTCGCCGCGTCCTCGCCTGTTTCCTCTCACGCAGCCCGATGTCAGAGGCACTGTCCAATCGGGATTTCGCCAGCGTGGAGGAAGTCATGGAGGTCGCCGGATCCACCGACGAAGAGGGCCGGGAGGTGGCGGCCACGGCGCTGCAAACGTTTCGTCCCGGCCTGATCGTCAATCGAGCCACCGCCCGTTCGCACGTGAACGTGCATCAACTGCGCAAGCTTCTCCACCAGTATGTGGGCGGCGACGTGACGCTCCTCGGCGAAATCCCGGAAGATCCCGCCGTGAGCCAGGCCATACGGAAATTCCTTCCGGTCGCCGAGGCCTCCCCCGCCTCGCCTGCCGCAATCGCACTCGCCCGAATCGCGGAGGGCGTCGGTCGCCTCATTGCGGACCGGTCCCTAGCGGTCGCCGCCTAGGCTTGGCGCGGCCGTTCTCCACCCCATACCATACTTCAAGTTCTACTTCACACAACTGCGTACAAGTGCCCATGATGGCACTCTGAGTACGACTTGGAATCTATTTTTTTGTTGGCTGCTTTGGGGTGGGAGAAAAGATCTGGGCGGTGAGCTTCGCGGCCTTGTCCGGCCGCACCTGAGCAAGGATCGCCCCGGCGATCTTGCTTTTCACGGATCGGAGCACCTTCACGGCCATAGCCGACGGCATTTTTTCGATGCGGACCGCCGCCTCTTCCGCCGGCATGGCTTCAAAAATCTTCGTCACGGTTTCGAGCGCGGCCTGCTGGTCGGCCGATTCGGCCGAGGGCGGTTTCTTCGTTGGGCCCGGTTTCGCCGGGCCCTCCGTGCGGGCCTGCTGTTTGGCCTCGTAGGCCTTGACCGAAGCCTCGTACTGGTCGAGCAAATCCTCCAACTCCCGCTTGAGATCGCTCAGCCGACCCTGCTCGACGCGCAACGCTTCTTCCCGTTGATCCAAGAACCGCTTCCGTTGATCCAGTAGATGCAGCACCTCCTTGGGCACGTCGAGCGCCGGTCCGCTCGCGACCAAGGATTGCGGGTCTCCGCTCACCTCCGGCACGACGGACGCCGACGCCGGACTCGGTTGGAGTTCCGCCTCGGACGCCCGCGCCGCCTGACCTTCTCCACCACCGTCCGCATGCAGTCCTGCGTCCGTCAAAGTCTCGATGACCAGCCCCAACGCCAGGGCGGCCACGACCGACGAGAAGGCGATATAGGCTCTCACGGCGGCCAACCGAAGTCCGGGCGGAACGGTCCGGGTCACTGGACGCTCTCTTCGCGGTCGCGCGCGTCACGCCGGACCGCCATGGCCCATCGGCCGTTGGCGAAGTCGTCCATCTCGCGTTGCTCCCGTCTTCTGCGGAGCGCCTGGCGCTCCTGCGTCCGACGCTGGATCAACATCTCCATCTGTTTCCGATCTCTTCTTGCCGCGGAAAGTTCGGCTTGTTTCGCGTCCCGTTCCTGAACGAGCGCCGCGACGGCCGCCCCCGCCTGGAGCACTTCATAGGCGCGCGCCTCCCAATCCTGGTGTCGCAGGGCCGCCTCGATCGCGCCCAGACCCGCGCCGATCTCTCCCAGATACCGGACCGCTTCCTGGTCGGCGGCCCGTTGGCGGGCCGCCCGCACCGCCGCGGCGGCCTGAAGGCGGGCCTCGATCTGAGCGAGTTCGAGACGCACCTCGTCCTCCGCTTGCACACGATACCGGCAGAGGGCGTCCAGCCTCATCGCGCCTGCTCCACGAGCTTGATCAGCGCCTCGAGCGAGGCGGGGAAGCTCGCCCGCTCCTCCTTCTCCTGCTTGAGGAAGGCGTGAATCGCCTCGATGGCATGGACTGCGCGGTCAAGTTTCGGATTCACGCCGGGCCGATAGGCCCCCACGGTAATCAAGTCTTCGGCCCGCTGATAGGTGGCCAACATGTCGACCACGGACCGGGCGGCGACATCGTGGGCTTGGGTGATGACGCTCCGCATGACCCGGCTGGTGCTTTGCAGGATGTCGATCGCCGGATAGTGATTGCGGGCCGCCAGATCGCGGGAAAGGACGATATGACCGTCCAAGATCGAACGCGCCGAATCCGCAATGGGGTCGGCCAAGTCGTCGCCCTCGACGAGAATGGTGTAGATCCCCGTGAGCGTGCCCGCCCCTGCGCAGGTCCCAACGCGTTCCAGCAGTTTGGGCAAGAGCGAGAACACCGACGGCGGATAGCCTTTGGTCGTCGGAGGTTCGCCGATGGCGAGACCGACCTCCCGTTGGCCTTGGGCGAACCGCGTCAAGGAATCCATGAGAAGCAGCACCTGGCGTCCCTGATCCCGGAAGTACTCGGCGATGGCCGTCGCCAAAAAGGCCCCCCGCAGGCGGACCAGCGGAGGCTGATCCGACGTGGCGACGATCACGACGGTCCGTTGGAGGCTCTCCGGCCGCAGGTCCCGTTCCAGAAATTCTTTTACTTCCCGCCCCCGCTCGCCGATCAGCGCAATCACGCTGACATCGGTCACCGTATTGCGGCTCAGCATCCCGAGCAAGATGCTCTTCCCGACCCCGGCCCCCGCGAAAATCCCGATTTTCTGCCCGACGCCGCAGGTCAAGAGCGCATTGATGGCTCGAATCCCGACGTCCAGCGGCTTCGAGATACGGGTCCGCTCCAGCGGATTCAAAGGCGCCTGATACAAGGGATAGGACGCCTCCGCCTCAATCGGACCCTTTTCGTCCAGCGGTCGCGCGAGCCCGTCGATCACGCGGCCGAGCAGTTTGGGGCCCACAGGCGCGCTGGCCGGCCGACCGTTCATCGTCAACCGACTGCCCGGCCCGACTCCCCGCATGTCCCCGAGGGGCATAAGCACGATACGATCGCCCCGAAAGCCCACGACCTCCGCCGTCAACGGCGCGCCGCCGTCCTCCCGTGACACCTCGCATAATTCCCCGATGGACGTCGCCGGACCGTACCCTTCCAGGACGATGCCGGTGGCCTGCGCGATCCGGCCGTGAACGGCCACGGGATCGACCTGTTCCAGCCATTCAAGGCGCTTCATAGTCGGGCGGCTGCCGCAATCCTTCCGCAATACGGGCGAGTTGGCTGTCCACGGACGCATCGACGAGATGGGTTGGCGTTTCCACCCGGCACCCTCCGCGCTGGACGGCCGCATCACCCTCGACCTTAACCGGCACCGGCCCGTCGAGTTCCGCCGCGAGTTGGGCGGCGGCCCCCTCCACCAGCGGCACGTCGGAGGGATGCACCAGTATGCGGACGGCCTTGCTCTTGCGGATGCGCGACAGGGCCTCCTTCGCCTGTGTCACCACGAACTCGCGTTTCTCCTCCGCGCAGGCATGCACGACCTTGCGTGCGATTTCGAATGCCAGCGTGACGATCTCAGCCTCCATCCGCTCCGGTACCGACGCGCAGGTCTGCGCCAACTGCCGCGCCGCGGAGGCCAACACGGCCTCCTGCTGTCCGATCAGCGCCATCCGTTCCTGGGCCCGTCGCTCTCCCTCAATCAGACCGCGTACATACTCCGGGGAGCGACAGCCGCCACCGGGTCCGGACGCGAGGGCTTGCGCCGACCCCCTCGATTCGATGTCCGACAGTGGGTACGGATTGATACGACGCCCCCCCATCATGGCCTGCTTTAACACGCGGTTCTCCTGGCGCAGGTGCTGCACCTCGAGGACCCGCCGGATGGCCAGCACGACGTCGTTCGGTTGGAAGGGCTTCGTGATCATGTCGGCGGCCCCCGCCTTCATCGCTTTCACGGCCAATTCGATCGTGCCATGTCCGGTGATCATGATGCCGACCATGCGAGGATCGAAGCGCGTCGCTTGTTCGAGCACGCTGAGCCCATCCAGGTCCGGCAGTTGGTAGTCGGTAACGAGCACCTGCACCGGGGACTCGGCCACGGCCGCCAACCCCTCCTGCCCGCTGCCGACGGCCCGCGCCAGAAACCCTTGTCGAGTCAAGACTGTCGACAGCAACTCGCGGATCGCCGCGTCGTCCTCGACGATCAGCACGCGAGGCGCCTCGCCGTACCCCCACCGAACCAGGGCCGCCGGTTGCGCCACGCCCGGCTGCCACGAGGCCGCGACGCCGCTCTGCGCGCTCCCTTCCGAGCCGGTCGCCATGGTTAGACCATCGCCTCGGCCCCGGATCCGCCGATCACGATCTTGCCTTCCTCTTCGAGCTTCCGCACGATCTTGAGGATGTTCTGCTGCGCCCGTTCGATGTCGCTCAGCCTGGCTGGCCCGCGCGATTCCATGTCTTCCTTCAAGGAACTGGCGGCGCGACTCGACATGTTCCTGAAGATCTTCTCCTTGACGGTGGGATTGGCCGCCCGAATCGCCAGCGTCAATTCCTCCTTGTTCACCTCTTTCAGCACCTCCTGAATGCCGCGGTCGTCGATCTTGACCAGGTCGTCGAAGACGAACATCAGCGAGCGGATCGTGTCGGCCAGGATCGCATCCCGCTGAGCCAGCTTTTCCAGGATCGCCGATTCGTTGGCCTTACCGAGCCGTGTGATGATCTCGGCTGTCACCTTGGCGCCCCCGAGACTCATCGAGCTCGGTCGATTCCGGGATTGCACGGCCTCTTCCAAGGCGTCACTCAGGGCGCGCAAGGTGTCGGGCTCCACTTCGTCCATGGTCGCCAACCGCAAAATAACGTCCCCTCGTAGAGTTTCCGGCAACCCGATCAACACCTGACTCGCCTGCTCGGACTCCAAATGCGCCAGGACCACCGCAATCGTCTGGGGATGTTCGACGCGTAGCAGTTGCACGACGGCTTTAGCATCCATCCACCTGAGCGACTCGATGCCCGGATAACTTTCGGACACGAGCGAGGCCATCACCTGGCTCGCCTTGTTCTTGCCCAAGGCCTTGTCCAGCACCGATTGCACGTACTTCAATCCCTCCACGCCGATACCCGCATTGGCGGCCGACCGTCGAAAGTCCTGGATGACCTCCGCCTCGTCTTCCTTCGAGATGGTGCTCAGTTCCGCCATTTGCGCCCCGATCTTGCGGATGTCTCCCGGCGGCAGATGTTTCATGACGTTGGCCGCCGCGTCCTCGCCCATGGCGAGCAGCAAGATGGCCGCCTTTTGCTCCCCTGTCAGCTTGGATGCCATTCGTCGACTCTCGCGGGAAATCAGACCGGATCAGAGACAGGCCGAGGATCGGAGCGCCGACTGCAAAGATCCACGGCTTCGCCCGAGCACGAGTCTTGCCGCACACCGGCCCGCCCCCGGGGCGTCCTTACGCCTGACTGTTGAGCCATTGCTTCACGACGATGGCCGTCGATTCGGGATTGTTTTTCGCCATATCCAAGATCTGCGTGCGTGAGGACACGCCTCCCGCACCTTCGAGGTGGCCGGACACCGCGGCACCGACCGGGCCGGACACGCCGGAGCCTGGGGCCGCGGCTCCCGACAGACCGGCCGGCGGCGACGGCTCGGCAGGCGCGGTCAGCACGGTGACGAGCGGTCGGATCACGAAGAACAGGATCAGGAAGAAGAGCAGGCCTCCCACCCCGTAACGGACGTACTGCGCCCAGGACTGCGGCGCCGGCATCGCCTCGGTCCCTGCCGCCTCCTCCTCCGGGCCGAAACCGAACTGCGCGTTGACCACCTGGACTTCGTCGCCGCGATCCGGTGAGAATCCCATGGCCTTCTTCACGATCTCCTCAATCTGCTTCAACTCGGCCTCCGAGCGCGGCGCGTACTGCTTCGCCTGCTGGCTCTCCGCCTGTCCACCCTCGGCCTTGGGACCCTCGTACCGTCCATCCACGAGGACCGCCGCCGAGAGCCGTTTGATGGTGCCGATCGGCTCGACGATCTTCGACACGGTGCGGCTGATCTCGTAGTTCACGGTTTCGCTTTTGTTTTGGCTGTTGTTCGAGCTCGTCTGGACGGGCTCCGCCTCCTTGCCCGGCGGGACGTTGGACGCCACCCCGGGCACTCCACCGGACACGCCGTTGGTGCCGGAGGCCTTCTCTTGCGCGCGCTGTTCGCTTCGCACGACCTGGCCGTTGGGATCGTACCGCTCCTCCGTGGTTTCCACCTGCCGGAAATCGAGGACACTCGACACGCGCACCACGGCCTTGTTGACGCCGACGATCCGCTCGAGCATCGTTTGGATGCGCCCTTCGATGTCCTTCTCCAGTGATCGCTGATAGTCGAGTTGCGAATCGGAGAGGCGGGCGGTGTCGTCCGTCGTGCCGCCGGACAGCAAGCGCCCGTGGCCGTCCACGACCGTGACGTCGTGGGCCTGCAACCCTTCGACACTGTTGGCCACCAAGCGCACGACTCCCTGGACCTGCGTCTTGGTCAGCGCCTGTCCTCCTTTCAGCCCAAGCACCACCGACGCACGAGCTCGATCCTGATCGGCGCTGAACAGGCGGCGCTCCGGCAGGGACAAATGCACGCGGGCCCGATCGACCTCCGGCATCTGCGCGATCGTCCTGGCCAACTCGCCCTGCAACGCCCTCCGATAATTCACCTTCTGTACGAATTCCGAGACGCCGAGGCTCGTCCGATCGAAGATCTCGAAACCGAACCCTCCGCCGTGCGGCAGCCCCTGCCCCGCCAATTGCAGGCGCAGGTCGTGCACCTGCGCGTCCGGCACGAGGATCGCGGTTCCCCCGGACGAGAGTTCGTACGGCACCTTCAGTTCCTTGAGACGATCGACGATCGCCCCCGCGTCCTCGGCCGAGAGATTGGTGAACAGCGCCTGCATCTCAGGTTGCTGCGTCCACAGGGCGACCGCGGCCAGGCCGGCCACGGCGGCCGCCAGGGCGACGAGGACCGCAAACCGTTGCGTCAGGGGGAGCGTGCCGAATTTGGACATCGTGGTGCGCCTCGCCGCGCGTCAAGATCAAATCTGCATGCGTTGCATCTCTTCGTAGGCCGACACCAGCTTGTTCCGTACCTGCATCATGAGCTGGAAGGACACGTCGGCCTTCTGCATCGCAATCATCGCCTGATGGATGTTCTCGGTCCGCCCGGTCATGAGCGAGTCGACCGCCTGATTGGCCTGACGCTGGGCATCGTTGACCTGGACCAGCGCCTCCTTCAAGGAGTCGGCGAACCCGCCTCCCGGGGCGGAGTCCGCGGTGATCCGCGCGAGGCTCTCGCCGCCGGCCGGAGAACCGATAGTCTTCAATGTGACGGAGTCCATGGGGTGCCTCGCCGGTGAATCGATTATTTGCCGATGTCGAGCGCCCGGCTCCACATGGCCCGGGTCGTATTTACGGCCTGCACGTTCGCTTCATAGGCACGGGAGGCTCCGATCATGTTGACCATTTCTTCCATCACGTTGACGTTCGGCATCCGGACATATCCCTTGTCGTCGGCGTCGGGATGCTTCGGGTCATAGATCGCCGGCCCCGGCTGGAGGTCCTCGATGACGCGCACGACCTTCACGCCGTGCACCTCGTCCGGGCGTCCCAGACCGGACGCCTGTCGGAGCATCCGTTGAAACTTGGGATGGACCGGGGCCGATTCAAAGACCACGTCGCGGCGCCGATACGGCCGGCCATCCGCAGCCCGTGTGGATTGGGCGTTCGCCAGATTGCTCGCAATGACGTTGAGCCGTCGTCGCTGGGCGTCCAACGCCGTGACGGACGGGGCGAGGCTCTCGGAGATCTCCATGGTTGTCCTCCTTTCCTGGTCGATGGAACGATCAGCGACCTTCACGAATGGCGCTCAGCAAATGTCGCAAGCGCGCCGACACGATGGTGGCCGCCGTGTTGTACTGCATGGCGTTGTCGGACAGTTTGGCCATCTCGAACTCAAGATTGACCGTGTTGGCGTCGAGGGGAACGTCGGGGGCCGGTGTGTCGACGACCCGACCGGACACACGGGCCAGGGCGTCGCCCGCCACTCCGAGGTGCCGCGCGTGGGTGGCGACCAGGGTCACCCCCGGACTTCCGTCGTGCGCCGAGGCCAACGCCTCCTGGAACTGCATGTCCTTCGCACGGAAGTGGGGGGTCTCCTCGTTCGCGATGTTCGACGCAATGAGCTGATGCCGAGCCCCCCGCAGGTCCATCGTCCGTTCGAGCAATCGGATCGTTCGGTCGAAAATGGTCATGGCGCCCCCTTCTCGATTGATGCGCACAGGATGAAGCAAACGGCGTTCCCCCACGAACTCGAATCGGACCGCGGCGCCGCTCCGTCCGAGCGCTCCCTGCGCCTCCGGCCGGAGGCCGAGACCGCCGCCATGGCCCCGGCGGCAAAATCTTCCCTGCCCCCACGGCAAGTAGTGCCGCAGGGTCAGCGGTGATCGGGCGGCGCCCCGTCGACCCCCTGCCGGTACTCCCGGAGCTTGTTGCGCAACGTCCTGACGCTGATGCCCAATTCTCTCGCCGCCTTGGTGCGATTTTGCGCCACGCGCGCAAGAGTTCTGACGATCAGGTCACGCTCCATTTCCCACAGCGACCCGCACGCGGACGGGCTCATGCACCCCGGCGCACCCACAGACTCCCGCGACCCGGCCGATTCGATGGCAAAATGGTCAGCTTCGATCGTGCCGCCGGCCGAGACCAGCACGGCCCGTTCCACCGCATTCTCCAACTCGCGGACGTTGCCGCGCCACGCACGCGTCTCCAGATGCGCGATGGCCCGATCCGACAACGCGGGCGCCGCCACGCCATTGCGGACTGCCGCGACCTGAACGAAATGCCTGGCCAGGAGGGCGATATCCGCGGGGCGCTCCCGCAGCGGCGGCACGGTGACGGGAAACACGTTGAGCCGATAGTAGAGGTCCTCTCGAAAGCGGCCGGCTTCGACCTCGCGATGCAGCGGCTTGTTGGTCGTGGCGATCACGCGTATGTTGACCGACACGGGCCCGCTCCCGCCGACGCGATCCACTTCGCGCTCTTGGAGCACCCGGAGCAATTTGGCCTGCAACGGCAAATTCATCTCGCTGATTTCGTCCAGCAGCAGCGTCCCCTGATGGGCCAGCTCGAACTTGCCGAGCTTGCGCATCAGCGCGCCCGTGAACGCCCCCCGCTCGTGGCCGAAGAGTTCACTCTCGAGCAGTCCCTCCGGAAGGGCCGCGCAGTTGACGGCGATGAACGGCCGGTGGGCGCGCGGGCTCCGGCCGTGGATGAAGCGCGCCAGGAGCTCCTTGCCCGTCCCGCTTTCGCCGTAGATCAGGATCGTGGCCTGAGAGGTGGCGACGCCTTCGACCAACCCCAATAACCGTTGCATGCCGGGATCGTGCGTCAGGATGGGACGGACCGACGCGGCCCTCGGCTCGCCCAGGCTTCCTGCTTCCGGAAGCACCTCCCCGAGCCCCGCGACGACTTGGTCGAGGGCGTCCGCTGCAAACGGCTTCAGAAGGAAATCGCTTGCGCCCAGCTTGATCGCCTCCACGGCGGTTTCCACGGAACCGAACGCCGTCATCACCACGACATGAGTGGACGGCATCCGCTTCTTGATTTCCCGCACCAGCGCGAGGCCGCCCAGCCTCGGCATCTTCATGTCCGTCAAGACCAGCCAAGGACGCCCCTCGGCCAGACGGTCGAGCGCGTCCCGGCCGTCGGTCGCCTGGGTGACCAGGTAGCCCTTGCGTCGCAATGATTCGCTCAACGCCGTGCGCATCGCCGGCTCGTCGTCCACCACCAGGACGGTGCGCCCCGCGGCCAACACTGCGTCATCGTGTCGCTCGGCCAACAGGGTCATGCGTCCTCCTTCATCGGTCCACGGAACCAGCCGAGCGCCGCTCGACACGCCCGTCCCCGGAGCGGATTCGTCTCTTGGGGAATCATCACCGTCACGGTCGTCCCGGATCCCGGCACGCTCTCGACTTCGATGCGCCCGTCGTGTCCTTCCACCAGGGCATGCACGATCGCCAATCCCAACCCCGTGCCCTCATCCCGTGTCGTAAAGAATGGGTCGAAGATCCGCGAGCGGTGTTCGGGCTCGATGCCGCGCCCGGTGTCCGTGACGGTCAGGCGCACGACCGGCGATTCATGGGCGCTGCGCAACTGGTCGGACACCGTGAGAGTCAGCCGTCCGCCGTCGTCCATGGCTTCGACGGCGTTCAGAATCAGATTCACCAGCACCTGGCGAAGCTGCGGCCCGTCGCACCAAATGTTCGGCGGCGCCTCATCGAGCGACACGACCGTCTCGACGGCCCCGTCCGTCAAGGCGTGTGCCGCGAGCGTGAGGGAATCCCGCACCAGTCCTTCCGTGGCATGCCAGGCCCGCTGCGGATTCGCCGGACGGGTATAGGTCAGTAGGTTGGACAGGAGCCGGTCCATGGCCTTGACGGCCATCGAGATGTGTTCCGTATATCCGTGCAAGACGGCGTCGTGCGCCAAATCCTGTCGCAGCATCGAGGCAAAGAGTTCCACGCTTCCCAGGGGGTTCCGCACCTCGTGCGCGATCCTCCCGACCATCTCCCCCATCGACGCCAACCGATCCCGCCGGTGCAGCCGCTCCTCCAATCGGTGGACCTCCGTGATGTCTTGGACCAAGACCACGGTCCCGATGGCATGCCCAGCGTCCGACTTCGGCCTCGTCGTCGACAGCGACACCAGCGCCCCCGTGCGGGTCGTCAGCGGATACCGGTCTCCGGTCAACGCGTGCGCCGCCAGGAACTCATCGAGCCGCCGGCCGACGATCTCCCCGGCATCGAGACCCAGCAACGAGGCCGCAGCCGGATTGCATCGCTCGATACAATCCTCGCGGTCGGTTACGAGCACGCCTGTGGTCAAGGACTCAAGAATCGTATCGAGGGCGCTGCGCATCAGCTCGGTCTGTTCGAGCGTCATGCGAAGCGCTTCGTTGCGATCGGCCAGTTCCACGTCCAATTGCTCCACGCGTCCCTTGAGCGCGCGATACGAGGCCTCCAGCGCCGTCGTGGCCTCGCCGAAAGTGCGAAACGCCTCTTGAAGCAATTCGGCGCCGGCCAGTTCCGAAGCAGATGCGTTCGTCATGGTTGCTCCTCCTTTGCCGCCTTGCGCTGGATCTCCACCGCGGCTTTGAGTACGGTCGCCGCGCGCGCGAGGACGTCACCCACGCCCGTCTGTTCGATCTTGCCGAGCACGATCTCGGCTTCCATCCATCGCCGCTGCCGCCACCACGCCCGCGCCATGTGAAGCCTGGCCAGCGACGCCTCGATCGAACGAGGCTCCGTGCGGACCACTTCCGCCCAGTGCGCGATCGCCGCCGGCCCTTCCCCGCTCGCGTCGCGATACCGGCCTTCCCGAAGACGTGCTTGCGCATAGGGCATCACCCCGGCGCGCTCGGCCTTGCGCACCGTCCGAATGGCGTCCGCATAGCGACCCGTGGCCGCTTGAGCGCCGGCGAGGCGCACCAGCATGTGTCCGTAGCTCGGATCGTTGGAGGCCCGCTGACTCTGCCATTTGAACCAGCGCTGGGTCGTCTTGATCACCGCCCCCGCGTCCCCCATCAACGCCCAGGACTCAGACAAATACTTCAAGGCGTCGCCCTTGAACGAGCCCAAGGGGTATTCCAGTTGGTACCGCTCGAACACGGCCCGAGCGGCCGGCCCGTCCCGTTGATCGAGATAGGTTCGTCCGAGCCCGATCAGGCTGTATTCCCGCAGGTCGGGAGCCTGCGAGTCACGCAAGACATGTTGATACAACCGGACGGCTGGTTCGGAAAATCCCAGTCGACGATGTGCTTCCGCCAAGTGCAAGACGAGATCCAGGTGGCCGCTTTTCCAATCTGGACAGCTCCCATAGCGGTGAAAGACCTGTACCGCCTGGAAGTCGTCGGCCTCCCGAATCGCGCTCGCCAGCGCAGGCCGCAGCAACGCCGCCAGCTGCTGACGCGCGCGACGCGGCCACACGTCGCCGGCCACCCTCCCTTCACGCTCGCAGGCGCGACGCAGCGCCACCTCCGCCGCGTCGGGATCCCCCGTCTCCACGTAGTGCTCCGCCAGCCGGAACAGGGCTTCACTCGCCAGCGCCTTATCCGGATGGGCCTTGCTGAGCGACTCGAACACGGCGCGTTGGCCCACCGGCGCCAGCGGGACGCGGAGGCCGTCCTGAAACTTCGCGGCTACCTCGAGGACCAGCGGATGGCGAGGCTCCCGCTTCAGAAGTTCCTGCCCCAGTTCAGCCAAGCGCAGCCTGGCCAGGTGGCCGGTCTCCGTGTTCCCATGCCACTGCACGGTCAGGCCGTACATCAGCTCCGCCTGGCTCGTGAGCCCGCCGCGCCGGAGACTATCCCCCAGTGCGACGAGCGTGCCCGCGGCTTCCCGGTGCCTCGGGTAGAGGTTGTAAAACATCAGCCGCACCCGTCGTGCCGCCTCCTCATGTCCCTGCCGCCGTTCGATCTCGACCAAGTGCAGCAACGCCTCGGGGCTCTGCCGCAATCGATCCGGCCATCGTTGCCAGACCTGGCGATACAATTCGGCGGCCTCATCGAACCGTTGCAGCCCGTAAAATCCTTCGGCCAACGCGAAACTCACCCAGCTCCGGGTGAGGTCGTCGAGGTCCGCGTTTCGAAGCCCCTTCAACGTTTCCACGGCGGCCCGCCACCGCCCCCCCTCCACCTGCATGATGGCCAGGCCAAGAAAGGCGCGTTCTTTGTCTTGAGGGCGGACGGCATCACGCGCGGCCCGCTCGTAGGCCGCTTGCGCCTCGACCAGCCAGCCTTGCTCAGCGTAGAGATCCCCGATGCGCCAGCTTGCCCGCGCGGCATTGACCGACTGGGGAAAGTCGTGGATGAGCGATCGGTAGACATCGATCACCTCGAACCGGAACTGCGAGCCGGCCTGCTGCCGATACATCGCTTCCGCCCGATAGGCCCGCGCCATCGGCGCCAGACCCGAGGCCGGACCTTGCTCCTCGATGCGTCCCAACGCCCATAGGGCAGCCTCGTAGCGCCCTTCCCGCAGCAACGCCTGCGACGGCTCCAGCACCGTCGCCTCGATGGTCGTCACGTTCGGCTCCGTGCGAGGACCGCCGTCCGGCAAGCTCCCCCAAGCGGATGCTTCCCGCATCGTGGGGATCGCCGCAATTTCGGCTCGGACCACCGATGGCGTGGCGTGCAGCGCGCAGAGAAACAATGTCAGTGCGAGATGGACCGTCATGGCAGTGCGCTAGGCAGCAACTTCCATGCCTCGGCAATCAGGGTGGGCGGGCGGCAAATTCGGCCGTACGAAAGCTCCCGGAGGGGGGTCGTTCAAGAAACTGACGGGGGTCTGTCAAACCGGCGGACAGGTTGAGGGAAAGGGTCAAATCATTGACGGTTGATCGATCGGATACGGCTCCGTCCCCACCATGGTGCGGTCCTGTTCCGCCGTCGCTTTTCCATCCAGCTTTTTTCGCTTAAGTTTCTCCACCAGCGTGGTCCGATTCAGCCGCAACAATCGGGCGGCCTTGCTGGTGATGCCGCCAGCCTGGTTCAAGGCTTTGAGGATCAGGTGGTTTTCGTACTGCTCGAGTTCCATCATCAGGTCGATGCCCTCCTGCGAGAGCGCGGCGGGCACCGACGCGCGCGGCCCGGGAGCCGGTCGCGCACCGTGAAACACCTCGGGCAGATCCGCGACCTCGATCATACCTTCGCCTTTCAGCACCACCAGGCGTTCAATAAGATTTTCCAGTTCCCGAACGTTGCCCGGCCAATCGTACTGCGCGAGGCAGCTCATGGCGTGGTCGTCGACGCCCAGCACCGACGCCCCTTTACGGCTGTTCAGTCGCTGGAGGAAATACCGCACCAACAACGGGATGTCGCTCCGCCGCTGGCGTAGGGACGGGACGGTGATAGGGATGACGTTGAGGCGGTAGTAGAGGTCCTTTCGGAACCGGCCGTCCCGCACGGCGGCATCGAGATCCGCATTGGTGGCCGCGATGATCCTCACGTCGACTTTGACCGACCGAGTGCCGCCGACCCGCTCGAAGCACCGCTCCTGCAGGGCCCTCAACAATTTGACCTGGAGAGGCAGCGGCATCTCTCCGATCTCGTCGAGGAAAAGCGTGCCCCCGTGCGCTAATTCGAATCGGCCGGCCCGCGCCTGGTGCGCCCCGCTGAAGGCCCCGCGTTCATGACCGAAGAGCTCGGACTCGAGGAGGGTTTCCGGAATCGCCCCGCAATTCACGGGGACGAGCGGTTCTCGATGACGGCGGCTCTGCGCATGGAGGGTGCGCGCCAGTACCTCTTTGCCCGTCCCGCTCTCTCCGAAAATCAGGACGGTGCTGTCGCTGTCGGCCACCTTGCGCACGAACTCAACCAGCGCGCGCATCGCCGGACTCTCCCCGACCAGTCCTGTGGCACGATCCGACCCCGTCGCGGCGGCCCGCGCCGGCGGAATCGGCCGGCGGACGGGCTGCGACACCACCGCCTGATTCACGGCGGCGACGAGCAGCTTCAGGTCGAAGGGTTTGCGAATGAAGTCCACCGCGCCGGCCCGCATCGCCTCGACCGCCCGCTCAACGGTTCCGAATCCGGTCATGACGATGGTGGTGAGGCAAGGGTCAAGCGCCAGCATCCGCTCGATGACGGCCACGCCGTCCATGTCTGGCAACTGGAGGTCCGTCAGCACCAGATCCGCACCCTGCCGCGCAAGGTGGCTCAGCGCGTCCGTGCCCGTCGCGGCTTGGGCCACCTCCCACCCCTCGGATTCCAGCACTCGATGCAAAAGCGTTTGAATGGCATGGTCGTCTTCAACGATCAACACTCGTCGCGGGTGCATAAGACTCCATCATAAGACCTGTGGGAAAAGGGATCCCGACCAGAGCACGACCCATCCGTGGGAACTCCTCGGGCGGCCCTGGCATCCCCCGGAATCGGGGCGCGGGCGCTGAACATCGCATATGAAGCTGTTCTAAGAATAGAGAACGAACGAAGTTTGAGAAGAATCGAAGGAATCTAGATGAAGATAAAAAACGGACCTGCAGGAAAGGCCACTAGGCCCTACTATGAAGAGACCTAATCAGATCTATATATTTGATCTTTTTGACTGGATCCTTTTGCATCTATTCATCGCCGACATTCATCGATCCCGTGGACACCCCAGCCGGCACGGGGGCGGCGTCCAACACCTTTCGCACGCGGCTCGCCAGCAGGTTCGGCGTGAAGGGCTTCTGCAGGAAATCGATCCCGGAGGCGCTGATGACCTGCCGCACGACATCGTCGTCCGTATATCCGGACATGAACATCACCTTCAACTCCGGCCACCGTCCTTTGAGATGCCCGGCCAGCTCGCGCCCGCCCATCTGGGGCATGATGATATCGGTCAGCACCATGTCGATCGGTTCGCTGTAGTGACTGACCAGTAGGAGGGCTTCAATCCCGTCGCGCGCTTCGAGCACCCGGTACCCGCGACCCCGGAGTGTGTCGCGCACCAGCGCCAGCACCGCCGGTTCATCCTCTACGACGAGCACCCCCTCGGTGCCTCGTAATTGCTCCATCGGTGGAAGGTCCTTGGTGTCCATCGTCACCGGTGCGTCCACTCGCGGAAAATAAATCGAAAAGCTCGTGCCGCGCCCACGCTCGCTCGTGACGCCGATGGCACCTCCGCTCTGTTTCACGACGCCGTACACTGTCGACAAACCCAAGCCTGTGCCTTTTCCTTTCGGCTTCGTCGTGAAGAACGGCTCAAAGATATGAGGCAGCACGGCAGGATCGATACCGGTTCCCGTGTCGCCGACTTTCACGACCACGTGTGGCCCCGGTCTTGCCTCCAGGCGGGCCTGCTTGATGACGGATTCCGATAGCTCCTCGTTGTCGGCGCCGATCGTCAATCGTCCCCCCTCCGGCATGGCGTCCCGCGCATTCACGGCCAGGTTCAAGAGCACCTGCTCGAGTTGCCCAGGGTCGACCTTGATCCGCCCGACGTCTTCTCTGGGCTCGAGCAGCAGTTGAATGCTGTCACCGGCCAGGGTTCTCAGCATCTGGGCCATACCCTTCAGAATGGCGTGGACGTCCACGACCTTCGGTTGGAGCACCTGTCGACGGCTGAAGGCCAGCAGTTGCGACGTCAGGGCCGCAGCCCGCTGACCGGCTTGTGCGATCTGATCGACGCTCTGCCGTTGAAACTCGTCGAGCCCGCCCTCCTCGAGCAGCAGCGCGCTATGGCCGTTGATGACCGTCAACATGTTGTTGAAGTCATGTGCGATCCCCCCGGCTAGCTTGCCGACCGCTTCCATTTTCTGGGCCTGGCGCATTTGCTCTTCGAGTTGTCTGTGCGAGGTCACGTTCCGCAACACGACCTGCATGGGTCCATCGGCGTCTTCGGAAAGAGGGCCCGCCAGCAACTCCACGTCAGCCGTTGTCCCGTCGTAACAGAGCAAGGTTCGCAGGACGGCGGGAACCGGCTCCCGCCGGGCACAGCTCTCCCGCAGGGCTTGCGTGGTCTCGGGATCATATTCGGGGTGAACGAAATCCCACAGGACCCGGCCGATCAGGTGGCCCGTCTCGGCGACCCGGAGCAGGGACAGGGCCGCGGGATTGGCCTGCGCGATCCGCTCGCCCTGCACGACCAGGATACCGTCCGGCGAGAGTTCCACCAGCCGCCGATACCAGGATTCACCACCCGCCGGGGCTCCTTCCCATCCCATCATCGTCTCCGGTTCCACCGACTGACTTGCCGTCGCGACGTGCGGCGTCCGCCCGCGACTCTCTCGACTTCCAGGGTTCGCCGACGAGTCCACGCGTTGAATGGGTGCCCGACGGCTGTGTGCGTGACGATCGGCCGACTCGCCCCTCCGGACCGCGGATCGGCCTGGCCGCGGCCTTCCCTCACCGGATCCGGCCGGTGGAACCAGCCGCCGGGGTTGTGGGGCCCAGCGCGCGCGTCAGCGCGTCGCCGAGTCGATGCAAGGAGAATTCTTTCGGCAGGAAATCGACGACCCCCAGTTCGCGAGCTTCGTCCTGAGCCGTCTCGCTCCCGCCGCCCGTGAGGATAATGACCGGCGCAGACGAATCAACCGACCGGATCTTGCGCAGCACGGAAATGCCATCCATATCGGGAAGATTAAGATCCAGAATCGTGACCTGAGGGTGTTCCTTCACGAATGTCTCAATCCCTCGACGGGCTACGCTCGCCAGCATGACCTCGTGTCCCTTGCGCTTGAGCACGGTATTCAACAGCTCCAGGACAAACGGCTCGTCGTCGACCACGAGAATCTTGGCCATAGTACTCCCCTTGTGAAGGATTCATCGGTAATCTCGCGAGGAATCTTTAACCCAACGGCCCCCCAGATACCAAGCGGATCCCTGGCCGGCAGACCCCACCGGCCTTCCCGGCGGACGCCTTGCCGGGGAAAAAATCGGAAGGCCGGCGATGGCGAAGGATCCTCGGTGCGAAGGAGGCGACTTCCCTACGAGCCATGACGAAACGGCCAGGCTCGTCGGGCTGGCCCCCTAGATCCCTGAAACGTTTCACGGCAACAGCGGGACAAGCGGAGGTGTGAAAGCCGCTCTTCGCTCATCCAGGCTTTCCGAAACCCAGGAACAAACGCAATACCGCAAGGCCCGTGCGTGGTTGGTGAACTAATGTGGGGGAAAATGGATCGGGAGCGGTGCGCTCGGTGAGGGTCGAAAGCTTCGCCCCGCCAAAAGACGGGCAGACCGAACGATATCGCCAGGGCACGATGCCACAGCAGAAACAAAAATGGCGGGGGACCGACAGGTCCCCCGCCCCTTCTACCGTTCAGTCGAATGTGGAGAGCAGATTAGTCCTTCCGGCAGAAGCTCCGCTCGTAGTTGATGATCGTCCACGCCTCTTCTTCGTTGATGGCCGAGCCGATCAAGGGCACCATCCCCGTGCCGGGGCTGCCGTTCTTGATGACCCAGAACAACTCGCCGTCTTTCCGCTTCTTATGGAAGGCGCAGTTGGTGAAATTCCGCGGGCTCGGATTCAGGATCGCACCGGCAGGTCCCTGTCCGTCACCTTTGGGACCGTGGCAATTCACGCACGTGCCCTTGCCTTCGTACAACGCCTTGCCCTTGGCAATGTTCTCCGGGGTATTAGCCACCGGATTCTTGTTCTGCTTGGCCTCAGCCATCTGATCCGAAGGAACCCGCGGCTTCAACGGATCCTTCTCTTCGGCCATGGACACCGTGGCCGTCATGAACACACCGACTGCCGCGACTGCAAGAACCCTAGAAAGATACCCCATCACACTCCTCCTTTGTGGTAAACCCCGACCGACGACACTCAGAATGCCCGTGCCGATGAACTGCGCAGCCTTTCTGCTTAGACGAGGCCATACAAAACTCGAACATGATTCTAAGACGACACGAGAAAGGCGTCGAAATATAACAACGACTTCCGGATCTTGTCAACCCGAGTGCGACCCGTATTTCCCTCTGCCTCGCCAGTGGGGACAACCGATACGAGATGCGCGACCGGCCTCCGCACCGGCGTCAGTGAATCAAGACCCATGCCGACCTGAATGGAAAAAACTTGCCATGGTTTGGCCCACTTCTGAACCGCATCCCGAGACGTCGCCGCCAGGCGATCCATTCTGAGGTGGATTTTCGCCTCAACCGATCAGGAACGCCTCACGACAGGACTCCGACCTGTCGAGAGACGCGCAGGGATACACTCGAGATCGGGGCGGGAATGCAGACGGAGGAAGAGAATCGGCGCGGACTGGAGGAAAAATTCGGATGGGAACGGGTGTCAGCTATCCCGCTTCAGGACGACATCGCGCACCACCTTACCGCTGGGTCCGAACGGCTTTTGCGGCTTGCCGTTCAACTCGGCCTTCACGCCTCCGGCATTGCCCAGGGTCAGCGCGAATTGATCCATGGCCTTCCAACGAACCCGCTCGCCCGGCCGCATCAGGGCCTCAACCGGACTGCCGCCGTCGATCTGGACCACGACCCAACTCAATTCGACCGCTTCGAGATCGAGCAAGAGCGGCTCCCCGACACTGGGCCCGTCAACCGTGAGACCGGCCAGCGGCCCATCCGTCCCCCCACCGGACGAGCCCGCAGCGGGCGCCGAGGGCGTGGCCTTGACGGGCGGAGGATCCGCCGTCGCCGCGACAGCCGACGGCGACTCGGCGCGCGCGACCGAGGCGGGAGGTTTCAGCTCTTCGGCCGTCGTGAATGCATCGCCCCCGCCGTGCGTCCCGATGGCGGCGGTGGCCGTGCGGTCGTTCGCGGCCGCCGCGGTCTTCGGAGGAGGGGAAAAATCTTGAGACGTGCGTTTGAGTAGCTGCCCCGATTGCTGCCGGGTCAATAAAATGACCAGTAGCCCCACGGCGACGGCGATGGCCAATCCGACCGCCTTGCGGCTCGAGCGCTTGCGTCGATCTTCTTCTTCCTGCTTTTGGCGGAGTCGCTCCCGTTCATTTTGCTTGTCGTAATACGAACCGGCCGATTGCACGAACCGCTGGATGGCATCTTCTTCGTCCAGACCGAGCGACCGTGCATAGGAGCGGACGAAGCCGCGCGCGAACACCTGGTCGGGCAGCTTGGCGTAGTTGCCCTCTTCGATTGCACGCACGAAATCCGCGCGAATCCTCGTTTTGAGGGCGACCTCCTCCACGCTGAGGCCCTTGGTTTCGCGCACCTGCTTGAAAAATTCACCGATCGAGTCCATCGACACTCCTTCGGCGGCGCGCCTCACGCCTCAGTACGGCTTGAGACTTCTCAACAACTCTTCGGCCGCGACGCCGTACTCCCCGCCTTGATCCATTCCCGCCACCTTGTTCAGCGCGTCTTTCGCCCGTTGCTCGAACCCCAGGCCCAGGTACGCGCGGCCGAGCTCCAAGTTCAGCAGCGCCGGAGGAATGTTCGGGGGATTGACCAAGGCCGCATCCTCAAACGCCCCGACCGCGGCCTTCATGTCGCCTTTCTTGACCAAGGCCCGTCCCAGATGAAACCGCGCCAGGTCGGGGGTTTCGTATAGGGGATTCGATAAGGCCTTCTGGTATTCGGCAATGGCCTCCTCCCAGCGCCCCTGCTGGGCCATGATTTGCCCAAGATAGGTGTGGGACGCGGAGTGCTCGCTGTCGAGCGCCAACACGCGTCGGAACTCCTCTTCGGCCTCCGGATACTTGCCTTGCAAGGCGTAGAGATGGCCCAGTCCGTAGCGGGCGTCCCGGTTGTCGGGATTGAGTTGCACCGCCTTCTGGAAGGACACGAAGGCCCGTTGCCGGTCCGTCGTGAGATTCGCCAGCCCTTCCTGGTAATAGCCGCTGGATTTGCGGATGTCCTGATCGGACGCCGCACAGGCCGCGGACAGACAGCCGAACAGCGCCAGCAAGAGCGCGAATCCTCGACGACGCACGTCTGTCCCGATCGAGTCGATCATACGGTGATATCTTCGAAATGGGTGAGCCGCTTGAACTCTCGGAATCGTCCCTCGATCTCTTTGTAATCTAGGACACGCAAACGGTCAAGGCTAAAGGCTTCTACGGTAAATGACGCCATGACGCTCCCGAAGATCACCGCTTGCCGAAATGCCTCCGGGGAACGATTCCCGGTCGCCGCCAAATACCCCAGGAAGCCGCCTGCGAAGGTATCGCCGGCGCCGGTCGGATCCAGCACCTGCTCCAACGGATAGGCCGGCGCCCCGAAACTGCCCCGGCCGTCGAACATCAGGACACCGTACTCGCCGCGCTTGATGATCAAGTGCTTGGGCCCGTGGGCGAGAATCTTCTTGGCCACCTGGACCAAGTTGGGATGTTCGCCGAGCGCGCGGGCCTCCCCGTCGTTGATGATCAGAATGTCGATCTCCTTGAGAACTTTCCACAGGGCGTCCCGTTTCCTGTTGATCCAGAAATTCATCGTGTCACAGGCCACCAGGGCAGGACGATTGACCTGCCGCAGCACTTCCAACTGCAGTTCCGGATCGATGTTGCCCAGGAACAGCACGTCCGGCGACATGTAGTGGGCCGGGATCTTCGGGCGGAACGTCTCGAACACGTTCAGGCGGGTATCCAGGGTCTGGGCTTCGTTGAGTTGATGGCTGTATTGGCCTTTCCAACGGAAGGTCTGTCCCGGTCTCCGCTCCAGCCCGGAGAGATCGATGCCCCGGCTTTTCAAAAACGCCAGATGCTGATCCGGGAAGTCCTCCCCGACCACCGCGATCAACTCCACTTGCGTGAAGTAGCTGGCCGAGGCGGAGAAATAGGTGGCGGATCCACCGAGCACCTCCGTCACCTCCCCGAAGGGAGTCTTGACCGTATCCAACGCCACCGAGCCAACGACCAACAGTTTCCCCATGCTCAGGCCTTTCGTGAATGCGCGGGTAGATAATTGCCCAACAGCAGTCGCAGACGTCGACGTGCGGATTCGCCCACGACGCGTGGATCCGTGATGATGGCCCCTTGAAGCGCGCGGGGACAGGGGCAATCGTGCGGAAGCTCCATTTCCGGGATGACCTGTCGAAGCAACCGCTTCGCTTGCGCGACATTCTGGCGCAAAATGGTCAGGATCGCGTCCACGCTGACCGCCTCCTCGCTCTCGTGCCAGCAGTCGTAGTCGGTGACGAGCGCGATCGTCGCATAGCACAGCTCGGCCTCGCGGGCGAGCTTCGCCTCCGGCATGTTGGTCATCCCGATGACGCTCACGCCCCAGCTCCGATACAGCACGGACTCCCCACGGGAGGAAAACTGAGGTCCTTCGATGCACAGATATGAGCCGCCTCGATGTACGCGGGCTCCGATCGCCTGGGCCGCCCGTTCCAGCTTCGGCGCGAGCCGAGGACAGACCGGGTCGGCGAAGGCGACGTGGGCCACGACATCCGCATCGAAGAAGGAACTCGCTCGCCGCTTGGTCCAATCCAAAAACTGATCCGGCAGCACGACGTCGCCGGGCTTGATCGACTCCTGCATGCTCCCGACGGCGCTGATCGACAGGACCTGGCGGACGCCGAGCGCCTTGAGCGCATACAGATTGGCCCGGTAGTTGATTCCGCTGGGACTGAACCGATGGCCTCGCCCGTGGCGGGACAAGAAGGCCACACGCCGCCGGCCGACCGAACCCAGGACGATGGCGTCGGAGGGACGGCCGAACGGGGTGGACACCCGCACCTCACGGACGTCCGCCATCCCCTCGATATCGTAGAGCCCGCTGCCTCCGATGATCCCGATGTCGGCTGTCGCGGACGGACGCCTCGCTCGTTTCATGGCGCCACCACCCCCGCCGGCGTCGACCTCGAGGTCGCTTGCGGTCGGAAGTCCGCCAGAAATCTGTGGATCAGCCCGAGGACTCGGGACGCCACGACCGGTTCCGGCGTCGCCTCGTCCAGGGTCAGCCACGTAATGCCCGGTTCCTTGCGAAACCAGGTCAGTTGGCGTTTGGCGAACCGCCGAGTGTCCCGTTTTAGTCGTCGGACCGCTTCCTCGTAGCCGTACTCGCCCGCCAGATAGCCCGCGACTTGCTTGTATCCCAACCCTTTCATGGCGCCCGATTCCCTCCGATATCCCTGTGCGAGCAATCGCGTGGTTTCCTCGACCAAGCCACGGCTCAACATCTCCTCGACCCGCGCCTCGATCCGCGCGTACAGCGCCGGTCGTTCTCGCAGCAACCCGATCAGCAGGGGGGCGTAGGGTCGGGCCGAGAAGCCATGCCCTTGGTGGAACTCGGACAAGGGTCGCCCGACCTGTCGATGGACCTCCAATGCCCGAACGATCTTCACGCGATCGTGTGGATGCACCCGCGCCGCGGCCCCCGGATCGACTTCGGCCAATTTCCGATGGAGCGCGGCGGAACCATGACGATCGGCCTCCGATTCCAGTTCCGTCCGCAGCCGAGGATCCGCCTCAGGTCCCTCGCAGAGCCCCCCGACCAGCACGCGGACATAGAGCCCGGTACCGCCTACGACCAGCGGGAGCTTGCCCTCCCGATGCAGGCGGGCGATCTCCGCATCCGCGGCGCGGCGATACAACCCGGCATTGAACTGTTCATCCGGCGCCACCAGGTCGATGAGCCCGTGAGGCACCACCTCGCGTTGCTCGGGCGTCGGCTTGTCGGTGGCGATGTCCATGCCGCGGTACACTTGCCGGGAGTCGGCAGCCAACACCTCGGTGCCCAGCGCCTCCGCAACTCGAGCGGCGACGGCCGACTTCCCGACGGCGGTCGGCCCGACCAAGACGACAA
Organism: Candidatus Inralta sp.; assembly: GCA_039794185.1. Classification (GTDB taxonomy): domain Bacteria; phylum Nitrospirota; class Nitrospiria; order Nitrospirales; family Nitrospiraceae; genus BQWY01. Next base: position 46,044 of record JBDIVW010000008.1, on the reverse strand, counting down.
TCGGCCTTTCCTGGAGGTACTGCGGCGGTTCGAGCATGCATCCTTTCCATCGGTCCCTGTGGTCCCCGCTCTCACACGGTCTTCGGGGCCCCCGCAAGGCGGGCCGACGGGTGCGACGACGACCGTGATGCTAGAGGCGGCCGAAGATTCTGGCCAGCTCATCCATCGGCAAACGGAGCGCCACCCGGCGGCCGTGCGGGCAGGTCATGATCATGCCCTCCGCCGCCCAATCCTGGACCAGTCGCGCGATCTCCGGCAGCGCCATATGTCGCCCGGCTCGCACGGCGGAGTGACACGCCAACGTGGCGATCACGGGATGCATCGTCGCGTCCATCGACGAATACGTGCGCCATTCTTCCATATCATCCAGCAGAGCCTGCACCAGCGCCGTTCCATCGGTCGCCCCAAGCACGGCGGGCACGGTCCGCAACAGGAAGGCGTCCGATCCAAAGGGCTCGATCCCCAGCCCCAGACGTTCGAGCTCCTCCGCATGCTGCGCCAGCAAGACGCGCTGATGCGGGGGCACATCGATCGGCACGGGCACCAACAACGTCTGAGCCTCCACCGCTCGCGCGTGGCGGCCGCGCCAGAGGCGCTCGTAGAGCACACGCTCGTGCGCGGTGTGCTGATCGATGACTTGAAGCTCGCTCCCGACGCAGGCCACCAGGTAGGTGTGGTCGATCTGCCCCAGGGGGACGACCTCATCGCGTCCCGGTCCCACGGCTGCCCCGGCAACGCCCCGAGACTCAGGCCGAGCCTCGTCTCCGTACAGGGGCATGGCCCCGCCGGCCGAAAATCCTCCCCCGCCCACCGTGGCTTCGGCGATCCGAGGGGCGGGCTGGCTCCACCGTGGGGCGGCCCGAAGCGATTCGTCGATGACCCGTGCCATGGATGCGCCGGCGCTGGCACCGGTGGAACCTTCGTCGCCGCCTCCACTCAGGGCGTCCTTGACGGCCTGACGAACCGTCCGATGGACGAGTTCGTTGTCGGCAAAGCGGACCTCACGCTTGGTCGGATGCACGTTCACATCCACACGGGCGGGGTCCACGTCGAGGAATAGAACGAACTGCGGATAGCGTCCCTTCGGCAGTAGCGGTCCGTAGGCGTCGCTCACCGCATGCAAGATCGTCGGGTTCTTCACCGCGCGCCGGTTCACAAAAATCTCCTGGGGCGTCCGGGAGGCGCGGAGGTGCTCCGCTCTGATCGCGATCCCTTCCACCCGCAGACCGGGCCCCTGCCGCTCCACCGGCACCATCTGAGCCATGGCCTCCCCGCGGTAGATCTGGAGCAACCGATCCCGGAAGCACGTAACCGCGGCATAGTGCAGCATCTCCTGCCCGTGTCGGACGAGCCGGAACTGCACGTTGGGCCAGGACAAGCAGGCCTGCTGGACGACCTGCAGGATGTGGCTGAACTCGGTGGTCGCAGATTTGAGAAACTTCTTCCGGGCCGGAGTATTGAAAAAGAGCTCCTGCACGTCGACCTGCGTCCCGACGGGTGCGGCGACATCTTCGACCGCTTGCACCGCTCCGCCCTGCACGCGACAGCATGTGCCGACTTCGGCGCCGGGGACCGTCGTCACGAGCTGGATCTTGGCCACGGCCGCAATACTGGGGAGCGCTTCGCCTCGAAATCCGAGCGTCCGAATCGCCCAGAGGTCGCGATCGCAGGTGAGCTTGCTGGTGGCATGACGCCGGAAGGCCAGGACGGCCTCGTCCCGAGTCATCCCCTCCCCATCGTCGATGACTCGGATTCGGGCAAGACCGGCATCCTCCACTTCGATCGTGATCCGGGTCGCGCCGGCGTCGAGACTGTTGTCGATGAGCTCTTTGACGACCGCGGCCGGGCGCTCGACCACTTCCCCGGCCGCGATGCGGCCGATCAGGTCGTCCGGGAGGACGTGAATTCTGGAATGGGCGATGCCTGTGGCCATCACGCGGTCAGCGGGGGCGAGCGACGTCCCTCGAGGGAACGCGCCGTCACGTTGCCCGGCCTCGGGGCGAGGGTCATCGAATCTCTGCCAGCTTGCTCTTGGCCAGCTTGGCTTCTTCGGACACGGAAAACTCTTCGAGCACGCGTTTCAGGTACTTCCTGGCCTTCCCGGTGTCGCCCGTCTCCGACGCGGAGAGCCCGATCTTGTAGAGGGCGGATGGCACTTTCTCACTGGCCGGGTGCTCGGTCACGACCTGCTCGTACGCCTGCATGGCCCGCACGTAATCCTTGAGATTGTAGTACGACTCACCCAACCAGTAATAGGCGTTCGGCACCAACGAGGCCGAGGGAAAATCCTTGATGAACTTCTGAAACCCGGTGACGGCCATGTCGTACCGGCCGTTCAGGTAGTCGTTGTAAGCCAGGTTGAACGCGGACGTCGGCGACAGCCCCGGCACTCCAGGGATGAGCGCGCCCGTTCCGGCCTCCGGCACCGTCGGCGGTTTCGGCGGCTTCACGGTCTTGCTCAGCTCGCTGCCGGAGAGTTCCGGCTTCACCGCGCCAAGAGCCGGGGAGGATTCCTCCGCCTTGCTGAACCGGGCCTCCAACCGCGCGAGCCGGCTGCTCAGATCTTCGAGGCGCTGCCGCGTGGGATCCGTATCCTTTTCACGTGTGGCCTCCAGCGTCTGCACACGCCGCTGCATCCCTTCCAATCGTTTCTGTTCCTGCTCCTGGGTCTTGACGACGGTGCGCAATTCCTCGCGAAGATCGACGAAGTCCGAATGCTTGGCGCATCCGGCCACGACCAGCGCCGTGCACCACAGCAGACCGAATAGTCCGATACGGGAACCTCGCGATAGTTTCGCCATACGCTCCTTACCGTTCTCGCTTGAGCTGCGCCAGTTTTTCGTTCGCTTTACCGGCTTCCGGGGTTTTGGGATACCGTGACACCAATTGCTGAAACACCGAGGCCGCCTGCCGCGGATCTCTTAGCGCCAGGAAGGCATAACCTTTCTTGAGCAGAGCGGCCGGCACCTTCTCGCTCGCCGGATGGTCGCGTTCGACACGCTCGTAGGCATCAATGGCCCGCCGATAGTCTTTCTTTCCATAATACGACTCGCCGAGCCAGAACTTCGCATTGGGAGTCAGCTCGGAGGACGGATGATCGGACAGGAATGAGGCGAACCCTTCCTGGGCGTAGTCGAGATCCCCCTCTCGCATCCGCGCCAGCAACTGTTCGTACCGTTCACGAACCGTGTCCCGGGCGGATGGCCCGGCCAACGTCGGGGCCGTCGCGGGAGGCTTCGTCAGTCGGGCTGTCGCCGGCTTGGCCTCCCCCGACTCCACGTTGTTATTGTGGGTCGGTCGCGGCGGGACCCCGACCGCGGTCGCGGCGGCGGTTTGCTTGACCACGCCCTGCAACCACTCGATCTGCTTGGTCATGTCCTGGAGCCGCTGTTCTTGCGCCTCCATGCGCGGCACGAACCGATCACCGGCCGTCTCCAAGGTCTTCGCGGCTTCCTGCAGCCACGCGACCTGCTTGGCCATCTGCTCCAGCCGGTGATCCTGGTCTTCCATGCGGGAAACGAACTTCGCCCCTCCCGAATCGAGCGACTTGGCCGCCTCTTGCAACCACGCCACCTGTTTGGCGGTTTGATCCAACCGTTGATCCAGCGCGTCGAGCCGGCTGACGAACTTATCGCCGGCCGACTCCAGGGCCTTCGCCACGGTCGCGACGCTCTTGTTGACGTCTTCCAGATGCTGGCTCGTGGTCTTGTTGACCTCGTTCATATGCTGCGTCACCGACTTCAGCTCCGCCGCCAGCGCATCCACCCGCTTGCTCACCGTGGCGGTCTGCTGGGAGACCGTTCCGGAGAGTTCGGAGGCGCTGCGATCCTGCGTGACGATCTTCTCCCCGAGGCCGTTCAGCGCCTGCTTGAAATCCGCCAGCGCCTGCCGCAGCTCGCCGAGCGCCTTGTCCTGCGCCTCGAGCCGCTGCGTCAACGTCGCCGCCCGGTGATCGGACGACTTGAGCTCCCGGTTCTGCTCTTCGATCCGGTCGCCCACCTTCTTAAAGATGTTCTCGGTGGTCGCCAATCGGGCGGCCAGCTCGTCGGTCCGGATGCTCAGCTTCGCCAGTTGCGCGGACGAGTCGCCGGACATCTTCGAGAGATCCTTGGTGACCGCCTCACGGAAGTCGCTTCGGAATCGCTCTTGATCGGAACGAAGCCGATCCTGTTCCTGTTTGATTTCCGACCGGAACTTGTCCTGCTCGGCCCGCAAGTCAGCTCGGGCCGCGGTCAGGATGTTCGACTGCTCCTTGAGCTCTCTGCTCGTTCGGTCCAGCAACGCCCGCAGATCGTCCTGGTTCTGCTTCAGCTTGTCCCCTTCGTGCGCGCGCTTTTCCAGATCGTTGCGTACGGCCGCCAATTCGCGCTCCCGTAGCTGGGTGATGTCCTCCCCAAGCCGGGCCCGCGTCTCGGCCACCATGCGGTCCAGTTCCGCCCTGGCCTCCCGGATCTGTTTCTTGAGCTGGAGGTCCGTCTGTTTGAGATCGGCCTGCTGGGCGAGACACCCGGCCAGCGTCAGCAAACTTATCGCACCCACGATATGGAAGCCGCGTCGAATATACCCGGGTACCTGGTACATCATGGCTGCCCTCTCGCGATCAATCCTCGGTGGACGGCTGGATCGGACGGACGCCCCTGCGGAGCCGCCGCTCACTTCTTTCTGACGACAAGATGCCCGCGCCGATTCTGCTGGTAGCACGCCTCCACCCGCTCCGTGCAGAATGGACGCTCCTTCCCGTAGGATACGACGGCCAATTGATTGGCGGGCACGCCGAGCTCCACCAAGTAGTTCCGCACGGCCTTGGCCCGCTTTTCGCCCAGGACCAGGTTATACGCGCCGGTCCCGCGCTCATCGCAGTGTCCCTCAACCTTCACCAGAACGCCAGGATTCCCACGAATCCATTCGGCGTCGCCGGCCAAGGCCATACGACCCTGCTCGTTGATCTGCCAGCTGTCGAAGTCAAAAAAGACGTCCAGCAAGCCCGAGGACGCGGCCGCCAACTGCTCCTGGCGCAGCTCCTCCGCCTGGCGGGCCGCACTCTCTCCGGGTTGGACCTTGGCCAGCAGCGTGCCGCTCCCCAGCCGCTCCTCGGAGGGCGAGGTTCCGGGCTTGATCGAATCGAGCCCGCTGAGCGGCGCGCTGCCGCCGCTGAAGGTGCCGCTGCCGCCGCCGTTGCTCGGATCCCCTCCGCCGATTCCGTCGCCTCCGGCGCTTCCGGCGCTCTCCAAGCCGCCGCCCAAGTCGCTTCCCGACAACGAGAGGCTCGGCGCATTGGTGCTGTACTCCGGCTCAAAACTCTTTCCCGCCCCCACCGATTGGTCCGAGAATCCTCCCGAGTCGAGCCCGGCGGCGCGTCTGGCGGACTCGGACGATTTTGATCCTGAACTGGCTTGAACCGATTTTTTCGAGCACCCAGCCGACGCCAGCACCAGACATCCCACGGCCAGGGTCAAACAGCAAATGGTGAAACCTCGTTTCATGGTCATGCTCCTCAAGTAGGAGGAAACGCCCGGCGGCGCCTCCACGGTCAATCGGTCTCGGCTGAATCGGTCAGGCAGGAGACCACGTCGGCGAGCTGTTTTGGGCGCCTTCGAACGTGATCCGTTCCATGTCTTTCCCGTCAGCATTTATCATATAGATATGGCTTTTTCCATCGACGATGGAACTGAACACCAAGTGCCGTCCATCGGGCGACCAGGACGGCGAGTCGTCAAGGCCGGGACCTGTCGTCACTTGCTCGCGCTTCTGTCCATCCGGCGTGATGAGGCAGATCTTGAAGGTCCGGGCCGGCGTGCGGCACACATAGGCGATCCAGTTGCCTTTCGGGGACCACGCCGGCGCCGCATTGTAATCGCCCTCGTAGGTCAGGCGGCGGACATTCGAGCCGTCCGCGCTCATGATATAGAGCTGCGGCCCCCCTCCCCGGTCCGAGACGAACGCAATGTCGCGCCCGGTCGGCGACCAGGTCGGCGACAAATCGCCGGCCGGGTTGTTGGTCAACCGTGCGAACGCCTTGGATCGGGTGTCCTGTTTGTAGATCTCCGAGTTGCCGTCCTCGCTCGAGGCGAAGGCAAGAAAATTACCGTCCGGCGACAACGCGGGCGTGATGTTGAGGCCCCGCTTCGAAATCAACGTCCAGCGTTTCCCGGTCGCCAACTCGATCATATCGATGTCCTGGGTGTTGCGACTCCGATAGGCCGTGAAAATCAAGAAGCGCCGATCGGCCGACCAGCGCGGCATCAAATTCAGGTAGCCGTCCGCGGTCACCTGCCGCGGATCATGCCCGTCGTAGTCCATGACGAACAGCTCGCGGGCTCCCTTCCGCTCGGCGACGTAGGCGATCTTCGTCCGGGCAATACCCTGCTCACCGGTATAGCGGAAGACGAGTTCGTCCGCGAACCGATGGGCCATCAGGCGGGCCACGCCGCTCGTCCCGACGTAGCGCTTCCCGCTGATGACTTCGTTGCTGCCGCCATCATACACGTAGCCGTCGATCAGCGCCTCGGTCTCCTTGCCGTTCTCGCGGGTCGCGGCGCTCCCCCAGACCAAGACCGACACGCCGTTGTCCGTCGCCTGCCGAAACACCCCTTTCTCATCGCCCTTCAATTCGCGAACTTTGATCCCGATGCTCGGCAGGTCCACGAGGGAAAAAATCAACGAGCGGCGCAGGTCGGCCTTCAGCACCTCCTCGATCCGTCCACCGAGCCAGTCGGCACCGCGCAACCCGCGAAATCCCACGACGCCGATGGGAATCTTTTGCGCGTCCGGTCGGCTCGCCTCCAGGAACACGTCCGTGGCCCGCGAGTCCAGGATGGACGCGAGGCCGATCCCGACCACCACACCCAGGGTCGCCAACGAAACACCTACACCTTTCATCCGGTCTGTCCCCCAAAAACAAAGCTGAAGTGGGCATCAAAAAACGGATCGGTCAGATGCTTGGGGAACGGCGGCACTCGCTCCGTATCGAGCACCGCGCGTTTGGCCGCAAGATCATAATAGTCGTTCCCCGAAGACTGTTCCACGGTCACGCTGGTGATCGTGCCGTCTCTCGCCAGACGAAAGCGGATGACCACGAAGGAGCCGGCGGGAATCTCCACGGGCGGCGTCCGCCAATAGCTGCTGATCCGCTGCTGCACGAGCGCCAGATACGCATTGGCGCCGGGCCCCGCCCCCTGCACATCCATCATCATCTCCGGCCTCGCCGCGGGAAGTTTGGCCACGGGCGCCGGTTTGGCCTCCGGCACGGGCGGAGGCGCCGGTCTCGCCTCGGCCGTTTTCACCTCCGCGGTCGCAAACTTGGTCGCGGTCGTGGTCGCCGGCGTGGATTGGCGGAGCCGCTGGAGTTCTTTGTCCAGCTCCTGCTTGTAATCCTCGTCCAGCGAGGCATGCGGCCGGGTCTCCCGGGGCTCGTCGACCGGCGGCACCGGCATCGCGACGCGTTGCTGCTCGGGTATCTTCAACTTGCCCAACAGGTTCTGCACGTCCTGTTTGGTCCGCTCGGACACGCGCGCCGGCTTGGACGGCACGGTCGGCTCGTGGACTTTGGCCGTCGGCCGTTCCGGGCTCAGCTCGCCGAACTTCGGCGCCTCGCGTGGAAGATCCAAATCCTTCAGCGCGCCTCGAAACGGATTGTCGGCGGAGGAGCGTGGATTGGCCGCGGGCGCGGACGGCCGCGGGGGCAGCATCGGAACCTGGGCCGCCGACCGCGCACTGCGTGGTTGGGAGGCCTCCGGCATCGGCGGCAGCACCTTGGCCCGCGGGATGGGCGGCAACGGCGCCGGCGCGTTGACGGCCAGGGCCGGGGGGAGCGGCACTGGAGGCCGCGCTTCGGGAGCCGGCGCTTTGACCGGGGGAACCGGCAGGGTGACCGGCTTCGGCAACTCGACTTTCGGTTGCGGCGCCGGCGCGGGCTTCCGTGCCGGAGGCGGGGCGGTCGGGGTTCGCGCGTCGGTCACCTTCGGCGCCGGCGGCAGCGTGATCAGCGACACCTGCACGGCCGAAGCCAGCGGACGCTCGCCGGACGTTTTCCACGACACGAGGAGCGCCACCAGAAACACGGCCAGGTGCAACAGCAACGAGAGGCCGAGCGTGCGCCGGACGGGCGAATCCATCCCATGCTCGGTTCCCTGGCACGCGAGCGCGAGACTAGAAAAGTTGGATGAGGCTTGTACGGGTACTGCCATGACACGTCCCGACTCCACCGCGATCGGCGCTGGATCACGGCGCGCGGCGCTTCGGTTCTCCGACCTTCACGACGTCCTCCGCGATGCGCTCGCTGCCCGTCGGTTCGGTGACCATACCCAGCTTCTCGATGCCGGCCTTCTTCACCGCATCCATGACCTGCACCACCACCCCATAGGGAACCTCGCGGTCGGCGCGCATATAGATGGACACGTCCGCGTTGGAATCCTTCGCGGCCCGAAGCCGTCGTTCCAGTTGCGCCACCGTCACCGCATCTTTGTCCAGATACAGTTTCTGGTCTTTCTCGACCGTCAGCACCATCCGCATTTCCGGCTTGATGTTGTTGGTGGCCGAGTTGGGCAGTTTGATGTCGATCCCGCGGTACAACATCGGCGCCGTGATCATGAAGATCACCAGGAGCACGAGGACCACGTCGACCAGCGGGATGACGTTGATCTCCGCCATGAACCGGCGCTGTCGAGACTCGAACATCATGGCGGGGTTTCCGAGCTCACGGTTCGCCGAAAGAGCGCATTCAAGACTTCCACACTGAAGGTCTCGAGCCGGAAGGAGGTCCGACGGATCCGCGTCAGGAAATAGTTATAAGCCACGACGGCCGGAATGGCGGTGAAGAGACCGGCCGCGGTCGCCACGAGCGCCTCTGCAACACCCGGAGCCACCGCCGCAATGCTGGCGGTACCCTGCTGCCCGATTTCCTTGAAGGAATCGATGATCCCCAACACCGTCCCGAGCAATCCGACAAAAGGCGTGATGTTCCCCGTCGTCGCCAGAAACGGCAGGTAGGCCTCCATCTTGGCTAATTGCCCCTGCACAATATATACCACCGCCTTTTCCAAGAAATGGCGGTCGTTTTGCGTGATCTCGATCCCTGGGAGTTTGTCCTTTCCTGCACGCGCTGCGCCCTCTGCAGCCCCCGGAACCCGATCCAGGACCCCGATCATCAGGACGGCGGCAGGGCTGTCCGCTGCGGACCGCCGTGCTTGGCGTCGCATTTCTTCCACATCCGTCAGCTTTGCGACACTGGCCAGGAACCGCTGATCCTCCCCGTCGCTCCGCCGAAAGACTCGCCACTTGTAGATGATGATCGCCCAGGAGACCACCGAGAAGAGGAACAGGATGAATAGAATGATTTTGGATACAGCTCCGAGCGAACCGAACATTCCCACCGGACCCGCTTGAACACTCATTCGGTTATGAGATCCCCCCTTTGCCGATCACGTGGCGGGCGATGCGGCAACGACCACGCACGAACCCGAACAGGTAGAGAGAAGTGGCGGGGCCGACGGGATTTGAACCCGCGACCTCCAGATTGACAATCTGGCGTCCTAAACCAAGCTGAACGACGGCCCCGCACTGAATGGAGAGAAGAGTTCGACCGACACATCCGACAATCGCGCGGAAGAGGCGGCTGTATGGTAATCCCGGCACAACACGATCAATTGATGGCCAAACCGAGCTGCCTGCCTACATATGGTAGGCGGAACAGGGATCGAACCTGTGACCCCTGCCTTGTAAGGGCAGTGCTCTGCCAGCTGAGCTATCCGCCTAAAACTTCGTAATCACCAATAGTTGCGCATGCTACCAAGACGGGAAATCGAAGTCAACCGATCCGGCCGGCAATGGCGACGTGTATTCTTCACGCGGCGACCGTCGCCCTCACGGCCCCGGCGAGGACGTCGGGGGAGCGACACCCTTCCGCGGACGACGAGGAAAATATCGATCGTGGACCTGCTTGAGCCGGCGGCGCTCGACATGGGTGTAGATCTGCGTAGTGGAAACACTGGCATGTCCCAACAGGGTTTGCACGGCGCGCAGGTCCGCTCCCCGATCGAGCAGATGCGTGGCGAACGAATGCCGCACGACATGCGGAGAAATGTCGGCGGTGATCCCGGCGCGTCTGGCGCGCTGCCGCAGCAGCACCCAGAAATTCTGTCGGGTCAAGGGACCGCCGCGTCGCGTCACGAACACGTACGGCGACACGCGCCCCTTCAGCAGGATTCCGCGCGCGCGATCCAGATAGCGAATCAACTTTGCTCGCGCGAGGTCGCCGATCGGAGCAATGCGCTGCTTGTTCCCCTTCCCGGTCACCACCAGATACCCGACGTCGAGCTTCAAGTCCGACAACCGGAGCGTCACCAATTCCGACACCCGCAGCCCCGCCGCATAGAGGACCTCGACCATCGCCGCGTCGCGGTCGTGTTCGGGACGCGTTCCGGTCGTGGCATCGAGCAAGGCCGTCATCTCCTGCATCGACAAGGTCCGCGGCAAGGTCAGCCCGGTTTTGGGTCCGTGGACACGCTCCATGGGATTGCGCTCCATCCGTCGCTCGCGGCAGAGGAACTCGAACCATCCGCGCAGCGTGGCCACCGCGCGCACGCGTGACCGCGCCGACCGTCCTCCATCATGCAACTTCTCCAAGAACGAGGTGACATGAATCGCGGTGACAGAAAGCGGATCGTCGAGCCCGGCGCGTTCGAGGTAGCGCAAGAATTGCCGGAGGTCTGATCGGTAGGCGGCGATGGTGTTGGCAGCAAGCCCGCCTTCCACTCGGAGATGGGACAGATAGCGGTCCAGAAGTGTCCCGCCGAAGCGCTGTGTCGGTTGCGTCACCGCCGCCCGGTCCTTCCTCCGAATCCTCAGGAGAGGATTCACGTCCGAATGCGCCGACCTACGGCGTCATCGGGTCGGACTATACCCAAGCCGGTCCCCCGAAGACAATGCAGCTTCCAATCGGTCGAGTTTCTTGACAACACTTTGGAGCATCCTTATAGTCGGGTTGACACTCCGGCGAGTCTCCACATCCTTCCGCGTACATGTTCATCGGTATTTCCCTAGTGTGGCTCTACCGTGCGCTCGTCCTCGCCGGTCTCCTCGCATTGGCGCCGTGTCCGGCCGCCGACGCCGAGCGCGACGTCACCATTGCGTCCCCCGCCGGCCCAGGACCTGGACCCTCCCTCCCATCCGAGCAAAAGTTACCGCCGGCGCTCCAGAAGGCCAAGCGGTTGATCGAATCCCAACGTCCCGAAGACGCCCTGGCGGCGCTGAAGCCGTTCGTCAACGCCACACCGCGCCCTCCTCATCTCGATCAGGCCTATTTGCTGATGGCGGCGGCCTACAAGGACACCAAGCAATACAACGAATCGATTGCCGCCCTCAATTTCCTTCTGAGCGAATTCCCCGAGACTCCGCTGCTCGAACGGGCCAAGCTCCTCCTCGCCATGGATCACGCGGCGCTCAATCATCCGGACCAATCCCTGCCGCTGCTGGCCGAGATCCGGAGCACGACCACCGATGCGAACACGAAACGCGAAGCCCTGGCTCTCACGGGCTCCGTGCTGGTGCAGAAGAGAGACCCCTCGCGCGCGATTCAGGCCTGGCTGGAGGAGATGGAACTGGCCTCCGGCGACTCGCGAGACGAGGTGGCGGGCCGCATCCGCACCCTCATTCAGGAGAAGCTCGACCGGAAGGCGCTGGCCCAGGTTCGCGACACCTACCCGACCTCCTTTCCCGGCGACGTCGCCTTGATCCGACTGATCAACTACTACACGGCTCGCGGGGAGGACCACCTCGCGGAGCGCCAACTGCGACTATTCGCCACTCGCTTCCCGACGCACGAGTACATGCCCAGAGCCGGTGAATTGCTGGCGGGCCTGACGGCCAAGCTCCGAGGCAGCCAGGCCATCCTCCTGACCTACCTGCCGCTCACCGGGAAACTCGCCGCCTACGGCACGGACGCGCTCAACGGCGTGCAGGTGGCTCTGGAGAAAGCGAAAGACACGTTCGGGCAGACCTCCATCGGGCTCATTGTCAAGGATTCGGGAGCGCATCGAGACGGCCACATTCAGGACCTTGCCTACGCGATCGAAGAGTACCGACCGATTGCCGTCATCGGCCCCATGGTCTCGAGGCAACTGCCGGCCGTGTCCGAATTGGCCGACCGCACGGCCACGCCCTTCGTCACTCCCGCGGCCACGGTGTCGGACGTTCACCGGTACGGTCCGTACCTGTTCAATTCCGCGCTGACCTACCCGCTGCAGACCAAGCGCCTCGCGGAGTACGCGATGGGTACGCTCGGGCTGAAACGGTTTTGTATCCTGCACCCGGACGCGGCGTACGGGCGTGAGTTGGCCGCGCTCTTCGCGCGCGAGGTGGCCCACCGCGACGGGGAGATCATCGCGGTGGAAACCTACAAGGAAGGGGATACCGACTTCGGCCAGGCCATTAAGCGGATCAAGGCGGCCGACCTGAAGAAGCACGGTGTGCTGACCCCCCTGACCACCAGCAAGGGCTGGAAGCGGGATCTCTATGCCCCCGGCTTCGACGCAGTGTTCGTGCCCAGCCGGGCCGCCGACGTGGCACTCCTGGCGCCCCAGTTGGTGTACCATGACATTAAGGTCCCGCTGCTGGGGATCAACAGTTGGAATACCTCGCCGCCCCAGGTGGTCACCGAAGAATTGACCGAAGGATCTGTCTTCGTCGACAGTTTTTTGTTGGACAGTCAGGATCCGACCTTGCAGGAATTCGTCGAGCGTTACAAACGGCGGTTTCAGACCGCGCCCAGCGTGTTCGCCGCTCAGGCGTATGACGCCACCAGCATCATCTTGGATGCGATTCGAAAAGGCGCCGACACGGGCCACGCCGTCCGCGACTACCTCGTCACGCAGGCTGAGCTGCCCGTCCTCTCCGGGCCGGCCCGCTTCGACGCCACCGGGACCCTCGTACGCCGTGTGTTCGTCATCGGGGTCAAACAACGCAAGTTCGTGCAGGTGGAGTGACCGGAATGAATTCCCTGTCGCAGATACTCCATACGCTGTCCTACATGGGGCTGCCCTTGCTCTTCGCAATGGTGCTGCACGAATACGCCCACGGCTGGGTGGCCCACTATTACGGCGACCCGACCGCGCAACGAATGGGGCGGTTGACGCTCAATCCCCTTGCCCATCTCGACCCGTTCGGGAGCGTGATCCTTCCCCTGATGTGCCTGCTGCTCCCGGGGGGGTTCTTCATCGGCTGGGCCAAGCCCGTTCCCGTGGACCCTCGGAACCTCCACAATCCCCGGCGCCACATGGCGTTCGTCGCCGCGGCCGGACCGGGCATGAACCTGATTCTCGCGGTCGCCAGCGCCCTCCTGCTGGGCGGCATCCTGGCCGTGGATCCGACGCTCATGGCCTCGTGGCCGCCGCAGCCGGGACAGGAGCCACGCCGCGACCTGCTGGGCATGCTCCTCCTGCCCATCGCGGCGATGGCGCTCTACTCCGTGTTCATCAATGTCCTCCTGATGGTGTTCAATCTGATTCCGATCCCGCCCCTGGACGGCGGTCGGGTCCTCACGAGCCTCCTCCCGCTCCGGCCGGCGACGGCGCTGGTGAGGTTGGAGCCCTACGGCATGCTGATCATTGTGGCGTTGCTCGTCTTGGATCCCCAGCTTCACGTGATCGGCACGATCACCGGCTCCCTGGTGACGCTCATGGCCCAAACCATACTGACGACGGTGCTGTCATGACTTCAGGTTCCCGCGCACGAGTGCTCAGCGGCATGCAGCCCAGCGGCCTGCTCCATCTCGGCAACTGGTTGGGCGCTCTCGACAATTGGAAAACTCTGCAGGCCGATTACAACTGCTTCTTCTTCGTCGCCGATTGGCACGCTCTCTCCACGAACTACGAGAATACGGCGCGGCTGCGCGAATTTTCCCGCGAAATGGTGACCGACTGGCTGGCAGCCGGCATCGATCCCGCGAAAGCCACCGTCTTCGTTCAGTCGCGCGTCCCCGAGCACGCGATTCTTCATCTGCTGCTCTCGATGATCATCCCCATCTCCTGGCTCGAGCGGAATCCGACCTACAAGGAGAAACAGGAGGAGATCAAGGAGAAGGACCTCACGACCTACGGGTTCCTGGGCTACCCCGTCCTCCAGGCCGCGGACATCCTGATGTACAAACCGGCCTTCGTCCCCGTCGGGAAAGACCAACTCCCCCACCTGGAGCTCACCCGGGAGCTGGCGCGCCGATTCAACAGCCTCTACAAACCGGTGTTTCCGGAGCCGATGGAGCACCTGACGAAGTTTCCGAAGGTTCCGGGCACCGATGGGCGCAAGATGAGCAAGAGCTACGGGAACACCATCAATTTGTCCGACTCGGAACCCGTCGTTCGACAGAAACTCAAAACGATGGTCACCGATCCGGCGCGGGTCCGCCGCACCGACCCGGGCAATCCCGACGTGTGCCCGGTGTATGACTTCCACAAGATCTTCTCTCCGCTCCCCGTCATCGATCAGGTCGCGCGCGACTGCCGCACCGCCGCCATCGGGTGCATCGACTGCAAAAAGCTGGTGGCCGACGTCATCGTGGAACGGATGAAGCCGATGTGGGAGGCGCGGGCGCGGTTCGTCGATCAGCCCGGGCAGGTGGAGGAGGTGGTGGCGGAAGGAAGTCGGCGGGCGGCGTCCGTCGCCCATCAGACGCTCGAGGAAGTCAACGACGCGATGAACCTCTGAGGGCGGGCACGCTCGGCCACCGCGCTCCCCTCCCTCGGATTCGAACACCCCGGGGAACCAGCCGAGCGTCACATTACCAGATGATGCTCTAACGCGTACCGGGTCAGCTCCGCGTTGTTCTTCAACTGCATCTTGTCCAGAATCCGCGCTCGATACGTGCTGACCGTCGTCACGCTCAACCCCAGCAGATCCGCGACCTCCGAGACGGTCTTCCCGGACGCAATGAGCCGCATGACCTCATACTCGCGATCCGAGAGCTGCTCGTGCGCACGCTCCGCTTCCGGGCCCGCGAGGGTCAGCGCCACCCGTTGCGCCACGCTCGGACTGACGTACTGACCTCCGCTCATGACCTTTCTGACGGCCGCCACCAGCTCTTGCGGGGCGCTGGCCTTGTTCAGGTACCCCGCCGCACCGGCCCGGAACATGCGCACGGCATACTGATCCTCCGGATACATGCTCAGGATGATCACGGGAAGCGCGGGACACTCCTGCTTCACCTGTTTCAACGCGTCGGTCCCGGTCGTCCCCGGCATGCTGATATCCATCACGAGCACATCCCAGTTCCGTTTTCGGACCTGCTCCAGGAGTTCCGGCGCCGTGGCGGCCTCGCCGTACCTGACCGCGCCCAGTCCCTCGCTCAGCATCTCCTTGACCCCTCGTCGAAACAAAGGAAAATCATCGGCGATCAGCACATTCATGGCGACCTCCCTTACGATCGGGCGCCGACGGCCACGGCGCCCGTCGTCCGGCGTCCCGCCTCGCCCGCAATCCGCCGAGTTCCCTGAACCGTCCGGGTCCGCTCCGCGTCGACCGCCGTCTCGCCGGCGTTCGTGTCACACCGGCAGGGGAGGCCCGTGCGCCGATCGAAGTCTCGCTGCCCCCGGCCCGGGAGGCCGGCCGGATTCCCGAAAGTGTCCTTCCCCACCACATTCAGCCGGCAGATCCCGTCCCTCACTGAAGTGAATAATAACTCGTCATCCTTGCGCAAGCGTCGAGCCGGGCCTCCGCCTGATCCGCCCCACCCTCAACCCCAGCAACGACCGGGGGCCGGAACGGAGGGTGAACTTCGCTTGGACCGATCCACGGCCGAGAAGGGACGCGTCGCGAATCCCCGGGCCAACATCCGCTGACCGGCGCGCTCCCCGCCCGCGCGCAGGTGCGTGGACGCATATCGGACGATGCGCGGCCTCGTCTCCGGCAAGTCGCCGGAGTCGGTCCCGAGGCGGCGGAGCGCCACTCCGGATTCCGTCATGTCACGAAGAGAGAACCGCGTGAGATCGAACGATCGAGGGCGCTGAGGGGCGGACCGGGCTGCGATTCGAGGCATACTCACTCTCACCCCGGGTGGAACACCTTACGCGAGGTAGTCTAAGAAACAACGAAATTGGCTGTCAAGAAACGCCGCCGCCGGTTTTGTGCTATGCTCGCGAATTGTGGATCGATCCTGCTATACCTGCTCGGCCCTAGGTCTTCTCGCCGCCTCGGCAGTGGCGGCCGCGTCGATCGACGCGGCTGAGCCCCCCTGCAACCGCTATCCGGACGCTAAGCAGAGCCGTTGCCAGGCCATTTGGAAGGAGTTGAACGATCAGGCCGTGGCCGAGGTCGCGCAGTTCGGCCTGGCCCAGCAGAGACGCCGCGAAGCCGGCCAGCTCACGCCGGAACAGCACTTGGCCGAGAACATGGCCTTTATCAAACAGGCGACCGATCGTCGATTGAAACGCCTCAACGAGCGCATGGCCGCCGAAAAATAACCCGGACGGGCTCAGAGCTCCTGCTGACCTCGTTCCGAAGGTACGACGCCCGCCGACTCCAGCACGTCCCGTCCCACCAGAATCGGCGCCTTGAAGTGGATGGCCAGCGCAATGGAGTCGGATGATCGACTGTCGAACACGGTCTCCCGTCCGTTGAACGTGACGCTGAGCGCACCGAAATAGGTGCCGCCCTTGAGCGTGATCACGGTCTGGGTCACCCTGCCCCCATAGGTTTCCATGATCGTATGCATCAGGTCGTGGGACATGGGGCGGACGAGCTTTTCCCCGGTGAGGGCCCCCTGAATCGACCCGGCCACGGTCATGTCCACGAAAATCGGAATCGCCCGCCCTTCCGCCAGGAGTAGCACAATCGGACCGCGATCCGTCACGTGCACCCTGACCGATTCGACTTTGACGAGGTCGTGCGCGGGAGCGGCCGATGGGTCCGGCACGTCGGCCCGACTCCACCCGGTCCACGATATCGTCATTCCCAGAATCACTGCCATGACGGCGACATACCGGCCTTTCATCGCCTCCTCCTCCGCCCGTGGGATGCGGGCGCCCTGCGGGGAGCCACGGCGCGCTCGACGCGTCACCGGACTAGCCTCGCACAAACCCATTACTGCGTCGTTCCACCCCGATGCTGGTCTCGGGGCCATGCCCCGTGACTACGACCGTCTGCTCGCCCAACACGTACAGCCGCTCCCGAATGGATCGTTCGATGGCATCGAAATCCCCGCCCCACAGGTCCGTGCGCCCGATGGAGCCGCGAAACAGCGTATCGCCGGCAATGACCAAAGCGGCCGAGGGAAAATAAAAACTCATCGATCCCGGCGAGTGACCCGGAGTGTGGAGCGCGGCCGCACTGATCGTGCCGATCGACAAGGCCTCGTTGTCCTTCAACCAATAGTCGGGCGGCGGGACCGGCTCAAACGGCGCGCCGAAGACCGCGCATTGTTCCTCCAAGCGGTCCCAGAGCGGCCGGTCGTCCGGGTGCAGACACAACGAGGCTCCCGTCGCGGCCTGCATCCGGCCGGAGGCCAGGAAGTGATCGAAATGCGCGTGCGTGTGCAGGATTCGCGTGACCGTGAGCCCCATGGCGGCGACCTCGCGCAGGATGCGCTCGTGCGCCCCACCCGGATCCACCACGACCGCTTGTTTCGTCACCGGATCCCCGATGATCGAACAATTGCACCCCAGCGGCGGAACCGAGAACGTCTTACGAAGCATCGTATTCACGAGTCGAGGGCGCTCCTTCCGTGGAATGGGCCACCCAGAGGGTTTCGGTTTCGATCACGCTCCAGGCGGCACCCCGTCGTTGAAGCCACATGAGAAAACCTGCGCCGTTTCCGTCCGGACGCTCATTCGCCACATACACCAGCGCCTCGTCGCCCCGCAGGGTGAGCCCCACCCGCGAAAACGCCAGCCGATCCAGAAACGCGCCGGGGGGCTGAGGCGCCTCTTGCAGGCGCCACGAGCGCCACCCGCCGTCGCGCGGCGCGAGACGCACTTCCGGCTCCGCCAACCCGTCCGGGGTGACGAATCGGACGCTCACCCCGAATCGGAACCGATCTTCGAGGCGGGATGACTCCCGGTTCTTGACGACGAAGTCGAGGACGGCGTCGGACGGGAGCCGCCCCCTGAACGGCTGGACGTCCTCGAACCATTGGGCCGTCGGCGGGACCGGCATGTCCGGATGCAGGGACCGGACCGTACTTCGCTCGATGACCACCACCCGGGTCTGCGAGGTTAAAAACTTAGACTCGACAACCCTATCGAAAACAGGATACTCTTCGGGCGACACACGCGCGCCCCCCTCGCGCGAGTATTCGATTGGATCCGCAAATCCCAGTCCAGGCAGCCCCACACTTGCCACCAGGGAGCACACGAGTATTGCCGGCCCACACCGCATAGGGGGAGCATAAGCCGCCATGACCCGACCCGTCAAACCCCGCTCCAGTGGCTCATCCCGGCCTGAATGCCGTCGACCACGTCAGCCCGCGCCCCGGTGGTTCCATTTCGTCCTGATCACCTGCTCCTGCCTCGTCCTCGGCGGATGCAAGCCGGACGAATCGCCCCTGAAGGCGGAAAACGACACGCTGCGACGCCAGCTCTCCAAACAGGAGTCCGTCCTCAATTCGCTGCAAGACGGCACCAAGGTCATGCAGCAACAGATCGATCTGCTGAACCAGGAGCTCCGCGACGCGAAAAAGGAGACCGAGCGGGCGCAGCATGAAACCGAGCAGGCCCGGAACGAGACGAAAGAGGTGGCGGCGAAGCTCGCGGCGCAAATCAGCCAGACGAAGAAATTGACCGAGGAAGTGCAGCGCACCGCCGCCGCACAGGCCGCCTCGACGGTGCGATCGGAGGACAAAGGCGGGCAATCGGAGGAATTTCCGCGCCCGCTCGCCCAAGTGGCCAAGGCGGCCGAAGAGGCCCTGGCGCGCAACGGGTACGCCTTGAGGGTCAGCGTGCGCCTGGAGCAAAAGGCCATCTATGTGACCGAACGCAAGGTCTCGCCCCCGGCCTCACTGGAATCTTCGGGATTTCGCAATCAGTTTCTGGTCTCCATTCAGGCCCTCCCGACGAGCATCATCCGCGTGACCGTGAAGGCCGAGTTCGAGAAACTCGCGCAAGGCAACCGCATTCTGCCCGCGAGCCCGGACGAAGCCGCCGAGATCGAGCGCCGACTCATCGCGGAGATCAACAAGACCGTCTCGTCCCAAACGAAGCTGTGATGCGAGTGTTCCGCACGGCCGCCTCCACCGCCGTCGGTCTCGCGACAAGTCTGTGCGTCCTCGCCTCGGCATCCGGCCGTGCGGCGGAGCACAAAGCCGATCATAAGACCGAACAGAAGGCCGCCCTTTCCCGGCATCTCACGGCCATCGCCACGTTCGTCCAACCCTCCCCGATGGTAGCGGTCCCTGAAGGATGGTTCAAAATGGGGAGCATCCGGAAGGACGACGCCCCCTACGCGATGGAAACTCAATTCGACGACACCGAATTGCCGCAACACCGCGTCTGGCTCGACGCGTACCGGATCGACCGCGACGAGGTCAGCATCGGCGAGTATCTCGCATGGCTGCTGTCCGGCAAGCGCCCCGTTTCGACCGAGCTTCGCAAGATGTTGTGGCACGTCATCTCCGTCCATTACATGCCCGACGCCGTCTTGGCGCGATGGCCCGCCCTCTACGTCACCTGGCAGGAGGCGGCGGACTTCTGCCGCAGTCACGGGAAGCGGCTGCCGACCGAAGCGGAATGGGAAAAGGCCGCGCGCGGTCAGGATGGAAACCTGTTTCCCTGGGGCGCCACGACCCCGGCGCCGGGCTTGGCGGTCTTCGGGCAGTACCATGTGCATGAGATCCCGCTGGTAGCGGCGGTGGACAGCGGAGAGGAGGGGCAGAGTCCGTTCGGCGCCCGACACCTCTCGGGAAACGTCGCCGAGTGGGTGCAGGATTGGTTTGGCACCGACTACTATTCCAGAACTCCGGACCGAAACCCGCCCGGCCCGACGACGGGCCGTTACAAGGTGGTGCGAGGCGGGTCCTGGAAGAGCAAACCGAATATGTTGCGGACCGCCACCCGCGGCGGGGCACCACCGGACCAACGTTCGGCCACGGTCGGGTTTCGTTGCGCCGTCCCGTCGCGGCCGTAGCCGGTCGACGTCGCGGGCGGTCTCACGAGGCCCTCGGCATCGAGGCCGCAGGCTCCCCGTCGACGAGACGGTCGAATTCGGCGCGAATTCTCTCGGCCAGCCCACCGTAGCGACGGGCGAGACCACGGATCTCGGCAAAGACCGCCGACCCCGGCTCATGCCGCATGGCCGCCTGAAGGCAGCGGCGGCAGGCGAGATCGTAGACGCTCGCCACGCTGGCCTCGATCTCGAGCAGCCGTTCCCGGCGCTTCGCCACCATCGCGGAGACATCGTACCGCGCCAGCAGGTGGAGGATCCGCTCCACGCGATGGCGGCTGGTGTGCGAGTCGCGCGTGAGACGGTGCCCTGCCTCCGCCACGGCCTCCCGCTCCCCATGGTTCCGGCTGAAATGCTCCACGGCGTGGAGAATCTGATCGATCTGTCCCCGGTCGTACGCGACGCAGTGCCGCCGATCCTGGAACAGCTCCGCAAACCCGTTCCCGACCCGTTCGGTGAGCAAAAGAGCCCCGCAGGCCATGGCCTGGAACGTCCGGAAGTTGACGTCATCGGCGACGCTTTGGTTGAGCACGATCTGCGACCGATTGAACGTCTCGACATACGGACCGGACTGCACGTGGAGGGGAATCCGGCGCCGGAGCGATTCGACGAGCCGCACACGCTCGGGATTCCATTTGGCATGCAGCGTCCCCACGAGCGACAGGACGATCTCCCGAGGCAGGTCGAGCCGACGATCGACGTGCGCGTCGCAAAACAACGGCGCCCACTCGACCACCTGGCGATCGGGATCGGTCCGATAGCAGCGCGCGAAATCCCGCTGCGCGACCAGGATCACGTCGAAGACAGGGGCGTAGTGGAGGTGCCAGTTCAGATGCACATGGGCGTCGATGGCGTACCACACGAGCGGCACATCCAGGAATTCCAACCCGACCACCCGGGGGAACAGGCTGTCGTCGCCGAGCAGCACGACGTCCGGCCCCCAGCCCGGCGAAAGGCGCGACAGGACGTCCTTCATCACGACCGGATAGGCGTCGAGCCGTACGTCTCCCGTGCGATCGAAGGACACATGGACGACCTCGTGCCCGAACTCGCGAAGATCGTCCACGAAATAGGGATTGCCGAGATGCAGAATCCTCATGTTGCCGATTCCCGCCGCCTCTCTCACTTATCACCTTTCGAGAGCCGGTCAAGAAAAAGGCAAAAGGGGGCCGCGCACGCACGAAGTTCGCCGTCTCCCTGAGCGATCGGTTCCCCCCTGCCGCAACCCGGCTTTTCTTTGACAGAGTCGCCGCCGCTGGCTAGCATCGTCAGGTGATCCCGCTCCCCTCCAGCGTGCACGACCTCCGCTCCCTGATCCGCTCCTGCCATCCGCTCATCGTCATCGAAACGGTCGAAGAAGACCGGGTCCATACGCTCCTCACGTCCGTCGCCGCGCAGGAGCGGCTGGCGCTGTTCGAGTGGTCCGTCACGCGCGGGCTGACTAACACCGACGATCCGCAGACCATCAACCGGATGACGGCCTCCCCCCTCGCGGTGCTGCAACACCTCTCCGGTCTCACGCTGGACGCGATGTTCTGGCTGAAAGATCTCTCCTCCCATCTGAACGATCCCGCGGTGGCCCGCCAACTCCGCGAGGTCAGCCACCGTCACAGCAGGAGCAGGGCGACCTGTATCCTGACCGGTGATCCCGTCGCGCTGCCCCAGGACCTCGAGAAGCAAGCCGTCCGATATGAACTGCGTCTGCCCGATCGAGACGAACTGGATCGGGTGATCCAAAGCGTCCTCCATTCCCTGGCGCCCGGCGGCCGCGGGGTCAAGACCGGCTCCACCACGGTGGTCGCCGCGATGGCTCGCAACGCGAGCCGGAAGGCGCGCCTCTCCGTCACACCGGAGGAATACACCGCAATCCTGCGGGCCCTCCAGGGACTCACGCTGCATCAGGCCAGGCAGGTGGTGTCCCACTGCATCATTGAGGACGGTTCCTTGAGCGTCGCCGCCGTCCAGACCATCCTGGCGCGCAAAGCCCAGGCCATCAAAGAGGGAGGACTGCTCGAGTACTACCCGGTCGAGGACAATCGCTACGAGCTGGGGGGATTCCGCAATCTCAAAGGCTGGCTGGATCGCGCCAAGATCGGCTTCACGCCCGAGGCCAAGGCCCTGAATCTGACCCCGCCCCGCGGCATCCTGCTGGTCGGAGTGCCGGGATGTGGCAAATCGCTCGCCGCGAAATCGATCGCGCGGGAGTGGTCGCTCCCCTTGCTCAAATTGGATGCCGGACGCCTCTTCGACAAGTACATCGGCGAGTCGGAGAAGAATTTCCGGAAAGCCATCACCCTGGCTGAATCGCTGTCTCCCATCGTCCTGTGGATCGACGAACTCGAGAAAGCCATGGTCGGCGGCGGCAGTGGAGAGGCCGACGCCGGGTTGAGCCGGCGACTCTTCGGCGCGTTCCTCACATGGCTTCAGGAGAAAAAACAAGAGGTGTTCGTCGTCGCCACCGCCAACGACCTGTCGGCACTGCCTCCGGAGCTGCTTCGCAAAGGGCGGTTCGACGAAATCTTCTTCGTCGATCTTCCGGACGACACCGAACGCGAAACCATTTGGACCATCCACCTGCGGATTCGCAAGCAGGAGCCCGGCAAATTCGATCTCAGGGCGATCGTCGCCGCCAGCGAGGGATTCAGCGGTGCCGAGATCGAACAGGCCGTCGTGGCAGGCCTGTATCGAGCCCTCCATGCCAAGCGCCCGCTCGACACCGACCACCTGCTGGAAGAACTGCGGCAAACGGTTCCGCTTTCGACCTCGCGCCGAGAAGATATCGACCGCCTTCGCGCCACCGCCCAAAGTCGCTTCGTCAACGTGCGGTCGCCTCCCACCACCCCCTGAGCGCGACCGCCTTTTTGTCCGCCGCTCGAGCGTCGGCTCTGTACCCTCAACCCTACACCGTTGTGGCGGGCGGCCACCGACGCCGGCCCATCCACGTCTCTGTTCCGCTCCGGTCGAACGGCTAAGTTGCTGATTCATAGTGATTCCTTCGGTCGTATCTTTTCGCCTACACAGCCGGGCCCACAGTTTGAAAGAGAAAGAGATAGGCGTGGGCGCGCCCTCACACGAGGATCCGACACGCGATTGAGCCACAAAGGAGGCCCGTCATGAAACACGCTTCGGTGCTCGCAATCGGCATGATGCTCTTGATCGGTGCGGCGGGAGCAGCCGTCGAGACGAAGGCCGCCATCGCGATCTCCACGCTCACGGGAGTCACGATTCAATCCATGAATCAAGAGGCTTCCCAAGTGACGATTCACACGGCCAACGGACAGCGTCTCACGCTGGCCGTCGCATCCCGAGACCTGCTCCAGGGTCTCCGCCGGGGCGATACCTGCACGCTCGAATTGGATGCGGAGGACCGGGTGATCACTATTGTGAAAATCGGTCTTGATCAGGAGCCGGCTCCATCGGAACGCTGAATCGACAATCCGGCGGAGCGGATATGAACCCACGCATGACGGAAGGAGGAATCCAATGAACTGGTCACATGCCCGCATCACCGCCTGCGCACTCTCGATCTTCATGACGGCCACAGCGCCCTCGTTTGCGGAGCCGGCAGCCTCCCAGCCGATCGACAACGGCGCCGATGTGGTCATCAAGGTGACCATTCAGGTGCCCGAAGACCGCATGGTCATCCCGGAGCGGGTCAGCGAATATACCCACGGGCGGCAACAACTGCTGCCTGCGCTGGAGGAGGCGTTGATGGGAAAACGGGCGGGAGAGCGGGCGCACCTGGACCTGGAGGCGGAGCGGGCGTTCGGACCCTACGACACCTCCAAGAAAGTTTCGGTGCCTCGCGCGCAGGTGCCGAGTGACGCCCAAGTGGGGGATCTGGCCAAAACCCCCGAGGGCATTCCATTCACCGTGGTCGAGCTCTCGGACGGTTCGGCCGTCATCGACTTCAACCATCCGCTGGCTGGAAAACGCGTGGTCTTGGATGTGACGGTCATGCAGGTGAGGCCTCGATCCTGACGGCGAGCGTCGAGGACCGGAGCAGCGGGGTCACGGAGAAGAGGGTCGGGCGGGCTGCCGGCGCTGGGCGGTCCGGTGCGCTCGATCGCGGAACGTCGCCACCAGTCACCGGACGGCCGAAGCCGGCCGACGCGCCTTCCACGCTTCCCGCAGGTCGTAGGCCGCGTAGCGCAGAGCCTCCTCGAACGCCAGGCTGCGCAACGCATCACGGGCTTCGCCGGGATCGCGCGGCGCCTCGATACGCTGCTGCCCGCCGCCCCGGTAGATCACGGGGAACACATTCGAGGTCAGGCCATTGGCGAGTTCCTCCAATGTCAGGACGGTCCGACCTTGGCTTCGGACGGCCCCGCCCGTTCCCGCGCTCTCGACCACTGCCAGTTCCGCCAGCGCGAACACCCGCGAACACCGAGGTAACGGTGCCGGGAAGGCGGCCCATCGCTCCGCCGCCCCCTCTGGTACCGTCCAGCGCAAGCGGTTGGGGATCCTCCCTCTCCACGGCGGAGAACACCGCCACGGCGACCGAATCGACGCCGTGCGTCTTCGCGATCGCGTCCACCGAGAGGCGTCCTTGGCCGTCGACCACCGTCCGCGCATCCAGCACGACGACCGTCACGGCGAGCGGCATCGCCTCTCCAAGCGCCGCCCTGACCTGCTGGATCAGAAACTCACGGCCGCGAGGGGACAGGAAGGGCCGTGCGCTCTCGTCCGCCGAATCGCTGATCACGACCAGCGCTGCGGTCGACCCGGAACGCAAGCCCTGCCGCACGTCAGTCGCCGCTGAGGCGCTGCGTCCCAGGTAGGTATCCAGGCGTGGAGCCGGGACATCCGTCCCACAACCCATCAGCCAGCTCGACAACAGCACGAGCACGCAGGCGCGCCCTCGGTTATCCATCCGACGGTCCCTTTCCCCTACAGGCGTTCCTCGTCCAGGTCGATCGCTTCCACCCAGGTCGTGACGGGTGGAAGCGAGTGGACCGGCACGCCCCGTTTCGCCGCCACCTCGGCGATGCGGCCCCGAAACCGTTCGACCGCGGCCGGATCGCCCGGCTTGGCCGTGAGCACATTGCGCGTCCAGAGCCGAATCTCCGCCGCCCGCAGCGGCCGGCCGTTCGCACGGATCCAAGCGAGCAGGTCCTCGTCCGTGCCGCCCGCCAGCACCCGCTGCTCGAAGGTCGCGGCGTCGATTCCCAGGAACTCGATCAAGGCCTTGTCGAATCCGCTCGTCAGGTAGTTGTAGTCGGCGATCCCGCCCGCATGCCGGAGGCGGATCTTGTCGATCAATCGCGCGAGATGCGCGATCCCATCCAGCAAGACGGTCGGACTCCGTGGATACCGTTCATTGTTCATCATCCCATCCCCTCGATCAGCAGGTCGCGAACACCGCCGCCCCGCACCGGTCTCTCGCGCCGCCGGCCTCGGCCGCCTCGGTCATCCCGCCTACCGCTCCGCCCCTCCCTCCCCGCGCCCCACCACGAGCAATCCCACCGTGGCCTCTCGCACCACGGGATCGTAGGTCAGTCTGGTCCTGCCCTGTCCAATCTGGCGCATCCGCACCCAATGGAAGCCGGCCCCCGGAAACTCGATGGTATGCTCGGCCGTGCCCGAGCCCGCGCGGACGGACCCGCGAATGGAGCAGGCGCGATCCACGTAGACCAACAAGAGGGTGTCCTTGGTCCGGGGATCCATGACCACGGTCTGTTCGGTAAAAAGTTCGTCATCGGCCCGCAGACTCAGACTCCCGAGGCGGAGCACCCGCGCCTCGCGAGGCACGATGACGAGCGTGCGATTCGGATCGTCGTCGCGCCAGGGTCGAGCGGCGGATTCGACGGGGCGTCGCAACGCCGTAAGGTCGAAGCGCAGCCGGTCTCCGACCCGCACCCGCTTCCGGATCGCCGCGGCCTGCTCCGGCTCGCCGAATAACGTGCCGGCCAGAAACGGAAAGAGGATCGTGATCTCCCCGGTAAAGGAGGCATCCGGAAGCGGATTGCGCTCGGCGTCCATCAAGCGCACGGTCATGGCCACCTCCGCCGGTGAATCAGCCGAGGTCGAGCCCCGTCGATCGGAGGCGGGCGCCCACGACCCCAGTGCGAGCCAGCAGGCCGCCACCACGACGGCGAGCCCCACTGTGCACGACCTTCTCCTCACACCTCACGCCCTCCCCGGGACCCACTCCCCGTCCTGCCTATCATAGGCCGAAGGGAGGCTTCAGTGCGAGCATGCGCTCCTCCTCGTCCTGAGCCTGATCGCAGGACACCGAGGCGGGCTGCCGCCAGCGGACCCGACCACGTGGGAGCCGGGGTCCGGTCTCGGGCGACGACCCGTCGGTCGACCCGCCCCAAGCAGGGTTGCCAAAAGCGTCGGGGATTGTCTAAGGTGTCCACCGAGCGGTTTTTTGGTTCCGAGCGGCTGATATCCCCATGGCTCCAATGACGCGACGCCGACCGGCGATGCCCGACGTGGCCGTTCCATCTTCCCCCGCCCAGATGCGGCATCCTCGCATGGGGTTCCTCGCCGCGTCGATCGTCTGCATCGCGACCCTGGCGCTGGTGCTGTACGGCTGCCACCAGGAGGAGGAAGAAGAGGGCGAGGGCCCTATGGAGCGCGTCTCGATCGCCAACGCGAACGCCGCGCAGGCGAACGGCGGGAGCGGCGACGGCGCCCGGCTGGTTATCGGAATCCCCGAAAGTTCGAGCCGGCGTCCGGGGATGAGCGCGGACGGACGGTACGTCGTCTTCGATTCCGTGGCGACGAACCTGGTGCCGGGGATCAACACCAACGGTCGCCGCCAGATTTACCTGCGAGACCGCGAGACCGGCCTGACCGAGCTCGTGTCGATCAACGCGCAGCGCGTGCCGGGCAACGGGGACAGTTTCGCGCCGGTCGTCAGCGACGACGGGCAGGTCATCGTCTTTGAGTCGTTGGCGAACGATTTGGTGTTCGGCGACACCAACCAGGCCAGCGACATCTTTCTGCACAACCGCACGACAAGGCTCACCGAGCGGGTGTCGCAATTCGACACCGGCGTGCAGGGCGTGTGTCCCGGACTTGGATCGGCCTGCGCCAGCTTCGAGCCGGCCATCAACGCCGACGCCACCGTCATAGCCTTCGCGTCCGCCGCCCGGTTGACCAACGACGACCTCGACTCCCAGACGGATATCTACGTGTTGCAGCGCGCCGGCGGCGCGAGCATGCAGCGCATCACGGTACCGGCCGGGCTGTCCGTCACGCCGCCGAGCCAAGGGAATCCCTCGGTCAGCGCCGATGGTCGTCTGGTTGCCTTCGCCTCCACCAGCACGCAGTTGGCGACGGTCGTGAACACGCTGGACTCGGTCTCCGATATCTTTCTCTACGAGGTGCAAAGCCGGACCACGCGCAAGGTCACGGTGCCGTTTTCCGGACAGCCGGCCGACGGGCACAGTTACTGGCCCTCCGTCAGCGGCGACGGCCGTTTCGTGGCCTTTTCGTCCAACGCCCGAAATCTCACGGCGACCTTTCCCAAAACGACCGACTTCGCCGATATCTTCGTCGCCGACATGCAGACCCAGGTGCCGACGATCACACGGATCTCGTTGGGGCTCCAGAACCAATCCCCAAACGGAGACAGCCAGTATCCGGCCATCAGTCGTGACGGACTCTTTGTCGCGTTCGCCTCGCGGGCCAACAACTTCGATACCCCAGCCACGGACTCCAACGGCCTGTTCGACGTGTATCGCGCGGAACGGGCCTGCTCGCCTTGCAACACGCGGCGCATCTCGGTGGCTATCGCCGGGCGGGACGTGGACCGGGACAGTTACGCCCCCGTGATCAGCGCCGACGGCCGCACTGTGGCCTTCTTCTCCGACGCCTCCACGCTCGTGCCCGCCGACACCAACGGAGTGCGGGACGCATTCCTGCGTGTCCTGCCCTGACCGGTCGCGGAGCCTTGTTCATCGGCGCCGGTTTCGATGCAGAAGACCACAATGGCTCGGACCACGATTGCATGGGAGGAGGAGACCGATCAGCGTGGAATGACCTGAGGGAAGACTCCCGCTGCGAGGGAGGTGGGCACCCCCCTCGCGGAGCTGGCGGCGGTCAGGAGGGTGTACTGCGGGGACCGACCCAGCGAACGTCCTTGGCGCGCGCGGGAGCGCTGGTCAAAGACCCCAGTGAAAGCAGGAGAGCAATCACGCCGACGCCCACCGCGATCGCGAATCCCGCGATCGGCACGGGCGGATTCTTCCTGGCCTTCGCCGCCTGGTGATGAGCCGGGACCTCCGAAGCTTGTGGCTGGGCCGAAACCGCCTCCGATTGGATGACGTGGACCGGGCCGCTCGGGAGCGTCAGGAAGAGGTACCCCGCCAGCACCGCAACCAGGGCCGCCAACCAGAGAATGCTCGTGCCGCTCTCAAAAGGGTGTCGCATCGCCGTTCCTCCACCATTTCAACAGAATCTCGACTGCTTTTCTCCGGTGTCGCGCTGGTCACTCGTTTCTTACGCAACAGTTGTACCAGTCTCGGTCGTGGGAGGGCGGACAAATCCAAGTGTCCGTTCTTGAATAGAAAAGCCGGTTTCCCCGCGCCCCTTGAACGCGGCCTCGTGCGCATCGCCCGCGTATCAAAAAAGATAGGACTGTGACTGAAGTGATACGGCGAAGAGACGGAGTCCGTCCGGCCTCCGTCGCGAACGCCAGTCACCCCGTCCGCCCACTGAACCGGCAGGCCTCGATTAGTGGAGCGGTTCCCCGGGCAGCCACCGGTGAGGCACCCGCTGGATGGCCGACACGTCGTACCCCTCCGTCGCGAGCAGGCTCACTAAACCTTGATAGTCGGCCTCCTCGATCTGCGGGTCCCGGGCCATGATCCAGACATAGTCACGCTGATTTCGCCCCACGATCGTCCGGCGATAGTCTGGATCGACGTACACAATCCGATAGTCGGCCTTGAACGGCCAGAGAAACTGCATTTCCCACACCGCATTGGAAACTCGATCCACCACGAATCCCGTCGGGTGATAAGTCTTGAGTTCCCCGGCAAACCCATCGGCCCGATAGCTGAAGGTGGTTGCAATGGTGCCGTCCTCGGCCAGTCGATAGGATTCGACCGCATTATGGGCGCCCGTTTCGAGGAAGGTCGGGATATTGGCGATCACATACCAATCTCCCATGAACCGCTCGAGGTCCACGGCCCGTTCGGTGCGAATCGGCGCAGGGCTGCTGCAGGCCACCAGCGCCAGAGCGACCAGCCATCCATATTTCACGACCGTCGACCTTCGCATACCCCTCCGCCTCTCGCGCCCGGGCCCCAAAGGGAGTATGATCCTGCGGCTGGTCCGGAACAACCGGTTCCACAACCGAGGCTCATCTCGCCGCCGCCGGCCCCATGCCTCAAGATACCCTGCGCATCGCCCTCCTGCATCTGGCCTCCGTCCCGGGCGAGATCGCCCTGAATCGCGACCTCATCGAACGGGCGGTCGTCAAGGCTTGGGAGGCCGGCGCCTCGTGGATCCTCACGCCGGAGTTGGCCGTGTGCGGGTACGGGTTCGCCGGCCGCATCGGGACGGACTGGATTGCGC
Source organism: Candidatus Inralta sp. (assembly GCA_039794185.1). GTDB lineage: Bacteria > Nitrospirota > Nitrospiria > Nitrospirales > Nitrospiraceae > BQWY01. Next base: position 16,374 of record JBDIVW010000008.1, on the reverse strand, counting down.
CTCAGCCCGACGAGTGGATGAACCGCATGCGCCGCCTCGCGGCCCGGCTCGGCGTGACGCTCTTCCTTTCGCACCCGGAGCGGGACGGACGCTCGGCCCGCCTTCACAACTCATTGTTCGTCTTGACGCCGGGCGGCACGATAGCCGGCTCGCACCGCAAGATCAACGCCCTACGAAGCGGATCGGAAGCCTGGTCGACGCCCGGGACCGTCGCCGCGCCGGTCCCGGCGTCGCCGCTCGGGCGCGTCGGCCTGTTGATCTGCGCGGATGCCTACGGCGGCAGGATCGCGGCCGCCTTGCAAGCCCAAGGCGCCCGGATGCTCGTCTCGGCGGCCGCCTGGGAGCCGGGGTTTCACGGACCGAACGGGGAATGGGAACGGTGCACGCGCGACACGGGGCTCCCGCTCATCGTATGCAATCGGACCGGCCGGGATACGACCCTGGATTTCACGAAGGCCGAGAGCGTGGTGGCCGCCGACGGGCGGCGGCTGCTGACGCTGGTCGCCGAACGCTCCGCCGTCTTCCTCGTCGACTGGCACCTCCCCTCGCGCTCCCTGGTCTCGTCGTCGTATCGGCGTTTGGATCTGTAGGTCAAGCTCGGCGCGTGCGCGGACGGGCCGGCACCTTCGTCCCTCGGCGGCCGGTCTTCCGGCTCCTGTTGGACCCAGTCCCAGTGGAGGAACGCGGGCCCTGCGGTTTCTGGAGGAAGTCTCGCAGCGCCACCGCATGATTGTGTCGCTCGTCGCGCGCGGCATAGACGAGCGTCACCGGGCCTCTCTTCGCTTTCCCTCGCAACGATTGAATCGCCGGAGTCCGGACCCGTAATTCTGCATGATACCGGCGCCGGAACTCGGTCCATTTCTCGGGATCGTGGTCGAACCAGACACGGAGCGCCGTCGAGGGCGCGATATCTCGCAGCCACAGATCGATCGCCGCCTCGGCCTTCGACAGGCCTCTCGGCCATAACCGGTCGACCAGTACTCGGAATCCGTCCCGCTCGGATTTCACCTCGTACACGCGCTTGAGTCGAAACGTCATGGGAGTTCCTTGTCTCGGCGCGGGTCCGGCGCGCGCCGCCGCCCTTGCCTGCCTGTTTGACCTCTTCCCACTCGGTTCGCTAGAACTGAGCACGGCGGACGATGCAAACGCGCCGTCGCGGTTTCGTCACGGAAAGGAGGCACAGATTCGACGATCGCCCATCATCCTCATCACCGCCCTCTTGGGTCTCCCGCTGCCCGCTCTCGGGGCCGATGAGCATCCGAAGCAGAGAGTGGAGCAAGTATTCCGCGCGTCCCAATTCAGAGGCGCGTCCGACGTCGGCTTGGAAGGATGCGCGGCCAGCTCGGGCGAATATTCGCTCTGGGTCTACGCCGCCAAGGGGACGTGCGGAGTCCCTCGCGAACAGGCCGACGAGGTCGTGCTGGTGCGCCAGCCGGTGCCGGGCGTGGCCCCCTTGCGCGCTACCATTTCCATTCCCGGCGACACCTATCACCTCTGGGTCTATGGATCCGGTGAAAAAGGCCATCCCTGGCTGCATATCTGCGGACGGAATTGCCTCACCGGCGAATTGCCCCTGTCTCCGGGATGGGTCGCCATCGGACTCCTGGAAGTGCGGGACATGCAGGCGATATTCGTTCGGACATTGGAAGTGCCGTTCGGCCATACGCTCCGCCTGTCCGCCCTCATGCTGACCTCAGCCGACTCGCCGCCGGACTGGACGCCCTAAGTCGCACGGCCGTCGCACGTCGCCCGATCGACCGCTCCGTGGGGTGCTCACTCGCGCGCGAAGATCCCTCGAAGCAGAGCGTGGGCCGCGCGTCGCATGCCTGTCGGGTCTCCGGCGTGAGCCTGGAGCAGTTCCATTAAGCGATGCGCGTCCGCACCATCCGGCCTGAGCGTCAGAGCCCGCTCAATCGCCCGTCGAGCCGGCTCGACCTTACCCTGCGCCATCCGCACGAGAGCCAGATCCGCGAACGCCTCGGCGTCCTCCGGCTTCAGCCGTGCCGCCTCATCGAGCGCAACCTCCGCCTCCGGCAGGTTCGCCACGCCCATCTGCGCGCGGCCGAGCCAGTACATCGTCTCCCCATCGGGCCGGGCGAGCCGCACCGAGGTCCGCAAGGCTTGCACGGCCTCCGCATACTCGTGATGATCCAGCAGCACCTGTCCCAAGCCGCGATACGCCCGCCCGAAGTCCGGTTGCAAACGGATCGCCGTGCGATATTCCTCCTTGGCGCCGTTCACATCGCCCCGATGAGCCAGGACCTCCGCGAGACGAAAATGCGTCCCGGCGTCCTGCCCGGCAAATTCGGGAGAGGCCCGGAGCGATTCGCGAACGAGACGAAAGGATTCCTCCAGCCCGGCCTCGGTCGGCGTCCTGGCGATGGGCGGGGCGGATTCGCTGAGATGGTCCGCGCCCGCAGGGTCCGCGGCCCGACCGGTCGCCGGGACCAGAAGCAGGAGACCGGCCGACGCACAGAAGACGATGCCGATCCGAATCATGAGATCATGCTACGCATTCACGCGGGACGGCACAAGCCGGACTCTCCAACGGAGACCATTGACGGACCGGGACCGACCTGAGCGTGCACGTCGCTCGGGTCACCGACGATGCGAGTTCGCCTCGCGCCATCTTGGCGGTGGATGATGGATTGTGCCAAAATGGATTCTTTGCCGACCGGACCGCCGGCGACGATGACCAGTCCCTGATCACTCTCATCCAGGACCATGCCCATGACCCAGCCGAACCAACTTTGCCGTCGCCTGCTTCCCCCAGCCGGTCTGCTCCTCGGGCCTGCCGCGACGTCGCTGTGGCTGACGCCTGCCGACGCGCGCCGTGAAATGTTGGCGGCCGCCGACAAGGAGCGGCTCCAGAGAGCCGAGCGGATTCACCTCGACGCGCTGGCGTTGACGGACAAGGGCGCGACGGATGCCGCGGGCATCGCCGCGGTCGTCACCGCCGGCCTCACCGCGCTGGGCTATCGTGTCGAACAAGGGTCGGCGCAACCCCACGACGTCGTCGTCAAGGTCAAGTGCGAGGAACACAAGACCTGGGAAGGCACGGCGCGTTCCGGCGGGGATGCGGACACGCCGGGTGCGTCGTCGCGGCTCTGGCGCGGCCCCGCCTGCCAGCTCTCCTACCGCCTCGATACCGTGCGGTCCGACTGGCGGCACGAAGTCCGGGTCGAATCGCCGGAGGGCCGGGACCCAGTCGCGACGGGACAAGCGGCCGAGGAGGGGGACTCCGTCTTGGCTCGGTTGAGCGAACGACTCTCGCAGGATCCCTTTCCCCTGCTCCTCGCAGCGGAGTGGGGACACTCGGCGCGCCTGCTGACGGTACTGGAAAAACCCGGAACGGACGCCGCAACCAAAGCCCGGATCATCCAACTGCTTGGCGGCATGGGCGCGGCGGACGCCATGCCTGCCCTCACTCGATCACTCGGCGACCCGGACCTGACCGTGGCCAACGCCGCCGCCGTCGCCATCGGGGCCATCGGCCATCGGGATGGGATCCCGCTCCTGCTGACCGTATTCACGAACGGGCGGACCGAGCTGCATCGGGCTGCCGCCCAGGGCTTGGGACGACTGGCCCCGCTGCATCCGCAGGCCGATATCGTGCCGGCCCTGTTGGCCTCGCTGCCGAACGCCCCGGTGCCCGTGCAAACGGAGATCGTGCGGGCATTGGCGACGACCGCCGATCAACGGTCGTACGAGGACCTCCGCCGCCTCAACCGGGAAATTCAAACCCGCCACGCCACCGACCGCTCTCCCGAGATACAGGCGCTCAAGGGCGCACTGGGGACCGCGCTCGACCAATTCACCAACACCCATTCGGCGGACGAGTAGCGCGCCGCCCCCACGGTCGTGCTCCCTCTCCTAGAGGGATCAGGGTGGCGGTTCGGAGAGGGCCTTCAAATATGCGGCTTCTTCCCGCACGAACCGACGCAGCGTCTCATGGGTCGGAGCCGTCCGCGCCCGGTCGTACCAAAACCCGTCGAGCGCGGCCGTAATGTCACCGGCGCCGGCGCCGCCGGCATCCACCTCACGCCGATATTCCAGATAGGCCGCGATCGCACCCGCCTCCTCTCTCGTAAAGACCGAGAGCCGGCAACGCGCATAATCGTGCCAGGTCATGGCGCCATACCGCCGGGGGTTCACGAACTCGGATTTCCCAATGGCCTTCTCGCACGTCCGGTCCCCCATCGGAAGCGTGACGACATGATCGAGGAATCCATTCGTCAAGTGAAAGACCGGATCGGCCGTCTGAAGCCGGCTGTTCACGTCGGCGATCAGAAACGCGGGGAGGAAGTAGCGGAAACCGCCTGCGGATAGGAAACTCAGCGCGGTATAGTGGGCATCGAGGACGGCAGAGTCGAGCTGCTGCCAATCCGTGACGCCTCGAAAGGGCGCGATCGCTTCGGACGGCTCGCACCCTTCATGACTGCCCTGCAAGAACGCGTCGCCGGGATGCTCGGTCTCCCGAAAGGCCTCCCGAATGCGTTCGATCACGGGCCCGGCATCCGGTAGAGCATGCCTTCCAGACGTCATGCCCGTGCAGGCTACCGGGCAGGTCGGAAAGAGTCAATGGAGCGGGGGGTGAGACCGGCGGCTCGATGCGTTACGGCACGATGCCCGTCGGTTCATCCTGCCGACCGCCACGCGCCGAACGCAATTCGTCGAGCCGACCGTCGGCCGCCTGAGCCACCGCGCGGGAGGCCGATCTCCGCGTCGCGATGGCTCGACTGCCTTGCGTGCTACGCGACCTGTCGCCCCATGCGCCCGACCGACAGAAAGAGCCGGAAGAAGGCCACGAAGGCCATCAGGCCGAACACAAACGGCAGTAGCGCCGTCGTCGGCCGGCTCGGCGAGGTGGTCGATTCCGTCGGCGCGCGCAGGGCCGGGGCGGGAGCCGGGTCCAGGGACATCAGCCGGGCGAAGACCTCCGCCCGCGCTTCGGTTCGTTCCACCGCGGCCAGCAACGCCGTCATCTGTTCCTGGTTGCGCGCGAGCGCCTGGTGATACTCGGACTGGATCGCGGCGATCTTGCCGATCGCCCGCCCCAATCGCTCCTGGGTATGGCCGGCGGCGACGGCCCAATCACGGCCGGCCTCGACGATGGCCGCGCCGAGATTGGCCTGCCTGACCTCGAGATATTCGTCGTCCAGAATCGATCCCCAGCTATTCGCCTGGCCGACGATGCGCCGCGTATAGGCGACGGCATGGTCGGCGAGCGGCATGAACCCCGCTCGGATGCCACGCTGCGTGCTATTGACGATGGACCGTCCCATCACATATTGCACGCGGCCGGCATGGTTCGCTTCGACCGTCGCATCCCACTTCCGGACCGCGGTCAACCAAGCCAGCGGATGCCGCCTCATGTCGTCCTGCCTCGCCAGGGCGCGATTGAACTCGCCGACCGCGCCGCTCATCGCGGCGGTCATCCCGCGTTCCAGCTTTGCCTGCTCGATGATCGCCTCGCCGATGGCCGGTTGCAGCCAATACATCGCGTCCGTGATCGCTTGCCCTGGTTCGGCTCGCGCCGAATCCACCGACAAGACGAGCGAACCTCCCGCAAGCAGCACGGCCGCCCCAACGGCCACGAGCCCCCTGACCGATTCATAATTCTGTCTCATGGCGATGGCCCTCCTTGTCGGAAAGCATCCTCCGGGCCTCTCCCCCACCGTGGGTCGGCCTGCCGGAGACGATTCCCCTCCGAGTTGCACACGTCCAGATTGGGAACTTTCATTACGGTTGACGCCTCTGCCCTGCAGGGACGCAACTGTCGTACCATTGACGCTCGGTCAGACGCTTCAACGGAAGTGATCGGGATGGCGAGGGCTTAGGGTGAATCTACCGGGAGTGGGATGCAGCCAGCAGGGTCTGAACGGTATCGGAACCGATACAGAGATTATCGGAGCATTATTGGATCGGATACAGGAGGACCGAACGCGAGCCGAGCATCGAGAGGATAGGGAGTCGTTGCTCGGTCAGAGGACGTAGCGCTTGCCGACTGCCGATGGGACCAGTTCGTCTCCAAAGACTCTTGTCATCGCTCCAAGAGCTCGCCAGCCGGTGCAATGGCCGGGCGCAAGGAGCTTCAAGCCGGACTGCCAGAGGTCGGCGATGGTGTCCGGGATGATCGTTTCGGTCGTGCCGGAAAGATGCAGTCCGCCGAACAGGCCGTACAGCGGGACGGACGGAAACACCGAACGCGCCTGCGTCAGGACGTTCACCGCCCCGGCATGGGAGCAGGCGGAGAAGACGACCTGTCCTTTGTCTTTAACGTGCACCGACATGAATCGCTCATCGAGGATCAGCGGATCCGGCTCCCACCCCCGTCCGTCCGCGCTCCGCCGCACGTGACCGGGAAAGCCGGTCTCGTATCGAGTGACGCGCGGGATCTCGCCGCTCAGGTAGAACGCGCCGCCGCCGATCACCTGCGGCTCGCGCGTGTTGATGACCGTGGCCCCGGCCTTCGCCAGCGCGTCAGGCTCCGGCACCGGCTCGAAGACGAGCACCTCTCCGTTGGGCCGCTGAATCGCGCGCTCGGCAAACATACCGGGATGCACGAAACACTCCACCCGATTCGGACCGCGAGTCTTCGAGATGGCCTCGGTCGCCGCCAGGAGGCCCCCGGCATGGTCCCAATGTCCGTGTGACAGCACCACGGTGCCGACGGTCGGCAGATCAACGTCGAGGATCTCGGCATTGCGCAGGAACGTGGGTCCTTCCGGACCGGCGTCGAACAGCACCCGGTGCCAGGCATCTCCGCGATGGGCCGTCAGAAGCAGCGCGAGGCCATGGTGTGCGCAGCACGTGGCCCGGCCCGAGAGCCGCGGCAGACGCCCGGCCTTCGAGAGTCCGATCCATTCCGGCACCACCTCGTTCGGATTGGTCGACAGGCTGTCGGTGACATTGTCGACGATCACCAACACGTCCAGACGATCCACGGCGAGGAGATTGGTCACGGCTCGCGCGATCCTTTTCGACTTCGATCAATACGCAGAGGCGCTGACAATATCCTGCCTTCTTGTGAAGTGTCCGTCAAACCCGGATGGCCAGAAACGACTCCCGACCCCGTTGTTATCCCCGGATACAGAGAGCAAACGGACGGGAGACTAGAACCTATCTCAAAATGGCTGACAACCGTGAGTTCCGTTGGGCGGTGGTTCGCTGAGCCACGCCGGGCTGACGAGGGGCAAGCCGCTCCGGCGTCGCCCTGATGCGTTGACGTGCGACAGCCACCGGGATTCGTCCGGTTGGCCACTCGCCTCTTGCAGATCCACGGATCGGCGAGCGGCAGTCGGTTGGACAGCGACGGGCTATGCCCGCCAGGGCGAGCGCCGCCGGGCTCGACCCCTCCAGCTGGTGAGGGAGGAAAGCAGGCGGGGACAGCCCGCCTGAAAGGTTGTCCCCGCTCGGACAGTCCGTGGTCAGTGTAATCACCGTACTGACAACATGGTGAGAGAGGTTCAACTAGGGGCAAGGAGCGTGTTGTCGATGCGATGATCCAAGGATTGAGTCCTGCCGAGCTATGACGGTACTATGCCGGTCAATATACTCAATAGAGCGCATTCACATGCCGAGCTGGCACGCAGATGAGATCGTAACGGTCATCGGGACGCAGCTATTCGAGCCGATCGCGCATCTCCTTGATCGCATGCTGGCTCGGCCCTTCCGAAAATCTGATCGCGTTGGTTCAGATTACTACGAGGGTGGCTATGCGGCCTCCATTATTCTACTCTTGGCTGTCGCCGTGGAATCGATGGTGGCGAGGGACCGCTATTTCAACAAGAAGGCTACGGGAAAGCAGGGATTGCCGGCCCCCGAATACATGAAGGAGGTTTATCGCTTCCGTGATTATCATCGACTCTCCGAGCTCTTCGTGCTCCGAGACGCCATCGCACACAACCATGTTTGGGTGCTTGCGTATCTGTGGTCCGAGGGCAAAGGTCGAAAGCTCACGACCGCTACTCGCGTCACGTGGAGCGGCAACCGTCGGCTGGAGAAGCGTCTGAACCCAAAGACGTTCCACACCAAGCTTCTCCGCGCAAAAGTCATTCCTGGGCAATGGGACCGCAAAGATGTATACGCCGCCTTCGCGACTTCTTTGTCGGTCTTTCATTTTCTGGCAAAGCAAGGGGCAAATCCAATTTCGATAACAAAAACAATTGTTGGTTTCAACGGGCAACTAGTGCCGTTCTCCACTCTCTTGGGAAAGGTAGCAGATGCGCTCTAACAACGCGTGCGAAAGCGGACGCGGCTCGCAAGCGTCGCTGCACTCCCTTGCTCGCGTCGTTCAACGCGAACGGTAGACCACGTCAGGCAAGTGACTTTCTCTAACAGGCTTTAAGGGGTCAGACCCCGTTGTTTCCGGGCCCATCCCGTCCAGCCTCGTCGAAGAGGTCACCGTGTCCGCAGCAGGCGCTGAATGGCTGGAGTGGGTATCAGAGCCGTTTTAACGAGATTTGCGCGATCAGCCTCCCCGTGTTTTCTGAAGAGCGGACACATTCATCTCATTGAGAGGCTTTACCTTGTTGTGGTAACGTAAAGCCTCCATGAAGGGGGTGCCATGGCTGTTCAGAAGCTCAGCAGCAAGAATCAGATCGTGATTCCGAAGGAAGCTCGACAGGCGATGGGCGTCAAGGGCGGCGATGAATTGCTGGTTGTCGTGAAAGATGATCTGACGCTCGTGATGCCGAAGCCCAAGCGATATGCCAAGACCTTGCAAGGGCTGGCGAAAGGGGCCTATCCGTCGGGCTACCTGAAGCGAGAGCGCCGGTCGTGGTAGAGGCGTCCGCTCGGCAAGGTCTGCCTCACGATCGTGAACGTATCGGGCTCGACACCAACGTCTTCATATACTTTCTTGAAGACCACCCGCGATACGGGTCCTGGTGCGCGTCTTTGTTCGACCGGATCGAACGGGGCCAGAATCCCTCGGTGACATCGACTGTCACGCTTCTGGAATTGCTGGTCCAACCCTATCGTGAGCAGAAAGAAGAACTGGCGCAGAAGATCTTTGCCCTTGCCAGCACCTACCCGAAGCTCGAGTGGGTGCCGGTGACGATGAACCTGGCAGATCATGCCGCCGAACTGCGTGCTCACTATCGTCTCAGCACGCCTGATGCCATTCAGCTCGCGACGGCCATCGGTCACAAGGCCACGCGCTTTTACGGGAACGATCGGAGCTTGCGGCGGGTGAAAGAGATTGAATGTTTCATTGTGGATGATCTGATCTGATCGCTCTTTCATTCGACAGCCCGGCTGGCGGAAGCGGTATCACCTCCACAAATCCGTCCTTCAGAAAGCCGGCATCGCCAACCCAGCCAGCTGTCACACGTTCCACCATTCGTTCGGGACGCATCTGCTGGAGGACGGCTATGCCATCCCCACGGTGCAGGAATTGCTGGGGCATACGGATGTACGGACGACCATGATTTACACACACGTCCTGAATCGGGGCGGCAAAGGGGTACGAGCCCAGCCGATGCGCTGGTCCAAGGATTGAGTCCTCCGCACCTATGACGGTACTATGCCGGTCTGTAAAGCACGCCAATGAGACAGCATGGAGCGCGTTGACAAGCGGTTGAACGACCGCAAGAATCACGCCCTAGCTTGGGAGCCGTCGGTGCATGCTATGCCGGTCCGTACCACAATAATTAGGTTGCTATGAAAAAGCCGCCGAACAGATCAAGGGGCGATGCTGTACACGCCGTCGTGAAAAGCGTGGCAGGGGCTGTTCCGTATGGCGGAGGTGCTCTCTCGGTCTTGATGGAGACGGTGTTTGCACCTCCCCTTGAGCGTCGACGGGAGGAGTGGTTCAAGGAGCTCGCTGACGTGACCACAGAGCTGCAGCAGAAGGTCGAAGGATTGACTGCTGAGAACCTTTCCAAGAACGAGCTCTTTATTTCAGTCGCAGCTCAGGCAACGCAGATCGCGCACTCCGCACCCATCGCAAGGAGAAACTCGAAGCTCTTCGTAACGCTGTCTTCAGAGCCGGACTGCCGGATGGCCCCGACGAACAAGTACAAATGATGTATTTACGGTTTATTGACGAACTGACGCCGGGACATCTCGCCGTGCTGGCCTTATTCGACCATCCCGTTGGCTGGATGCAAAAGCACAATGTTCCGAATCCCGGCTGAGGCATGGGAGGACCATTTATTGTTATCGAACACTGCTTGCCGGAGCTTCGCGGACAGCGAGAGTTATACGAGCAGATCATTCGCGATCTTCAAGCGCGCGGGCTAATGCACCAAGGCCAGTTCTTGAACGTCACCATGTCGGGCCAAGGGCTGGTCCAGTCGCGTACGACCGATCTCGGAAAGCGCTTCATCGCGCACATTTCGGGTAATTAGCAGCCTAACCCCACATCGAGAGGGACGCGCCGCAAGCGGCGCGCTCCTTCCCCAAGGACGTCTGTGCGAGACAGTCAGTCCCCTGCCAGCGGGATCTCGCGGCCGTGCATGAGCGAGAAGACTTCCCAGTCGAAGGGATTCGGCGCGAGCGCGTGCAAGGGGATCGTGTCGATTCGAGTCGGTTGATGGTACGCGGCCATACAGCCGACGATCTCCCCCGGCCTTTCGACGAGCCGGTGCACGACCTCATGCGCCAGGAGCTGGGCGATCGTCTTGTCTTCCGGAACGGGTGGAGCGCCCCGCAGCGTATGACCGAGGATCGTCGCCTTGGTCGCCGGTGTCAGGGGATAGGTGCCGTCGGGGGACCGGACCTGCGGCCAGTTGGCAATCTCCTTGGCGAAATATTCCGTCAGACCGTGCACGCCCCCTCCAGGATGATGGCGGTGGGGGGTCCTTTCGGCGACCACGAACAAGTGGCTCTTGTTCGGCACGCCCAGCGACCGCTTAAGTGTTCCCAGCATCACCTCGTCGATGTAGGCGTCCGGGTCGGGATGCTCGTTGACGAGCACACCCTCGGCTCTGGCCTGATACGCACAGGCCAAGGCCAGATGGCCCGAGCCGGCGCCCATGACCTCGACGAAAAAGATGGTGCCCATCGCCGAGCTGGTCGCTTTCAACGACTCGATCGATTGGTCAGCGAGCCGGATGGCCGAGTGGAAGCCGAGCGACGTGGTGCCGGCGATATTATTGTCGATCGACCCCGGAATCCCCACGACTTGGACCCCGAAGGCCTCATAGATCGCGCGCGCGCCACGCAGGCTGCCGTCGCCGCCGAGCACGACCAGGGCCCCATTTTGCAGAAACGGTTCGAGATGGTGCACCGCGGCGCGCTGGACCTGCTCGTCCTTGAAGGCCTCGAAGCGGCTGCTGCCGATGGGGCTGCTGGGGCGGCTCCCAAGCATCCGCGTGTCCTCTTCGGTGACTTTCTTGATCCAATTGTTGGCCAACCCAAGAAAGCCGTGCTGGACGAAGTACACCTCGAGTCCGAACCGGTTGCCCGCGACGCGCAGCTCCTTGAGCGCCGCTCCCGCCCCGGCGAAGTCCCCGCCGGACACCAACGCCACCAACTTCTTGATCTGCCGGGGCTTCAGGGTGACCCGGTCCTGCCGCGCGCGCTCCACCGACACCCACGCCTCGCGTGCGATCCGCTCCCGCTCCGACAATCCCACCGCCGTCGAGTAGCCGGAGAGCTGCCCGTTCTCGTACGTCAGCAGCAGGACGTTGTCCTGCCCTTCCTTGTATTCACCGAACTCGGTGAACGCTTCGCTGAACGGGCGGGGATCGAGAAAGATGATCAACGCGCGCAGCGTCGAGCTGTGCGTGTAGAGGCAGCCCACGGAGCCGCTCTGTGCCTCCGCGAGCCGGTGAATGCCGTCCACCACGTTCACATAGGTATCGAAGAACGAGTGGCCCCCGGGGTAGCTGTACAGCGGGTGCTTGAGCAGGCGCTTGGCCGTCTTGACCTCGACGCCGAACACTCGAGCCGCTTCCTCAGCTTCAAGCGTTTTCTCGATCCCGGTGGCCCATCCAAAGTCCTGCGACTCCAGCGCGCTGGCCTGAGCCGGCGCCTGAGCCGGCTCCGGCCCGACGCCCAGCGTGGCCGCCACACGCTCGTACAGTTGGGTGGTGTTCGGACTGCGGCTGACTGCGTGCTTGAACGCCCGTGGGTCCAGGTAGTTGTGGAGCTGGAGATAGTCGAGCTGCTGGCCCACGACGCCGAGCATGCGCGCCAGCGCCGCGCCGACCGAATCGGCTCGCGCGATACCCCGTTCCGGATCGAGCACATTGGCCAAGCGACAGCCCACGCGATGCGTCTTGCTTTCCACGCGAGAAATCCCATGGCGCATGGCAAAGAGCAGGGTGCGCCCGGTCAGATCTTTCGGCAGCAGCCAGAAACGCTCGTCGCCGAGGTCGAGCACGATTCGCCCCTCGGTGAGCTGCGGCGTGAGTTGCGAACGGGGCACGATGGCCACGGGCCGCCGAATCGTGGGTTTCTGTACGCGCCCGATCGCGGCGCGATACAACGACGCCAGTTCCCCTTCCGCCAATAGCCGATTCCAGGCGGCGTAGAAGACCAGCTCGTCGCCCCCGCAGGCTCCATCGATCACCGCCCGCCGGCCCGCGCGAAAGGTCTCCGCATCGGGAAACCCCGATCCTGCGCGGCGCACGAATACGCGGATGGCCTCCATCGCCTCCCGCGCCCGAGCGGCACGATCGGAACGTGAAGGGGGCAGAGGGGGCAACACCACACCCTCGGCCATGTGCGGCAGACGCGTGAGTGCTTCGCCATAGGCGAGCAGCCCTTCGATCGTGACGAATTCCAGAGTTTCGATAGTGGATTCCATGGCGGTCCTCTCTGCCTGGGCGGCGAAGGTCGTCATTCTAGCACCGACAGGTTGCCACCGTCCTTTTCCTATTTCCACCCTCCTGGTTATACCTCACAGATGGAATCAAGTCTTCCTCGAGGTCGATCGGATGAGCCGCGCCGGTGAAATCGCGCTCACCTGTCACGGCTGCGGAGCGTATCGCATCAGTGTGCCCCTCCAGCCTGCTCCGGCCCAGACAGTCGACTCGGGCCTCACTCCTCGTTGACCGGACTCGCTGTGTGGCCGCTGCCGGCTCAGTCGCCTCCCCGCGCTCGCCCGAGTTCGAATTCGCTGCCGCTAGCTTCCACTGGAACCCAACCGCCGCATCGTCTCGAGCCAGCCGGCCCGCTTGGCCGCATCCATCCCCTCGACCGTACCGATGAGGGTCTCTTTGATCGGCGCGAAGCCCGAGAACCCGAGCAATCCGCGCGTCAGGCTCTTGAGCCCGTGCGCGCGGAAATACCAGCGATACACGAATGCCGGCATCCCCATGGTCACGACCACGCGGGCCGTGCGTCCCGTCAGCAGCTTCTTAGGCATGCCGTGGGAGTCGGACGTGAGCGCGAAGCCCGGACGGAACACCTGCTCGAAGAAGCCCTTGAGCAGGGCGGGCATCATGCCGTTCCACAGGGGAAAGATGATCAACAGATGCTCGGCCCACTGGATGGTCTCTTGAGCCTGCCGAATCGACTCCGGCGGAGTTCCCGACTCGAAGTCTTCCTTGAGGCGCAAGAGGGGAAAGTCGAGCGTGGCCACCTCGAGGCGTCGGCACTCGTGACCGGCCGCTTCCGCACCCTTCGCATAGGCGTCCGCCAGCGCATGCCCGAAATGCGTGGGGCGAGGATCCGGATGCCCCTGGATGATGACGATACGTTTGGCCACCGTTGATCTCCGAACAGGCAGGCACGAAGCCGCGCCGATGGCACGAGGCTACCGTCGCCTCGACGCCGTGTCAACGCGCCCGGGACAGACAACCGTGGGGCGCCTTTGGAGAGTCGAAATCGCGTGGGAACCACGACATCCCGTATTTGTGGGTTGCGGCTCCTATGGTCGTGATCGAACCCAGCAGGAGGGTCTGACGGATCGGGTCAGGGCAGAGGAAGCCCGGTGTGCGCTCAGGCAACTCTAGGTGCTCACGCAATTTAAGTTGCCTTGTCTCTTGGACCGAGTGCGGCAATGATACGGCTCATCATCAACTCGGGCGTGATAGACCGACGGTGCCGAGGTCCGCAGAGACCGGGGGACAGCCACGGTCGTCATGCCCTTCACCGGGAGAGCCCGCACAGTTGCCTGGGCCAGCGAGCCCCTATCATGCAAGGCGGGGCCACCACGGAGGATGGAATGACACGTGCACAGGTCTTTGTCGGGATTGATGTGTCCAAAGCGCCGTTGGATATGGCCCTTCGACCGGAGGGACGATTCTCTGCCTCCAATGATGAAGTGGGGTAGACGCAGATGCTCGAACGCCTGAGGGGGGTATCCCCGACGCTGGTGGTACTGGAAGCCACCGGCGGGTTGGAGATTCCGATCACTGGGATCGTGGCGGCCGCGGGGGTGCCGGTCGTCGTGGTCAACCCGCGACAGGTGCGTGACTTTGCCAAGGCCACCGGGCGCCTCGCCAACACCGATGCGCTGGCTGCCCAGCCCCTGGCGCACTTCGCTGAGGTGCTGTACCCAGAGCCGCGGCCCCTGCCGGATGAACAGACCCAGGCGCTGGCGGCCCTCCTGGCGCGCCGCCGGCACCTCGTCGAGATGCTGACGGCGGAGAAGAACCGCCTCAGCCGGGCGCACAAGCCCGTGCGCCAGAGTCTGCGCACACACATCGCCTGGCTCGAACGCGAATTGAGCCACACGGATCGCGCGCTGGCCCACGCGATTCGGGAGAGTCCGGTGTGGCGCGAAAAAGACGACCTGTTGCGGAGCGTGCCCGGGATCGGCCCGGTCGTGACCGCGACCCTGTTGGCAAATCTGCCGGAGCTCGGCACCGTGACCGGCAAGCAGATTGCGGCCCTGGTGGGGGGGGGCCCCCCTGAACCGGGACAGCGGGACATGGCGCGGGCAACGCACGGTGTGGGGTGGACGGGCGCAGGTGCGGGCCGTGCTCGACATGGCCGCGCTCGTGGCGGCCCGCTTCAATCCGGTCATCCGGGCGTTCTACCAACGCCTGGGTGCGGCGGGCAAAGCCAAGAAGGTGGCCTTGACTGCCTGCATGCGGAAACTGCTGATCATCCTGAACGCGATGATGAAACACCGGACCCGGTGGGGGCACCCCACCGGCTAGGCGGAAGCGGTCAGCGACGGTCGGCTTCGTCCGACTGGGGGATACTCGCCTATGGGCGGGTGGGGGATTGTCGATCCTCGGCCAATGCGGGGCGAAATATTTTTGCTGCATCA
Organism: Candidatus Inralta sp.; assembly: GCA_039794185.1. Taxonomy (GTDB): domain Bacteria; phylum Nitrospirota; class Nitrospiria; order Nitrospirales; family Nitrospiraceae; genus BQWY01. The sequence goes on along the minus strand of JBDIVW010000008.1, from coordinate 1,199 downwards.
TAACCACCTCAGCGAGAACGTGCTTGACAGTCAAGACAGTTGCTGCCCCCTTTTTCTTGTCAATTCGTCTATGAAGACACACCAGCTCGCGTAACAGTTGTGTGCAAAATACGTCGATTCATGTGTGGGTCTGACTCCAAACGTGAAGGATTTTGGACAAGCGTTTCCTTCGAGCTGCCGTCAAACGAGTGAACCCATAATACCGGAGAAGAGACCGAGCCAGAGTTTCTTCATCCTGAACGGCACTGGTGGCTGAGGCTTGGATACGGTTGAGCACCAACATTAGTTCCGATGGTGGGATCTCTGTAAGCTCACGACGACCATCGCGTCTTTCCCTGACTCTCGGGGCACTGGCAAGCCGTAGGACTTGTGATTCGAGGGACCGGTCACCGAGTTCGTCTTCAACGACGATCTCGCCAGCCCTCTGCATGTTGTACAAGGCTCTATTGAAAAGGCTCCTCACGGCTTTTCCAGCACGGTGCAAGGCAGGACAACCTTCTACATATAGCCTAAAGAGTAGACGCTTAGTGAGAGGACCTTCCTTTTCTATTATCCGACGCAGAGCTGTCCGAACGTTAGCGGGAGAAGCGTCACGTGGATCAGGAAAGCCCGATTGATCCAAACCAGCCGCTGAGGCCGCCGGCTTTTGATACTTTCCAGTCGTTTCGGGAACTTCGTCTTCGACCTCGCCAGGTTCGCCCTCTTCCTCCTCTTCCTCGTGCTCCTCTGACAACCCTTCGCCTACCGGAGGGCTTGCCGTTAGTTCATCGTCTAACTCACGTTCTTCCTCTCCGATCGGTCGAATACCGAGTTCCTCGCATGCCTCGACAATCCGGTGTACAGAATTCTCGCGGTCCGCGTAGAACTCCGACTCCCGAATGCGCACGAACCTCCATCCGGCTCGCTCAAGCTGCCGCTGCCGAGCCATGTCGGAATCGAACTTCTCCGGCCCATGCCAGGCTTCCCCATCACACTCCACGGCCAGCCGATTGACCAACCCTTCGACCACAAGATCAAGGCGATAGCCTGCAACCTCAACCTGCGGACGGAGCCGGTATTTTCTCCTCAGGAACTCTAGCAGGCTGCGGAAAAACCCGGGTTGAATGAGACCGATGCGCCCCAAAACCACTCGCATGAGCCGTCGACGCTCATCCGTGAGGGGGTGGCCTCCCCGTGGCCGCCGTGGGCCACGCTGCGTG
>JBDIVW010000007.1:0-146840 GCA_039794185.1 Candidatus Inralta sp. | reverse complement strand
CCGCGCTTTGAACTCCTCCGAATGGGTCTTCCGTTTTGGGGCCATAGGTGTCTCCCGGTTTTTGCGACGGTCGTTCTACCATAATTTCTTGGCTTCACGACCTGTCCAAAAAACGGGGGTAACTTCATTGGATGGTGACACGATTGAGGTGCTGCACGATGGTCACCCCAAACGCATTCGGTTGAACGGGATCGATTGTCCCGAGAAAGGCCAGCCTTTCGGAAAGAAAGCTAAACAGTTTACCTCCACCATGGTCTTCGGGAAGGAAGTCACTATTCAGGTTCTGGGCTTCGACAGGTACGGGAGAACGATTGGGGAGGTCATGCTTGGCGATGGGCGAAATCTCAATCGGGAACTCGTGAAAGCAGGTTTTGCCTGGTGGTACCGGAAGTACTCGAAGGATTTCAGTTTGGGAGATCTCGAGGACGAAGCGCGCCTAGCCAAGCGAGGCCTTTGGGTCGATCCTGACCCGATTCCGCCGTGGGAGTGGCGCAGCCGTCAACGGGCGAACCGTTGAGGCGTGGCCTCATGAAACTCTACTAGAGTTACCGCACCCGCATCGAGCTCTGCAATTCCATCATGACCAGAACATTCCCAAGTGGTATCCTCGTCCACCAGTTAAGCGCGCCTTTGGCTGCTGCGCAAACAGAGGCAACACATGAGCGAAAGCCAGATCCCTTCGAAATGGTTCGTGCTCTGGAAGGTACTCCTCGACCTCATCACTCGCCATGCGCCATCATTTCTCTTGAAACGCTGGTTTCCTATCGCCAGGTGTCAGAAGCGAATCGAACTATTTTCTGACGGAGTGGGTCCCCATCTCTACGTTACCCCAGGTCGGCCGGCCGCCGTCTCACATCTTAAGCTGTGGTGCTACAATTACCTGCCGTTCGAGATACGGCTCGATGGGATCGAGCTTGACATTCAGCTAGGTGACCAGGGACTCACAAGGGTGTCCCTCACAGTCCGGGACCGCATCAATGGGTATGATAAGAAGCCTGTCGCTATGAGCGAGCATTACCTGACGGACAGCCAGGCTGAGCGAGTGCGCCAATACCCTAGTGACTCAGCGGTCCTCAAAATCACGGGGCGAGCATGGATCAAGTCCCCGGTGGGTGACTTTGAAAATCAGCTCGACCAGCTCGAAACGCGAGCGTTCATCTATCGCGGGTAGGTTCCGACATGATGGACCGATTCACAGATTGCGGCTGGATGCCGATGATGGGCTTCGGCCTGCTGAGCATGGTGCTCTTCTGGGCCGTCTTGATTTTCGGCGGCCTCTTCATCGCCCGATGGCTGATGGGGCAAGGCTTCGGCCATCGTGAAGACTCCGCATTGGACATTCTCAAGAAACGGTATGCCCGCGGGGAGATCAACAAGCAGGAGTTTGAGGAGCGGAAGCGGGACTTGCTCGCATAACAAACGATTGCCCAGCTGTGGAACGAAGACAGAGAGAAGAAGGCACTGATGGCGTTGGGGTCTATTTGTGTGACGGCGGTCTTGGCCGAGTTAGGAGATAAGAGAGAACCGCCGAGTTTCTGACGATAGAATAGTAATAGTCGCGAAGAATGTGCAGCTTTGCGGAAGGCGCTGTGCTATATTAATCTTGGTACCCAGTAGGAGTGATAGCTCGTGTTGAAATGGCGAGGCGCAAATGTGCTAGTAGTCGGGTTGGTTCTCCTCCTCGGAGTCCAATTGACCGGTTTCACCTGTCTTGGGGAGTGGCAAATCGGATCTACCGCAAGTCTCGTCGAAGCCTTGGATCTGTTTCCGTCTCCCGATGGGAGCGTGACAGATGATTGGTGTCCCTGCCATTTCACGTTTCAGACGGTAAGTGTTTCCCCTTCGTCTTTTGTGTCTCCCTTCATCTCGTTGGTTCCGGAGACTCCTACACTTTTCGTTTCTACGTTCATTCATTCTGTGTTCCGCCCACCAGTTCTTGCCTGAGCCTCAAAAGTCTGTTCTAGATCGAACCGAATCTGAACATTCTTAAGCCCTAAGACGCGCTTGCACGACCAGTGTCGCGTGTACGGGGTTTCTGGAGGTAGGCAATGCGACATCTTTTCTTTCTCACAGTGTTCCTTGGCGCATTGATGGCCCCTCTGATTGTCGCGGCGGAAGTCCCGCGCGCCGGTGAACCGAGCCCTGGTTTGTATGGACTCGATGATATCGTTACCCTGGCGTTGGAGCGAAATCCAGCTGTAGCTGCGGCAGGAGGCGGGGTCAAACAGCGCCGTGGAGAACGAGTCACGGCCGGCGCATACCTGAACCCGTCGATTAGTGGTACAGCAGGAAGCGGCGCGATTACAGATCCGAGGACTGGAGTCGTAATTCTTGAGCGTCGTGTAACCATCGAACAGCCCTTGGAGCTGCCTGCTAAACGCCGCGCCCGGATGAATGCAGCTGAGGCGCAACTAGCCGGTGCTCAAGCGGAACTCCAGGACACACGGCTCAAGGTACAGTCGGAAGCCAAGGTCGCGTTCTATCAGCTCTTGCTTGCGCAGCGGGATCTGGAGCTATCGACGCAGAATCTTTCAATCACTCGTGACATATTCCAGATGATCAAAGCCCGGGTGGATGCCGGCCAAGCACGACCCTTTGAAGCCGTAAAGGCGAATGTTGAGCTCCAGAAGGCCGAAAAAGAACTGAGTCGCGCCCAAAACATGATTGCTGTCGCCCGCGTACGGCTGGATACGCTGACCGCCGGTGCGCTCGGTAAGATCTTTTCCGTGTCTGGTGATTTTCGGTCATTGCGAGGGGAGTTGAATCTGGATCAGCTGATGGCACCCGCATTGGAATCGCACCCACGGATTCTGGTGCCAGAAAAGCTGAGGGAGCAGGCGGAGCACACCATTGTGCAGGAACGAGAGTCAAGGATTCCCTACATCGCCGTCTCGGGGACGTACAACCGCGAAGCCGGGAATGAAGATTTCTTAATGGGATTGCGTGTTCCCCTTCCCCTTTGGTACCGGCGGCAGGGGGAAATCGAAGCCGCTTTGGGCGCACGCGAGCACGCCGAAGCTGATCGGCGGTCGGCGCAGAATGAGTTGGTGAACGCGATAACTCAACATGGGCAGGAGGTCCGTACGGCCGGTCAACAGATCCAGGTCTTTGAAAAGGGACTGCTGAAACAAGCGGAAGAGGCGCTGAGGATCGCTCGGCTTAGCTTCGCGCAAGGGGCTGCCAGCCTCCTGGAAGTGATCGATGCCCAACGCGTGTACCGACAGATTCTCTTAGAATATGCCCAGGCACGAGCAGACCTCTCAATCGCGCTGGCGCGCCTGGAACGATGGACTGGAGAACCTCAATGAGTTGGCGCAAACATGTGGGGCAACCCCTTCGCTGGGCTCTTCCAGGCTTTCGACGAGAACAGTTGGTTGTGGGCAGGAATCTATACTTCGTCGCTCTTTGTCTGCTGAGTCTGTCTCTAGCCAGTTGCAAAGAACGCTCGGTCGAGCCGCAAGCCTCGGCGCCTGGCAAACAAGAATCGACTCAGCCCGATACGCAGACTCCAGAACCGGGAACGCCCAGACGTCGAGGTGAAGAAAGCGAGCAACGACATCAACTCACGGTCCCAACCCAGGCGCTTGAAGGAAAGACGTTCCAGACGGCTCTAGTCGAACGCCGGGCACTCCGTGATGAACTTCAAGCCACTGCGACCATCAAGCCGAACGAATATCGGCTGGTTCATGTCAGCCCGCGTATTGAAGGTCGAGCAATCGACATCCAGGTGCAACTGGGCGATCAGGTCAAGCCGGGGCAACCCCTGGCGCTGCTCGACAGTATCGAATTAGGACAGAAGAAGGCAGCATTGCTCCAGGCCATGACCAATCGCGACGTGGACCAGCGCAATTTTGAGCGAGAAAAAAGGTTATTTGAGCAACGGATTTCCTCCGAGAAGGAGTACTTGGCGGCCAAGGGTGCCTACGACAAAAGTGTAACGGCCTATCGTGCCGCCTATGAAGCGCTTCGTCTCATCGGGCTCTCCGATGAGGAAATTACAAAGATCAACTGGAGTGAGAAGGGCAAGCCCCTATCCTACTTCCCGCTTCTGGCACCACAAGCCGGGACACTGATCGAGCGGCCGTTTACGCGCGGGGAATTGATCACCCCGAAGGATAACGCATTCACCATTGTGGATCTGTCCACCGTCTGGATCCTCCTCGATATCTATGAACAGCATCTAGCGGCTGTCACAGTCGGCAGCGAGGTTGAGATCAAAGTAGACGCGTATCCGCGAGAGACCTTTCACGGGAAGATTGTCTATCTGAGTTATGTCCTGAAACCTGAAACCCGCACCGTTGACGCCCGTGTCGAGATTCCAAATCCTGGCTTACGGCTCCGCCCAGGCATGTTTGCCAGGGCCACGCTGCAGCTCTCCAACACGAATATGGGCCAGAAGGTGATCGTCGTCCCTCAGGATGCCATCCAACAGGTCGATGAGAAGCCTGTGGCGTTTGTTGAGGAGCGCCCGGGAACGTATACCGTGCGGCAAGTCGTGATCGGGAGGCGATCCGGCACGGACGCTGAAGTGCGTTCCGGTTTGGCGGAAGGCGAGCGTGTGGTGACTGAAGGGTCTTTCTATCTCAAGTCCATCTTGTTGAAGGAGCAGATTGCAGGAGACTAGCACGAATTCTCGACAGGAGCTGATCATGCTGAAGTCGCTCTTTGAATTGTCGTTGCGGAACCGGTTTTTGATTTTAACCTTTGTGGGGTTGATTATCGCCGCCGGTATCTATGCCATGCGGAAGTTGCCGATCGATGCCGTGCCGGATGTGACTCCGAATCAGGTGCAGATTCTCACCAACTCCCGGGGGTTAGGTCCCGTTGAGGTCGAAAAATTCATTACCTTTCCGGTCGAAACGGCGATGTCGGGCCTGCCGGGGATTAAATTGATCCGCTCCGTGTCCCGCTTCGGGCTCTCGGCCGTGACCGTGTTCTTCGAGGAAGGCATGGACATCTATTTCTGTCGACGGCTCGTGATGGAGCGGCTGCCGCGCGCCCAGCAGGCGATTCCTCCGGGATTCGGCAATCTAGAGATGGGGCCCATTTCGACGGGGTTAGGGGAGGTCTTCCAAATTGAGGTGAGGGGCCAAGGATACTCCTTGATGCAGCTGCGGACCATCTTGGACTGGGACATTGCCTTCAAGTTGCGCTCCGTCCCGGGCGTCGTCGAAGTCAACAGCTATGGAGGAGAGCTTCAAACGTACGAGGTCGCCCTCGATGCCTCTAAGCTCGTTGCCTATAACATTCCGATTGGCCGGGTGTTCGAGGCGATCGAACGCAACAATGCGAATACCGGCGGCGGATACATCGTGCACGCACAAGAACAGTATCTGGTCCGCGGCGAGGGGCTCGTGCAGACTTTGGAAGACCTCAACAATATCGTCGTGGCGACGGGACACGATGGGACGCCGATCTATATTCGGAACATCGCCCAGACCCGCTTTGAGCCAATGGTCCGTCAGGGAGCGGTCACCCGTGATGAGCGCGGCGAGGTCGTCACTGGTGTCGTGTTGATGCTGATTGGGGAGAACTCCCGGGTGGTCGTCAATCGGATCAAAGCGAAACTTGAAGAGATTAAGAAGTCCCTTCCTCCCGGCGTCACTGTGGACCCCTATTATGATCGAACCGATCTGGTTCGGAGTACCATAAAGACCGTCACAACCAATTTGACTGAAGGCGCCCTGCTCGTGATCGCGGTGCTGTTTCTCCTGCTCGGAAACCTTCGGGCCGGCCTCATCGTGGCCTCGGTGATCCCGCTGTCCATGCTGGTCGCGCTCACCGGGATGTTGGCCGCCGGCATTTCGGGTAACCTCATGAGCCTCGGGGCCATCGATTTCGGTCTCATTGTCGATGGGTCGGTGGTCATGATTGAAAATATCATGCGACATCTTGCGCAGCGGCAAAAAGCAGCGCGCCGCCGCCCAAGCCCCGACGAGATCCGGCACCTGATTCTACAGTCCGGCCGTGAAGTCCTCCGTCCGATCTTCTTCGCCGTGGGCATTATCATCATCGTCTACCTGCCCATTCTGACTCTGCAAGGCGTTGAGGGAAAGATGTTCCGGCCGATGGCGCTGACCGTCATCTTTGCACTCGTGGCTGCTCTGGTTCTCGCGTTTACGGTCGCCCCAGTCTTCGCGAGCCTCTTTATGCGCCAAGGCGTCAGCGAGGAAGAAACCCGCATTATTCGGTGGGCGAAAGGCGCTTACCAACCTCTTCTGGTACGGACATTGCGGTACCCGATCATCACAGCAGCTGTCGCCGCCGTTCTCTTTGTCCTTAGCTTGGCCGTGGCGTCCTTTTTAGGCGCGGAATTTATTCCAAAATTGGACGAAGGAGCGATCGCTCTTCAAGCCTGGCGGTTTCCCAGCGTGTCCTTAGAAGAATCGGTGAAGAGTACGACCCGGATTGGGCAGGTGCTGCGGCAGTTTCCCGAGGTCGCCACAGTCGTTCCCCGAACCGGCCGTCCGGAGATCGCTACTGATTATATGGGCGTGGACAGTAGCGACGTGTATATCATCCTGAAGCCCAAGTCCGAGTGGCAGACGGCTCACACGAAAAACGACCTAATCGGGGCCTTTGATCGGGCGCTCAAGGCGGCGGTGCCCGGCACCGTCTTCAGTTATTCACAGCCCATTGAGTTGCGGGTGCAGGAAATGATCGCTGGGGTGCGCTCGGACATCGCCATCACGATTTTCGGCGAAGATATGGGTACCCTCAAACGGTTGGGCGATGAGGTGGTGCAAGTCGTTTCCCGAGTGCCGGGAGCCGCCGACACCAAGGCGGAGCAAGTCGCTGGCATGCCCTATCTTCGGGTGATCATTAACCGTGAAGCCATTGCTCGCTATGGGATCAATGCATCGGACATTCTCGAGACCATCGAAGCGGTGGGGGGACGCGTCGCGGGACAAGTCGTGAAAGGCAACCAACGCTTTTTCATTCAAGTGCGCTTCAGGCCCGAAGACCGTGCCAACTTTGAGCGAATTAAGGAAATACGAGTCGCCGATCCCGCCGGCCGGCAGATCCCTCTCACTCAGTTGGCGGACATTCGAACGGAGACCGGTTTGGCGCAGATCAGCCGGGAGAACATTCACCGGCGCCTTGCCGTGGAGACGAACGTCCGGGACCGCGATTTGGCGAGCTTTGTCGCTGCTGCGCAACACGCCGTGGAAGCTCGGGTTCCATTGCCAACGGGCTATTGGATCGAATGGGGCGGACAGTTCGAGCAATTGCAGGAGGCGTCGACCCGGCTGGCGATCGTCGTCCCGATCGCCTTGTTTCTGATCTTCGTGCTCCTCTACTCCACATTTAACGCGGTACGCCCGGCCATCCTGATTTTTCTCAACGTGCCGTTGGCGGCCACGGGCGGCATCATTGCGCTTGCCCTGCGCGGTATGCCGTTTTCCATTTCAGCCGGGGTCGGATTCATCGCGCTGTTTGGCGTCGCGGTGCTGAACGGGGTCGTCCTGATGTCCTACATTCTCGATTTGCAGAAGAAGGGATTGTCGCGAGAAGAGGCGGTCACACAAGGCGCGTTGATCCGACTCCGTCCCGTGCTCATGACCGCCATGGTGGCCAGTCTAGGCTTTGTCCCTATGGCAGTGTCCACTTCGGCGGGGGCGGAGGTACAGCGGCCCTTAGCGACAGTTGTCATTGGCGGCCTTGTAACTTCCACCGCCCTAACCCTTCTCGTGCTTCCGACCTTATATGTTTGGGAGGAACGATTTCGAGAGGCCTGGGCACAGCGGAAAAGGAAGGTCGAAGTTCCGGAGTCATATACACAAAAAGCATAGCGCTTGTCACGAGTACGATCGGCGGTAGCGAGAACGCAGCGAAAAGAAGTGCAGCTAAAGTTTAATCTTGAACAGGCTCTTCTTCGGAGAACATGTAGGAACGAAAGGATTGTGATCTGATGGAGACCGACAGAGGCTTTGCTGGCCCGTGGTGGCAATATCCCGAACTACGCAACGCGCTGCTGGCTGGGATTCTGGCTGGCGTAGCATTTGTGCTTGCCCATCTTGGGTTTATCTCGGACCGGACCGAGCGCGTGTTGTATCTCATTGCCATCCCTCTGGGGGGCTATCACTGGGGATGGGAAGCACTCGAAACACTGCTGTCCGAACGGGTGATTGGGATCGACTTCTTGATGCTGGCCGCCACCGTAGGCTCCGGCGTCCTGGGATTGTGGGATGAAGCCGCGTTTCTTGTCTTTCTTTATGGTTCTGCAGAAGGGTTGGAGGAGTATACGTATGCTCGCACGCGATCAGCGATCCGAGCCTTGTTAGAGCTCGCCCCCAAGGAGGCCCACGTGCTGCGGAACGGGGAGGAGGTGACCATCCCAGCCGAGTCCCTCAAAGTGGGGGATCGGTTTCTTATACGCCCTGGTGAGACGCTCCCTACCGACGGGCTGATCCAGTCGGGGAGTTCGAGCCTCGATGAAGCCGCGATTACGGGAGAATCGATTCCCGTAGACAAGGGCCCGGGGATGAAGGTCTTCGCTGGTTCGCTCAACCGACAGGGCCTCTTAGAGGTGGAAGCGACAGCTTCGTTTCAGGAGAACACGCTGGCCAAAATCATTCATCTGGTCGAGGAGGCGCAAGAACGGAAGGGCGCTGCCCAGCAATGGATTGAGCGCTTCGGCCGCCGCTATAGCCCGGTGGTCTTGCTGACGTCCATTGGCTTTCTTCTCGTGCCCGGACTGTTAGGGTGGTCACTCAGAGACTGGGCGACCCGAGCCGTGGTGTTGATGGTCGCAGCGGCGCCGTGCGCACTGGTGATGTCTACGCCTGTAGCCACCGCCGCTGCAATTGGTAGGGCTGGAAAGCGCGGTATCCTGATCAAAGGTGGTGTGCATCTGGAGCATCTTGGAAGAATTCGCGTGATTGCATTCGACAAGACCGGAACCTTAACTTACGGGAAACCGGTCATCACGGACATCATTCCGTTCACCGGTTCCGAAGCGGAACTCCTCGCCTTGGCCGCTGGCGTAGAATACGGTTCCGAGCATCCGCTGGCCAGGGCGGTGGCAGACCGAGCGCGGGCCGCCGAGATCGTTCCTGTGGAGGTACGAGCGTTTCACGCGCTCACGGGTATTGGAGCGACTGCGGTCGTTGGAGACCAGAGCTGGTATGTGGGGAGTCCCGACCTGTTCCAACAGCTTGGCGTGGATTTGACGATGATCGAAGACCATGTACGAGCGCTTCAGGCAGACGGGAAGACCGTGGTGCTCGTTGGAACTCAACACACTCTGCGAGGCCTGCTCGCGCTGCAGGACCGTATCCGCGAGGGCATGCGCGAGGTCATCGCCGGCCTGCACACGATGGGCGTCCGCGTCGTCATGCTGACAGGGGACAATGCGCGAACGGCGCGCAGTGTCGCCGAGGCGCTGGGAATCGACTCCTATCTGGCGGATCTCAAGCCGGAAGATAAAGTCCGAGCGGTGAAGGACCTGGAAGCCCGCTATGGTGCAGTGCTGATGGTTGGCGACGGGATCAATGACGCGCCGGCCCTGGCAGCCTCCACCTGCGGAGTCGCCATGGGTGCCGCCGGAACGGATGCCGCCATCGAAGCCGCCGATGTAGCATTGATGGCCGATGATCTCTCGAAGGTGGGTGAGGCACTGCGGCTGGGAGCCAAAGCGAGGCGGATCAGCACGGAGAACATTGCCTTCTCCCTCTTGCTGCTCGCGGTGCTGATTCCCCTGGCGGTCGGGGGGTTCCTGAGTGTTGCGGTCGCGGTGCTGGTTCATGAGGTCAGCGAACTGCTGGCGGTGGCAAACGGATTGCGGGTGGCCCGCATGTGAGGGAAGCCTTCGCGTGGACCGATTTCTCGGGACCGCTCAGCTGTACAGCCTGTGCAGCCAGAACCAGGCCTTGGAGGCCGGGTCGGAGGGACAGAAGCTGAACTCTCCCCCGCATTCTTCTCGGCGGAAAGAAAAGCTCTGAATGTGGAATTTGGACGGCTCTGAATGAGCATGTTCTTCTCCTTTCAATCCACTCGAAGTGTTCACCAGATGTTCACCAGGACGCCGGAACTGGTCGGTTTGGGCGGGAAGCGATCGGATATCGAAAAACGGGGAAGCGCACTGGGAGCCGCGATTCTGTTGATGAACGTGGCGTTGTGCGCGTGAAGAAGAGAAACGAGGTGCGGCTTATGAGTCCGCTGCTCTACCAACTGAGCTACACCGCCACGTAGAGATCCATCTGCAAGCCTTACGCTCGCGCCAGAGTGAGGGATTCGACCGGCGTCCACCCACCGTCCTATATGTATGAAGGAAAAGGAATCATATCGTCGTCGGTGCGCGGCAATCCCACCGATCTCCTTCGGAGATTCTGGCCCACGATGGTGTCGTGAACCCCCGAAGAAGGACCGGACGGAATCCTCATGTATATCACGTTCGTCGCCTGATCTGCAACGCTGGGATCCGGTGAAGCCGCCGTGCCTACCCGCCCATCGGGGCCTTTCGTTCACGCGGTGCCCCCGTTTCCGCCAGCCGGGCAACCCCTGGGATGCAGCAGTCCTTGTGGGCCGACTCCGAAAAGCCTCAAGCCGCAGCGTTGTGTTGCAAAAGGGGGGCGCGATACCCTGCTGACCATGCGTCCCATGTGCTGCGTTGCGCGATCGTCTCTGCCGCTTCTCATGCGTTGAGGAAGACCGCGGCTTCTGTATCTGTTTCATGAGGAGGGGCTCCAGTGGTTCTCACGTGGTCCATCTTCCTGGTGAGCGCCGCCGTGATCGCGTATGCCGGCACGAGGTTGAGCGACTACGGCAATCGCATTGCGGATCTGACCGGGCTCGGCGGGCTTTGGATCGGCATGGTGTTGATGGCCGCGGCGACGTCCCTGCCGGAAGTGTTCACCACCGTCAGCGCGGGTCTGCTGGATCTCCCCGACATCGCGGCCGGCGACTTGTTCGGCGCCGGCATGTCGAACATGCTCACCTTGGGGTTGATCGACCTGATGCACCGGCAGAAGCGAATCTGGCAGCATGCGGCCCTGGATCACGCCTTGAGCGCCGGGCTGGCGATCTTCGTCACGGGGCTGGCCGCCTTCTTGATCCTGCTGGGGCGCGACGTCGCGCATGGCGGGATTGGATTGGGCACCATGCTCGTCGCGCTGTTTTACGTCTTCGGGATGCGGGTGATCTTCAGGCAGGAAACCATGAAGCGGCGACAACGGGAGCAGGAGAAGGTGGCCGAGGCCCGGGCGGAGGACGAAGAAACGAGGCCCAGTCCCCGGCGTGTGGAGTTACGCCGGGCGATGGGAGGGTTTGGGGTTGCCTCGATAGCGTTGCTGATCGCAGCCCCGTTCCTGGCGTACTCGGCGGGTGAGATCGCCAAACAGTCCGGCATCAGCACCACCTTCGTGGGAACCTCGCTTGTGGCGATCACCACCTCGTTGCCTGAGTTCATTACGGCCCTGGCCGCCGTGCGACTCGGCGCGTTTGACTTGGCGGTTGGGAATCTCTTCGGGAGCAATGCCTTCAACATGGCGGCGCTGTTTTTTGTCGACGTGTTCTATCGCGAGGGGCCTTTGTTGAATGCGGTCGGTGACGCGCATGCGATGACGGGGATATGGAGCATCCTGCTGCTGTGTGTGGGCCTTATGGGGATCATGTATCGGGCCGAGAAACGGTACATGCTGATCGAGCCGGACAGCTTCTTGATCATTCTCGGCTATTGCCTGGGTCTATGGCTGCTCTTTCAATGAATCCCACATACGTGAGGAATGGGAGCCGTCCGTGGGGCAGGCTGTGACACTAAACCGGCTTCCCATACGACTCTGCTCCCGGGCGTGATTTCCATCGTGGTGCAGGGACTCCGAACGGGGCTGCCCGCACGAGGGATATTCGGAGTTCTCTTCAGAGTTTGTCTCGTTTCAAGACTCTCCTCCAGTCGTGCACCGTGTCGCGTATCTCTCCGAGCATCCTTCCTGGCAAGATCGGTTTCCCTGGACGCTCCAATTCCGACAATCATCAATCGGCGAGGTGGCGGGAGTGTTCAGGTACGGAACCCCGCCATGACCGGAAAATTGACAATACGGAAGCTATGCACGAGAATCGGGCCCGCGGTAAGCCCGGCGCTCGCGGGAGCACAGGCCGCCGGCGGAGGCGAGGGCGGGGAATCTCGCGCGGAGATCGGGATGGCATCTGTTCAACGAGGGCGGACCAGATGAGGGGACCTATGAACGGAAGAGGACGTGTGAGCATTGTGATGGCGTGCGTCATGCTCTTCGGAGTCCTGGGATATTGGTTTCCTTTCACCGCCGATCCACAGGCGCAAACCTCGGATAAACTCGTGGTCTCGCCCCGGGATAAGTCCCTGGACTTGTATCAATACATGGGTGCCGCCTCCTGCAATGGGAGCGCCTGTCATGGCAGTACGACCCCGAAAACGAAGTTTTCCATCCCGCAGAATGAATACTGGGTATGGCTCGACAATGACAGTCATGCCAAGGCCTATGACGTCTTGACCAAACCCGACTCGCAGCGCATGGCCAAGAACCTCGGCATCGACAAACCGGAGAAGTCCGCGCGCTGTCTCGTATGCCATGCCGTGGATGTGGATGAGAAGCACCAGGGGCCGAATTACGATATCAAGGAGGGGGTCACGTGCGAGGGCTGTCACGGCCCGGCGGAAAAATGGTTGGGCCCGCATACGCGGAAGGACTGGGATAAGAAAAAGGGCGCGGAGTACGGGATGTTCGACACCAAGAATCTGGCGAAACGGTCGCAACGCTGCCTGGCCTGCCATCTGGGGGTCGAGAAAAACGTGGTCGATCACGAATTGATCGGCGCCGGACATCCGCGCTTGAATTTTGAGTTGGATAACTTCAGCACGGTCATGCCGTCCCATTGGTTGCCGCCCAAAGACAAGGCGCAGCGCGACTGGTTGGGCGCGAAAAACTGGGCCGTCGGCCAGGCGGTGGCCTTGCGGAATCAACTGGAGCTGTTGTCGTCTTCTCGCAAATCGCAGGCCACCTTGTGGCCGGATCTCATTCACTTCGATTGTTATGCCTGCCACCACTCTGTGGTAGATCGCGTGCGTGAAATCACGGACGAAGAAAGGAAGCTGCAGCGCTGGCGGGTAAGAGACTATGGCGGTAAGCCCGGCCGGTTAGTATGGAACGCCGCCAGCTATACGGTGCTCCGCCATTTCGTCTCAGAGATGGCCCCCGACAAGGCTCAGACGTTCGACCAACTCGTGACAGCCTTCCACGATCGGTTGACCGGTAAGTCGTCCATGACCGAGTTCGAACAGGCATTTACGAAGCTGGAACAGTTCTCCGCGCAGTTGGTGCCGGTCGTCGAGCAGTACGCCTTCACGCCGAAGAGCGCTTGGTCCCTCCTGCGACGCATCGCGGGTGACGGCGCCGGGATCGCCAATGCCGGCTTCCAATCGGCGGAGCAGGCGGTCCTGGCGATCTCCAGCTTGACGGATTCGTACGGGGACAGTGTGGGGCCGTTGCCGAACGGAAAGGCGATCAAAGCATCCATCGACGCCCTCTACGACGACATCAAGAGCGGCCGGCAATTCGACTTGGTCAAGTTTACGAAGGATATGAATACCCTACGGGGGCTCTTGGAATCGGACGCCCCTCCTAGCGGGGCGCCGGCCGCACCGGCCTCGAAGCCGACTTCCTGAGGACGCGCGCGTGTACGATCTCGTTGTCGTTGGGGCGGGGCCGGCGGGACTCAGCGCGGCGTGTCACGCCCAAAAAAATGGGATGAAGGTCTTGCTCCTCGAGAAGGGCGAGGTCGCGAATACCATTTACGACTATCAAAAGGGGAAGCACGTCATGGCCGAGCCGACGATGATTCCCCTCCGGAGCGACGTCCCGTTCGAAGCGGGCACGCGCGAATTTCTACTGAAGACGTGGACCGAGGCCGCCCAGGCGGCGGGCGTGACGATCCAGCGTCCGGAGGAGGTCAAGAGCCTCGCCAAGTCCGGCGACGAATTCGCCATCAAGACCACGAAGGGCGAGTACAGGTCGAAATACGTCATCTTGGCCATCGGGGTCCAAGGGAATCCCCGGACCTTAAACGTGCCCGGAGCGACCTTGCCGCATGTGTCGACCAAGCTCGTCGACCCCTCGATCTACGACAACGAGGATATTCTCATGGTGGGGGCCGGGGATGCGGCCATCGAGGGTGTGCTCGCCTTGTGCGAAAAGAACCGGGTGGGGGTCGTCAATCGAAACACCGAATTCTATCGCCTGAAAGACGCCCTTCACCGCGACATCACCCAAAAGGTGGACGCTAAACAGGTCACGGCGTTTCACAGCGCCGCGGTGGAACGCATCGAGGAAGGGTATGCCCACGTCAAGCTACCTGACCAGACCGTTCGCTTCAAGGCCGACCTGGTCTTCGTCCGCATCGGCGCGGAAATTCCCCGCCCCTTTCTGGAAAAGATCGGGATCGCCTTTGCGTCCTCCAGTCCGTCGGCGCCTCCGGTCCTGACCAAACACTACGAAACGAACATTCCCGGTCTGTTCATGATCGGCGCCGTGGCCGGCTATGGCTTGATCAAGCAGGGGATGAACCAGGGGTATGATGTCGTGGAGTATCTCTTGGGTCGCCCCGTCGAGCCTGTCGAGGAGCCCATCATCCGAGACCAGCGGCTGGGGATGTTGGAAGGTACGACGGACGAGCGATTGGCGGTCGTGCGAGCGACCATTCCGCTCTTGGCGGGCGTGCCGGATGCGGCGTTGCGCGAGATGGTGTTGGCGTCCACGGTGCACCGGGACGTGCAGGCCAGGACGGTGGTCTATCGGGAGAACGACTATTCCGACAGCCTCTTCCTGATCCTGCGCGGGCGCGTGCAGATGACGTGCAGCGCGCAGGCCAGCGGTGACAAGCCGGCCGTCCTGGAGGTGGGGGACTTCTTCGGTGAAATGAGCCTGCTGTCCGGCTTGCGGCGCTCGGAGACGGTGAAAACGACCGAGCCCTGCGTGCTCATCGAAGTGCCTCGGCGGGCGGTGCTGCGGCTCTTGAATGCGGAGCCCTCCGTGAAGCGCGGCATCGATGAGAGCTTCATCGTGCGGGCCCTTCAACTCTATCTGCTCCCCGACGCGCACCGGACGTTCATCCGGTCGATCGCCTCCCGGGCGACCACCTGCAGCTATAAACACGGCGAGGTGGTGTTCAAGGAAGGCGACCAGGCGGACGCTTTCTATCTGGTGCGGAGCGGATCCATGAAGGTCAGCAAGCGCTCTGGGCCGTCCGGGAAGGAGGTCGTGGTCAACCACCTGCCGGTCGGCCGGTATTTCGGGGAAATCGCCCTGTTGGATCCGGAACGCCCGACTCGGACCGCGACCGTCACCGCCACGAAGTTCAGCGAAGCCATTCGGATCAAGAAGAAGGATTTCCTCACGATCCTCGAGCGTTACCCCGAGTTCGACCGACAGCTCAGGGAGAACATGCAGAAGTATCTCGTGCGCGGATTGGAGGTGTCCTTGCGCGAGGTCGGGGAAGACCACTTGATCAACCGTCTGCTGGACAGCGGGGTGTTCGAGGGAACGGACGTGCTGCTGATCGACGAGAACAAATGCGTGCGGTGCGACCAATGCGTCAACGCCTGCGCGAACACGCACGGGGGACAGACCCGGCTCTATCGCACCGAGGGGATCATCTTCGGGCATTTGCTCGTGCCGACCTCCTGCCGGCACTGCGAGAACCCCATGTGCATGACGGATTGCCCGCCCGGCAATGCGATCATGCGCGATCCGAAGGGGGAGGTCTTCATTCATCCCGACCGCTGTATCGGTTGCGGGAACTGTGCCAAGAACTGTCCGTACGGGAATATCTTCATGGTCCACGAGTCGAAGCCCAAGGAGGTGGGGCCGGTCGACCGGTTGCTCGCCATGATCGGCGTGGGGGGCAACGAGTCACACGAGGAGGGCCCCACGAAGGCCGTCAAATGCGATCTGTGCAAGCATCTCGGCTCTGGGCCGGCCTGTGTGCGAATCTGCCCCACCGGCGCCGCCATGCGTGTGTCCCCCAACGAATATTTCCGCAAGGTCGGCGTGGGCGCGCTGTAGGGTGGAGGGGCATGGGGCATTCATTTCTGACATATCGCGGAGGACGATGGTTCTGGATCTGCGCCCTTTTCGCAGGCGGGCTGACCGTCCACTACTTGGATTACCGCTCGAGCACCATCGCCTACGGAGGCACGACGATCGGGCTGCTCTATGGCGTGGCGGGCACCCTCATCATCGGGGTTCTGATGTATTTGGGGGTTCGCAAACGGTCCTACGCGAGCGGAATCGGGACATTGCAGGGATGGATCAGCGCCCACGTGTACTTGGGTTTGCTGACGCTGCTCCTGATTCCCATGCACGCGGGGTTCCGTTTCGGCTGGGACGTGCATACCCTGGCATTCGTGCTGCTGGCGATTGTCGTCCTCAGCGGGGTTTTCGGGACGGTCTTGTATCTCACGTTGCCCGCGCGCCTCACCAAGCACGAGGCGGGGTTGCAAGCCGACAAAATCGACAAGGAGATCGGCCGGTTGTTGGCCGACATGCGCTCGCTGGTGAAGGACAAATCCGACGCGATAGTGCGGCTGTACCAGAACGAGGTGGCCGCGCTGCAAAACCGGAAGCCGTCGGGCTGGTCGTTGATGTGGCGGGGCCCGGGCGGCGACGTCATCGCCAAACGAGCGGCGGAACTGGCCCAAGCGGTTTCCACCATTCCGGCGGAGGAGCAGGCGACCTTCCGGTTGCTGTCGCAGTTGCTCCTCAAGAAAGCGCAGTTGGAAGTGACGCTCATCCATCAGATGCGGATTCGAAACGCGTTGCAGGCATGGCTGTACGTGCACCTGCCCGTCTCGATCGCGATGGTCGTGACCGTCGTGATTCACGTGCTCGTCGTGTTCTACTATTGACCGTCGTTCCATGGGAGCGTCCGTCGGAGTCCTATGGCCTTCCGGATAGTGCGCCAGGTGACGTTCCGCGGTGAACTCCGGGAACGAACCGTGGACCATGCGGGCGACGTCTTGCACATCGGCCGCGGGACGTCGAACGAGCTGCATCTCGACGATCTCGCGGTCTCGCTCATCCACGCGCAGATTACCCGAGACAGCCAAGGACGCTATGTCCTCAAAGACCTGACCGGCACGGGGGCGACATACGTGAATCAGGCCCCGGTGATGGAGGCGTTCCTCCGAAGCGGGGATACGATCCGTATCCAGCGGTACCGGGTGGCGATGTCCCAGCCGGATCCCGCCGGCCCCTTGGTGCTGACGGTGGAGGAGCAGGCGCTGGACAAAGACGAGCCGTCGCTGGCGCTGTTGCCGAAGCTCCAGCTTTCGACCGGACGATGGACCAAGCGCGCGCTCGCGCTGATGCTGACCGGGTTGGTGACCGTCGGCTCGGTCTTGGCCCTGGGAGTGGGCCAGCACGGCATTTTTATGCCCGGAGCGGTCTCGCTCAAACACGCGAAATTCGCGCAGCAGTGCGACAAGTGCCATGAATCCTGGAAGGCCGTGTGGACCGTGGTGCCGAACAAGACCTGTCAGACCTGCCATCCGGCCACCTTGCTGACCCCATCGCATTTCGGTGACCGTGCCCTCGGGCCGGCTCCTCAGTGCGCGTCCTGTCACCTTGAGCACAAGGGGGAGACCTTCCTGGCCGCCGTCCCGGACGGGCAGTGCGTGCAATGCCACGGGGCGCTCGAAGCAAAGAATCCGACCATTCCGGTCGTCACCTCGGTGCACAGCTTTACGCGGGATCATCCGGAATTCGCTATTTCCCGTAGGCTGCCGGATCAGCCGGCTCCCACGCGGGTACGGCTCGACGACCGGACCCTGCTCAAGGATGAGGGCCGTCTGAAGTTGAATCACGAAGTGCATTTGGCACCCGACCTGCCGACGCCGGCCGGGCGCGAAACCCTGACCTGCGCGAGCTGCCACCGGACGGACACGGAAGGGCGCTACATGCAACCGATCATATACGAGCGCGACTGCATGCGGTGCCATACTCTGGAGTTCGACTCCCAGCTCCCGGGCAAGACCGTCACTCACGGCCGCCAACCCGTCGATGTGCGACGGGAGCTCGAAGAAATCTATTCGGCGGTCTTCTTGCGGGCCTTTCCGGAGGAAGCCAAACGCTTGTCCGGTGTTCGACGGCTCCCGGGGCAGCCTCCGACAAGACAAGAGCTGTTCGTCGACGAGCGGCGAGCCAAAGCCGAGCGCATTCTTTTTCCCCCGGTCGGGAAACGTTGCCTGAAATGTCACGAGGCGGACGCGGACGCTCCATCGGAAGAGCGGCGCCCCAAGGGGGACAAGTCCGATCGGAGCGCTCAGCGCGAGCCCACCCAAGCCGGGAAGGAAACGCCGGAAACCGCCATTCCAAGGGCCAGAGGGCTGCCGGGACGAGCACGGGAAGCGACCAAGGAAATCGGCAAATCGGACTATTTGCTCGTGCCGGAGCTTGACAATCAGGATCGGAAAACGCTATCTGGTGCCGGCCTTTTCCGAATCCGCACGGTCAATGTGCCGGAGCGATGGTTCCCGTACAGCCGATTCGACCATGCCGCCCATTTCGGATTGGCCGAGATCAAAAAGAAAGGGAATGTCTGTCTCGCGTGTCACGATGCGGCGGCAACCAGTCGGAAAACCGATGACGTGCTGGTGCCCCCGATCGGGACCTGTCGAACCTGCCATGTGGAACCGGGTGGAGCGCAGGCCGGATGTCGGGCCTGCCATGATTTCCATCCGAAGCAGCAGGCGGATCCAAAGCGATCCGCGGAACGGGTAATGCCACCGGCGCGGGGCCTCGTCGGTGCAAGGATTGAATCGTTTCCATAGGCCGCGCGGAGCAAAGACTGGGCATGGAGGCGCGGAACGCGAGCAGGTGGGCTCTGCTGGTGCGCAGTGCGTACCTGGCAGGCTCGGTCGTGGCGAGCGGTGTGCTCGCAGCATGCGGCTCCTCCGCCAACTTCAGTGATGCGACCGGAGCCGCTCCGGAATCCGCGTCGGGGACAGTGCAACTGACCGCCGCCGATGTCCAAATCATCATCGCGCAGGCTGCGACCCAGGCGCAGGCGCTGAGCTTTCCGGTTACCATTGCGGTGCTCGATCACGAGGGCACTCGCCTCGGTGTGCTCAGAATGGCCGGCGCTCCGGCCACCACCACGATCCAAGGCGGCGGAACGGGAGGACTGGAAGGAGCGGCTCCTCCGGCGGAGTTTGCGGCGATCTCCAAAGCCGGCACCGCCGCCTTGTTCGGCACGCAAGGGTTCGCGCTGAGCACCAGGTCCACGAATTTCGTCCTCCAAGAGCGATTTCCCCCGCAAGTGAGTCCGGCCCCCGGCGGTCCGCTGTTGGGCGTTCAATTCTCTCAGCTCCAGTGCAGCAACGTGAATCGGACCGGGCATCCCGCCAACCAGGTCGGGTTGCCGCTCGGCTTGTCGGCGGACCCGGGGGGGTTGCCCTTGTACAAGAACGGGGTGGCCGTCGGCGGCATCGGTGTGGAGGGGGACGGCATCTACACCCTGGATCGCGATCCCTCCGATCGCGACCAGCCGCTGGAAGAAATTATTGCCGCGGCCGGGACGCTCGGGTTCGCCGCGCCGACGGGCATCAGGGCCGACCGCATCCTGGTCGATGGCTTCACGCTCCCGTTCGCGAATGCCGAACCGCCCGCCAGCCAAAATACCACCCCCTACGCGACATTCGCCGCTGCCGGAACGGAAATCGTCGTTCCCATCAACAGTCCTCCCTCTGGGTTTGTCCCTCGCGTGGTCGGGGGCGTGGCCGGCTTCGTGGATACGACCTCGTCCCCGGTGCCGTTCATCGCGGGCACCGACGGACTGTTGACTGCCGCGGAGGTCGAGCAACTGATCGGCCAGGCCGCCAGGGAAGCGGAGCGCACGCGGTCGGCCATCCGCAACCCCCTCGGACTCCCGGCGCGCATGTCGATTACCGTCGTGGATACGAACGGCGTGATCCTGGGCATGTTCCGCAACCTGGACGCACCGGTCGAAAGCTGGGATATCTCGGCGCAGAAAGCCAGAACCGCCAATTTCTTCGCGCGCGCGGATGCCGGCACGATCCTCGCGACCAACGGTCTTGGGAATTACGTGACGGCCTTGGCGGCCGACGGGATCCAACTCGATGGCTCCATCGCGTTCTCGGCGCGGGCGATCGGATTCCTGAGTTATCCCGTTTTCCCCCCAGGGGCGATCGATCCCTTCACCTTCGGTCCTCTGTCCAAGCCGATCGGACAGTGGAGCATCTTCAACATCGGGCTGCAGAGCGACGCGCTGAACGTGGCCAACGTGCTCAGCGGCGCGGGTCCCTGCACCAATATTCCTCAGGTCGCGAGCGGCTTCCAACTGTTTCCACAAGGCGTGCCGCTCTACAAGAACGGCGTGCACGTCGGTGCGCTCGGCGTGTCGGGCGATGGAGCGGATCAAGACGATATCGTGCCGACCCGCGGGTCGGCGGGATTCGAGTCACCGGAAAACATTCGTTCCGATCAGATCCTCGTTCGCGGCGTTCGGCTGCCGTTTGCGGTGTTCCCGCGGAATCCGAACCTGTTCTGAGAAAGGGCATCTCCGTGCGATTGCGCGCGTGCGTCGGTCGGGAATGCGGGTGGATCGCCGGTCTGGCCCTCGTCCTGCTCGTCGGTCTGCCCGTCCCGATCGATGCCCAGGAGTCTTCGTCCGAAGGATCGGGGTCGAGCAAGCGGCTGCCAAGCGGGCGGTCGCGTCCCTCGCTCCCGCAGCGGCCGGCGGAATCTTCGCCACCGGCGCCTCCCCCGCCGTCGGTGGCGCCGAAGTCGGACCCGGTGATTCCGCCTCCGTCACCTGTACCAGCGCCTGCGATTGAAACGTTGCCTCCGCCGCCCCCGGCTGCCGTTCCCTCGGACGGGCCGCCTCTCTCGCCGGTTGCTCCGCCCGTACCGGTGGAAGTCCCAAGCGAGCCCTCCGTGACACCGCCTGCACCTCCTCCGTTGCCCGTAGAAACTCCATCGGTACAGCCCTCGCCGGCGCCCTTGCCCATTAAGCCGACTCCACCGCCGACCATCACGGCCCCACAGGTGGAAGCACCGAGGCCCGCGCCGGTCACGCCGCCCGGCGCGGCGGAATCGGAGAAGAGACTACCGAGCGGTCGGACCAGGCCCAGCCCCGGGCGTCCGGCCCCAAGCCCAGAGACACCCGTGACACCGCCTGCGGTCCCGACGCTGCCCGCGGAAACGCCGGCGGCCCCCGCGGGCGAAACGGCTCCGGCACAGGTCGAGACCCCTGTGCGGCCCTCCACGGTGCCGCAAGCGGAAGTCGAGGCTCCGGTCACGACGCCTCCCCAAGCCGGGCCGGCGGTTCCTGAAGGAGGGATGCCGGCCCCTGCGACGGCGCCTGTACTCCCTGCGGAGGCGACGCCGGAAAAACGGTTGCCCAGCGGCCGCACGCGACCGGCTCAGGTGGCTCCGAGCCGTGAGACGATCGTGGCGGGAGAGGCGCCGACGCAGGCGCAGATCGACGAGTACCAACGCAGCAACTTTATCCCGATCCGTGATCGCTGGCGCATCGGCTACACCGGCGGGTTGCTCGATCCGTATTCGCAGAATTTGTTGAAGGCGGACTATCCCGTCATCGGCCAGGACATCTTCTTCAATTTCGTGGGGATCAGCGATTCGCTGTTCGAGGCCCGAAAGCTGCCCACGCCGCAGGGGATCAGCCGCGAACGAGGCGGAAGCGCTGAGTTCTTCGGGCGCGGGCGACAGCTCTTCTTCAATCAGAACTTCGTCACAAGTTTTGAGCTTTTCAGAGGATCGACCGCCTTCAGACCTCGTGATTGGGCGGTGCGGGTGACTCCCGTCTTCAACCTCAATTATTTGGACGTGCAAGAGCGCAATGTCGTGAATCTCGACATCCGGAGCGGGACGACTCGGACCGACAATCAGATTGCGTTCCAGGAAGTCTTTGTGGAAAAGAAGTTGTTCGACGTCTCCAGAAATTTCGATTTCGTGTCGGTGAGGGCCGGGATCCAGGGCTTCACCAGCGATTTCCGGGGCTTCATTTTTTCGGACAATGAGCCCGGCATTCGGTTTTTCGGCAACTTCGACAACAATCGGTATCAGTGGAATATCGCGTACTTCAATTTGTTGGAGAAAGACACGAACAGCGGATTGAACTCGTTCGAGACCCGACACCGGCAGGTCATCGTGGCCAACATCTATAAGCAGGACTTCATCTGGCAAGGCTACACGACGCAGTTCAGCTTCCATCATGACCGCGACGACTCCGGAACCCAGGATCCGAACGGTCAGCAGTACGATCGGAACGGCTTCTTGGTGCGTCCGGCCAGGTTGGGTGATTCGCGGCCGCACAACATCCGCTCCTACTACCTGGGATGGGCGGGAGACGGGCACATCGGGCGGTGGAACATCTCCCACGCGTTCTACCAGGTGCTCGGAGACATCACGCATGAGCCGATCGCCGGGCGGTCCAATTCCATCAATGCGCAGTTGGCGGCCGTGGAGGTGTCCTATGACATCGACTGGTGGCGGCCGAAAGTCTCATTCTTCTACGCGTCAGGCGACAGCAATCCCACGGACGGGACGGCGCGCGGATTCGATTCGATCTTGGACAACGTGAATTTCGCCGGGAGCGGGTTCAGTTTCTTCAATCGCCAGGGCATCGGACTCACGTCGACGGGCGTCTTTCTCAACAACCGATTCAGCCTCCTGAACGATTTCAGGAGCAGCAAGATCCAAGGGCAGTCCCAGTTCGTCAATCCAGGCGTGATCGTGGCGAACGTGGGGGTGGACGCGGAACTGACGCCCAAGCTGAAGGCCGTTCTCAACTTCAACTATCTCTGGTTCGCGGCCACGGAACCGCTGCAGTATGTCCTGCACCAGCCGAGCGTGCGGCCGACCATCGGCGCGGACTACAGCGCCGGCTTTCTGTATCGCCCCCTCTTGAGCCAGAACATCGTCCTGAGCGGAGGGTTGGCGTTCTTTACGCCGGGCGGCGGGTTCAAGGATATTCAGGTCAGCGAGAATCTGTATTCCGCGTTCTTCTCCGCGACACTGACGTTCTAACTGTCATTACGGGGCCCGACTCATGGCACGAAGGCACACACGGGAAACACTCTTCATCAAGGCCGCGATCTCCCTCTGCGTGGCCGGTCTGGTGGGCATGATTGCCTTGCTGCAAGGATGCTGGCAATCCCAACGTACGGGAGGGGCGACCGCCCCCATTGAAGCGCTGCCCGGGGATGTCCTCGGCCAGACCGACGAGGAGGTGATGGCCAAAAACAAGGGCTGTGTCAGTTGCCATACCCAGAGCGACGCCCCGTCGATGCATCTCTCGCCTGCGGTGCGGCTGGCGTGCGTGGACTGCCATGGCGGGCAGGCCGATGCCGTCGTGGACGCCGGCGCCACACCGGGATCGGCGCCGTACGAGGCGGTAAAACTGCGCGCCCATGTGCAGCCCCGGCACCCGGAAGCGTGGCAGGGGCCGGACGGGAAGCCGTCCTCCGCGAATCCGATGGACAGCTATACGATCTTGAACAAAGAGGACCCGAACTTCATCCGCTTCATCAATCCGGGCGATTTGCGCGTGGCGCGTTTGACGTGCGGCACCTGCCATCAGACCGAGGTCGATCAGGTCGAAATGAGCACGATGACGACCACCGGGGTCTTCTGGAGCGCGGCGGCCTACAATAACGGCATCATCGCTCCGGCGATCGGCGCGCAGAAGACGCCGTTCCTGGGGGAGAGTTATTCGATGGACGGCGTCGCCCGTCAGGTCAAAACCCTGCCTCCACCCACGCCGCAGGAGTTGGCCAAGGGAGTCCTGCCCTTTCTGCTGCCGTTGCCGCGGTGGGAGATCTTGCCGCCCGGCGATATCTTCCGGGTGTTCGAACGGGGCGGGATCAACATTCAATCGACGTTCCCCGACATCGGGACGGCGCCGTCCTCGTTCTTCCAGATTCCCAGCCGGGAAGAGCCGGGGCGCCCGGATATCCGACAGAGCAACCGGGGGCCGGGAACCGGGCTGCGCATTGCGGTTCCGGTGTTGAACATTCACAAGACCCGGCTGAACGATCCGCACCTGTCGTTCCTCGGCACGAACGACAATCCCGGCGATTACCGTTCAAGCGGGTGCACGGCTTGTCACGTGGTCTATGCGAACGACCGGGATCCGTTCAATTCCGGTCCCTACGCGAAGTACGGCAATCGTGGAGCCACACAGACGTCGGACCCCACGATTCCCAAGCAGGAATTCGGGCATCCCCTGCGGCACGAGTTGACCAAGGCGATTCCCACCAGCCAGTGCATGTCGTGCCACATGCATCAGCCGAACGTCTTCGTGAACAGCTACCTGGGTTACACGATGTGGGATTATGAAACGGACGGCGAGGCCATGTGGCCGGAGCAGCAGCGCTATCCCACGGAAGAAGAGAAGTGGAGGATCCTGAATCGCAACCCGGAGGAGGCCGCGATTCGAGGCAAGTGGTCGGATCCGGAGTTCCTGGCCGAGGTGAGCAAGCTCAACGGGCAACTTCAGCACACCCAATTCGCCGATTATCACGGCCATGGGTGGAACTTCCGCGCCGTGTTCAAGCGCGATCGCAAGGGAAACCTGCTGGATGATCACGGGAACCTTGTCAAGGACGTGACCAGCGCCAAGCTGCAGCAGGCCATGCAGCCCAGGACGGCCGACGAGTGGGAGAAGGGGCGGCCCGGCGTGCCCGTGCATCTGAAGGATGTCCATTTGGAAAAGGGGATGCATTGCGCGGATTGCCACTTTGCGCTGGATAGCCATGGCAACGGCAAACTGTACGGCCAATATGCGGACGCGATCGAGATCACCTGTGCGGACTGTCACGGGACGGTGGACCAGTACGCGACCCTGAAGACCTCGGGCCCGATGGCGCCCCAAGGGGGTCGCGACCTGACGAAGACGCGGACGAATTGGAAGCAGCGCCGGTTCGAGTGGCGGGACGGAAAGCTCTTCCAACGGTCCTCCCTGGAAAAGGGGAAGGAATGGGAGGTCGTGCAAGTGAAGGATACGATCGATCCCGCGTCGGCTTGGTCCAAGGCGAACCCGAAGCGAGCGGAGCAGTCCAGGCTGGCCAAGACGGTGCAAAGAGACGGGATCACGTGGGGCGAGGTTCCGCCGAACCACGAAAATCTGGCCCACTCGAACGAGCGGGTGGCGTGCTTCTCCTGCCACCTGTCGTGGACCACGAGTTGCGCGGGATGCCATTTGCCGATCAAGGCCAACTGGAAGAAGACCGCCAATCACTTCGAAGGAGAGGAAACAAGGAATTGGGCCACCTATAATCCGCAGGTCGTGCGGGACGATCAATTCATCCTGGGCGTGCACGGCACCGTGAAACGCGGCGGCGAGGACAAGGTGCTCGTGGCTCCGGTGCGCTCCTCGAGCGCCCTGGTCCTGAGCTCAGAAAATGCGAATCGTGAGCGGATCTACGTCCAGCAGCCGCCCATTTCCGCCGCGGGATTCAGCAGTCAGGCCTTTGCGCCGCACTTCCCCCATACGGTCAGGGCCACGGAGACCAAGCGATGCACCGACTGCCACGTGTCGAAGGACAACGACAACAATGCCTGGATGCAGCAGGTGCTCGGCCACGGCACGAACTTCCCGAATTTCATCGGTCGCCATGCCTGGGTCGGCGAAGGTAACAAGGGGTTTGAAGCAGTGGCGGTCACCGAGTGGGATGAGCCCCAGGCCGTGATCGGCAGTTATCTGCACAAATTGGCCTACCCGGACTACTATGCCGCGCATCTGAAGAACGGCCGGGAAATTCCGCGGTACCGGGAGGGGCGTGAGAACGTCAAGTACCACGGGGGGACGGAGATCAGGAGTCTGCAGGTGCGAGGGGAGTATCTCTACACGGCGAACGGGTCGGACGGCTTCCGGGTCTACGACGTCGCCAGTGTGGACAATAAGGGCTTCTCGGAGAATCTGGTGACCGCCCCTGTCTCGCCATTGGGCCAGCGGACCCACGTGAAGTCGCGATACGCGACGGCCGTGGCGCTGCCCACGACGATGCCGGTGTCGCCGTCGAGGCAAGAGCGCCCGGCCTTCGTCAAGCACGCCAAGAACAATCAAGAGCAGGTCATGCATCCGCTGTATCGGTATGCGTACTTTACCGATCTCGACGAGGGTTTGATCGTCGTGGACGTGGAAACCTTGTCGGACGGCGACCCGGACAACAATTTCCTTTCCCGGAGCGTCACGTTCAATCCGGACGGCGCGCTCGCCGGGGCCACCCACATCACCATTGCCGGGCACTACGCCTACATCTCGTGCGCGCGAGGCGTGGTGGTGGTGAATTTGAATGACCCCCTCGATCCGAAGATCGTGGCGGAGGTCGGGACGCCGGCACTCGTCAAGCCGGGCGCGGTGGCGGTGCAGTTCCGCTATGCGTTCGTCCTAGACGAGGAAGGGATGAAGGTGCTGGACGTCACGAATCTGGAACGGCCTCGTCCGGTGTCGACGGCGACCGTGCGCCTGTCCGGGGCCCGAGACATCTATGTCGCCCGGGAATACGCCTATGTGGCGGCGGGATCGCAGGGACTCGTCATCATCGACATCGAGAAACCCGAACAGCCGCGTATCGACCAAACCTTCACGGCCGATGGACTCGTCAATGATGCCCACAGTGTCCGAGTGGGGTCTACCAACGCGAGTCTCTTTGCCTATGTGGCCGATGGAAAGAACGGCTTGCAGGTGATTCAGCTGACCTCTCCACCGACCCAGCCGAACTACTACGGATTCAGCCCCCGTCCGGTGCCGGAATTGATCGCGACCTATAAGACGAAGGGGCCAGCCATCGCGCTGTCGAAAGGATTGGATCGCGACCGGGCCGTGGACGAAAGCGGGCACCAGGTGAGTGTGTTCGGGCGGCTGGGATCCCGTCCGTTCACATTGGCGGAACAGCAACGCATGTATCTCCGAAACGGGCAGTTGTTCACGGTAACCAACGAGCCGCCCGGGCCGCCGCAAGGAAGTCGATAGGACATCGGACGGAATCGGTGGCGGGCGAGAGGGAGCGAGGTCGTCAGCCGAGGCGCTGGTAGGGCAAGGTCAGATCCCGGTCTTGGTCCTCGGCACCGTCCGATTCCATCCGTAAGGTGATGACATCGGACAGGCGCACGATCGCGCCGCTCTCCAGCAACGCCTGTTCTCCTTTGCGCAAGGGCGTTCCATTGAGCTCCGTCGGTTGGTCCGTCACCGACCTCAGATAGAGGCGATCCCCATCCCGGCGTAGCTCCAGATGCCAGCGGCTGATCCGTTGGCTCAGCTGAGGATCCGGCAGCGTCAACACGATGTCGTTGGCCGGAGCTCCGTTCAATTCCTGCAGGCGTCC
The DNA here is from genome assembly GCA_039794185.1 of Candidatus Inralta sp. GTDB lineage: Bacteria > Nitrospirota > Nitrospiria > Nitrospirales > Nitrospiraceae > BQWY01. The sequence goes on along the minus strand of JBDIVW010000007.1, from coordinate 119,497 downwards.
GCAGGACACGATGCTCTTGTTGGGAATGGCGAGCCGCTGCCCGGTCTCTTGCACGACGATCCAGGACGGCGGCATCCTTGTGTCGCGCCAAGGAAGCTGGAAGACGTCGAACGGATCGGGTACGCCTGGGATCTGTACAGGGGCGAGCGGGCGGCAGGTCGCGCGGCGGCGGGCCGGCAGTTCGAGGAGCGCCTGTTGCGTGATCAGGATCTCCTGCGCCTTGACCGTCGCCGCCAGTTTGGCGCACAAATTGGCCGCGTCACCGGCGACAATCTGACCATCCGTCAACACGGGTCCCCAATGGATGCTGGATCGAATCAGCCAGCGTTGTTCCTGGGGCATGGCGGCATGCAGGCGGTTCAGACTCTGATGGGAGCGGGTGACGCAGGCGACGGCCGACTCCACCGTAGGAAACACCAGGAAGATCCCGTCGCCGGCGATGTGAAAGATGCGGCCGTCCGTCTGAAGGAGGGCTTCCTTGAGCAGATCGACATGCTGTTGTTGCATCCGGTGCCCCGCTTCGTCGCCGAATCGCCGGAAATAGGCGGTGGATCCGACGATGTCGCTGAAGACCAAGGCGACGTATCTTTCGAATCGCCGGGTCAGATGCGTCGAAAGTTGGTTCTGTAACTGAATGATCTCGGTGAGGCTGAGTGAATCGAAATCGAGCGGCATAGGGCTCCGAAGTCGTTAGATCATAGAACATGCAGTGGGGCGTGGCAAGCGGCGCCGTTGAGGTGGCGTGTGTGAGAGGCCCGGTGGCCGAAGGAGAACCGATCTCAAGTTCGGGTCGGCCGGCCGTCGAGCGGCGGGGCGGAGATTGAACGGGCGTCCAGGACTCATTGCCAACGGTTTGCGCGGATTGTTACAATTTTGCCCCCGGCCGATGGGGGACTGTTTGGGAGGTGTCCATGGAGGCGAGCGCTGTCAACCCGGCCCGCGACCACATGGCCGTTCTGCTGTCGGCCACGCGATTGTTGACCTCCACCCTCGATGGCGAAACCCTGCTTCAGCTGATCGTGCGGGAAGCGACCAGCCTTCTGTCCTGCGAGGCCAGCAGCGTGCTGTTGGTCGATCCGTCTACACAAGAGTTGGTCTTCAAGTTGGCCACCGGTCCCGGTGCGGCTGATTTAAAGGAACGGAGGTTGGCGTTCGGAGTGGGCATTGTCGGCTGGGTGGCGCAACATCGGACCCCGGCCCTGGTCAACGACGTTTCGGCGGACGACCGATTCGCTCCCGCCATCGACCAGCAAACAGGGTTCGTGACCCGTTCGCTGTTGGCGGTGCCCATCGAGGATCGCGGACGGCTAATGGGTGTGCTGGCGGTCTTGAATACCGCCAAGGCCCGCCGATTTGAACCGGTCGATCAAGAGTTGTTGAGCGCCTTCGCCTCTCACGCGGCCATCGCATTGCGAAATGCGGAGCTGTATCGCGCCGCTCGCACCGAGAAAGAACGGCTTCAGTCCGTCATCGAAGAACGGTATCGGACGCTGATCGCCGAGACGGACTCCATGCGGACCGTCGTGGATCTGGCTCGACGGGCCGCGCAGAGCCATTCGACCGTTCTGCTGCTCGGCGAAAGCGGGGTTGGCAAGGAAATCTTCGCCCGCTCGATCCACTCCTGGAGCCCGCGCTCGACGCAGCCGTTCGTGGCGGTCAATTGCGTGGCGCTGTCGGAGCACTTGCTCGAGAGCGAACTCTTCGGCCATGAGAAAGGCGCCTTTACCGGGGCATATCAGCAAAAGAAGGGCTTGCTGGAAATCGCCCAAGGGGGCACGATTTTCTTGGACGAGATCGGCGACATGAAGCCGGCGCTGCAGGCGAAGCTGCTGCGTGTGCTCCAAGACCACGAAATCGAGCGTGTGGGGGGCACGAAGCCGATCAAAATCGACATTCGCGTCATCGCCGCCACCAATCAGGACATGCGGCAGGCGGTCGAACGCGGGCAATTCCGGAAGGATCTGTTCTTTCGCCTGAACGTGGTCGCCCTCACCATCCCTCCGCTGCGCGAGCGCCCCGCGGATATTCCGGCTCTTGCCGAATTCTTCCTCACGCGATACGCCCGGGATTTGAAGCGACCGCAGCTCCGTCTCAACCGCGAGGCGCTCGGCCTGCTGCAGGGTTATCACTGGCCGGGGAACGTGCGGGAGCTCGAAAATATGATCGAACGGGCTGTGGTGCTCGCCAGGGGCGAGGTGCTGCGACCGGAGGATTTTGTCCTTGAGCCCTCGCTGGCCTCGCCGCCTTCTTCCTCGGCATCGTCCACGAAGACCGATCTGTTGATGGTCATGCCCTTTCATCCGTCCGTCGAACAGTTCAAGCGGTTACGGCTGGAAGCGGCCATCGCGCGAGCGGGAGGGAGCAAGACCAAGGCAGCGCAGTCGCTTGAGCTGCAGCCCTCGTACCTCTCCCGATTGTGCCGCCAAATGGGCATTTCCTGACGACTCGGCGCGGAGGTGCCCCGCCGGCTGATTCCCGAGGCAAGGAGCCGGTCCGGGAGGATGCGGCCGGGTGGGGACGGGCGAATGGGAAGTATCGGTTGACCGTGGAGGGATGAAAGGTATGCTGCGATCAGCGCATGTTCCAGAACGCCTCCGAGATCCAGCAGAAACGGGATTGCTCTAAGAGTGGATGAGGCAGACCTGTGAGGGTGTCGATGCCGAATGGGTCGAACGAAGAGGCGTATTTCTTTGGATAAAGAATCGATGCGGGAACAGGACGATCCCGTCGTAACCATAGGAATCACACAGGGTCAGGTAGGGATGTCGTTTGCGTACTCTGGATGATACTCACGGTAGAAGCGTCACTCATCGAACAGAGGAGGTCTGTATGTGGTGGGAGCAACGGGTCGGAATCGCGTCTGGGCAGGCGGCCCTCCTGGCAAGCCTCGTGATCGTGGCGACCGGGTGCGAATTGCCGGCAGGTAAGGCCAACGTTCGCGAAGGCTCCGGGCCCGACATCATGTCGGCCCAGATGGAGGCCTACGATGGGCCGAAGGCCAGGATCGCGGTGACTGAGTTCGAAGACAAGATCGGCGGCCAGAATCGGGCCTATTGGATCCCGGCCTACGGGACCGGACTCCGAGACATGCTGACGACCGAATTGTTTCAGACCAACCGGTACATCGTGTTGGAGCGCGAGCAATTGAAGGCCGTCCTGGCCGAGCAGGATCTCGGGGCGTCGGGGCGAATCAAGCGGGAAACGGCGGCGGCCATCGGCGAGTTGGAGGGGGCGGAGATTCTCGTGAAGGCGGCCATCACCGGGTTTCAGCCGGGCACGAGCGGCGGAGGCGGCAAGGTCGGCAATCTCTTCGGCAAGGCGGGCAACATGCTCGATACGGTGGCCGGGAGTTTCGATCGCAGTACGATCGCCATTGATCTTCGCCTGATCGATACTCGGACCGGACGCGTGCTTTCCGCGACCAGCGTGGAGGGCTCGGCCACCTCGATCGGCTCGAGCGCCAGCGGGTCGGTGCTCAACCGCTATGGGTCGCTGAGCGGGTTCGCCAAGACCCCGATGGAGCGGGCCGTGCGGGAATGCATGAACAAGGCCGTGGCCTGGGTCGTGAGTCAGACGCCGAAGACCTATTTTCACTTCGACGGCATGACCGGCCAGCCGATGGCTCCCGCCAGCTCGGGAAAGTAACGTACCGGCGTGATCGGGTTGTCGAGCCGATGACCCGACGCCCCGTGTCTTGCCTCTTGATGCAGAATCCCTTCCATGGAATTCCTCCGCACCGGCGGCCACCCAGTACGCATGATACGGAGGACAGGATCGAAGTCGGTAGCGCCGCTGGTTCCGGCCAACCGGGTGTCACGCGGGGCGGCCCTCCCCTCGGGGCTTGTGTGTGCCAAAAAAGCGGGCATGGGGTTTGAGATCGTCCTTTCCCGCTACCATCGAATTTTCCCCCAGTCGTCCCCTTCCCGTGGGATGAGCAGCTTGGTCTTGCGCACGACCGGTGTCGGAGTGACGACATCGCCGTTCGGGCGGATCAATTTGGTGATCAGCAACAGCGCGGTGGCGCCGGCCGGCGTGTCCGTGACTTCGCCGATGGACACCTCGAGCCCCGGATAGTTGTCGAACAGGGCGCCCAGCATCCCCATCCGTGATTCCGACATGATGCTGATCTTTTTGAGGCCCTCCAGATCTTTGGAGGCGACGAGCGTGGCCAGTTGCTCGAGCCGGTCCGTCAGCGTCTTTCGGAGTGCGACCTGGAGCCGGGCTTGATCCTGTTTCTGGGCCTCCGCCAGTTTTCGTGACTCTTCGAGTCTGCGCGCCTCTTCTTGTTTCTGAGCCTCAGCTTGCTTTCGGGCCTCTTCCCGCTTGCGCGCCTCCTCCTGTTGCAGTTTGACTTCGGCCTGTTTCCGGGCTTCTTCCTGTTGCTTGGCTTCCTCTTGTTTCCGGGCTTCTTCTTGTTTCCGTGCCGACTCCTGTTCCTGGCGAGCCGCCTCTTGCTGTCGCTCCTCCTCTCGTTTCCTGGCCGCCTCCTGTGCGCGGGCTTCTTCCTGTTTCTTGGCCTCGGCTTGTTTCTGAGCCTCTTCCTGCTTTCTGGTTTCCTCCCGTATCCTGGCTTCTTCTTGCTTACGAGCTTCTTCCTGCTTCTTGATTTCAGCCTGTTTTCTGGCTTCCTCCTGCCTCTGCGCCTCCGCCTGTTGCTTGCGCGCCTCCTCTTGCTTGCGCGCTTCTTCCTGCCTTCTGGCTTCTTCTTGTTTACGCGCTTCCTCTTGTTTCCTGGCCTCTTCTTGTCTCGCCGCTTCTTGTTGCTTGGCCTTCGCTTGCCGGTCGGCTTCTGCCTGCTTGCGCGCCTCTTCTTGTTTCCGGGCTTCCTCCTGCTTCCGGGCTTCCTCCTGTTTGCGAGCCTTGGCTTGTCTCTGGGCTTCCTCTCGCCTGCCGGCTGCTTCCTGCCTGCCGGAATCGTCCTGTTTCCCTGCCTCGGCCTGTCGTCGGGTTTCTTCCAACCTCCGGCGTTCCTCCGACAGGTTGACGGTTTCGCGGCGTTGATCCTCTTCCCGAGAGGCTCCGGCTTCGATGCTGGTGGACGAGTCCGCGGGGGTGGCGGTCATCTGGCTTACGGCTGATGGGTCCTGGGTTTGCTCGATGGTGGGCCCGGTTCCCGGTGGACTGCCGGGAAGGTACCAGTAGATGCCGAGCCCCACGGCGATCAACAGGAGTACCGCCAGGGCGCCGTAAAGAATACGGCGATCGTCCGGAGGCGTTGGACCGGGGGGCTTCCCCGGCTCTAAGGACGGAGCGCCGAGGACGGCGACGGTGCGCTCATCCGCGGGGAGGGAGGGCTGTCGCGGTGGCGCCTTGGGGGAGGTCGGCGCGACGATCGTGGCCGCAGGATCGTTGCCGGCGGCCATGGTCGTAGCGCCGGACCACTGGGGACGCAATTCGTCCAGCCTGGCCACCAGTGTGTCCGCGTCCTGAAAGCGATCGGTGGGTCGATAGCGTAGGAGGCCGCTCACGACTTGCCGGATGTCCGGCGGAATCGTGTCCGGAAGCTGGACGGGCGGCATGTTTTGCTCCGAGACAAGCATGCCGAGGATCGCGGCGCTGGAGAGATTCTGTCGGGGGTTCGCTCCGGTCAAGAGTTCGTAAAAAATGAGGCCCAGCGAATAGAGGTCCGACCGACCGTCGAGGACGGCATCGCGGGCCTGTTCGGGGGACATATAAGGGAGCGTGCCGATGAGCTGGCCGGTGGAGGTCAGCGGAGCGTCGTCGAGTGCCGCTGCAATTCCGAAGTCCGTCAGCTTGGCGCGAAGTTTGGGATCGAGCAGGACATTGGCCGGCTTCACGTCCCGGTGAATGATGCCGTGCGTGTGCGCGTAGGCCAAGGCTTGAGCGATTTGCCGTGTAATGAGCACGGCATCCCGCAGGGGGACGGGGCCGTTGGATCGAAGGAAGTCACGAAGATTGGTACCCGGGAAATACTCCATCACCAGGTACTGGGTGTCCTGATCTTGCTCGACCGAGTATATGGTGACGATATGTTCGTGTTGAAGGCGGGCCATGGCCCGCGCTTCCCGCAGGAAGCGCTCGAGAAACCCCGGGTCGCGACAGAGGTGGGCGTGCACGACCTTCAGCGCCACGACGCGGTTCAGCTTCTGGTCGAGGGCTTTGTAGACGACGCCCATCCCGCCTTGGGCGATGAGCTCTTGAACGGCGTACTTTCCGGAGTAGACGATATCGGCCATGACCGCGCGTGCGCTCGGGGGTGTGGAACCTCGGGCGGGCCCTAGAGTATACCGCCTCGGTTCCCCTGACAAGCGGCCTCGACCGGGTCGGAATCGACTGGACCGAACGCCGGCCGGAGGGTGGAAGCCGATCAGCGGGGGGGTGGGTTGGATTCGGAGGAAAGGGTGGGGCCGACTTTCCTGTACTCTGCGACGGTCTTACTGTCCGTCTTAATCGTGACGCCTGCCGCGGCCGCGACAAGCTTGATCCCGCGCAGTCCGGACTGGAGTCCGCGCAGGTAGCTGCGACTCTCGCTGACGGCAGCCGACGATTCTGTCGGTGCGTCAAAGGGCCGGACACTGACGATCGCCTTGATGGTTTCGTCCCCGTAGGGGGCCCTGATGACGAACTGCTCGGGGCCGCTGTCGTCGCCGAACGTGTAGGTTCGTCCTCCAGCGATGAATGCCTGGCCTCGGTACAGGTTGGGGACCAGATGCACCACGGTGCCGTCGGCTTGAAAATAGTCCAGCTTCAAGTACGCGTCACGCTCCGACTGGACATAAATGATGAGGCGGTCGTCCTCGAGAAAGCGTCCGTCCGGCCGATTGGTCCAGACTTTGAGCCCAAAGGAGGCCTCGTCGGGCACGAGCGCGGACTGCGCGGCCTGGGAGATTTCCTTTGCCTGGACACGTTGCCGGATCATGTCCTCAGCGGAAATGGGACTCAACTGGGCCGAGAGCGTGATGCAGATCTCCTGATCCTTCCGCTCGTCCTTTTCGATGACGATGTTGTGGAGCATCGCGGCGCTGGCGGTTTGCACGACATCCTCTTCGAGTTGGAAATTCTTGACCCGAGTGGATGCCTCGACAAACACCCGGTGCTGGCGGATCGCGGCTTCCTGGGCGAGCGCGGTCGCGGCCCGGCGCGCCTTGGCTGGGGTTTCCTCGTCCCCGAATCGGTAACAGCCGGATCCTCGGACGGTTTCGAGGGTTGGGGCGGGCGACTCCGCCGTGTGGCCCACGGCGCCCATTCCTGGAACGATGATGACCGCGGCCGCGCTGACCAGGAAGGCCAGGAAGGCCGTGCCGAGGTTCGGGGCATGGTGATCCGACCGATCGGCCGACATGCGCGCTCCTATTGGGAGTCCAGAATGACCAATACCTTGGCTTGCTTCAAGAAATTAAAGTGGTCCGGGTGGAGATGAATCATTTGTGCGTCGGCGTCCGTGATCACCAGGTCTGTTCGGTTCTTGCCGTCCGCTCGGAGCGCCTTGATCATCATGGGCTTGCTCGTGACCCGGGGATGGGAAGTAGCCGCGGGTTCCGTGCTGACATAGGCGATAATCCCTTTCGTGGGCACAGCGCTCTTTTCCACATAGGCGATGGAATAGGCTTCGTCTCCTTGTTCGGTCAAGATTCGCGGCGACATGCAGGGCTTGGCCCCGGTGCCACGCCCGTCGATGACCAACCCCGAATAGGTCTTGCTGGACACGGATGGGGCCGGGAGGCCGGCGAATCGTTCCAGTGGACGTTCCTTTGGCGCGGACGGCTTCGGCACGACGGCGTCCGAAAAGTCTCCAGCCAGCTTCATTTCCACCGTGGTCTCGATGGAACCGTCCGGAAGTTCCTCCTCCTTGACCACTTTGGCCCCGCGAACCATGCCCTCGACCTTGGTTCGGACCTCGTCGTTCACGGTGACGTAGTTGTTCACCGTCGTGGCCGAATCCACGTTGACGCCCTTAGCCACTTCCAACAGGTTCCGCAGCGCGACCGACCAGGCCGCTTTCCTCGTCATTTCCTTCGCCTGTGACGCATTGGCCGACGATTTGGGCGGGACCCCCAAGCCTTTCGCGACGATCACACCCCTCGTCCAATCCGTGTATCCGTTCGGGGTGATCATGTCGTGCACCTGTCCGGCCTCAAGGGCGGACGAAGCAGCCATGGCCGGCTGGGTGAGTGAAACGAGCGCACAGAAGCCTGCAAGTGCAATGCTGCAGGCCGGAATCCGATGGCGGTGATGCGTCTGGTTCATGCGTCGTCCTCCTTGACCGTCGGGGCAGCCACCCCTGGTGCCCAGCGTGCCGTGAGTAAAATGGCGGATGTTCCACATGCGTGGCGAAGCGGTGACGGATGTCTCAACTTCGCGCAAGGAGAACCGCGCAAACCGGTCACTCCATCACTTGAGTATAAACTTGGGGCTGTGGCCTGCCTCTCATCAGGCTGGCCAATTCGCCGGGAAACTCGATCTCCAGCGTCAGTTCGAATGAGCCGTCCGGATACTCGATCTCCCGCACGATTCTCGCGTTATGGACCCACGTGTCCACCGCCTTGCGAGCCTCCTCGTTTGCGGCGAGGAAATGTCCGACCGTCACGGAGGCATCGATGTAAACGCGGGAGAGTCCTTCAAGTAAATTTCGTTGCGCGACCGTCAGTGCCGTGTTGCGCGTCTGCTCGCTATTCCGCTTTCCGTCCGAGGAGAGCCCTGAGGCGATGCTCCAACCGCGGGCGACCATCACGCCTCGTGTCCAGTCCGCAAAGCCATAGGGCAAGACCATATCACGATAGTGGCCCTCTTCCCCACTTCCGGCGAGGGCCGGAGAGTGGGACAGGAGCGCCAACGGAGGCGGGCCAGTCAATTGGAATGAGAGCAGTACGACCAGAAATGAGAGCGAGTGAGCTGTGCGGTTCATAGGTCACCCCCCGGATACCTTCGGATTCAGCTTCCTCTCCGACCAACATGGTCATGTGAGGTGGAGAGGTCTGCTGTCCGTGGTCCTATGCAGCCGGCATTCCACGCACAGAGGACCGACACTCGCCCGTATTATCAATTGGTTGCCACCTCGTTTCGGGACGAGCCTCGTGGCCTCTTATCCTGAGAGATACGGGGCGGTATCCCTTCGGATACAGGGCAGGGTGCCCTCATATAGCCAGGCCCCACACCCACAATAACGAGCGGGGTCTTTTATATGGGAGACAAGCGGGGTGCTGTCAAGACGGTCTTCCGCCTCGACGGGAGCGTGGTGGTTTCCGTCGCGTCGACCAAACGGTACGTTGAGGTGGAGAGGAGGCTGAGGGTCAGCCGACAAGGTCCGGATTAAGGCGAGTCATGGAGCGAATGGAGGTGGCTTTGATTTCGTTGTAGATAATCGCTCGCCCGGCTTGTCTCATCCGACTGAACAAGCCCTCAACGATGATCAAATCGCCCTCGCGGACTTCAGCCTGCCCGAGCGCGACGACTTTCAGCGTGCCGGCCTGATCCTTCAGAAGAAAGCCGTAGGCCGGTCTGCCGTCCCGAGTCGTGGCCAGCTGCATGTTGGTGACTTGGCCGGTCACGACGACCTGCTGGTGATCGTACTGCTCAGGATGCGTGACAAGGTCGGCAATTTGGAGGATCTCCGCTCCCTTCGCTGGCGCGGCGGCCGAGAGGGTCATTGACAGGACCAAGCCTGTGACCGACAGGTGTAGCAGGATCCTGCCCGGGAGCAGCGTGCCGAACGTCATACGTAAATTATACCCGAATAATTCCCCACCGCCCATCCCGCCCTGTAAGGCCTGTTCGGGAGACGAGCCAGCCCTTGTGCCTTGCCTACTATTGCCGGGCCACTTCGTTTCCGGACCGGCTGTCTCCGAAGAAACTATTGAGGACGTGTTGCGCTAATTCTCCGATTTCCTGCGGGGCTTCCGTCGGGGCCGGAAGCTCGCCGGCCGCCATCTTGGGCTTCGGAGCGATACGGGCCAGCAGCTCGTACTCCACGGCCTCGGGGGAGAGGTCGATGTCCCCCAGGACCGCGTTGAGGCGTTGTAATCCGAACACCGACCACCCGAGCTCCGCGTGCACGGCGTTGGAACTCGCCCCCTTCACGATCGACAGCCAAAATTTGGTCTGCACCTCCTCCGGGAGACGATTCCAGACGAATCCGTTGACCTTTTCCATGAACGCATCTTCGGTTCGCTCCAACCCGTCGTAAGCTGCTTGTGACCGCTCGACGGGAGTCTTGGCGAGCGTCACGAGCGTCTCCTTCCACAAGTCGACGGAGGAGGGCGTCACGGCCGCGCCGCCGGAGTCCGCAGTTTGCGCGCGCTGGATCGCTTGCAGGAATTGAGCGAGGTATTTTGCCTTGCGGGCCATGAGCGCGCCGGCCGGGATCCCCCAAATGTGGCCGATCTCATGGTCCAGAAGGGGAGTCGTGGAGACGGTACGGTATTCGCGCTCGGCCAGATCGAACTGGCGCCGCTCGCGATCGATTCGGCGGAGGAGCGACTGCACTTCAATGGCCAGCCGTTCTCTGAGATAGTCCTTTTCCGAAATGGCGTCCTGATCCCATTGTTGATCGACGGTTCGCAAGAATGACTTCGTCAGCGAGGTTCGGGCGTCATGTTTGATGGCGTCGAGGCGATCGGGAGGCAAGTCGTACTTCTCCAAGAGCAGGCGTTCGGCGGCGGCCTCCTGAGCGGTATTAAGGGCGATCAGTTTTCTGAGGATCTCCGTCTCCAGCCAAGCCCGCTCCCGGCGCATCCGGACGAAGCGTCGGTACTGCGCCGCGCGATCAACGACGGCTTGCACCTTTTCGAGCGACGCGAACGAAACCGGCGGCTTGACCCCGGATTGCATGCGGGGATCGGGGCGGTCGGCCGCCATGTACTCCACGTCCTCCTTCGAGATATCGAAGTACTGCAGGAGCAGCAGGCGGAGCATCACTCGGCCCTGAATCGGAAGTCCGTTGACGGCGGTTTCGATCATCTCGGGAGTCAGCGCCGAGGTCGTCACAGTTGTGGGGGGCATCGCAGCGTCCTCTCCTCCCGTTTAGGTTATGCGGAGCCCTGCGGCATGGACTCGATGTAATTGGCTACGTATTCGCGAATTTCCTGAACGGTGCCGGCGATATAGAGCTGCCGAGGAATCTGGACGCGCACGAGTTTGGATGGATCGACGCCGCGCTCGACCGCGTACTCCTCGTCAATATACAGGCTGACCGACCCGTCTGCAAAACGGATCGCATACAGCGCTTGTCCGTCGTCCATCGGCCTTCGTCCTCACCTGGCGGCCAGTACCGCTCTACTCTTGCACTCATAACATACGCTCGGAAACGGTGTCAAAGAGTCGTAGCCTAACCGATGGGAAAGTCAGACGAAACGCCGGCGTCGAGACCAGATATAGGCGGTGAAGGCGACCAGCGAGAGAGCAAAGACCATGCGCACCCTCCCATAACCGAAGCAGGCAAAATTCGCGGTGGCGTTCAGGAATCCGAAGGCGGCATAGGCGAGATAGAGCAGGAGGGCCCATCGTCGGATCCCCAGAAACCCGACCCCGATGAGCAGATGAATCGTGGGTGACTGAATCTTCGCGAGGAGACCGACCAGCCCTTTTGGTTTCGCGCAGAAGAGGGCGAGCGCGTAGTCGGGGTTGACCAGGATGATGTAGAGATCCATGAGCGCCGTGAGCAAGAACAAGAGGCCGAGATAGCGTACATCGAGGGCCCGGTCCAGGACACGACGAAGGGAAGCCCGCAGTGGAGGGTCCGAGTCGGGAACGTTCAGTCCGGCATCGTACGCTTGAAGGAGCCACCAAGGCAGTCCAAAGAGCACGAAGTAAAAGACCTCGGCGCTGGCGCCGGCCGTTCGACCGATGGCGACACCGGCGGCCAACAGACAAACCGTGACGAAGAGGATCATCGAGCCGTGCCGGGCGCGGCGCGCCACGAGCTGGCCGGCACCAGGGAGCAGAAGTGACAGGGCGGTGCGTCGGGTCGAGCGTTCGGACTCGTAGAGTGGCGCAGGGGGATTCATCCAGGTCGGCGGCGGGCGCCAAAAACGACACGGCCTTCGAACCAACGTTCGAAGGCCGCGTCCTACACGATCGACGAGCTGGCGCGAGCGCTTAGCCGCCCAACGTATCCAGCGCTTCCTTCAGGCTCTTCTTGATGCACGTGAAAATCGGGGTGTCGCGCAGCGTGTAACGGCTGCCCTCCGTCTCACGGAGCGCCATCACCAGATCCAAAAAGTCCTCGGGTTTGTCCGATTCGAATGCGACGACCCATTCCTGGTCGTCCAAGCCGAAGCTGTACGTGGTGTTCAGTTTCACCGACGGGAATCGATGGCCGACCTCGATATGCTCGTCCATCATGCCCTGGCGCGCCGCTTTGGTGAGGAGGAACCATTCGCGGGTTTTCAGGAACGGGTAGACGAAGATATATTTGCTGCGGCCGGGCACGATCGTCAGGCGCTTGCTCTCCTGGCCCTCGTGCGAGTGGTTGTCGACGTAGATGGAACGCTTCGTCATGGAGAGGTAGGAGTAGGGGGTCGACAGGTACTTGCCCAACCCGCTGGACATGATCTTGGTCGACATTTCCTGGAAGAGGTCCAACTCATAACTGATCCGCCACAGCATGATGTCGGTTTCGGGGCGGATGCCCACCGTGCTGTACGGGATGACCAGCACTTTGCCCGTGTAATCTTCGACGGCCCGAATGAATTCCTGTTTGCCGCGCGTGCGCTCGTCTTCGGGGAGACGCCGCCAGGCCGGATCGACCCGATAAAAGACGAAGTTGCAGAATTGCCGACGTTGCGGCTGTTGTTGCGGTTGTTGTGTTTCAGGACCAGCCATCAGCACCCTCCGTCAGAAGCTATCTAAGAGATCAAGATAGGAGCGCAGAAGTATGGTCATGTAGCACTTGTTTCGGCACCTTGTCAACCGCGTCAGATGCCCCTGTGGCGTGGTTGACAGGCCTTCGGAAGATCTGCTCATCTATCACACTCCTGTCGATGCCAGTCGTGTGTAGGGGACGGTGATGTATGAGCCGATCGTGGGGCGTGGTCCTGCTGGCCGGCGCGCTCCTCTGGTGCCCGCACGCCGGCGCCATTGAAGTGGCTCCCAGTTCCGCGCAAATCGAGGCGGCGGTCCAGCGCGGCACGGAGTCCGCCGGCCGACGTGTGCCGCCGGATCGACTGTATGCATGGTTTGGATCCGACGATGAGTTGCAGCCTCGCGGGTTCATTTTGAGCAAGTTGGTCGGGATTGCGGTGATGGCCGCGCATTTTGCGCTGCGCGGGCAATCGCCCACGGAGGCCGATCTTCGACAGGTGCTCGACGGCCCCTCCCTGCTGGTCACGGTGATGATTTTCGGGGACCGCCCGAACTTCGCGGTGAATACCTATGTGGTCATGGATCAGGGCGGCACGACGATCAAACCGGTGACCGTGCGCTTCGACGGGTCGGCCGCTCGAACACCGGCCTGGCCGAACTCCCCGGCCTACCGGGCCAAGGTCGTGGCCTCGTTCAACTATGCCGATCTCGACCCTTGGGCCAAAACCAGACTGCAGGTCTTTCCTCCCGGCGGCGGGGAGGTCAGCGTTGAGTTGGATTTTTCGACCATTGACTAGGGCCGGTGGGCGAGGGGAACGAGAGACTCCTCCGGCGGCGACCGGCCCGCGGTGCGGGAGCAGGCGTGCGTGATGCGGTGACGGCCGAGACCATCGCCATTGGGTCCGAACTGCTGCTGGGGGGGCGGGTCGATACCAATTCCCTGTATCTCACCGATGCGTTGAGTGTCCTTGGAATCGAAGTCCGTTACAAAACGGTGGTCGGCGACGATTGCGCCGACATCGCGCGCGTCGTTCGTACCGCCGTCCGCCGGGCCTCGTTGGTCGTGCTGACCGGAGGCCTTGGACCGACGCTTGACGATTGCACGCGGGAAGCGGTCGCCCGGGTGCTGCGTCGCCCGCTTGGACGGAGTGCGACGGCCCACAAACAGTTGACGGCCTGGCTCCGGTCTCGTGGTCGAACGCCCAGTGCGTCGCAGTTGCGCCAGGCCTTGATCCCGCAAGGCGCGAGGGTGCTCAAGAACCCGGCCGGATCGGCGCCGGGGTTTCTCGTATCTGCCGGCGAGAGCTGGATCGTCGCCCTCCCAGGGGTGCCCATCGAAGCCCGGCAGATGTTTGATGACGGTGTGTTTCCGTGGCTGCGACGGGCTCACTCTCGACGAGTTCCCCTCATTCGAAGGACACTCCTTACCTATGGACTCGCGGAGTCCGAACTCGAACGGTTGGTCGTGGATCTGGTGCCGACACAGAGCGGAATTGCGCTCGGGACCTTGGCGTCCCCACTGGGCGTGACGCTCTCACTCACGGCGTCGTCACGCCCGGCCGACAAGCGGGTCCGGCGTTCTCACGAGGCTACACGGGAGCCGCCGGTGCGGGAGTTGATCGCCCAGAGTCTTGCCGCGATGCGAGCGCGATTGGGATCCCTGGTTGTTGGGGAGGGGAGCGCGACCATGGAGCAGATCGTCGGCGAGGCCCTCCAGTCTCACGCGCTGACGCTCGCGACCGCGGAGTCCTGCACCGGCGGACTGATCGGGCATCGGTTGACCCAGGTGCCGGGGTCATCCGGGTATTACTATGGCGGCGTCGTCTGTTACAGCAACGAGGCCAAGACCGCCTTGCTCGGGGTCGACCCCGCGTTGCTCCAAGCCCATGGAGCGGTGAGCGTGGAGGTGGCCGCCTCGATGGCCGAGGGGATACGACGGCGAAGCGGGTGTGCGATCGGTCTGAGTGTGACGGGGATCGCCGGCCCGGGCGGCGCGACCCCGACGAAGCCGGTGGGGCTCGTGTACGCAGGATTGGCGAGGTCCGACCGTCCGACCATCACACAACAGTTTCAATTTCACGGTCCGCGCGATCTGATCAAATTGCGGGCTTCGCAGGCTGCGCTCAATTGGGTGCGGCTCGCACTGCTCGACCGGTAGGAGACCGCCGTGCCGCGTGCGTTTCTCGCCGTCCTGTTGGATGATGCCCTCAAGGGCTCGCTTCGTGTCGTTCAGGACTCGGTCAAACAACGATTGGCCGCGCACCTTGACCGCTCGGTCCGCGTCCAATGGGTGCGGCCGGAGGCGCTGCACGTGACGCTCAAGTTCCTGGGAGCAATCGAGGACGGTCAGGTAGAACTTATCAAAGAGCGGATTCGGCCGGCGGTCCAGGAGGTTCATGCGATGGCGGTCGTCTTGACGCACCTCGGAGTGTTTCCCGATGTGCGGGCGCCGCGGGTGTTGTGGGTCGGGTGCCGCTCGAGCTCCGAGGTCGCCGCCTTGGCCGACCTGGCTAACGCCGTGGACCGCGCGTTGACGTCGCTGGGGTTCGAACCTGACGGCCGTCCGTTTCAGCCCCACCTCACCTTGGCGCGAATCAAGGACGGCGCGCGGTCATTCGGACAGGCCTTGCTGCGCAGCGGCCTGCTCGACCGCGACGCTCCGATCGGCACCTGTCAAGTCGGGCACCTGCACCTGATGCAGAGCGACCTTCGCCCTTCCGGTCCGGTCTACAGTCCGCTCTGGTCCCTGGCTCTCCGCCCGAACGAAACCCCGCCGTGACACCTCACCGGCCTGTCATCGGTTCACCCGGTGGCGGGATCGGTTGCCCGGCCACGGTGTAGTGTAACTCCCCTTCACTCCGAAATCGAACTCGGATGTGGGCGGGTTCCAAGGACAGCCCCAGGACGCGGAGCGACGTCATGGAACCCTGGAGCGTACCTCCCTTCCATGGCCGGTTGAGTTCTTGGTTGAGGCGGCGGCGGGCCGCTTCCAGTCGGTCCGAGAGGGGAATCCTCAGCCGCCGTTCGAGTTGCCGTCGAAATTCATCGTGCAGCAGCGATTCGGCAAGGTCCGCAAATGCGGACCGGTTCTTGATCGCGTAGTCGAGCTGGGCAAAATGGACGGTCTGTGTCGGTTCGTCGAAGACCGGTGTGCCGGTCAACTGGAGAGTCAGGGCGGCGATGCCGGCCACATCGAGGTCGAGCTCGACCTGAGCCCGGTGTCCGGCTGGCGCAAATCGAGCGCCGACCACGGTGACGACGCCCGGGTTGTGACCGAATTGCTGACCGAGGAGCGTGTCTCTGAGGCGCTCGTCCGCCTCGTGGAACGGAACGGGAACGTCCAGGGTGGTATGGAAGCGTTCGGACGCGCCCGCACCTTCGGCTTGGGGCAGCGGGCGTACCTTCTGGGAGGGGAGCGTCCCACGGACGAGTTCCGGTTCCACGAGGATCCCGACGGTGGCTGCAATCCAGCCCCCGCGCATGCCGATCGTCCCGGTTCTGATGAGCCGTGGCTTCAAGAGGAGCCAGGTGCGCGTCTCGTCATCGACGACGATGGGCTGCTGCAACAGGTCCCAGACGGCCGCTACCTGGCGCTTGATGGGCCAGCCTTGCTCAAGCCTGGCGGCAAGGATCTCCGTCAGGCGCGCCCGCTCTGTCGTCAGGTGGGCGGCGATCAGCGGAGCCGGATCCATGGTCAGTGAGGGGATGGTGCAGATCTTCCGCACCTCGATCCGCGCTGAACCGTCTCCGGCGCTTGCCCTGTATCGAGGGGTCAGTGTCAGTGTGGCACGGTGGCGCACCAGTGCCGCACCGGGAGGGTCCTGAGGCGGACGCGTGCCGCAGTGCTTGGCGGGCTGCTGATCCGGCCTGGGCGTGGGGGCGTGGGCCAGCGAGAAATGGAGGTCTTCATCCACCTCCAGCCGTGAGCCCGTGATCCGCCAGGTCAGTCGCTGGCGCCACCAGGGCACACGAAGGGATCCCAATCCACCCGCCAAGGGAATCCACCGATCCGCCTGCTCGCGACGGACGGCGTCTTCGGCCTGCGTGTACGCGTCGGTGAAGAATGACGAGGGAGCGGTCACATGGACGAGCAGCATGGAGGGCGCCGGTGCCGTCGTCGCGGACCGATTCTCCGTGAATGACGAGGCAGCTTGGGCCAGGCCAGGGGGGGCGAGCATGAGCCAAAGGGTAAGTACCGCCGCCCAGATCGGGCGGCAACGAACCTGGGGGGCTCGCCCCCTGTCTTGTGGATTCGTGCTGGCTCGCGTTAGTCCGGGCACGGTACTCTTCACGCCGGCACTTTAGCACGATTGCCGTGCGCCGGTGGGGGTGTGACGGACCGGACCGGGGTCCTGCTGCAGCTAGGTTTTTCCGATAGCCCTCAGGTATAATCGTTCGATTTTTCAGCGAAGGAGACACCCATGGCGGAACGGACGGCGGAGAAGGACGAAAAGAAACGCGCGCTCGACCTGGCGCTCTCGCAAATTGAAAAGCAGTACGGCAAGGGCGCCGTCATGAAGCTCGGGACTGCGGACGTGGCCGTCGACACGCCGGTGGTGTCCACGGGGTCCCTGACGTTGGATCTGGCCTTGGGGATCGGAGGCCTGCCGCGCGGGCGGGTGATCGAAATATTCGGTCCCGAATCGTCCGGCAAGACCACGTTGTCGCTCCACGTGATCGCCGAGGCTCAAAAGGCCGGCGGCATCGCCGCATTCATCGACGCGGAGCACGCGCTGGACTTGGGATATGCGCGGAAGCTGGGCGTGAATACGGACGATCTGCTGGTGTCCCAGCCCGATACCGGTGAGCAGGCGCTGGAAATCGCCGAAACGCTCGTCCGGAGCGGCGCGGTGGATCTGCTGGTCGTGGATTCCGTCGCCGCGCTGGTGCCTCGCGCCGAAATCGAGGGCGAGATGGGGGATGCGCACATGGGGTTGCAGGCCCGTCTCATGTCTCAGGCCTTGCGTAAGCTCACCGCGGCGATCTCGAAATCCCAAACGATGGTCATCTTCATCAATCAGATCCGCATGAAATTGGGGGTCATGTTCGGGAACCCGGAAACGACGACGGGCGGAAATGCCCTGAAGTTCTACTCGTCGGTGCGCCTGGACATCCGTCGGATCGAGTCGATCAAGGAAGGGACGGATGTGACCGGTAGTCGGGTCCGCGTCAAGGTGGTCAAGAACAAGATGGCGCCGCCGTTCAAGCAGGCGGAATTCGACATCATGTTCGCCGAAGGGATCTCCAAGATGGGGGAGCTGGTCGACCTCGGCGTGGAAAAGCGGGTCATGGAAAAGTCCGGAGCTTGGTATTCCTATAAGGGTGAGCGGTTGGGCCAGGGGCGCGACCAGGTCCGGGATATGCTGAAGAACAATCCCGCCGTCGCTCGGGAGATCGAGGCGAAGATTCGGGAGCTCTCGGGGCTCGGAGGGAAAACGGCGGAGAAGCGTGCGGAGGGGAAAGACGAGAAGAAGCCCGAAGGACGAATCGAGGAAAAGGTTGGCCGAGGCGGGCGCGGGTGAATGCCGCGGGGTGGACGCTCGCATGATCGGTCATGTCCGCCATGACACGTTCGCCAGGGTCGCCCCTCAGAGCCGTATCTTCCGCTGACCGGTTGGCGCGGCTGGCCGTGACCTATCTCGCTCGCCGAGATCGATCGGCGAGGCAGTTGGCCCAATATCTTTCGAATCAGGGCGGATCTCGGGCCGAGATCGCCGCCGTCCTGCGGCGCTGTCGGGAACTGGGCTATTTGGACGACGAGGCCTTCGCGAAACGATGGGCGGAAGCTCGTCTTCGAGCACGCCCGATGGGGGCGGTTCGACTTCGGGCGGAGCTCGAGGCCAAGGGGATCGACCCGCCGGTAGTCGAGCGGACGGTGGGGGAGCTCTACGCGGGGCAGGACGAGCCAATCCTGGCCATGCGCGTCCTGGCCGATCTGCAAAGGACACGGCGGCTGGCACCGGCGAAACTGGTGGGTACGCTGCGGCAGCGGGGTTTCGACGACGAGACGATCGAGTACGTGATGGGGCGCGCGGGGCTCCATCCGGACGATTGACGGGGATTTTCCGGCGACATCCATAGGAATGACGATCATGGGGCATACGGCTCACGAGTTACGACAAGCGTTTCTTCGCTACTTCGAGCGGCACGGTCATCGCGTGGTGCCCAGCGCCCCGTTGATTCCGCAGGCGGATCCCACGTTGTTGTTCACCAACGCGGGCATGAATCAGTTCAAGCGGGTGTTTCTGGGCGAAGAGACGCGCCCGTATCGGCGGGCGGCAAGCGCACAGAAGTGCGTGCGCGCCGGGGGCAAGCACAACGACCTCGAGAACGTCGGCTACACCGCGCGCCATCATACGTTTTTCGAAATGCTCGGGAATTTCTCCTTTGGGGACTATTTCAAGGCCGAGGCCATTCACTTCGGGTGGGAGTTCCTGACCAAGGAAGTGGGATTGGCGCCGGATCGGCTCTGGATCACCGTCTATAAGGACGACGACGAAGCGGCGGCGCTCTGGAAGCGGATCGGTGTGGCCGAGTCGCGGATCCTGCGATTCGGCGAAAAGGACAACTTCTGGCAGATGGGCGATACGGGGCCCTGCGGACCTTGCTCAGAAATCCATTTCGACCAGGGGCCTGGGGTGATCGGTGACGATCGCCCGAACGGAGCGGGCGACCGCGTGATCGAGATCTGGAATCTGGTGTTCATGCAGTACAACCAGAACGACAAGGGAGCGCGACAGCCGTTACCCAAGCCGAGCATCGATACGGGGATGGGGCTCGAGCGGTTGGCAGCCGTCGCCCAGGGCAAGCACAGCAACTACGACTCCGATCTCTTCGCGCCGATCCTGCTCGCGATCGGCGAGCGGACCGGGCGGCGCTATGGGGCGGACGCGGAGGGCGACCGATCCATGCGCGTCATCGCGGACCATCTGCGCGCCATCGGATTCCTCATCGCCGACGGGATCCTCCCCTCGAACGAAGGTCGAGGCTATGTGCTCCGCCGGATCCTTCGGCGCGCGGCCCGCCACGGGCGGTTGTTGGGCGTCGCCGAGCCGTTTCTTCATGCGCTGACGGATTCGGTCGTTGCGGCGATGGGTCGGGTCTATCCGGAATTGCAGGCGGCGAGCGGGACCATTCAGGAGGTGACGGAGGGCGAAGAGGAGCGATTCATCGCGACCCTGGATCAGGGGTTGCCGCTGCTGAACGACCTCGTCGCGAAGGCCAAGGCCTCCGGTCGCGGCGCGCTCGCGGGGGGCGACGTCTTCAAGCTCTACGATACGTACGGATTCCCGACCGATCTGATTGCCGAGGCCTGTCGGGAGCATGGCATCGTGATGGACGAAGTCGGCTTTCAGCAGGCGATCGACGAGCAACGGACGCGCGCCCGGAAGTCGGCCGCGTTCGAAGCCGAGGAGACCAACCCGGTCTTGGACGACCTCGCCGCGCGTCTGCCCGCGTCGCAATTCGTGGGATACGAACGGTTGCAGACGGACAGTCTTGTTCAGGCCATTCTCAAAGGGGATCGGCTCGTCAAAGAGGCGGGCGAGGGCGATGAGGTCGAGGTGGTCCTGGACGTGACGCCCTTCTATCCCGAGGGGGGCGGACAGGTCGGCGATCGCGGCCTGCTTCTGGGCCCCGAAGGGCGATTGGAGGTGACGGAAACGTCCCGGCCCGTGCCGACCATGATCGTCCACAAGGGGACCGTGCGGAGTGGAGTCCTGCGAGAGGGAGATCGGCTGCAGGCGCAGGTACAGGTGAACAATCGCCTCGACGCGGCCAGGAACCATACGGCCACCCATTTGGTCCATGCCGCCCTGCGCGAATTGCTGGGGCCGCACGTGAAGCAATATGGATCGCTGGTTGCCCCCAACCGGCTTCGGTTCGACTTTGCGCATTTCAAGCCGCTCTCGTCTCGTGACATCGAGGCCGTGGAGATGATGGTCAACGAACAGATCCGGCTGAACGAAGCGGTCAAGACGCAAATCATGGGCATTCAGGACGCGGTGGCGGCCGGTGCGCTGGCCTTCTTCGGCGACAAATACGGTGAGCAGGTTCGAGTGGTGTCGATCGATACCTTCAGCAAGGAACTCTGCGGGGGGACGCACTGTCGGCAGACAGGCGAAATCGGCCTGTTTCGCATCGTCTCGGAAACTGGGGTGGCAGCGGGGGTCCGGCGGCTTGAGGCCCAAACGGGTGTCGGTGCCCTCGCTGCGGTCAAACGCCTGGAGGCCGATATCCGGGAGCTAGCCGAGGTGTTGAAGGTCGGACCGGTCGAAATCGTGGGGCGAACCAAGAAGCTGGCCGCCCAATTGAAGGACAAGGAGCGGGAACTCGAAGCGCTGAAGCTCAAGCTGGCCAGCGGAACGGCGAACGAGAGCCGGCTTCGCACTGTTCGCGGGGTCCAGGTGCATGTCCAGCGTACCGATGGGTTGGATATGAACGGGATGCGGGCGCTGGCGGATCGCATCAGAGAAAGACTGAAATCCGGAGTGGTGGCGTTGGGCGGTGCCACCGAGGGTAAGGTCGCGCTGCTTGTGGCGGTGACCAAGGACCTCAATGATCGGGTCAAGGCCGGTGACCTGATCAAGCCGATGGCGGCCGAGGTCGGGGGCACGGGCGGAGGGCGTCCGGAGTTGGCGCAAGCCGGGGGAAAGTCTCCTGAAGGGCTCGACCGGGCGCTGGAAAGCGTGTTTCATCTGGTAGAATCGTCCGTAGGACAGTAAGCTCATGGCGGGGACGCGTATTCTCGGTCTAGATCACGGGACGAAGCGGATCGGCGTCGCGCTGAGCGATGAATTGGGGTGGACGGCCCAGCCGCTGGAAACCTACCAGCGCCGGTCGCTCGACGCGGATCTGGCGCACATCCGGGAACTCGTCATCGAACACGAGGTTGGTCGGGTGGTGATCGGGTTGCCCCTGAGGACGAGCGGCGAGGTGGGGCCCGAAGCCCAAGCCGTGGAGCAATTTCGGCAACTTTTGGAGGGGGCGTTGCCGGTGCCCGTCGTGGCATGGGATGAGCGGCATACCACGCAGAGCGCCGAGGCGGTGCTGCTCGAAGCGGATGTGAGTCGCGCCAAGCGCAAACAGGTGATCGACCGCATCGCCGCCGCGATCCTGCTGAAGGATTACCTGGCGAGTCAGGCCCCACGGGATGTCACCGTGGCAGCCGACGATGATTGGTTCGACCCGGACCGCCCGTCGGACGGGTAGCCGGACCCCATGAGACGATGTACGGACGCCTCTTCCTGTTCTTGCTGATCGTCGCCGTCGTCCTGGCCGGGGCGATCGGTCTCCGGGCCCTTCGATGGGCCGATGGACCGGCGGTTCCTGCCGAACAGCATCCCCCCTCTCAACTCGTCGTCATTCCCGAGGGCAGCACCTATCAACAGGTGGCGGGGCTGTTGGAACAGGCCCACCTCATCAAGAGTCGCACCCGCTTTCTCATGCTGGGCCGTAAGAAGGGAGCGGACCGACGCATCATTTCGGGCGAATATGAGTTGAACCCGAGCATGACCCCCCACGAGATATTGACCAAGCTGACGACGGGGCAAGTGCGGTTGCACCCCATCACGGTGCCGGAGGGCTATACGATCGCGCAAATCGGCGATCTGCTGGACATTGAAAAACTGGTGGACGCGCGCGAGTTCGTGCGCCTCGCCAGGGACCCGGAGTTCGTTCGCACGTTGCACATCGACGCGCCCACCTTGGAGGGATACCTCTTTCCCGACACCTATCACGTGGCACGGGGGACCAAGGCCAAAGATCTGATCCAGGCGATGGTCGACAAGCTTTGGCAGGTGTTGACGCCGGAATTACGGCGCCAGGCGGAACTGAGGCACATGAGCCTGCACGAAACGCTGACTCTGGCCTCGGTCATCGAAAAGGAAACCAGCGTTGGTGAGGAGCGTCGCCTGATCTCCGCCGTGTTCCACAATCGGCTCAGGAGAAAGATTCCCCTCCAGAGCGACCCGACGGTGATCTATGGATTGGAATCCTTCGACGGCAACATCCGCAAGAAGGATCTCTCGAGCACGAGTCCGTATAACACGTATCGAGTCCCAGGGTTACCGCCCGGGCCGATCGCCAGTCCCGGGGCAGAGGCGATCAGGGCGGCCCTGAATCCGGCCGATGCCTCCTATCTCTACTTCGTGTCGCGCAACGACGGCACCCACGAATTCTCCTCGACCCTCACCGAGCACAATGAAGCGGTCGAGCGCTACCAGAAGCGACCCTTTCGCCGGCTCACCCGCCCGCAGGCCTGAGCCGTGACCCCCTGCCCGAAGACGCCGTGACGAACCGTTCTCTCACGAGGGAGGAATTGGCCTCGCTGATCGACCACACGATTCTGCGGCCAGACGCGACACGCGCCGATGTGCTGCGCCTGTGCGCCGAGGCCGAGCGCTGTGGTTTTCCGGTCATCTTCATTCCGCCCTGTTATGTGGAGGAGGCCGTGGCGGCCGTGGCAGGGACGGGGATTCGGGTGGGCGTTCCGGTCGGCTTCCCGCTCGGCGGCCACCGCACCGCCACGAAGGTGGCCGAGGCGCAAGACGCGGCGGCGCAGGGGGCGATGGTGCTCGACATGGTTCTCAACGTCAGCCGGCTGAAGTCGGGCGAGCACGATTGGGTGAGGCAGGACATGGCGGCGGTGCGCGAGGCCGCCCCGCACGCGGAGCACAAGGTCATCCTCGAAACCTGCCTGTTGACCCAGGACGAAATCCGCATCGCCTGCCGACTGGCCGTTGAGGCCGGGATGGACTATGTGAAGACGTCCACCGGGTTTTCCACGGGAGGAGCTCGGGTCGAAGACGTGCGCCTCATGAAAGCAGCGGTCGAGGGTCGCGCCAAGGTCAAAGCCTCCGGAGGCATTCGCGCCCTGAGCACGGTGTTGGCTCTGCTCGAAGCCGGCGCCGACCGGATCGGCACGAGTGCGGGCCTCGCGATACTCGGCGAGTGCAACGGGGAGCCGCGTGGCGGCTGATGGGCATCGTCTCCCGCGCGCAGCGGTTCGGCCCCGGGTCCCGTTGGTTTGACCGGATGGCGCCATGACAGGCGACATGCACGGGCCGACGACGGCCATGCCTTTCCATGCGATGGTTTCAACTGAACTGCCCGCCACAGGAGCTTCCCGGCGCGCAGAGCACGAGCGGTTCGGGGCCGATCGATACGGTTAGGTGAATCCGTCTTTTCGCCTTCTAGGTATTCTGTTATAGTGCGCGCGTGATTCGTCGGATCATCCTCCTCGTTCTCAACGGCGTTGGTCTCGGTGCCCTCCCCGGGTCGGTGGGCCAGCGAGAGGAAACGGTCGATTCTCTCGGGCATCTCTTCGCATCAATGCCGGACCTGGCCCTTCCGAATCTCGATGTTCTTGGTTTCGGCTACATCGCGCGACACCCACGACTCCGGCGTATGGATCAGCCGGAAGGCTGTTTCGGGCGTCTGAGCCGGCGTTCGCCTGGTAGCGATGCCATGTCCGCCTGGTGGGAGTTGGCGGGGATTCCGCTGTCGGACGCACCGCCCTCCTATCGAAGCGGTCTGCCGGCGCCCATGCTCCGCCTCGTGGAACGCGTGGCGCAGCGCGGCGTCTTGATTCCGAAGACGGATGCGCTCGACGAGGTGCTTGATTCGACGGGGCCGCAATCGCTGCGGGAGCAGAAGCTGGTGGTGTGGGGCGATGCGGGCGGCGCCTGCTATGTGGCCGCGCATGAGTCGATGATCCCCGTCAAAGACCTGTTCCGGATCGCGCGCGAGATCCGGACTGCTGCCGGCGACGCGACGCGAATCTGGAGAGTCGGGGCAAGACCGTTCGGCGGGAGCGCCGGGGCCTGGCATTGGGTGGACGGGTGGCGCGACAGTTGTGTGCCGCCTCCGACGAAGTCGCTGTTCGATCATCTTCTTGACGCCGAGCAGTTGGTGACCTCGTTCGGCAAATGCGGGGATTTTTTCAATGGGTCGGGGTTCACTCGATCCATCCCGGTCGAGAGGACGGCAACGGCCTGGTCCGACCTGCTGAAGACCTTGACGACGACGCCGCGCGGTCTCATTGTCACGGGCTTATTCGACGACCTGGCAAGAGTTCCTCGCAAGGAATTCGTGCCGATTTTGGCGGAACAATTGCGTCAGTTCGATGCTCGCCTGCCTGAACTCCAACGGATGCTGAAGTCGGAGGATTGCGTGTGCCTGATCGCCGATCACGCGCGTGATCCACAGAGTCCTCAACTGGCCACGCGTGAATATGCCCCTCTGCTGGTGTTCGGCCCAAACCTGGCGCGTGGCGTCAATTTGGGGGATCGAGCCTCTTTGGCGGATCTCGGCCAGACGATTGCCGAGGCATTCCAGGCAGCGAGACTGTCGGTGGGGGAGAGTTTCCTGGCGGCCCTTCGACCAGGCTGAGTGGGGTAGCTGGCGCAATGCCATTCGACGCGCGGTTACAAGCGTTAGGGATCGACCTCCCGACGGCCCCCAAGCCGGTCGCCAATTACATCCCCGCCGTCTTGGCCGGAGACCTTCTGTTTCTCAGCGGCGTGCTGCCATCCCAAGAGGGGCGCGTGCTCTCCATCGGCAAACTCGGCCATGAGGTCACGGTCGAGCAGGGAAGAGAGGCGGCCCGTCTGGCGCTCGTGAACGCCCTGGCCATCGCGCGGGTGGAATTGGACAGTCTGGATCGTGTTCGCAGGGTCGTGAAACTGACCGGCTATGTGGCGTCGGCGCCGGGGTTCGTGCAGCAACCGGCTGTGATCAACGGCGCATCGGACCTGCTCGTTCAAATTTTCGGGGAGGCGGGTCGTCATGCGAGGGTGGCCGTGGGAGTCGCGGAACTTCCCCTCAATGCCTCCGTGGAGCTGGAGCTTATTCTTCAGGTGACATCGCCCAAGAGCGCGCCGGTGTGAGCGCGACATGCATGATTGTGATCTGTCCGCAGTTGCCTTGACACCCCAAAAAACCGCTTGTTATAGTGCCTTCAACCCCTTCGGTTCCATCATTTTCCCGCGTCAGGGGGATCCGCTGCGTGGGGGAACGTCAACGCGCAGGGACCTCCCAGGATAATGATCTTCTAGGAAGTGAGATCCACCATGCGTCGATTGAATTGCTTGCTCCTGTCCGGGCTCGTCGCGGGCGTCGGTTTGATGGCGATGTCTCTCGAGTCTGCATCGGCCAAACCCTCGAAACCCTCTCCAAAAATTGCGGTGCAGATGAATCCGAGTGCCGCGGCTCCCGGGGCGACGGTCACCATTACCGGTGAGGGATTCGGGGCGTTTGTCTCGGCGCAATCGAATCGGGTCGTCTTCAACGGCGTGCCGGCGCTCGTTCAGCGGTGGGAACCGACGCTGATCGAGGTCAAGGTTCCCTCGTCCGCTACAGACGGGCCCGTGGAGGTGCACAAAGGCAAGCAACGGATTGTGGCCGGCCGTTTCGCCGTTCACCATCCGGTGATCGAACGTATCGAGCCGTCGGAGACCGAGCCGGGGGGGACCATTCAGATTTTCGGTAAGCACTTCGGTCCGACCTCGGGGCCACGGGATCCGAATTCGATGTTTGGCGTGAACGACATTGTCGTGGGCGATGTGGTGGTGCGGGCGCGCCGTTGGAACGACGAAAAAATCGAGGTGCAGGTTCCCAGCAATGCCAAGAGCGGAACCGTGCGGGTGCGCTTGGGGTCTTCGGACCCTCTTCCGGACGGGTCGTGCTGCGCCGAGCTTCAACGCGTGGTCAGCAACGCCCTTGATGTCAAATTGCTCCCTACGGTACGGATCGATCCCTCCACCGGCCCCGTGGGAACCAAGGTGGTCGTGTTCGGTTCCGGGTTCGGCGAACTCAAGGGGCCGGAGGACGCCTTGTTGTTCAACGGCCATCCGGCGACGATCGCCCAATGGAAAGATACGGCGATCGTCGTGCACGTCCCCCTCGACGCCGAGTCCGGCCCGGTCGTGTTGCGGCATGGAGACCAGACACGCACGGTTGGACAATATGAGCTCACGGCTCCGAAGGTGACGGCCATGACGCCCACGGCCGCCCCGATCGGGACGCTGGTCAAGATCACCGGCCAGAACTTTGGGCTCTATTCGGAGAGCGGGTCGTCCGCCTTTGCGTTTACCGATTTCGACAAGGGCGACAATGGGGTGTTCTTCGGCGGGGTGCCGGGTATTGTCTATCGCTGGCACAACGATCGGATCGACGCCTGGGTGCCGTTCAGCGCCAAGGATGGGCCGGTCGTGGTCACCCGCGGAGCCAATCGTCCGAATCCGGACGGGACGTGCTGTGCCGAGAAGAAGGTCCTGTCCTATCCCGCGGGCGACTTCAAGCTGGTAACCCCCCAGGTGACCTCCTACGAGCCGCATTCGGCGGGGTTGGATGAAATCGTGACCATCAAGGGCACAGGATTCGGCGAGTATATCAAGATGCGTGAGACGGTGAAGATCGGCATGTCCGAACACGCCTACAAGCGAAAACCCCAGGACGTCGACGAGAATATCTCGAGGACCGAAGTGCTCTTCAACGGGGTGGCGGTTCAGGTCGTGTCGTGGACCGATACCGAGATACAGATCCGTGTGCCGCGCCGACACCTGTGGGGAATCGGCAAAGGCGCGGAGTTTCAGCCGGACCTCTCCAAGGGGCCCATCGTCGTGCGGCGCGGCTCCTGGGATGCGTTGCCGGATGGGACCTGTTGCCAGCCGCAACGATACTTGTCCATTCCAGTTGGGGAATTTACGATCGAAGCGCGTGGGCTTCCCGACCAGAGCGGGTTTACCGACACCCGGCCGGATGCCAATACGAATCAGTAAGACGTCCCTGTGCGATCACTCTCATCGGTTCGTCCATCGTCCGTCGTGGCTCGGCGAGGGCCGGTACGCGCCCTGCCGGCCGTCGCCCTTCTGTCGTCCCTCGCCCTGACTGCCGGTCTGATGATCGGCTCTCCGATCGGCTCAGGGTTGATCTTCGCGCTGCCTGCCATCAAGGTCTCGGCGCAGCAAAGCGGAACCGCAAACACGCTCCTGGCCGTTTTTTTCCGTACTCCTCGGTTGGGTTGGGCAGTCGGAGGGGGAGGCACCGTCGTGCGCACCGAGGACGGCGGCAAGCGGTGGAAGGCCATGAAGAGCGGGACCGGGGCCTTGCTCACCGGAGTTACGTTTGTCGACGAGCGTCATGGCTGGGTGGTTGGCGCGAACGGGACGATTTTGGCGTCGTCGGACGGAGGCAAGACCTGGTCCAGACAGATCAGCGGAACGCAGGGGACGCTCTATGCGGCGACTTTCGTGACGCCCACGATGGGTTGGGTGGTAGGCGAACGCGGCACGATTTTGCGGACGGACGATGGGGGAGCCCATTGGAACGAGCAATCGAGCGAGTCCAGCGCCAACCTCTATAGTGTGGTATTCCTGGATGAGAGGCATGGGGTGGCGGTCGGCGCACTTGGGACGATTCTGTTGACACGGGATGGCGGTGCGACCTGGCAACCCCGGGAGAGCAAGAGCACCGGTACGTTTTTCGACGTGGGGTTTGCGGATGCCGCGGTCGGCTGGGTGGTGGGCAACGCCGGCGTGATGTTACAGACGGCTGATGGCGGGCAGAACTGGACCGATCGTTCATTATCCTGCGTGGGGACTTGTACGAGAGTCACCGACCTGTTGAAAATCCGATTCACCGACGCCAAGACCGGCTGGATCGTGGGCGAGCGCGGCTCGATCTATCGATCGATTGATGGGGGAGAATCGTGGATTCCGCAGCCCTCCCTCGGACGCCAGTCCCTCTTCGGACTCTCATTCGCCGATGCGCATCAGGGTTGGGCGGTGGGCGAGAATGGAGTGATTCACCACATCCTTCCTTGACGCCGGGTCCTCGCCGGCCGCTCCTCGGGACTTCTCGGTTCGAGTGAGCGAGGGCCGAGTGTCCCGCGGGTAGGGGGCGCGGCTGAGGGAACCGGATCCCAGAGGGCCGCGGTTAAGGCTGGGCCTCGCGATCGTGCATTCCTTCCGGTGTGAATTGTCCCAGCCTGCTCTGTAGAATGCTGATGGCGGCCAGAGCCGCTGTTTCCGCCCTGAGAATGTTGGGGCCCAGTCCCACCGATGTCACGCCGGCGCTCCGCATGAGCGCGGTTTCCGCGTCCTGCCAGCCGCCTTCCGGACCGACCACCAGCGTCACCAATCGACGGGAGAGACGCAGGTCGGGGTCGGCAAGGGTGGAAGCGCCTCGTCGCTCCTCGAGGACCAGAGGAGGATCCGAGCGGTCATGCTCGGTGAGCCATCGCTCGATGGGGAACGGGTCGAGTACGTCGGGAGGGGCCCACCGCTCGGATTGTTGCGCGGCCTCGCGCGCGATGCGTTGCCATCTGGCTCGCTGGGCTACCGCTCGGCCGGCGTCGGGTCTCACCACACCGTGGCGCGTCAGAAGCGGCTGGATCCGAGCCACGCCGAGTTCCGTCGCCTTTTGAACCAACCAGTCCATCGGATCGTGTTTCAGGATTGCCTGGGCCAGCAGGAGTGCGGGCCCGCGGCGGGCGGGGCGCTCCCATGTCTCCTCGATCGTGGCGGTTAAACCCCCGCGCTCGACCGAGAGGACGCGCGTCCGGTGGCGCCGGGTGTGCGCTTCCGTAAAATAGAGGGTGTCTCCGGCCTCGATTCGAAGACTGGCGCGAAGATGATGAAGGAGATCCCCGCGGACGGTGACGATGGACCCCCGAACGTCCGGCGAATCGATAAAAAAAGCAGGCATCGGGGGAAGCGACGAGCGACAACAGGCGGGCGGTTCTATTCGAACAGCGTCTTCACCTTATCTAGAAATCCTTCACCGTCCTGTTCCTTCGACATGCCGCTTTCCTTGGCGAATTCCCTGAGCAAGTCCCGTTGCTTGTCCGTCAATTTCGTGGGGATCTGGACCTTCAGGGTGCACACCTGGTCCCCGGGGTGAGCGCCCTTCAAGCTAGGGATGCCGGCTCCCTTGATTCGGACGGAACTGTCGTGCTGCGTTCCGGGAGCGACTTTGATCATTGTGCTTCCCTTCAAGGTGGGGGCTTCCACTTTTCCACCGAGGATGGCGGTGACAAAGCTGATCGGGACGTCACAGTGCACGTCGGTTCCCCGGCGACTAAAGACCGGGTGCGGCTTGACTTTGAGCGCGACGAACAGATCACCAGGGGGGCCGCCGTTGATGCCGTGTTCGCCTTCGTTCGAAAGCCTGAGCCGCATGCCGTCTTCGATTCCGGCCGGGATCTGGACGGAGAGGATGCGCTCACGATAGACGCGCTGGCGTCCCTGACAGGTCTTGCATGGATCGGTGATGATCTGCCCGTTTCCGTTACAGTGATGACACGTTCGACTGATGCTGAAGAATCCCTGTTGCAGCCGGATTTGGCCGGCCCCCTTGCAACTGGGGCAGATTTTCAGACTGGTTTGGGATCGGGCGCCGGTCCCGCCGCAATCTTGGCAGGTTTCCCACCGGGGAATCTTCAGCTTGGCTTCCTTACCGAAGACCGCCTCCTCGAAGGTTACTTCGAGGTTATACTGCAGGTCCGAGCCCCGCTCGCTCCGTTGGCGACCTCCGCCGCGCGTGCCGCCGAAAAAATCCTCGAAAATATCGTTGAAGATGTCCCCGAAGCCGCCCTGGCCGAAATCGAATCCTTCGAAGCCCCCGGCGCCTTGTGTGCCGGCGTGACCGAAGGTGTCGTAGCGCCGCCGCTTCTCCTGGTCGCTCAGGATCTCGTAGGCTTCGGCGATTTCCTTGAATTTTTCCTCGGCCTGTTTTTTGTCTTTCTCGCCATGCTGCACATCGGGATGGTGCTGGCGGGCCAGTTTGCGGAAGGCCTTCTTGATCTCGTCCTCGGAGGCGGTACGCTCGACGCCGAGCGTTTCATAGTAATCGCGCTTGCTCACCGGGGTTGTGCCTCTCGAGGGTGGAACAACAGAGAAAGACCGAGCCTGAGCTGGTCAGGGCTCGGTCTTCGACTGGGTTATTGTAACTTACTTCTTGTCCTTGTCCACTTCTTCGAATTCCGCATCCACGACCTTCTCGTCGGTTTTTGGCTGTTCTCCGCTTCCAGAAGGAGACTCGCCTCCGGGAGTCGCCGCCGCCGAAGCCCGTTTGTACATCTCCTCGGCGAGCTTATGGGATGCCGTGGTCAAGGTCTGGGTGGCCGACTGAATGGCGGACGCGTCCGTTCCCTCCATAGCTTTCTTGAGCGCGGCCAAGGCATCGGTGATTTGGGTCTTGTCGTTTTCGGCGATCTTATCCCCGTGCTCCGCGAGATTTTTCTCCGTGCTGTAGATCAGGCTGTCCGCCTGATTCTTGGCTTCGGCCAGCGCACGGCGCTTCTTGTCCTCCTCGGAGTGACTCTGTGCGTCGCGCACGAGTTTGTCGATTTCATCCTTGCTGAGACCGCTGGACGCGGTGATCTTGATGGATTGTTCCTTCCCGGTGCCGAGGTCCTTGGCCGACACGTGCACGATGCCGTTGGCGTCGATGTCGAAGGTCACCTCGACTTGCGGCATGCCCCGGGGAGCGGGGGGAATGCCGACCAGGTCGAACTGGCCGAGGAGTTTGTTGTCATTGGCCATTTCCCGTTCGCCCTGGAACACGCGAATCGTCACTGCGGTCTGGTTGTCGGCCGCGGTGGAGAAGACCTGGCTTTTCTTGGTAGGAATCGTGGTGTTGCGTTCGATCAGATGTGTGAAGATGCCGCCCAGGGTTTCGATTCCCAAGGTGAGCGGGGTGACGTCCAAGAGGAGCACGTCCTTCACTTCGCCTTTCAATACGCCGCCTTGAATGGCGGCGCCGATTGCCACGACTTCGTCGGGGTTGACCCCTCGATGGGGTTCTTTGCCGAAGAAGTCCTTCACCGTCTGGATCACCTTCGGCATGCGGGTCATGCCGCCGACCAGTACGACTTCGTTGATGTCGCGAGGCGACACCCCGGCGTCGGCAAGAGCCTTCTTGCACGGTTCGATCGTGCGCTGGATGAGGTCGTCCACCAGTTGTTCCAACTTGGAGCGGGTCAGTTTGGTCACGAGATGCTTGGGGCCGCTGGCATCCGCCGTGATGAACGGGAGATTGATTTCGCTTTCCTGCGAGGAGGACAGCTCGATCTTGGCCCGCTCCGCCGCCTCCTTGAGCCGCTGGAGCGCCATGCGGTCTTTGCGGAGGTCGATGCCCTGATCCTTCTTGAACTCGTCGACCAGCCAATCCATGATGCGCAGGTCGAAGTCGTCTCCCCCCAAGTAGGTGTCGCCGTTGGTCGACTTGACCTCGAACACCCCTTCGCCGATTTCCAAGATGGAGATGTCGAACGTGCCGCCGCCGAGATCGTAGACGGCGATCCGCTCGTCCTTCTTCTTATCCAAGCCGTAAGCGAGGGAGGCCGCCGTCGGTTCGTTGATGATCCGCAGAACGTTCAACCCTGAGACTTGTCCGGCATCTTTTGTGGCTTGGCGCTGACTGTCGTCGAAATAGGCGGGAACCGTAATGACGGCTTCCGTCACCTTCTCGCCGAGATAGTCTTCCGCCGTTTGCCTCATCTTCTGAAGAATCATGGCGGACACTTCCGGGGGGCTGTAACGCTTGCCGCGGATCTCCACATGGGCATCCCCGTTGTCGGCTTCGAGGACCTTATACGGGAGACGCTTGAGGGCCTCTTGGACTTCCTTCGATCGAAATTTCCGGCCCATCAGGCGTTTGACCGAATAAATCGTGTTCTCCGGATTGGTAATGGCCTGCCGTTTGGCGATTTGGCCGACCAAGCGCTCACCTTTGTCGGTAATGGCGACCACAGACGGCGTCGTGCGGCTGCCTTCCGCGTTGGCGATCACGACAGGGTCTCCGCCGCTCATGATGGCGACGCACGAGTTGGTCGTGCCTAAATCGATGCCGATGACTTTTCCCATGGATGCGCTCCTTCCGTAAAACGCTTCTGCCTATTTACGAATGCCGTCGAATTCGGTTGTACTTAGGTGTCCGGAGACGTCGGCGCCACCGCCACGGTGACCATTGCCGCTCTCAGAACCCGCTCGTGCAGCAGATACCCCTTTTGAAATTCCTCAACTACGTGACCCGGAGCGACGGAGCTCGATTCCACCTGCGCAACGGCCTGGTGTTGTGTCGGGTCGAACGGTTGTCCCGTGCTTTCTATCGCCTTGACTCCGAATCGGGCCAGGCTTTCGACCAGTTGCTTCAGCGTGAGCTCCACGCCTTGGATCAGCGCGTCCGCGCCGGTCGAGGACTTGGAAGCCTTGATGGCCCGTTCCAGATTGTCGATGACGGGAAGTATCTCCCGCAGCACCGACTCATTGCCAAACCTGATGCTGTCGCGCTGCTCGCGTTGCGATACCCGCTTGTAATTCTCCAATTCGGCCGCCAATCGAACGTACTTATCCTGAAGTGCGTTTGCTTCTTCGGTCTTCGCAGCTAATGAGGCCTTCAGCGCGTCGACGGAGTCCGTTTGGTCCGGCGTGTCTTGTCGATTCTGTTCTGATTCTGAAGTCAACTCATTGAATGTACTTGCGTTTTCTTGTCGTTCGGCCACGAGATACACCTCTAGTGGGGTTGAGATAGCCACCTGAGAGATAAAGTCAACGGGATCAGCAAGATTTTCTGATTTTTGGCGGAGCGAGTGCGCGAAGTTAGATCTGCTCACCCCGCGATCGAGCGTAGAGTAATGCGAGACCCTCGAGGGTGAGGAACGGGCGGATCTCTTCAATCCTGTGTGACTCAGGGGCGATCACAGCCGCCAGGCCCCCCGTCGCGACCACGCGGGGAGTCGTGCAGAGTTCGCGGACCATTCGTTCGACGATGTGGTCCACGAGGCCCGCATATCCGTAAATCAACCCGGACTGCATGCTGCTCGCCGTGTCTCGGCCGATGACGGTTTTCGGTTTCGCCAAGGCCACCTTGGGAAGCTTCGCGGTCCGAGACCAGAGGACGTCCGCGCTGATCCCGAGGCCCGGAGCAATCACCCCTCCGAGGTAGTCGCCCCGTCCGGTGACGGCACAGAAGGTCGTGGCCGTTCCGAAATCGATGATGATCAGATCGGTGCGGTACAGATGAAAGGCGGCCGCGGCGTTCACGATACGATCACTGCCGATCTCCCTCGGGTTGGCGTAGCGAAGCGTGAGTCCTGTATCCATGTCCGACGTTACCACCAGCGGGGTCTGGTGGAAGTAAGCGTCACTGAGGGATTCGAAGGTCGACGTCAGTGAGGGGACGACGCTGGAAATGATGACGCCGGCGACGGCCTCTGACCGAAACCCTGCGAGGTTCAGTAACCCGCGGAACTCGAGGCCATACTCATCGGGAGTCTTGGATGCATCCGTGGCCAGGCGCCAATGCCCTTTGAGGGTGCGTCCTTCGAACAAGCCCCAGACGATGTTGGTATTGCCGATGTCGATCGTCAGCAGCATCTTTCACCTTATCATGGCGGACCGCAAGTGGACCACATCGCCCGCCAGGACTTCAACTACCTCGGACGGACCGGGACCGGCTGCGCCGCCTCGTGCTTGAATCAGAAGTCCGCCTGAGTCCGAAATGCCCACCGCTGTGCCCTCCAGGGGAATTGCATCGCCTTGTCGATCGACGCGCACCAGCCGGCCGATCGTCACGCACCTCTGCCGATACTCCTCCCGTGCCTGGTCCAAGTCCCCACGACAGACGTGTTCCAATCTCGGTTCCAATTCATTGAGGAGATGGGCCAGGAGCTGCGAGCGGTCGACTGGCGCCTCGCCCTCGCCGGCGAGAGAGGTTGCACAACCCCGCAGCTCATCCGGAAAATCATCCGGCCGTAGATTCACGTTCAGTCCGACGCCGATGATGAGGAGAGGCGCACGATCAGCGGAACCCAGACTTTCGCACAACAGGCCGCCGACCTTCCGTTCCTGGATCAGGAGGTCGTTGGGCCATTTCAGTGTGGATGAAATCGAGAGAGAGCGTTCGATGCCGGCGGCGACACCGACGGCTGAAGCCAGGGGGATCCAACCGAGCCACAGGGGGTCGGGTGCAAGGGGGAGGGAGGGGCGGAGGAGGACGGAAAAACAGAGACTGGTGCCGGGACGGGCATACCACGTCCGTCCGCGTCGCCCTCGTCCGGCCGTTTGGCGGTCGGTCCAGACGACCGTGCCATGAGGAACTCCCTCCTGGGCCAGTTGTGCCGTCGCGGAATTGGTCGAGTCCGTCTGGTCCAACAGGTGGAGCGTCCGTCCCAGGTGGGTGGTAGACAACAGCGAGGTGACGATGTCGGGTGAAAGGGTGTCGTACACGGCGGAGCGAGGCGATCGGAGGCGGTCCGGTCGCTCTAGGTCACGGAGGTGAAGCCGCTAGATTCAGGCTGATATCGACCGCCGGCGCCGAGTGTGTCAATGCGCCGATCGAAATGAAGGTCGGTCCGGCTGCGGCATATTCGACAACATTGCGGAGCGTGATTCCGCCCGACACCTCGGTGTGCGCGCGGCCCTGGATCATCTCGACGGCGCGCCGGACCGTGTCGGGGGTCATGTTATCAAGCAGGATGACGTCCGCGCCACCCTCCAACGCCATCGGCACCTGATCCAACCGTTCGACTTCGACGGTGACGCGAAGCCCTGGACGGCCCTGGCTTCTGGCGGCGAGGCAGCACTCGGTCAGGCTTCGGCCTTGGCGGGAGGCAAGCAATAGATGGTTGTCCTTGATCATGATGGCATCGCTCAGGGAGTAACGATGATTGGTGCCGCCACCAAGACGAACGGCCCACTTTTGAAGGGCCCTCAGTCCAGGGGTGGTCTTTCGCGTATCCAGGAGTGTCACCGGGTAGTCCTGGACGGCTCGGCAGAACGCGGCCGTGAGCGTGGCGATTCCGGAGAGGTGTTGCAGGAAGTTCAGCGCCACCCGTTCCGCGGTCAGGATCGAGCGGCCGTCGCCCTGAATGGTAAGGAGCGGCGCGGCTGGTTCCACCGCCTGGCCGTCATCCGCATGGACCGTGACTGAGAGCGAGAGATCGACCTGTCGAAACGTTTCCGTCGCGAGGGCGATCCCCGCCACGGTCAGCGCCTGTTTGGCCCTGATGATGCCGGTGGCAGGGACGGGATCGGGAAACAGGGCTGCGGTCGTTGCGTCGCCGGAGGGGAGATCCTCGGATAGGGCCCGCTGAACGACTTGGAGGATCTCGTCGCGGGAGACGGCAGGATGGTCGCCAGGCATCACGCCATCGCCTGGAGTTGCCGAAGACTGCTCTCGAGGATGGCCTGATTTTGGGTCATCGCGGCCAGTCGTTGGTGGTGATCGGCGACGATCTCCGGTGGGGCCTTGTCCACGAACTCTTTGTTGGAGAGCTTGCCCTGCAGTCGCAGGGCTTCCTTTTGTTCCTCATCGCGTTGCTTGATGATGCGGTCGACGGCCTTTTTGACATCTACCTCTCCCTGGATGTGCAGCCCGACGGTCAGTCCCTGTGCGGAAAGGCGAAGTAGTCGGGGGGCGTTCCATTGTGCATGGGGGAGGACTTCCACCGGACCTCGGCCGAGGACCCGAAGCGCGGTCTTGAGGGCCCGCAGCGTGACGGGCCCCCCTGGATTCAGCGAGTCGACGAAAAAGGCCACTTGGGCGCTGGGACTGTAATTGACGAGTGCGCGGCCCGTGCGCAGCAGGGCGATGCTGTGCTGGAAGAGCGACAGAGAGTCCTCGGCCTTCTGATCCTCCCAAGTGGGATCGACGATCGGATATGGTCGGATCATGATGCTCTCTCCCTCATGAGGGAGCGTTTGCCAAATCTCTTCCGTGAGAAACGGCATGAACGGGTGCAGCAAACGCATCACGGTTTCACACGATTCGAGGAGCGTCTGCCTGGTTTGCTGGGCCTCGGACGAGTCCGGTTGCTGGAGCGAGACCTTGGCCAGTTCGAGATACCAATCGCAGTACTCGTGCCAGATGAATTGATACAGCGTGCCGCAGGCCTGGTCGAACCGATACTGTTCGAGCGATTGTGTGACGGATCGGATGGTGGCGTTCAGACGCGAGAGGATCCACCGGTCCGCGACCGAGCGCTCCGGCGCGGGGACGGCCGCGCGCCGGCCGTCGAGGTTCATGAGGATGAACCGCGCGGCGTTCCAGATCTTGTTGGCGAAATTGCGATAGCCCTCGATCCGCTCTTCCGCCAGTTTGATGTCTCGCCCAGGGGTCGACATCGAGGCGAGCGTGAACCGGAGCGAATCGGTGCCGTACTGTTCCATCACATGGAGGGGGTCGATGACGTTCCCCTTCGACTTGCTCATCTTTTGCCCCTCGGCGTCGCGGACGAGCGCGTGGATATACACGTCGCGGAAGGGCACGTTCCCCATGAATTTCAGCCCCATCATGATCATACGGGCGACCCAGAAAAACAGGATGTCGAGCCCCGTGACCAGCGTCGAGGTCGGATAGAATTTCTTGAGATCCTCGGTCTGCTCGGGCCATCCGAGCGTAGAGAACGGCCAGAGCGCCGACGAAAACCAGGTATCCAGCACGTCGGGGTCTTGGTGCAGCGTAGGGTGCCCTTGGGCGCAGGCCTGCGGCTGGGTCTTGGCCACGATCGGCACGGCGTCGGAAGGGATCACGGCGGCGCCGTCGGAGGCCCGTTTGAGGAACGGGCGGCCGTAGCAGGTTTCGCAATACCAAGCCGGAATTTGGTGCCCCCACCAAATCTGGCGGGAGACGCACCAATCTTTGATGTCCCGCATCCATCCGAGATAGTTGTTCTTCCAGGCTTCCGGAATGATGCGAATCTCACCTTCTTCGACGACTCGGATGGCGGGCTCGGCCAGCGGTTGGATCCTGACGAACCACTGGTCCGACAGCATGGGTTCCACCACGGTCTTGCAGCGGTAGCATTTGCCGAGCGCCATCTTGTGGGGCTCAATCTTTTCCAACAACTCTCGTTCCGCGAGCATATGTTCGATCTTGGGCCGGGCCTTGTTGACGGGCAATCCCCCGATCACCTCCACTACAGAGGGTTCGGCCTCCGCAGTCCTCAGCAGCGGCGCGGCCAAGAGCGCATGAAGATCCATGATCTTGACGCGGGGGAGATGATGGCGCTCGCCCGCCGCAAAGTCGTTGAAGTCGTGGGCGGGGGTGATCTTTACGGCGCCGGTGCCGAACTCGCGGTCGACCAGGATCGGATCGCCGACGATGGGGATGTCCCGTGTCGTCAGGGGGAGTTGCACCCGTTTGCCGATCAGATGTCGGTACCGCTCATCGTCCGGATGCATGGCCACCGCCGTGTCGCCCAGCATGGTTTCGGGGCGGGTCGTGGCAACCAGGAGGTGCCGCAATGGATCGTCTGCGAGGGGGTATCGGATCGTGTAGAGCTTTCCCGTGGTCTCCTCATGCTCGACTTCGATGTCGGAGAGCGCCGTCAGGCAGCGCGGGCACCAGTTAATCAGTCGCTCGCCTCGATAGAGCAAGCCGTCTTCGTACAGCCGAACGAACACCTCACGGACGGCCTTCGAGAGTCCCTCGTCCATAGTGAATCGTGTCCGGTCCCAGTCGCACGAGGCGCCCAGCCGCCGCAACTGGCGGAGGATCGTGCCGCCCGACTGCTCCTTCCACTGCCAGACGCGCTGGACGAAGGCCTCGCGGCCGAGCGCCTCCCGCGTGGCCCCCTCGGCTGCCAACTGTCGTTCCACGACGTTTTGGGTGGCGATGCCGGCGTGATCCATCCCGGGTATCCACAAGGCGGCGCATCCCTGCATGCGGCGCCAGCGGATCAGAATGTCCTGCAGCGAATTGTTGAGCGCGTGCCCCACGTGCAGCGACCCCGTCACGTTCGGAGGCGGAATCACAATGGAGTATGGTTCCGCTTGGGCATCCGTCCGAGGGCGAAAGTAGCCGCGAGAGGCCCAATATTCGTACCATCGCGCCTCGACCTGGTGGGGTTCGTAGACCTTGGCCAGTTCACGTTTCGTCATGGTATCCGTTCATGGTTTCGAGAGGCGGCATCTTAAC
The DNA here is from genome assembly GCA_039794185.1 of Candidatus Inralta sp. Lineage (GTDB taxonomy): Bacteria > Nitrospirota > Nitrospiria > Nitrospirales > Nitrospiraceae > BQWY01. The sequence continues at coordinate 80,815 of JBDIVW010000007.1, read as the reverse complement.
ACGCACCCCACACCCCCACAAGAATCCGCTGGCGTCCGCACCGCCGCACTCGAGCGGCCCGCGCTTGTACGGCTCCCAGGCCTGTGTTATAGATCGCCCGCTCGGGGATCGGTTGTCTCACCTCATTCGAACGGAGAGGAATCGTTCATGGCACGAGGACGCGAGAAAGATCGGAAGCTCAGGCGGAAGCATCGGAAGAACGTGCAGCGGTTGAAGAGCTTGGTCCGCGCCCGCCGGGCGGCGGTCAAGAAGGGGAAACGTTAAGAAGTCGGGGATGAGAGGAGTGCTGAGGGGCCAGGATCAGTCGAGGGCGCTGAGCCGTTTGATTTCCTCCGTGACCTTCGCTTCGGCCAGGGCGGGGACAATGTCGCGCACAGCCTCTGCGATTCGGTCTCGGACCGTGTCTTGAACCAGTTGATCGACCTTCTCTCGTACCTGAGTGCCGGCGAGGTCTTGGATCGTGTTCACTACCAGACGGTCGATCGACCCGATCTGTTCCCGGATCGCCTTGGGAAGCTGGGCATCCACTGATTCCCGGACCACCTGTTCGACCGCCTCTTTGACCTGAGGCGCAGCGAGATCCTGGACCGTATTGACCACCAACCGATCGATCGTTCCCATCTGCCCGCGCACCACGTTGGGAAGAGCTTGCTCCACGAGACCTCCGACCTGTCCGGCCACGATGTCCTCGGCTGCGCGTTGGACGAGCGGCTTGATCTGCTCCTCCAGGCGAGGCAGTATCGACGATTCCATCGAGGCCAACTGGGCGATCAGTTGTTTGGACACGAACTCGGACACCTCCCGCCGGACGATAGGATCGACCGTTTCGGCCAGGACGGAGGGGGAAAGGGCCTGAGTCATCTGCTGCCGAACGGTGTCCGCAAGGCGCGCGCTGATCTGCTGCTCGACTTCCTTTCCGATCAGCCCGGGTAGTGACGCATGAATGATTTGGGTGACTTGCGGGATAATACCGGCCGCCATGGCATCGATCAGCGTCTTACTCGCCGTCTCCAGTTGCGCGGGTGCCTCTTGCGCACGGGGGGAGGAAGGACTGGTCTGGGGTGGTGCAGGCGTGGCGGGCGACGGAGCGGTCGTGTGGGCCTGAGGCAGGTCGGTCCGATCATCAAGGACGGTTTCTCCAGCGTCTCCGACGTCCGGCATCTCCTCATCCTCAAGGTCGGTCGAAGTCGTGACAGGGGGCCACGTCCGCTTGGTTTTCGAGGTGCCGCCTTTCTTCGCCTGCTTGGCCGAGAGCTCTCGAAGGGTCTCGATGAGGTTGCCCGGTTCGAGGGGCTTCGTGAGAAAGACTGCGACGCCCATGGATCGATAGGTCTTTTCATCGACCTTATCCGAGGAATCGACCAAGGAAACGATGGACGTCTCGGCCAGGCTGTCCAGCTTACCGAGTTCTTTGCAGAAACTGGAGAATGTAATCTTATCGAGGTGGAAGTCGGCGATCACCGTGCGCGGGGCGAGGGTCTTGGCCGCGCGCAGCGCGCTGGGGCCGTCCGAGAACGCATGCACCTCGTAGCCCTCCGTGGCGGACACCTGCTCCACCATGCGCCGGACCGCCGGGCTTCCATCAATGACAAACAGTCGTGCGGCCATGAAACGATGCTCCCGAAATGTAGCTTGAATCGACGCTAACAGAGGGGTCCTGCTTTGTCAAAAGAAAGGCTTCATTTCGCCGTGTTAGTTGTGGGGCAGGCCACGGCCGCCGCTCGCGCGCTCGGTCGAGCCGACCGGAGGCAGTGGTGAGCCCCCCGCCTCCGCCCATTCGTGCCGTATTTTTCGATGCCGCGGGGACTCTCTTTACCGTGACGAAGCCGGTTTCGGAGATTTATCTGCAGGTGGCGACAGCCTATGGATTTCGAGCCAGACCGGATTCCGCCCAGGCGCTCAAGAGTGCCTTCCAGCGGGCGATGCAGGATGCTCCGCCGCCGGTCTTCTTGGTGGATGATCAGGCGGAGATCAAACGGTGCGAGCGCCTCTGGTGGTTCGACGTCGTCCACAACGTGTTCTACCGAGTCGGCATGTTCGATCGATTCGATGATTTTTTCGACGAAGTGTTCCGCCGGTTCGACGGGCCGGAGTTTTGGAGACTCTACCCCGATACACTCGGGACGCTGGACCAGTTACGTGCCAGGGGATTGGAACTGGGCATTGTGTCCAATTTCGACTCCCGCCTCTTCACTGTGTTGCGGAGCCTGGATCTCGCGGACCGGTTCGACACCGTCACGATTTCGAGTCTGGCGCGCGCGGCCAAGCCCGCCCCGGCGATCTTCCGGCTCGCGCTGGACAAGCACGCGCTGGATCCGGATGAGGTGCTCCATGTGGGAGACCATCTTCGCGAGGATGTGGAGGGAGCGGAAAAGGCGGGCCTCACCGGGGTCTGGATCGACCGGTCGGGTGACTGGGATCGTGCCGACCAATCTGCGACTACGTCCCCGATTAGAATCACGTCGCTCAATGAAATCCCTGCCTTGCTCGAACGGAGGGGATGAGCGATCGGGTGGGCGCTACCCGACCAGGAGCGGGACGATGTCCTTGGCGCGGCCTTGGAGCGCCGCATCGACCAGCCCGGTGTTCGGGGTGGGGTCGAGGTTGACCTCGATGACGAAGGCGCCTGCTTGCTTCGCCACCGGGGCGAACGATGCCGCGGGGTAGACCAGGCCCGAGGTGCCGACGATCAACAGGACCTCACAGGACGCGAGCGCCGCATAACTTCGCTCCACGTCCTCCGCAGCCAGTGACTCGCCGAACCACACGATATGGGGACGCAACAGTCCCCCGCAGACCGGGCAGACCGGCAGGATCGGGATGGGCACCTCACGATTTTCGGCCACGCGCCCGCAGGCCGTGCAGCGAACCTTCCAGATATTGCCGTGAATTTCCGAGAGGCGTGCGGCCCCCGCGGCCCGGTGCAGTCCGTCGACGTTCTGGGTGATGAGCCAGAAATCCGGAGTTCGGCGATCCAGTTCGGCCAGCGCGACGTGCGCGGGATTCGGTGACTTCGTCGCGATCAATTCTCGTCGCCAGTTATACCATTCCCAGACGAGGCGCGGATCGCGCGCGAAGGCCTCGGGGGTCGCCAGATCCTCGGCTCGGAAGTTGCGCCACAAGCCGTCGGCTCCGCGAAACGTGGGCACTCCGCTGTCCGCCGAAATGCCCGCGCCGGTCAACACGGTGATTCGGGAGGCCGACGCGAGCCTGGCGCGCGATTCGGGCAGGGTCGAGCACATGGCTCAGCCAGTATAGCGAATGCCGGCGATTTCGTCGCCGTGGTATAGTACCGAGCAATCGATTATCGAGAGGGAAACGTCATGCGTCAGGTGATGGTGGTCGGTGCCGGCTCGGTCGGCGGATTCTTCGGCGCGCATTTGGCGAAAGCCGATCCGAACGTCTCGTTTCTGTTGAGGCCGAAGACCCTGGCTGCCGTCAAGGCGAGAGGTCTGACCGTGCGCAGCGCGTCCGGGAGCTTCACGGTGCATCCTCCCGCCGCCTCGGATCCTCGGGAGCTGCCTTCGCCGGACCTGGTCATCCTGTCGGTCAAGGCGTACGACCTCGATGAGGTCCTGTCGCAACTGGAGCCGATCCTCACTGAGAAGACGGTCCTCTTGACACTTCAGAACGGGGTCGACGCGGAGGATCGCCTGTTGTCCAAACTCAAGCGCGACTGCGTGGTCGGCGGCGTGGCGTTCATCTATGCCAAGATCGCGGAACCAGGGGTGATCGATCACTATAAGAAGGGGGCCGTGGCGATCGGCGAGATGATGGGGCAGGAAAGCCCGCGCGTACTTGCGATTCAGGACTTGTTCAAGGCCGCCGGGATTCCCTGCCAGCTCACGAAGGACGTGCGCCGCAGCAAGTGGGAGAAGATGTGTTGGAACTGTGTCTTCAACCCGTTGACCGTCGTGATCGACGACAAGGTCGCCAAGGCGTTGGACCATCCCGAAATGCTCCGCGTGATCCACGGTATCGTCGAGGAAGTCATGGCCGTGGCCGCGGCCCTCAAAGTGCCGCTTCCCTCCGATATGGCGGACAGGGTCGTGAAGTGGACGCAGGAACTCCGCGATATCCACACGTCGATGTACGATGACTGGAAGGCCGAGCGACCGACGGAGATCGACTCTCTCAACGGGTACATCGTGGAGAAGGGGCGCGGACTCGGCATTCCAACCCCCGTGAACGAGGCGCTCACGGCCATGATCAAGGTCATTACGAGCAAGGATCGCATCGGACCCGGCCTCGTCCGGATCGACGGGGCTGTCGTGCAGCCGGTCTCCCTCGATCGACAGGCGATCGCACAGTTGCCGGAGGACCAGCGGGTGGAGGACGTGGGGACCCTGATGCACGGCATGAAAGGGAAAGCCATCCGGGTGAGGGGCTTGTTGGAAGTGCCGGCGCTGGCGCCGGCGGCGGATCACGTGACCTTCCACTCGATCGACGGCAAGTACGCGGCGACGTTGACGTTGCAGCAAGCGCGCGACTTCGGACTGTTGCTCTACGAACTCGACGACCAGCCGCTGCCCGAGGTCAAAGGCGGCCCGTTCCGTCTGATCACGCCGGGCCTCGGCGATCTCTGTGCGAACGTGAAAGGGGTAGGCCGCATGGAAGTGAGGATCGGAAGCGGAAAGGACACGCGGCCGCCGCAAGAGGAGCGCACTCATTGCTGATGGAAGCCCCTTGGATCAGCAACCCGACCAATCCGAGGCGACCGCTCGAGTGGCCTTCGCTCGTGCGAGGTTCGGCCTGACGTCGTGAAGTCCCTCCTGCGCGTCCTTCGTTATCTTCGGCCCTATCGGTGGCTGGCGTTTGTCACGGTGGCCTGCGCGGCCACGGCGACCGCCATGGACCTGGTTCCGCCATGGTTCATTAAGGTCGTCATTGACGACGTGATTCAAGCCAAGCAACCCGCGCTGTTGCCGTGGGTCCTGGCCGGCCTGGTGCTGGCCCATGGCTTGAAAAACCTCTTCGCCTCCTTCCGCATCCGGCTGAACAATCGTCTGGAACAGCAGGTCGTGCACGACCTGCGCAGAGAGGTGTTCGCCGCGCTCCAGCGCCTGTCGATCAGCTACTTCGAAAATCGCTCGACGGGGGAGATCATGTCCCGCGTCTCCAACGATACGGAACACGTCGAGCGGATCTTCATCGACGGCGTGGAGGGCGTGCTGACCGCGACGCTGACGCTCCTCGGCATCATGGCCATGCTGCTGACGCTCAACTGGAAGCTGGCGCTCTTGGCCCTGGTGCCCATCCCGATTCTCGTCCTCTCGGCAACCCGTTTCACCACGACCGTGCACGGCTACTACCACCAGGTCCGGAAGGGCCTGGCCGAGTTGAACGCCTATCTGCAGGACGCCCTCTCCGGGATCCGCGAGTCGATGGGCTTCAACCGGCAGGCGCACGAGCAAAGCCGGTTCGACCGGTTGAGCCAGGCCTACAGCCGGAGCAATCTGAACGCCATGTATCTCTGGTCCATCTATTCCCCGAGCATGATCTTCGTCGGGAGCCTCGGCACGGTCTTGATCCTCTGGTACGGCTCGGGCGAAGTCCTCGCGGGGCGCCTGACGCTCGGAGAGTTGGTCTTGTTTCTCTCCTACTTGGCCCTGTTTTATGTTCCGATCAATCAGATTCATTCCGTCAATCACATGCTGCAACATGCGTTGGCGGCGAGCGAGCGGGTCTTTGACGTGCTGGACACGATACCCGAGGTGGCGGACAAGCCCGGAGCCGTCGCGCCGGCGGATCGCCTGCCGGGGGCCGTCCGGTTCTCCCGCGTCGATTTTCGCTATCGATCGGATGTCCCCGTGCTGCAGGCGGTGAGCCTGTCGGTGAGGGCGGGGGAACGGGTGGCGCTGGTCGGGCCGAGCGGCGCGGGCAAGAGCACGCTGCTCAAGCTGCTCATGCGATTCTACGACGTGAACAGCGGCTCGATCACGATTGATGGGCACGATGTCCGTGAGCTGCCGCTGGCCTTCCTGCGGAGCCAGATCGGGCTCGTGCAGCAGGAGCCCTTCTTGTTCAACGGCACCGTGCGGGAGAACATCGCGTACGGCGATCTGGGGGCCGACCAGTCACGTATCGAGGCGGTGGCGCAAGCGGCCCGCGCCCATGAATTCATTCGAGCGTTGCCCGAAGGCTACGACACCTGGATCGGGGAGCGCGGGGTCAAACTCTCGGTCGGCCAGAAGCAACGCGTCTCGATCGCGCGGGTGCTCCTCAAGGACCCTCCCATCGTCATCTTCGACGAGGCCACCTCCAACATCGACACCGAGACCGAAGTGAAAATTCGCGAGGCGTTGAACGAACTGACCAAGGGCCGAACCACGTTCATCATCGCCCATCGCCTGTCGACGTTGCACGACGTCGATCGAATCCTCGTCGTGGATCAGGGTCGGATCGCGGAGGAAGGCACGCACGACCGCCTGATGCAGCAGGGCGGAATCTACGCCGGCCTGTACGAGGCTCAGTTCCAGGTGTGAGTAGAAAGAATCGCAGGAAGAAGAGGCCGTGTCCTACCAGACGGTCTTGACCGCGTATTGGGTAATCAATGGATCGGGAGTCAGCAGGGTCAGCTCGTGTTGGATGGCCTGGCAAATCAGCATGCGGTCGAACGGATCACGATGGAGTCCGGGCAGGCGGTGGACATAGACGGTGGCCTGTTCCTCTAAGGCGAGCGGCGCAATGGCATGTCGCTCTCGTTGTTCCGGAATGAATCGCTCGGGCGCCTCCGGGAAGATGAGCTTGCCCAGGCTGAATTTGAGGACCATCTCCCAGACGGAGACGGCGCTGAGATAAACTTCATTGGCGGGGTCAGTGAAGAGGTCCCGGGCTCGTTTGGAAATCGCCGCATCGTCCGTGACGAGCCAGAGAAACGTGCAGGTATCCAGGAGCAGTTTCATCGTGTCTTGCCGGAGAACGAATCGAGGAGGTCGTCCGGCAACGGTTCAAAAAATTCCTTGGGAATGGTAAGGAGGCCTTTCGCCAGTCCGAGTGGGCGCTTACGAGCAGGCGGGGTCGCCAAGGGGCGAATCTCCGCGATCGGCTGATTGCGGTTGCACACCACGATCCTGTCCTCTCCGCCCTTCAACTTGGCCAGGTAATAAGAGAGATGAGTCTTGGCCTCATGAATGTTGATCCGAATCATACCCAAATACTAGACCAAGTTTATGACCAAATCAATCCGCGGGTTGCTGACCGCCCGCCTTGCAAGGCGGAGTCTCTGGGCATCGATCAATACTGTGGCGAAGGCGGCGTTAACGCCGATATGAGGACCCGCTGATCATGCACCGGCTGTCGACCCTACGCGGCATCGATCGAGTCCTCGTCGTGGATCACGCGATCGCGGAGAAAGGCGCGCGCGATCGCCTGATGCAGCAGGGCGGCGTGTACGCCGGACTCTACGAGGCGCAATTTCAGGTCGAGGCTGTCAAAATACGGTGACAGGCGGACGCTCGGCTAGACGTTCTGAATCACGTGGATTGCCCGCCAGCGCTCCGATCGGTAACGCCACAGCAAGAGCAGCATGCGCACGGTCCAGTCGACGACCATCCCCCACCAGACGGCCAGCACGGTGTGGGGGAAAAAGTGGGCGGCCGCATAGGCCGCGGGGAGGCGCACGCCCCACATGCCGACGAAGGTCGCCCCCATGATGAACCGAGTGTCACCGGCCCCGCGCAGCGACCCGGAAAGGACCATCGTGAGGGCAAGGGGAATCTGAATCAGGGCGACGATCTTGAGAAACGACGTGCCCAGTTCGATGACGGCGTCGTCGCTGGTGAAGAGTCTCAACAACGCATAGGGGAAAAAGAAGAACACGAGGCCCATCCCGGCCATCATCAGGGCGGCCTGGCGATTGGCTTCCCAGTTTTCCATCTTGGCCCGTTGAAACTTGCGCGCTCCGATACTTTGCCCCACCATCGAGGCAGCGGCGATCGCAAATCCATAACCGGGGAGAAACGAGAGGGCCTCGATGGACAGGCCGACCTGATGGGCCGCATAGGCGACCGTCCCGTATCCGATGACCAGTTTGGTGTAAAGCAGAATGCCCGCCTGCTGCACGACCCGTTCCCCGGAGGCCGGGGCGCCGACCAACCAGGCCGACTTCAGGAGATCCCAGTGCACACGGGTGGGGCGGCGCAGGACGCGGCGGCATCGCCACAGGAGGAAGCCCGCGCCGACGCTCTCGGCCACGCCGGCCCCCACCGCCGCCCCTTGAATGCCCATCGCGGGCCATTCGGCCGTGCCGTAAATCAGGCTGTAGGCCAGAGCGACGTAGAGGACGTTCACCATCAGCAGGCAAAGCGCAGGCGCTTTGGTGTCGCCGGTGCCTTGGAGAATCGAGGACAGGATGTGGATAGTGACCGTGACAGGTAGGATGACGAACATGAACCTGACATAGGAGCCGGCCAGGCGGATGACGTCCGGGTCGGCGCCCAAGAGGGACATGAGCATTGGCGCGCTCATCCAGCCGAGGAGGGCGAACCCTGTCGCGGTCAGGAGCGCCAGGGCCAGCAGATGGGCGGCGGCCAGCCCTGCTTCGTGCATTCGTCGCGCGCCCCAGAGTTGCGCGACGACCACGGTGCCGCTGACCGACAATCCGGCCAGCAGGGTCGTGGCGATGAAGATCAGCAATTGGCTCAACCCGACGGCGGCAATGGCGTCGGTTCCGAGACCGCCGACCAGAAACACGCCGAGAATGCCTTCAGCACGTTGAAGAAGGCTGCTGACCGTTACGGGGAGAGCCAGGGTGAGGACCGACCAACGGATGGGGTTGATGCGTCCGGTCATGAGGTAGGGGACACTCGCGTGCTAGACACAGGACTCACCCCTCTTGTAGCTTGACGGAGGGTTGTCGTAAAGGCCTTCGTTGTATTCTGACGGCTTTCTTCGTATGCCACGACTCTCCAAATCACGATACCTCGCCGGTCTCCAATGCGACAAGCGTCTGTATCTGGATACGCATCACCCCGAACTGGCTTCCCCGGCCGACGAGGCCACCCGGGCCATCCTGGATATGGGAACGGAGATCGGCGTGCTCGCACGGCGCAAGTTTCCAGGTGGCGTGTTGGTGGAGGCGGGCTACCGGCAGACGCAGCGAGCCCTCGAGACCACCGCCGCGTTGCTGGCCGATCCCACGGCGCCCGCCGTCTTCGAAGCGGCGGTCATGGCTCACGGCGTCTTGATCCGAGCCGATATTCTGGAACGGGTCGTCGGGAGCGCCGGCCAGCCGGACGGCTGGCGACTGATCGAGGTCAAGTCGTCGACGAAACGAAAGGAGGTTCATCTCGACGACCTGGCGCTGCAAACCTACGTGTTGCAAGCAGCCGGTCTACGGCTGCTCGGCAGTCTGTTGATGCACGTGAGTACGCAATATGTCTTCACCGACGGGCCGGTCGATCTCGGGCAGTTCTTTTCGCTGCACGACGTGACGGACGAGATCGCATCGCGCGTGGGTGAGCTGCCGGCTCGCCTCGCGGCCATGCAGGCGGTGTTGGACCGGCCCGCCGTGCCGGTCATTGAGCCGGGAGAGCAGTGCCACAGTCCCTATGAGTGTCCCTATTGGGCTCACTGTACGAAAGAGAAGCCGGCTCGATGGATCTTTCATCTGCCGGGCCACCGACGCGTGATCAAAGGGTTGGCGGCGCGGGGCATCGACACCATCGATGCCATCCCTCCCGGTACCACGCTCTCCCCCATTCAAGAGCGGGTGCGGGCGAACGTCGAATGGTGCAGCCCGCGACTCGGGACGGTCCTGCGACAGGTGCAGCATCCGGTCCATCATCTGGACTTCGAAACCATCATGCCGGCGGTGCCACGTTTCCCGGAGACGCGCCCGTATCAGGTTCTTCCCGTGCAATGGTCGAATCACATTGAATTGGAGACCGGCGAAGTCGTACACCACGAGTACTTGGCCACAGGCAGCCACGATCCCCGCGAGGAATTGGTGGAGCGGCTGCTCGAGTCGCTCGGCAAGAAGGGGAGCATCTGCGTCTATTCACAATATGAGCGATCGGTGCTTGCGACGCTTGCCGAGCGGTTTCCGCAGTGGAAGTCCGCCATCGGCGCGCTCCAAAATCGCCTGTGGGACCTCTTGGAGATTCTGCAGGACCACTACTACCATCCGGATTTCAGGGGGTCGTATTCGATCAAATCCGTCCTTCCGGCGGTGGTGCCGGCACTCTCCTATGGAGACCTCGAAATTCAAGGGGGAGCCGTGGCCGCGCGCGACTATATCCGGATGGCGTTCGAAGTGACCGATTGGGTCGAGCGCGATCGTATTGCGGCGGCGCTCAGAGCTTATTGCGCGCGCTACACACTCGCCATGCTGGAGCTGCGGCGGCGCCTGCTTTGTAAGGCGGACGCCAGCCGGGGTGGCGAAGAAAGAGTTGAGTAGAGAACAAGTCTGACCAAGCCCGGGAAGGTCAATGGGGCTTTTGGGGGTATCATCGAAGGGGGCGGTCAGAAGGGGAAGTGCCTCTTGAGGTGTACAATTCCGGCGGCACAAGGAAGAAGGCTACGCCTGAAGAGCCGACGGCCTAGCAAGCTCGGGGTGGCGGAGAGGGTGGGATTTGAACCCACGGTCCAGTTGCCCGGACACCGGTTTTCGAGACCGGCACGTTCGGCCACTCCGTCACCTCTCCACGTCGGGCCGCAAAGTAGTGAAGCTTACCGGGTGCGACGACGATTTTCAAAGAAAATTCCACGATGAAGGCTAGCGAGTCGGATTCGGGTCTTGCGCGGGATTCGAGCGGGAGCGACCCGGGACTCGCGTGGGATCGCGTTGCGTGTGTCCCGCAGTTGCCCGCCGACGTCATTCAGGTCTGGCGCGCGGACCTCTCGGCCCTGACACCGCACCGCGAACTGCTGGAACGCTGTCTCCACCACGACGATCATGCACGCGCGGCGCGACTCACTCGCCGTGCCGTGCGAGATCGTTTCGTACTCGTGCATGGGTTGCTCCGGGCCCTGTTGGGCGGGTATTTGCGGCAGCGTCCCGAATCCATCGAGATTTCCGTCGAGCCCGGTGGGAAACCGGTTCTCGCACATCCTGCCGGGGTCCACGCGCTCGGCTGGAATGTATCCCATTCCGGCGGCGCGACTTTATTCGCCTTTGCGTGGAACCTCTGGGTGGGAATCGACGTGGAGGATCTGCGACGCGAGGTGCCGACGGTGGAGCTCAGCCGCCGCTTCTTCCACCCTGATGAAACGCGGGCTATCGAGTCGGTCCCTGTCGATCGGCGCGCGGCCGTCTTCTTCCGGCACTGGACGGCCAAAGAGGCCGTTCTCAAAGCGACGGGTGTCGGCCTGGCGGGGTCGCTCTCTGGCTGTCGAGTGGAATGGAGTCCGGAGGCGACAGCCACGACCGTGCGCCTGGACCAGGGCGCCGACTCGTCACTGTGGCTCGTGGAATACTTGGAACCCTATCCCTCCTCCTTGGCGGCCGTCACGGCGGATGGGATCGGGTGGACGCTGCGTTGTTTCGATTGTTCGCCAGAGCTGATCGGCCGTCTCGTGTCAGCCGCCGATTAGACGTCGGGTGACTCTCTGAGTTGTCTGAAAAACGACTGCAGCAGCCGCTGGCTTTCCAGTTCGCCGAGGCGATCCAGGACCTCCACGCGGTGATTCAATCGTCGATCCTGAACCAGGTTGAACAACGATCCACAGGCTCCTGCCTTGGGGTCCGGAGCGGCGTACACGAGCCGGGGGATGCGGGCCAAGACGATTGCCCCGGCACACATGGCACAGGGTTCGAGCGTCACGTAGAGCGTGGTGTCGAGCAGGCGCCAGGAGCCGAGTTGCTCGGCGGCTTCCCGGATGACGAGCAGCTCGGCATGGGCCGTGGGATCGTGGCGGCTTTCGCGGAGATTGTGGGCGCGCACGAGGATGCGATCCCGATGGACCAGCACCGCGCCGATCGGGACTTCGCCGAGCGCGGCCGCGCGTGCAGCCTCGCTTAAGGCTTCGGCCATGTAGCCTCGGTCGCGGTCCCATGCTGCTTCGCCGTTCTGTTCCGATCCCATGTTCGTCCTCTGATGAGCGAGCATCCCGATTCGCCGCATCGGACCATAACACAAGGCAATCGGTGTGGGACAGTCGGCAAGGACCGGTCGCTAGCCCGCATTATTCACGAGAATTCGTGACGAAACCGCGGAGACGCCAGGCGAGACGGGCATGCGGAGTCGCGAGAGCCCGAGGCGGACTTGAACCAGTCTGTCGAGGGACCGAGCGGCGAGCCTGCCCGCCTGGATGCCAGCAGGCTGCATCCAGGCGTGTCGCAGCGGCGTCTCGGCGGGTGCAGGAGAAGTCATCGTAAACAATGCGGGCTAGGGCGTACCGGTTAAATAGATCGGGCCGGTCGGCTGAGGTGCTTCTCCCTCCTCTTCGAGCGTGACGACGAATCTCGAGATGTCGGCCACGGCGGAAAGGCTCTTGATCGCCAATCGCGCCTTCTGGCCGCTGTCCACATAGAGCAGTCCGGCGCTGATCGGCTTCCTGTCGATGGCCCACAGCCGGTAGGCTCTGCCGATCGGGGGCGGCGCGAGGTTGTAGGCGTAGAAGAACGCCCTGCCGGTCGGCGGATCGTAGAGCAGAAGTCCCCCCGCTCCTCTGGCCGATTCGGCTCCCTGCATGGTCACGACGCGCGTCGTGGGTGACCGAAGCAATCCCACGACGTCCGCCAACTGGGCCCGCGACCGGCGCAGGGCGGAGGCATCCTTATCGAGTTGGGTGAGCTGATAGCGAAGATCATCGAGCTCCGCCTCGCGCAGGATCACTGTTTCGCGAAGCTGGTTGATCATACCGTCTCGTGTTGTGACCGCGGCAGTCAAATCGGCGATGGCGCGATCCCGCTGGCCGATTTGCTCTTCGAGCGTGTCGATCTGCTGCCGGGCCTGCTGCATCTCGGTGTGTAGTCCGGTGATGATCGAGGTGTCGGTGTTCGTGCGCACGTAGGCCGCGTACCCCATGTATAAGAAACTTCCTGCGAAGAGGGAGGCGAAGATGGCGAGAGCGGGGGGCGCCCAGGTTGGAAACCGGGGTGTGGGCGGGAACAGGTGCTTCATCCATTCGCCTGGTTCCAAGCTCGGACGATTGGGACGTTGCTGCACCTCCGGCGCCGAGTGAGCTGAAGGACAGGATTTCAGCACTGCGGCTTTCAGAGGGCGGGGCGGAGCCATCGGGGAGAGGGCGTACGGGAGTAGGGCCGCCACGGCCTGAAGTTCCTTGAGATCCGCGTGGCAGGCGGGACATCCCGTGAGGAGGTGAGTGTCGATTTCCTGTCGCTGGGCGCGATCCAGGACCCCCGCGGCATACAGCGGCAGGGTCTCGATCAGTTCTTCATGTACCATAGCGAGGAGGGGCGTCCCAGGCCGTCCGGAGTCTCGTCCGTAACTCCTCCATGCCCTCGCGAATGCGATGACTCACGGAGGCCGGAGGCTCGTCGAGTCGCGCGGCGATCTCCAGGTATGTGAGGCCGTCGAAGTAGCCCCACTCCAGCACCTGGCGGTGTCCCGAGGATAAGCCGGCCCACGCATGAGCGACGCGCTTGCGGGTTTCCGTTTCTTCTGACGGCTCGAGGGGAGGCGGAGGCAGCTCTAGGACCGGAGTCCGGGCTCTTCTCGTCCGACCGCTCTGGGTCCCGGTGCGCTGAGCCCGCGCTCGGAGTCGCTCCAAGGCGCGGGTGCGCGTCAGGGCAACCAGCCAGGCCATTGGTGTGCCGCGCGACACGTCGTATCGCGCGGCCTTCCGGCCGATTTCCAGATACACCTCTTGCAACGTCTCTGCGGCCTCGTCCCGTTCGCCCAACATGCGCATGGCCAGGGTGAACAAAACCGTGCTCGAGGCGTCATACAAGCGCCCGAAGGCCTGGAGGTCCCTCTTGGCGACGAGGGCCAGGAGTTGAGCGTCGACGGCGTTCGGAGGAGCGTCCTGTGCGGGGTCGTCCATAGGCCGATGCAGGTGTGAGGCGTGAAGTGCGGGACGGTACGGCGATTCGAGAAATGATAACACCGAGGAAACGATCGGCAAAAAAGATTCGCGTTTTACGGCGGTCCGGCGCCATCCGTTCTCCCGATAGCGGCTTCCCACCTTCCCGACCCATTCGGTCGCATTCCTCGCGAGTCAGACGCGCGAGTTCCTCCGGTGATCATCATGCAGGCAGGAGATCGGCGACCATCATGAAGACCTGGATTGAACGGGGCTGCGCGCCCGACGAGCGTGTGTATTCGTCGCGGGACGACACGAACGCTTTTATGCTGTAGGCGGGGTGACAAGATACCGCGCCAGCAGGGCCGCGGCTTCTGATGTGCCGGACGGAGGAGGCGGGAGGAGCCCGCTGGAGCGTGGGGCGCACGCCAGAGCCAGCGACGCTTCCCATCGGCCGCTCTCAAAATCCACCATGGACAGTTCGACTCCCCGTCCATGTCGATGGAGGTAATCGACCAGTGTCTGTTCGTCGCCGAAATTGTATCGACGGACGTAGACGACGGGTTTGGATTTGTCGACGGCTTCGACGATGGTGCTGTAGCCGGGCTTGGTCATGAGCAGATCGGTCGAGGCCAGCACCGTCATGAAACGCATCCCCAAAGAATCGACCGAATGGATCCGGGTGAAGGAACGGGGAAGGGCTCCGTCCACCAGAAAGCGATACCCCTGCATGCGCTCCATCTGATCGTAGGGCAGCGCGGTCAGGGAGATGCCGCCGAAACCGACCAAGACCAGCCGCTCGTGCTCCGTCGCGCCCACGGTCTGGCGCAACCGTGCCGCCTCCGGTGGCCGCGGTTCCAGGATGGGCCCCACGTCGACGGCGGTTCGAAACGATCGAAGCGGGAGGGCGGGGGCCAGGCGGACCACGACTTCGGCGAGGGCATAACAGCGCCGCATGCGGTCGAGGATCGCCTGATGGCCTCGATCGTTCGGCTCGGCATAGGCACACATAATCTCGTCCCAGGCCAAGGACGCCAGCGCTACCGAGCGAAAGCCCGCCGCTTCTGCGGCGGCCAGCGCGAAATAAGAAATGTTCGAGAGCACGAGATCGGGGCGCTCCGTCCGCATCAGATCCGCCTCCGAGGCCAGCGCGCGATCCCAATCGGCATGGAACCGTTCATGCGCGGCCCAGGTCTCCTTCACGTCGATTTTCAGCGGGCCGTCTTGTACGCAGCCGATGTCTTGCCGCGCGGGCCGATAGTCCCAGGGAAGCGTCAGGCGAGCGTGAAAAAAGGCAGCGGGGACCGTCGTGCGCAGCACCACGCGGAGGTCCGGAATGAGGGGCGCAAGCGCGTTCAGGACCGGCGCCACTTGTGCCGCATGGCCGAAGCCGTGGCCGGAGATGCTGCACCAGAGAAGGGGCACCGCGGTGTGCTCGTCGGGGGCTCAGAAGTTGGAGTAATCGTTTTCGAGCGGCGCGATGTTGTACTGCAACTCGAGGTCGAACTCATCGACCAGGCCGTTGAAGACGTTCCGTCCCAGATCGGAGCGGACCTCATTCATGACCAGGTCGATCGCCATCCCGGCTTGCGGGCCGTACTGGGTGATGGCCTGCTCGATCCGTTGACGGGCTTCGGCTTCGGTCATGATGGGACTCCAGTCGTGGTGATCGTGACCGAAATCTTATCATCTCGGCCAGGGAATCGCTATTGCGGACTCGCACGGAGGATGGAGATGGCGCGAGGCGGGCGATGCACCGGAGCGGTGGCGGGGATGGCCGTGAATTCGGTCCCTCGCCGCGGGTCGGGCCGGTGCTTGGCGAGATAACCGGCCTGCACGAACATCCGATCTTTCACGAGTTCCCGTTGCAACTGGGTCAGGCACGTCTCCAGGATGCGCGCCTTCAGTTCGTCGACCGCCAAGTGCGTGGCCCCGAACAGATGATAGTGCGCCACTCCTTCGGCGCTGACGGTGTATCGATGGATGTCGCCGTCTCCTTGCTCGAGGTCCAACGTCATCCTGGCGCCATACTCGTACTCGAGGGGCAGGACGGGAGCCAAGAGGAACATCGAGGCGCCGATCACGATCCCTTTCCAGGCCGCCGCGCCGGCATGGGGTTCCGGGAACAGGGCCACGGAGAGCTTGGCGCGGACATGCTGATCGTCCGGCGCCGTGTCGCTATACCTCGGATAGACGAGTCGGGAGAACAGTTGAGTTTCAGCCAATGAATCGAGCACCCGTCGCTCCAAGTCGGTGGCGGGGGCCACGGCCGAACCGTTTTGCGAGACCGCGATGGACGTGAGGACGACCGGGACGCGTTCCGCCACGACGGGACCGGTCCGGACGTCCGACTGGTCCGAGGCCGGGTCGACGGCCTGGACCTCCATCCAACGACTGCACCCGGCGCCGAGCAACTCCACACAGAACACCATCAGGAGAAGGCCACTGTGATATCGGGCGCTGGGTCGTGTCACGGCGAGTACTCCCGGAAAAGGTTCAGTAATAGTAGGAGAAACCGGCAAACGGCAGACTCGAATTCAGTCCCAAGTTCGGGACATTGGTGCCCGCATTGCTGATATGGTGAAAGCGATATCCGATGTTCAGTGCCGCCTGCTTGGAGATGAACCAGGACAGACCGAATCCCGCCGTGAGGATGAAATTGAACTCGGAATCCTCTTCCTTGATCTTGATTCGATTTGTGAGGTCCGTCCAAAAGGGGCCGCCGGCAAACTCGAAGTAGGGGCGAAGGCGCTCCGAGATCAGGAAGGTCCACTTGAGTTTCGGCGTGAACCCGAGTCCGTGCGAAATGACCGGCTCCCGGAACTCCAGGTACACCACCTCGGCGCCGATCGCCAGTTGCCCGCGATACCAGCCGGATCCGACCGGGTCGGTCAGGGTGATGGTCCAGGACGGCATGACCGCCGGTCCCGACTGTTTGGTGGAATGGTGCTCGGTCAGACGATGGGGCAGCAGATAACCGGCGGTCAGGCTCAGTTCCTGGGTACCCATGCGAAAGCCGGGCCCGTCCGAGGCGTCTTCGGCCAGCGCCGTCCATAGAGGGGTACCGATCATGAGCGAGGGCAACAGGAGAAGGATGATCAGCCAGGGTAAGGGGGCCATCGAGATTCGTCGAATGTAGGTGGTTACGGGGATGTAGCGCTGCCATCAACTGTAGCAGATGATCGCAATCTGTCCAGGAAAGTGCCGAAGCCGGGCGTCCGGGAAGGCCGGAGCCGGCCATCCCCGCGGTCCATCAGTGCGATTCATCGGATGGGCTCGGGACGGATCGCTCTTACTGCTGCGCCGGTTGAAGGTGAGGTCGTGACGACCGTCACGAAGTCGGCGGGCTAGGAAGGGTTTCTTCGCGTGCGAGTCGACTGAGCGGTAACCAGCTCCTGGAGCCTGCTCCGATCCCGCTCCTGACCTGGCAGCCGATATCGAGCTCCGATCTGGACGACCCGCTCCAGGCATCGAATGGCCGACAGCAGGTCCTCCCGCCGCTCGTAGGTTTCGGACCGGACGCGAAGCACCGCCGCTTCGCTCGGTTCGTTCCCCAGCTTGATGAGTGTTCCGACGCGTTGCTCAAGCATCGCTCCGCGTCCACCAGCCGCCCCAGGTCCAGAAACGTCTTCCCCAGTTGGCTGTAGGGCACGGCCAGCCCTTCTTCGTCTCCGACCCTCCGATGGTAGTCCAGCGCCTGTCGAAATTCTGCGACGGCGGGTTCGCCCTGTCCTTCCGCCGCGTCGAGGAGGCCCAGGTTCGAGTGGAGGATCCCCAAGGTTCGGAAGTCCCGCGCCTCCTGCGCCAATGCCAGGGCTTCCAGGTAGTAGGCCCTCGCCGGAGTCAGGCGGTCGGCGTCTTTTTGGAGGTTGCCGAGGTTCACGAGCGTTTGCGCCACGGCGACCAGATCTCCACGACGGCGTTGAAGCGGCAGGAGTTCGCGGTAGCAGCTCTCGGCTTCATCGGTGGCTCCCGTCATCGCCAGGACATTCCCCAGGTTGCCCAAGGTCTCGGCGAGCCCAAGATCATCCGCATTCGCCAGATCGACGATCTCCGCCTCGCGGTACCACCGAAGGGCTTGGCGCAGATCTCCGCGGTGAAAGAAAATGCGTGCCTTCTGTCTAGCGTCCTGCGACATACGCTCACCTTAGAGTGTTTGGCCCCCGGCGTCCAGTTGAGCGCTTGCCAGGGTCACCTCCTCTTGATAGGGTGCAACGATCCCTTCGTCGGTGACACATCCGTTCCGAACGAGCCGGTGGTTTGGGGAGGCCTCTCGTCGGGGCGGTCCATCCGCTGCAAGGGCACGGTAGGGGCAACGCGAGGGGCCGAGCCGGAACCTCGACGGAATTGAACGGGCGTCGACACGCCCGAACCGGGTGGGCCGTCTTCTTGCTGAGGAGAGCGTCGTGGCTTCCGCATTTGCGCATGCTGTTACTGCGATGGCCGTTGGGTCTGTGCTGGGGATCTCGCCGAGACGTTGGCGGTTGCTGTTGCTCGGCGTTCTGTGTGCCGTGCTGCCCGATCTCGACTCAATCGGGTTCTGGCTCGGCATTCCGTACGAACATCCACTCGGACACCGTGGGTTCTCCCACTCGATTGCCTTCGCCGCGCTTACGAGCGGGGTGATCCTGCTGGTCGCGTTCCGCGACCGGACCGCTGGAGAACGTCGTCGCCTTGGGGGGTTTGTCTTTCTGGCCACCGCCTCGCACGGGGTGTTGGATGCGATGACGAACGGGGGACTGGGCGTGGCCTTTTTTTCGCCCCTTCACAATGACCGGTACTTCCTGCCGTTCCGCCCGATCGAGGTGTCGCCCCTGGAGCCGCATCTGTTCTTCACGCGCAAGGGGATCACCGTCCTGGCCACGGAATGGTACTGGGTCTGGATTCCTTCGCTGAGCGTCATGCTCGGAGCGCATCTCTGGCGACGGCGCGGCGAGATCGCGCCGGGGTCGCCCGAAGCTGCTGAAGAGAGGTTGTCGCCGGCGGCCGTGCCATCGGCCGCACGGGGCGAGACGAGCGCCCCGACCGACGTGCGAGAGGCTCTAGATCCTAGTCGCCGCCCTTAAACGAGTCCCGATTGTATTCCTCGTCCAGGTCGTCCTCATCGGTCAATCCGAGACCATTGCGGAACGAGCGCCGCAGGCTCTGGACTTGCGCCAGCGTGCGGGCCGTCATCGATTCGTCGCGTCCGCTGAGGAACTCGTCGCACAGGCGCGCTCCCTCCCGGAAATAGACGGGGACCGTGTGTTCGGTGACCTGTTGCCAGGTGATGTAGATGAGGAACTCGCGAAATCCCCGAGCCTGGGGGCAGGCGGCCCCCAGCTCGATCAACCGACGATAGGCATCGGTCGCCTCCGGTCCGGCGCTGGAGGAGAAGGTCGATTCCAACGCCTCCGCTTCCTCCAGGCGTTCGCCCAATTCCCCACAGTCGCGACAGCGTTGAAGAGCGGCTTGCGCTTCGAGGGCAGGATCAAAATCCATAGCGGGATCGTGCGTCGGACGACCGTGATGATCGGCAGTCTAAGCAGGCCGCCTTCGAAGGTCAACAAAGGGGATGACGTTTACTTTACGGTGAGACGGCAGCTAGACTGGCGCCGGAGGTGCTCGGGTGAGGCAAGATGCACCGGCGCCGCCCCGGCTATCACGGCGGTCCCAAGGCTTGACCCCGGTCGAACAGGTGTTGCGGTATCACCGCGAGACCAAGCATCAGTTCTTGCAGTATGCCCGGTCGCTCGGCTTCCTCGACTGGGCGAACCAACCCGACCCGTTTCGACGATACGCCGGCGCGCCGCTGTATCCTTTACCGGTCCTTCCACCGGAAGCTGACAGATCGCCGTTGTATGACGATCTGTACGTGCCGGGGCGCATTACCCCCCGGCCGGTCACCCTCGACTCGCTGTCGCGTTTTTTGGAGTATGCTCTCTCGATTACCGCCTGGAAACAGGCCGGGGAGGTCCGCTGGGCGCTGCGAAGCAATCCTTCCAGCGGCAATCTCCATCCGACCGAGGGGTATGTGCTCGTCAGACCGATGGCTGGTCTGGCCTCTGACGCGGGCGTCTATCACTACGCGCCGAAAGAGCATGGTCTCGAGCAACGTGCCCTGATTCCTCGTAATCTTGCCGACCAGCTCTGGGAGGAGCTTCCTCCTGAAAGCTTCCTGTTCGGGCTGACCTCGATCTATTGGCGCGAAGCGTGGAAATACGGAGAGCGTGCGTTCCGCTATTGCCACCACGACGTGGGGCACGCGCTCGGCAGCGCGCGGATGGCCGCGGCGGCCGTGGGATGGCGGCTGGTCGTGCTCGACGGGCTCTCCGACGCGCAGGTGAGCGCGCTGCTGGGTGTGTGCCGCCGTGAGGATGTCGACGGGGCCGAGCCGGAACATGCCGATTGCCTGGCGCTGGTGTGGCCGGAAGGGTCGTCCCCGGGCGGTCTGGAGACGTTTCCCTTGAGGCTGGCGTCATGGTCGGAAACCGACTGGGCGGGCCTTCAGTGGTATGGAAAGGCGAACCGATTGAGTCCGGAGGATCCGCTGATCTGGGACATCGTCGACGAGGTGGCGGAGGCGACCCGAAGCCCTGGTCGTCACGCGACGGCGACTCCCACCATCACGTCTTCGGCCGGTGACATCGAAGGGCTGCCCGCGCGACCCGTCACGGCGCATCACATCTTCCACCAACGACGCAGCGCCGTGGCCTTCGACGGAAAGACCTCGATTCCCGTGGCACAGTTCTTCTTCATGTTATCTCGGGTGATGCCTCGATGGGCGGGCGGTAAGGGGCCGACGTCACCGCCCTGGGATTGCTGGCCCCGGCCTCCTCGTATCCATCTCGCGTTGTTCGTCCATTTGGTCGACGGGCTGACTCCGGGTTTGTACTGCCTGGTACGGGACGACACGAAGCTGCCGGCGTTGAAAGAGAGCATGAATCCGGCGTTCACCTGGGAGAAGCCGCCCGGCTGCCCGTTCTCATTGCCTCTGTATGTCTTGGCCGAGGGGGATGCCAGACGGCTGGCCGCGCAACTCAGTTGCCATCAGGACATCGCCGGAGCAAGCGCCTTTTCGCTCGGTATGCTGGCGGAATTCGACGCCCCGTTGCGGGAGCATGGCCCGGCACTCTACCCCCGTTTCTTCTGGGAATGCGGAATGATCGGGCAGGTGCTCTATCTGGAAGCGGAGGCAGCCGGACTCCGAGCGACTGGGATCGGGTGCTTTTTCGACGATCCCGTGCACGAAGTGTTGGGGGTGCGGGACGCTCGATTTCAATCACTCTATCATTTTACGATCGGGGAGGCTGTGGAGGATACCCGGCTGACCACGTTACCGCCCTATGATCACCTTCGGCGTTCGTGAATCGTCGGCAGGCCGGGAGGTCTGCCAGGAGCGAAGGAGCGAGTGAACGGATGTTCAAGATCAAGAAGAAAACCAGTCAGCCCAAGCTCCCGGTCCTCTACAACATCATCGAGGACTATACGGAGCATGATGCGCCCGGAAACGTGACCGTGTGCGCCATGACTCAGCCGGAAGACCTGGCGGGTCATGCCAAGGTCTTGTCCGAAAGTTATGACATGCCGTTGGAGGTCATGACGGATCTCCTCTCACGCGGCGGAGTCTATCGCTACCCCCAAGAGGGGGCGCTCGTCACGCGCGGCCTCTTCGTGTGCCGGATCGATCCCGACGGGCAACAACCGAAGCAGACGTGGGTGCTCGATCTGACGCAATACTGCGAGGCCGAGCAGTTGGTACGGTCGCAATCCCTGTCCCTGGAGGAGGCGGCGGCCCGAGTCTTTTACCGGACGCTTCCGCCCGAATTGCAAACGCGGCTGAAAGACAATAACCTTGGCCTCGATGCGGCGAAGCTCGACCGTGGGGTGGCGAAGTGGGGCGATATTAAATACGTGGATTTTCGAAAGGATTGGTCCCCGCACTTCAAGCGTTTGTGTATCATGCCGGATGGACAACTCGTCGAAACGGGAGGGCTGGCCGAGTTCGCCGAATTACACGGTATCAGTGAAGCTCGTGCGCGCGCATTATTGGAACGGGGCGGGATTCTTGATGTCGAGGACGAGGTCTTGGCCTGCCAAATCGTCAACAATCAGCCCGCGGTGGCGCGTTTCAATCGGGGCCAATACGCTAAGGCGAAGGAACTGGTACGGACGCGAGGACTTCACATCATGGACGCCTTGAGCGAAGTAGGCCTCGGCGATCCGCAGATGATGCAGGCACTGCGCCGTCGGGAACTGCAGATCTGACACGGTGCGCTGGTGCTTCAGGTGGGTTGGGAATCGCTGTCTGAGGAAGCAGAGGGTCGATGAGGTCGGACGGCGAGAGCCGGGGGACTCGACGACGTGATGTGCCAATGCCAGCAGCCCCCAGACCAGGCGCCGAGCCCATTCATGATGATGTCGGTGGTCGCCGGCGAACGATTGTGGGAGTAGACTTGAAAGAGCTCGATTCCGGCAGAGACGAACAAGCCGGTTAGTGCAATGACAACCAATCGTCGATTCGATCCGGCGAATCCAGCCGGGTATTGGGCATAGCCGAGAGGGAAGAAGAGCAGGAGGTTTTGTCCCAGGTCGATCAAATACTCATCCCACGGTTCCTGACTGTGGAATGGGAGCCATTTTACGAGTTCCCAATGTGAGTGTCCGACGAAGACGTTCGAATAGACGGTAGTCGCGGACAGGATCACGGCCAGCCACAGGCACCAGAATAGCCGCCACGAATTTCGACTCATCGACGCTGTTCTCCGGCGGTCCCTATAGGAGACATTGCATCGGAAGGCTGATGGCGACGGAGGGGTGGCGGCAGGCTTGCCGACGCAATGGCTAGCCTCGATAGAGGCTGGTGGTCCCGACAACACCGATCGGCAGATCCTGATCCGTACCCAGACAGACGTAGCCTTTGACGAAGGGCCACAAGAGGGTATCGCCGAAAAGGGATCCCTTGACGTCCGTGGACCGCAGGGGCATTCCGATCCGTTGCGCTTCCTCCTCCAGATTCTGCCGGCATCCCGCGGCGGTGTAGGCGCTTTCCTGCACGAGAATCGGTTCTCCCGTCTGACTGTGCAACATGACAGAGTTCGGGCCGCAGGCGGCCATGCCGCTTGCCAGACAGAGGCCGATCGTCATCGTACAAGCTCTGGAGGTGAAGGTGGTTCCCAAGGAACGAAAGGGGGTGTTCATAGGTGCTCCGGTGCTCGTTCCCATGCGCGCAGAATCCGATCTCGATCGAACGTCAGGTACCAGATATCACATCCTCGCGGGGGCAGGCAGTCTTCATACATCCAGACGGTCTGGCCACCGTCTTTGGTCACGATCTCGTCGGGCTCGCCCAGTTCTTGTCGGACCTCCCGCTCGGTGACCTTCCCCAGTCCGTTCTGCAGGTAATGGCTTCGCGCGAATCCACAGCCGGCAAGGCCGGTGAGCCAGAGCGCCGCGGCCACCACGGCCCACCGACGGAATCGATTCATGTTATCGAGCTTATGTGCCAGGGGAGGGGATGTCAAGTGATTGGGACCCTCGAACGCGTCTTTGCCTCACCGGTGGCCGGCGCGCATGCTTATTCAGCCTCCTGCTGTCATTATAGTGGACCAGAAGAGCGGGAATCGGACGGGCTTGCGGAGAAGGCCTTGCTTGGGGTCAGAGATGGTTGGCTGGAGGGGTGCGGTCGGCGGTGTGGCGGAGGATCGTCGGAAGAAGGCACTCGGCCACGGCGGTGTTGGATTCGACTGAGAAATGATCCTGGGGCGCATAGCGATGTCCCCTGGGCACACGACGCATGCATTCGGTCGTGTCTTCGTACGGAAGGCCCGCTGCACGAAACATTCGGATCCCTTGAGGGCTCTGCGGCTTGTTGATCTCTGTCGAAGAATCCAACTCATGTCTCTCGGGAAAAAACACGAAGATCGGGACAGCCCCGTCCTGGCGAACCGAATCGGCAAAGGCCTGGAGGACGCGAGGCTCCAGGGTCCATTTTTCCTGCTCGAACGTCGCCGACCGTGCGGGCAGCGGCCCCGCAGGCCACGACGTCAGGGTGCGGAAGAGAAAGGACTGTTGGAGCCATCGCCATCGGGGACGTTCCCAGTCCATCCAATCATAGTTCGCATCGTATTCAATGAACGGAAGTTCCCCGAGGGAGGCCGTCTTGAAGACTTCCTCCGGAGTGGGCAACGGCGTGTTGATCGTCTCCAATCGTCCATCGCGGAGCACGGGGCGCGGTCTGGGATAGGGAAGGTTGAGTTGCCCCGGGAAAGGAAGGAAGTTGTAGATGGTGGCGTCCCGCTCAAAATCATGAGAGATCGCGCTGAACACGACGATGTCGGGATGAAGAGGCCGAACATCGCGCTCGTACTTCAACCGGGATTGGTTGATCCCATAGCCGATCACACCGAAATTCAGGATCTGGAAGTCACCCCCGAGACGGGCGGCCAGTGCTTGAGCCCAGCTGTCTCGGTACGACACTTCGTACCCAAAAGTGAACGAATCGCCCACGAGCGCCACACGAAGGGACGGGCGATGCGCGCCGAGCCCGGTCGCGGTGAGCGTCGGTCGGAGTAAGAGACTGACACCGGGGCGGTCGCTTCGTAGGCCCTCGACGCTACTTGCGTAGAGTCCGTCCGGACTGCGGCGATTGGCGCCGATGTGCCAGCCCAGCAGGGGGTCGAATTCGTGGTAGCTTCCCATGGTTGAGCCGGACTCCAAAGCCTGTCGGAATGCCTGCGAGGTGCGATCCCAACTTCGGAGTATGAAGTGATGTTGCGACCACAGTGGCCAGCGCATGTCGATCTCATGGAGAACGCGGAGAAAGATCTCGCCGGACACGAGGGTCAGGACAAGCGTCAGGGCATTCAGCGTGACCAACAAAAAGGCCGGGCGGCGGGACACTGCGGGTAAGCGCCGGAGATGCCGCATCAACAGAATCCCGGCAAGCAGGCCGGTTGCAGCGGCCATCAACGCGGCCAACCCGAACGAGGAACGAAGGTAGTCACCGAGGTCCTGAAGCGAGCTGTAGCGGTAGACCGCGAGAACCAGAAGCAGAGGGCATGCGTCCAATAGCACGAGCAGAGCAGTCAGGGCGGTCCTATTGCCGGGGCGGGTATGGCGCACGGGTCTGGAATCCTTCGCGGAAGAGTGTGATTGCGGGCGGATCGTTCGGATCGGCTCAGATGGTGAGTTTCCGAGGGCCTCGCGCCCGTGAGTGTAAGGAGGGGACAGGAGGATTGTCAATCTGCTCGGGGTGGAGCCACGAGCGCGACGCGTTCAGGGCGTCGATGGCTGACGCGGAATCGACTGTCTTCCAGCCCTGCGCTGGATCAAAGTGCACGCCATACAAGTGGCGCGCCCGACAGGACTTGAACCTGTAACCCCCAGATCCGTAGTCTGGTGCTCTATCCATTGAGCTACGGGCGCAACAACGATCTAGGAACCCTTCGGATCGTGGACCGCCAGCAAGACAAGAGCGCTCTTATACAGGGGCTCGGGCATGAGGGTCAAGTAAGGGGAGCCCGTGGTGCACCTCCGGCCTCACCGAGGAAGGCGTCGCCGTCCCCTCGTTGGGCGGCAGGCGCGGCTCCCCGGGGTGAGTGGAAAGTGTGGAGGGACATCGTTACTTCTGGATGCTCACTTCGCTCGAGGGGCTGCTCTCGTTTCCGGAGGTATCGACGGCAGTGAGCCGGAAATAATACCGCGTTCCAGACACCAGGTTGTTGACCGCGTAGGACGTCACATTGCCGACCTCGATCGGGCTCCCGTATGTCCCTGACGTCGTACTTTGGTAGAGACGGTAGCCGGCCAAGTCCGATTCCGTGTTCGCGTTCCAGGTCAAGGTCGCGCTCTGCGGTTGCGAGCCGCCGAGTGAGGTGTACACAATCGTGGGGTCGAACCCCGTCGAGTCGTGTGCGTTGTTTCCATCAGCTCCGCGGTTGATCACGAAATCAATCGCGTCACCTGCCGAGACGGTGGATGTGACGTTGAAGATCACTCCCGTTGTATTGCCGTTGGCGAGGGCTTGTTGCCATAGGGTGGATGACCCCTTTCGAATCGACACGGTGACCCCGCCGCCCCCCCCTGAGTCCCCATCGACTGCGTTGCCGGTAATCTGAATGCTTCCGGCCGATGGGGCCACCCAGCGCCTGACTGCATCGGCGGCGCTACCAGGATGGCCGCCGCTTCCCCACAGAACGAGATAGGTCTCGGCACCTTGCCAGGAATTGGTTCCAGCATCGAAGGTCATGGGTCTGCCTTGGGAATCTTGATAAAACCATCCTTTGTTTCCCTGTGTACCAGAAAAATCGGCCGAGGCCGTGTAGGATGTCCCACCGGACGGCGGTGGCGGGGGTGGCGGAGGTGGGGGAGGCGGTGGGGGAGGCGGTGGGGGAGGCGGTGGGGGAGGCGTCGGCGACGGGGCAGGCGCATTGGCGAGCGCAGCAACGTCTGTGGCAGCCAATGCCGAGCTGTACACCCGGACGTCGTCGAGCACGCCTTTGAAGAAATGACCCGCGTCCGCGCGACGGCCCATGATCAACGCCCCGGTGCCGGTCGTCCGGGTGCGGTTGATCGACCGTTGCGCGGCCAAGGTTCCGTTCACATACAGTTTGAGCGTGGCGTTATCGTAGGTCATCGCAAGATGGCGCCACTGCCCCACCGGGAGGACCGGGCCGTCCAAGTAATAAGCGTTGGAGGACCCGCCTCCGATATTGAGCATGGCGACGGGAGCGCCGCTCGTCCGGATCGCCAAGCCGAAATACCCGTTGGTCCAGTCATGGGTGCCCAGATTGATGAGCATCGAGTTCCAGTTGACGTTCGAGAAGGTCGTCGGTTTGACCCATCCCGCGACCGTGAGAAACTGAGGTGACAATGCGCCGGAATTGTTGACTTGGACGTAGTCGTTGACGCCGTCGAAGGTGAGTCCGCCGCTCAACTGCCCCACCCCCCAGGTGGGACCGTTCACCAGTGTGCCGGTGTAGCCATTGCCGCTTGCGTCGAACGCAGACGAGCCCGACGCTTCGTCGAATTTCCAGTAGCCGACTGCGACCGATGATCCGCCACCAGACGGCGGTGGGGGCGGCGGCGGTGGGGGCGGCGGCGGTGGGGGCGGCGGCGGCGGGGGCGGCGGCGGCGGGGGCGGCGGCGGTGGGGGCGGCGGCGGCGAAGTCGACGGAGCCGTGCTGGCGAGAGCCGCGATATCTGCGTCCGTCAGGGCTTGGCTATACAGGCGAATGTCATCGAGCACGCCTTTGAGGAAGTGTCCCGCGTCCGCGCGACGGCCCATGATCAACGCCCCGGTGCCGGTCGTCCGAGTGCGGTTGATCGACCGTTGCGCGGCCAAGGTTCCGTTCACATACAGTTTGAGCGTGGCGTTATCGTAGGTCATCGCAAGATGGCGCCACTGCCCCACCGGGAGGACCGGGCCGTCCAAGTAATAAGCGTTGGAGGACCCGCCTCCGATATTGAGCATGGCGACGGGAGCGCCGCTCGTCCGGATCGCCAAGCCGAAATACCCGTTGGTCCAGTCATGGGTGCCCAGATTGACGAGCATCGAGTTCCAATTCGCGTTGGCGAACGAGCCTGGTCTGACCCATGCGGCGACCGTCAGCCGCTGTGGAGACAGCGCGCCGGCATTGTTCACCTGAACATAGTCGTTGACACCGTCGAAGTTGAGGGCTCCTCCCACTTGTCCCGTCGTCCAGACCGGGCCGTTCACGAGAGAGCCGTGATAGCCGTTGCCTGAGGCATCGGAGGCGGTGGAGCCGCTGACTTCGTCGAATCGCCAATGCCCGATGGCCGTTGGAAGCGAAACCTCCGCGGCGGGCAACACGCCGGATGCTGTCAGATAGAGCACTGCGGGGCCGCTGAACGGCGGGGTGAAGGATTGACTTCCGCCGGCGGCACCGACGACCCCGGTGGAGGCGACCGTCCCGGTGGTCGGATTGAACCATTCGTAGGTATAGGAGTTCGGGGCAAGATCGACGATAAACGCGCCGCTTCCCGGTTGATAGACCAGGTATTCGGCGCCGGTATTCGCCAAGCAGTAGCCAGTGCTCGAGATGGCATTCTGCGGCGTCATGGCTGCGAGGTTCATGCGAGTGGCGTAGGAGCGTGTGTGGCCCATCGCCGATCGGCCCGCGACCCAGCCGGCGTTGCTGCCGAGATCCTCCATGAGGATGGGATGATGGCCGCGCGTGAAGCTTTTCCAGACCCAGGAGCGGGTGAAGGCCGCATCGTCCCGGAACACCATGTAGCCCAAGTGGTCGGTGTCCAACAGGCTGATCCGAGTGCCGTCCGCGGCTGGCGGATTGCTCGTGTAGGAGTCGTTCGGACTCTCGTAGGTGGATCCGGCGAACGAAATCCACTCGCCCGGATGCATGAGAAGAATGCTGTTGCTGAATTGTTGTGCGCCGGTCATGCCCACCGGATGCTGTTTGGGCTTGCCCGCCTCGTAGGTCTTGATCACCTCAATGAGGTGATACTGCCAGGCTGGTTCGCCGAACATGTCCTCGTTGGAAATTTCATACAGAACATTATCGAGGTCATTGACGGTGTCGATGACCTTCTTGATGTAGGCTTCCTGTATTTGGGTGACGGCGGCCAAGTCTAATTTGTGAGTTTCCTCGCCGTTGCCGTTGCCGTTCGGATCGCCGTTGATCCCGCTCACGTTGTTATTCGTGTTGAACGGGTGGTAGCGCCAGACGTTTCGTCCGGTGAACCAGTCGTCCGCATTCCACGCCGTCCAAAAATTAAACAACATGACGCCGACGTAGATACCCTGGTCCCGGGCGGCGATCACTCTGGCTCGCAAGCGATCGAAGTAGGCTTGATCGAATTGGGTCAAGTTGAACTTGGGGAGACCGTCCGCGGCCGTGCCGGGACCGGTGCGCGCGTAGGGGAGCGGCGCAGCGGTCTGATACCAGGGATCGGTGCCGTTCCATCCCGGGGCGGGGTTGATCCCCACGTCCGCGCGAGGAACTTCCTGGGCCCACAGCCGGATGAAGTTGTGATTGTTGGTCTTGAGCAGAGTGAGGTAGTTGGTGAACGCGAAGCTGATGCCGTTGCCGTCCTGAAAATTGTTCCAGACGTGCGATCCGGTCAGGTACACGGTGTGCCCGTTCGGGTCGACGAAGTAGCGCGAATTCGTGGGATGCACGCGCAGCGGGCCCGAGAGCGGCGTCGTTTGGGCCATGAGGTCCGACGCCAGCATCGCGCTGAGGACGCTGAGCAGCAGCGTCGTACGGAACACTCTCATGAAGAAGCGGGGAAGCATCACCTTCGCGTGAAGATCGAACCTCTCATCAATGGCATGGGGAGTCATGATTAGTCGTGTCCTGCTCCATTAGGGGGTTGAATCTGCGCGGGTGTGACGCCGAGGGGACACTAGCAACTGACATGCCATCACGGAGCACGATGATGATTGGGACAAACTCGGAAAATGTGACCATTCTTTATGAACTGGAGGGTTGACCGAAATTGACATGTGTAAATTTGTAGCTTTGCACCTTCAGTGTCGAGGACATGACTACGTGGTTAGCCGAAGGCGGTGAGGCCCGCAGCCTTGATAGGACGGGAGTCGTCCATTCGGAGGATCACGCGTGCACGAAATTCATGAGTGCTAGGGAATGACATGCGCGCGTTGTAGGATGGGGCCCGATAGGAGACGGCGTGCGAGACCTCCAGGCCATCCAGCGAGTAGAGACGGCACCGGTCATTGGGGCCGATCGGCCTGTCGGTTTGAACCCACGCATTGTTCTTTTTGGGGCGCTTGGGTTAGTCGCGCTCTGCGGGATCGGAACCTGGCTCGTGTGGTACGGTGTTCAGCTCGATCACTCGCTGAGCATGCAGGAGATTCAGACCGCCTGTGGGCGCACCATGCCGGAAGCGATGGAGCGGTGTGTCGACACCGTCGTCATTCAGCGCGGCGGCGCTCGGCGATAGCGATCGACAGGTGAGCCTCCCTCAGCACACATCGAGCCCATTGTGCCGGATGTGGCGTCGATCTGTCACGCGACACGGCGCCGCGCTGCTGGCCTCGCTCGTGGCCGTGTCGAGCGCTGTCGTTGTTCCGGCCGGTGCACAACCGCCCGCGCCCACCACGACTTCGCGTCCCGCGCTCCGATTCGAGGCCGGGCTCGGAGGGTGGATCTCGAGCGGCTCCACGACGTGGAGCCACAATGCGTCGGTGGTCGAGCCAAGGGTCGGCAATCCCTCCTCACGGCTGGAATACAAGGATGTCGGGGTCAACTTCATCGAGCTGAAGGGGAAGGTGGCGCTTCGCGAACGCCTCTTTCTGCGTCTCGCGTTCGGTTTCGCGGATATCGGTGGCGGACGCCTGACGGATGACGACTTCGTGAGCGACCAGGGCGCGACCTTCTTTGGGACGTCCACCCCGGGGGCCCAGCTCATCTCACGGACGTTCAGCGATATCAAAGGGGACAACAGTTGGTACGCCGTGGTCGAGGCAGGGGGACGAATCCTGAATTTCCCGCACCATCGCGGCCGTCTGGACGCATTTGCTGGCTACCGGTATTGGTATCAGCGCCATGTGGCGACCGGTGTGGCGCAGGTGGAGTGTACGTCGCCCGCGTTCTGCAGCCCGGTGGGGACCATTTCCAACGTGCGAGAGGACGTGATCGCCAACGAACAGACGTGGCAGGCCCTGGAACTCGGATTCGACGTCGAGTATCGCCTCCTGCGCCGGTTGAGCGTCTATGGAAGCGGCGCCTTCTTGCCGGTCACCTGGTTTAAGAACGACGACGTTCATTATTTGCGGACCGACCTGGGGAAGGACCCCAGCTTTCGCATGACGGGGTGGGGGATCGGCGCGAATATGGAGGCTGGCGCGACGGTGGCGGTTCTGCCCCGGCTCGCCCTGGACGTCGGGTATCGGCTGTGGTGGAGTCAGGCGATCGACGGGACCTGGGAGAACTTTCCGATCGGAGGAGGCGGCGTGAGCGTCCCGCTGAACGAGCTTCGCGCGGTGCGCCAGGGACTCACGATCGGGCTGCGGTTTACGTTTTAAGAAGGGCGTCAGCGCCGCGGACCGAGCGTGGCCTGTTCATACTGCTCGAACAGTCGTTTGGTCTCCGGGTGCAACTGGATCGCGCCGCCGGACGGAGTCGCGATCGTGCGAAACAAGGGGCTGAGCTTGCCGTTCGGATGGAGATAGCCGGCGCGGAGCGGGACGCTTCGACGGGTGTGCCGAATGAGTCGACAGGGCGTCGGCCTGATTTGCGTCAACCAATCGGCGATGTCTTGGGGATTGCCGATGGACGCGGAGAGGAGGAGCAACTTCGCCTGGGCGGGACAGAAGATAATCGTTTCCTCCCACACCACGCCCCGTTCGGGATCCGCGAGATACTGCGACTCATCCAGGATCACCAACCCCAGCGTGTCGAGACGGACGTCGATTTCGCCGCCGGCGGCGTCATAGAGCAGATTGCGGAGGATCTCCGTCGTCATGATCAGCAGCGGGGCCTGTGTATTGTCCCGCCGGTCTCCTGTGAGGATGCCGACCTGTCCCGCTCCGAAGATCCGCGAAAACTCCGTGAACTTCGTATTGGACAACGCCTTGAGGGGAGAGGTGTAAATGACCGTGCGATTGGTCTGGATCGCGCGCCGCGCGGCTTCGACCGCCACATACGTTTTCCCGCTCCCGGTCGGGACGCTGACGATGACGTCGGTCTCCGAGAGCTGCGCCAGGGCATCGACCTGCCACGGATCGGGGACAAAGGTGGCCGGGGGAGGAACACCAATGCCGTCGAGGAAGGCCGCCAATCCCGCGGCCGGTTCCTTGGTGTCGGATTCCGCAGCGCGGGCCGGCGGTGCGGGACGGTCCTGTGGCCGCGCGGGCGGCGGCGGTGCCGGCCGCCGTGCTTCACCCTGCCGGCGCGTACGATCCTCAATGAGCGTGAGCACGTCGGTTTCGAAGGCCTCGCGGTTTTCGGCCGAGGCGCGAAGCAACGCTTCGATGATGCGGCGCTTGCCCAGGCGGAAATGTCGATGGACGCGACCGCGGGCGAGCCGGTGAAGAAGACCCAGCGGCTGTTGGACCAGAAGTTGCTCAAGTTCGTCGGCGGTCATGGGTGCTCCTCACGCGTCGTACGTCATCCGTCAACCGTAGCAGAGGGAGGTCACGCATGCGTCGGCCTGGTGCCCAGGCTTCGATTGACGGTTGACGAGTGACGATGTTCGTCATGTTACGGCAATTCCTCCAACACCCCCCGGCGCAAGGCCGTCATGGCCTTGCCGGCGGTCTCGGCCAGACTGGGGTGTGACTGCCTGAGGCCTTCCACCTGAGAAAGATATTCCATCGTGCGGGCGAGGAGGCGATAGATATCTCCTTCGGCCATCGTGGTGCATCGGCAGAGTCCGATCCAGGTGAGGGAGGGGTCGCCGACCCACCGCTCGGTGACCGCGGCGACCTCCGCACGAAGGAGCGGCGGCTCCTCATAGGGGGCCAATTCGTGGGCCAGCCGCCGGACCTGCGCCAGGACGGAGGACAGGCCTGAACTGGCGCGGGGAAATGCACCGGGTCGGTCGTCGTCGATGGCGATGCTCGAGAGGACTCCGGCCAGCAGCGCCGGCTCGATCCCGCTGAAGGCTTCCGCGCGGATGAGTTCGGTGATGACCAGGGAATGATCGATTCGGATGAGCCGGGCCCATTCCCCGTCGGAGGTCAGCTGTGCGGTCGGGGTCAAATATCCGAGTTGTTGGAGGACCTCGACCTTTTCCTGGAACCGGTGCCAGAGGCTGGTACGTAGCGCCTGGATGGCTTTGGTATGCCGTCCGATCTCTTCCCGGAGCTTGTGGGCCGCGGCAAAGTCCTTCTGGCAGGCCGGCCGCGACGGGCAGGTCGGGCAAGGAAACTCGTCGAGTGTTTGCGCGACCAGGGGTTCGGGAATCGCCTCCTCGGCGCCGATCAAGACGGGCAGCACCGGCAAGCGGGCCGGCATTGCCTGCATCCCTTCCAGGGTCGTCCGAAGGCTCTCTGTCGTGGCCCAGGGGTAGGCGCGTGATTCCACCACGTCGAAGGTGTGATCGAACAGTTCGGTGATCGAGACGGCCTGCGCTTCGGTGATGGCGCCGTCCGACCGCAACACCGTCAGCATGGGCGTGCGCTGGCCGCGGCTCCGATATTGCCGCAGCACGGTGGCGCGGACCTTCCCGAGCCCCACCAGCCGCCCCGGCGTGAGGAACTGCAGTCGAGCCGTCAATTCCGGAGCATCCGAGCGGGCGGACATGGGTCTGTGGGGGCGGCGGCGGCGCGCGACGTCGAAGAGCTGCCACTGGGAAATCCAATCGGTGCACACGCGCGGCCCATAGGGCTGCATCCGCTCCTCCGCCACGTCCAGCTTCTGCTGCAGTCGCTCCGCCCGCTGGTTCAACTGAAACTGCGCAAAGCTTTTCGCGAGGATCGGCTGGATATGGTCGAACGGATGGGCTTTCAGGAGATTGAGGACCATGGGATAGGTGATGACGAATTGACTGTCGATCGGCTCCGGATGACCGATGAGTCCTTTCGCCAAGTGGGTCAGGTCGATGTAGGGCGACGGGGTGATCAGCGCAAAGCCGACCAGATCTTTACCCCGCCGGCCGGCCCGGCCCGAGAGTTGCTGGATTTCGCTGACCGTCAGGTCGGTGAAATCCCTGGTTTTACGTACGCTCGATTGGGTAATGACCACGGTGCGGGCGGGGAAGTCCACGCCCGCCGCGAGGGTGGTGGTGGCGAAGACCACGTCCAGGCAGCCGTGACGCATGAGCTCCTCGATGGCGATTTTCCACGAGGGAAGATGACCTGCGTGATGCGCGGCGACGCCGGTGTGCAGGACGACCTCACGAAGCGGATGGTCCGCAGTGCTCGGAAACTCCTGAATGACCTGATCGAGCACGCGGGCGATCCGCTCCTCCCGGTCTGGAGGAAGACGCGATTGATCATGCGCGAGCTCCTGCATGGCTTCGTCACACGCGCGCCGGGAGGTCAGGAAGACGATCGCAGGGGTCAGGTGCTTCTGGCGAAGCGTGGCCAGCAGATCACTCGGATGAATCGACGGGGCCATGCACCTTCATTCCTTTGGAAATTACGACGAGGCCCGACTCGGTGACGGTGAATCGCTGGCGGTCGGCCTCCGGGTCGTAGCCGATCTCGGTATGGGGCGGCAGCACGACGTCCTTGTCGATGATGGCGCGGCGGATGCGGCTGTGGGCGTGAATGTGAGCGTTTTCCATGACGACCGATTCGCGAACGTCCGCATGATCCTCGATCCGCACGTTGGGGGAGAGGACGGAGTTCTGGACCCGGGCCCCGGAAATGATACAGCCGCCGGAGATGACCGAGTCGAGCGCAAGCCCCATGCGTCCTCCCTGAAAATCCTGCGCGAAGACGAACTTCGCCGGAGGGTACTGGCCTTGATACGTGCGGATCGGCCAGTGTTGATCGTACAAGTTGAACAACGGGTCGACGGCGACGAGGTCCATGTTGGCTTCCCAATAGGCGTCCAGGGTTCCAATGTCGCGCCAATACTGGACGGCCTTCTTGTTCTTGTCCTGGAATTTGAAGGCGTAGACCCGCTGCCCGTCGATCATACGAGGGATGATGTTGCGGCCGAAATCGTGCGCGGTGCCCACCTGGGCATCTTGGATCAGGTGCGGGCGGAGGACGTCGGTCTTGAAGAGGTAAATGCCCATGGATACGAAGGCCTGAGTCGGATCGCCGGGGATGGGCATGGGGTGCTTCGGTTTCTCGTCGAAGCGGACGATTCGGTAGTCCTCGTCGACCCCGACGATGCCGAACCGGGTCGCCTCCGCCAGCGGGCATTCGATCGCGCCGACTATGGCGTCGGCGTCCTTCTCCAACATGAACTCGTACATCTCCGCATAGTTCATCTTGTAAATGTGATCGCCGGCGAGAATCAGGAGATGGCTGGCGCGTTCTTGATCAAGCAGAAAGAGGTTCTGGTAGACGGCGTCGGCCGTTCCGCGATACCAATCCTCGCTGATGCGCTGTTGCGGAGGCACGGAAACGATGTATTCCCCGAGTTCGGTGTTGAGAATATTCCATCCCATGCGAATGTGCCGGTCGAGCGAGTGGGACTTGTATTGAATGAGGACCGCGATCTGTCGAAGGCCGGAGTTGAGGCAGTTGCTCAGCGTGATATCGATGATGCGGTACTTGCCGCCGAACGGGACGGCGGGTTTGGCGCGATGTTCGGTCAGCGGAAAGAGCCGTTCTCCTTTGCCTCCGGCGAGGATCATGGTAAAGACGTCCTTCATGGCGAAAAATTGTAGCAGGCCCCTCGCGAAATTGATAGCTCGCATGGTTGACAAGCGTGGTCCGTCCGGGAATACTACCTGCACACCGTCTCGAGGAATGCACGTATGACGAAACGCCGACAGAAGAGTCCGTCTCGAACCGCACCGACCGCGTCCAAGGTCGACGCGTCCGACCCCGAAGAATTGGGCTGGCGGCTCGACCGGCTCGAGCAGCAGATGCACCGGTTGACGGAGCTCATTCGAGAGCATGCGGAGGACAACGATCGACTGGTAAGAATCGTAGCGGAGGACCGGGAGTTGATTCGGAAGGAACTCCTGCGTCGACACCAGGCTCAATTGCGGGCCCGCCATTTCCTCCGCCGCATCCCCGCCAAGGTGGGCTTGGATCATTAGGCCGGCTCGGTCGCGACGATCGCGGGGATGAACGGGCCCGTCGGCGAGTTCGCCGCCGTTCCCGTTCCGCGTGCGTCGCTTTCGCTCTACGTGCGATCGCGCCTTTCAGTTATGGATCCGTGAGGACCTCTCCAAGCGTCGTGCTGAGAAGCGTGGTCAAATCCTTCGAGGGACGACCCGTTCTCGACGGGGTGTCCTTGGAGATCCTGCGCGGCGAATTTTTTTCCCTTCTTGGACCCAGCGGAGTCGGCAAGACCACGCTCCTCCGGTTGTGCGCCGGCTTCGATCACCCCGATTCCGGCGAGATCGAAATCGACGGGCGGGCCATGGTGGGCGTCCCTCCGAACGCGCGACCGGTCAACACCGTCTTCCAGGCCTATGCGCTGTTTCCCCATCTGACGGTGGAGCGGAACGTCGGCTTCGGCCTCGACATGCGAGGGGTCTCCCGCTCCGAACGGGACCGCCGGGTGACTGAAGCCCTCGCCTTGCTGCACATGGAACCTCTTCGCCGACGGACTCCGGCGCAGCTCTCCGGCGGAGAACAACAACGGGTCGCCATTGCCCGCGCGGTGATCAATCGTCCGGCCGTCGTGCTGCTGGACGAGCCGATGGCCGCTTTGGACGAACCGTTGCGGCAGGCGATGCTTGAAGAAATGAAGACCATACAACGCCGGATCGGCACGACGTTTCTCTGCGTGACCCACCATCAGGAAGAGGCCTTGGGGGTGTCGGATCGAGTGGCGGTGATGCGAGCCGGCCGCATCGTTCAGGTCGGCAGTCCCCAAGAGATTTACGAGCGGCCGGCCAGTCGCTTCGTCGCGGAGTTTCTCGGGCGATCGAACATGTTGACCGGCATCGTCGTCCAGGGACGCGATCGGGTTCCCGCTCTGTCCGTGGAGGGATGCGCAGCCCCCGTGAGACTGCCGTTCAGCGGACAGGGCAGCCTCGCCGTGGGGAGTCGTGTGACGCTCGCCGTGCGGGCCGAGTGCGTAGGGATCACGGATCTTCCCCCGTCGACCGAGGGCGAGACTGCGACGTTGCGAGCCCGCATCGAATCCCTTCGCTATGCGGGTGCGGTGTGGCACTGTACGCTCCTGGTCTCAGGGCAGGGACGTTGGCACGCCACGATCCCCAACCACGGTCGCGGGGAGGTGGCGGCCATGCCGGGGCGGGAGGTCTCCGTCTCGTGGTCGGTCCACCAGTCGACCGTGGTTGCGGAGGACGCGGGATGATCTCCCATGATTCCTCCGCACCTCCCCCGGCAGGGCCGGTGCCCCGCCGGTGGATCGTGTGGTGCGTGCGGCTGACGGTGCTCTGGGGCCTCGCCACTATCCTGGCCCCGCTGGCGACGGTGGCGATCGTCAGTCTCGCGACTCGGGAAACCTATGGATGGATTCAGTGGACGGCCACCGTGGCGAATTATCGCGATATCTGGCATCCGCTCTATGGGTGGATTTACCTCCAATCGATCGGCCTTGCGGCCGTCACCACAGGCGGGTGCCTGCTGCTGGGATTTCCGCTGGCCTATCTGATCGCCCGAGCGGCACCCCACCGGCAGCCGCTGTGGCTCGTTTTGATTCTGATTCCGCTTTGGACCAATTTCCTCATCCGGACGTATGCCTGGATCGTCTTGTTGCGCACCGAGGGGGTCGTCAATTCGCTGTTGCTCCACCTGGGTCTCGTGCAAGCGCCTCTGTCGTTGCTCTACACGCCGTCGGCGGTCGTGCTTGGGTTGGTCTACGGGTACCTGCCGTTCATGGTGTTGCCGATTTATGCGGCCATGGAGCGGGTGCCTCGGTCGTTGGAAGAGGCCGCCCGGGATCTGTATGCGGGGTTCTGGACGACGATCTGGCGGGTGGTCGTGCCTTTGGTGAAGCCGGGCATGGCAGCCGGGAGTCTGCTGGTGTTCCTCGCATCGCTCGGGGCCTACCTGACTCCGGATTTATTGGGAGGCGCGAAGACGATGATGATCGGCAACCTCGTTCAACACGAATTTCTCGTGGTGCGAGATTGGCCGCTGGGGGCCGCCTTATCCGTCTTTTTGATGCTGCTGGCGCTGGTGATCGTCGCCGCCGTGCGGCGGTTGGATCGGCGCCTGGTGGCGTGAGGAACCGTCATGCGCCGGGAACGGCCTGTCCTGCTGTGGCTGATCGGGGGAGCGGGGATTGCGTTTCTCTATCTGCCGCTGATCGTGATCGTGGTCCTGTCGTTCAACGAGGCCAGGCTCTCGATGGTCTGGCAGGGATGGACGCTCGAGTGGTATGTCCGACTGTGGCACGATCAGGCGTTGTGGGCGTCGCTCGTCGTGTCGCTCAAGATCGCGGCATGGTCGACAATGGCGGCCACGGCGGTCGGGCTCTGCGGGGCTCTCGCGCTTGAGCGAGGGAGGCGGCCGGGGATGGAGACGATGCTGTTGTTGCCGCTCGTGGTGCCGGAGATCATGATGGGGGTCGGATTCATGTTGCTGTTCGCGATCGCGCACCTGCCGTTGGGCGTGACGACGGTGACGCTCGCGCATACGGCGTTCAATGCTCCCTTGGTCACGCTGTTGATCCGTGCGCGCCTCAAGAAGCTCGATCCGGCCTTGGAGGAGGCGGCGCTCGATCTGGGGGCGACCCCCTGGCAGGCCTTTCGGTGGGTGACCCTGCCCCTACTTCGTCCCGCCATCGTGGGGGCGGCGCTCCTCGCCTTCACCGTGTCGATGGATGATTTTCTCGTGACCTTCTTTACGACCGGCCCCGGGGGGACAACGCTGCCGCTGAGGGTGTACTCCACGATCCGATCGGGGGTTACGCCGGAGGTCAACGCCCTCTCGAGCGCGATGGTGTTGGCCTCCATGGCGTTCGTCGCCTTGGCAGTCTGGCTCCAATGGGAGCGGGCGGACCGATGAAGCGACGGCGGCCGGTGGGGCGTTGGGTCGCGGCGGCACTCGGCCTGCTCGGGATGTCCCTGCCCGGCTGTGACTGGTGGGGAACGGAGCTTTCGAGTCCCCCGCGCGTGCTTCATTACTACACCTGGTCCGACTACGTGAGCGAGGATCTGCTCCGGGAGTTCGAGCGACGCGAAGGCGTGGATGTGGTCGTGGATACCTTCAGCAGTAACGAGGAGCTCCTGGCGAAGCTTCAGAGCGGGGCCATCGGATACGACGTGGCCGTCCCCTCCGACTTCATGGTGTCCATCATGATGCGGCTCGACCTGCTGGCCGAATTGCAGCCGGAACGAATCGGTAATCTCGGCCTGCTGGAGCCCCACCTTGCAGCCCTTCCCTTCGACCCGGCGCACCGCTACTCGGTCCCCTATCTGTGGGGCACCGTCGGGATCGGATACGATGCCGACGTGCTTCCTGCGCCACCGGATTCGTGGGAGGCGCTCTGGGATCAGCGCTATGCCGGGCGGATCAGCATGCTCAACGATCAGCGCGAGGTGCTTGGCGTGGCCTTGCGCTCAATGGGAGAGTCCATCAACAGCGTGGATCGGGCAGTGATCGAGCGAGCCAAGCGGAAGTTGATCGAGCAAAAGCCGCTGGTGAAAGCCTACACCAGCGAGACCTACGACCAGCTCCTGGCGTCGGGGGAGGTGGTGCTGGCGCATGGGTGGGGCGGTGCGGTGGTCCGGGCCGCCGTCGAGCGGCCTTCGATCCGATACGTGGTCCCGAAGGAGGGCGGCACCATTTGGGCGGATTGTCTGGTGGTCCTGAAGGGCAGCCGGGAGAAGGATCTCGCCATGCGGTTTATCGACTATCTGATGGACGCACAGGTGTCCGCCCGAACGACCGCCCGCCTCTTCTTTGCCCCCGCCAATCGGGAGGCTCGCCGGCGCCTTGCCCCGGAGCTGCAGGGGAATCCGGGAGTCATTCCTCCGTTTTCGATTTTGCCGGGCCTCGAATGGATGCGCGACGTGGGAGATGCGGTCCGGCTCTACGACCGGGCATGGACGGAGCTGAAAATCAGTTAGATCCCGTTTCTATTTCCCTTGCGTAACATTCCAGGTATAATGGATTGATTTTGCATAAGATTTCTTTCCCGTCGGCCCTGTCTTGACCGACGCCGCCGTCGAGCCGCGCACGAGGGGCGCCCTGATGAGGTCCATTCTTGCAATGGGTACCAAGTCCCCACGCTTCCTCAAGTCCATCGTGATGAATGTCGGCGCGCTTGCCGTTGCCACGTCAGTGTGGTGCGCAAGCCCGCTCGTCGCCGCCGAGAGCTCCGCCGCCCCACCGTCGGGCCCGGGCTCGCTTCGCCTGACGCTGGACGAGGCGCTGGCCCTGTTTCTACGCCAGAATCTCGACCTCATCGTTGCCAAATACGGGATCGATTACGCCAGAGGGCAAGAGATCACCGCGCGCCTGTTCCCGAATCCGGTCGTCTCGGTCGGCACGGCCGGATCCATGACGCAGGGACGGACGCTCCGAAATTCCGGCATCGTGCTGCCGCAGGTGCAACAGCTCTTTGAGATCGCAGGAAAGCGCGGCTACCGAATTGAGAGCGCCGAGTACGGAACCAAGGGAGCGGAGGCCGCTTTCGAGGATGCCATCCGGCAGCTGAGCTTCACGCTCAAGGAAACCTATTACCGGGTTCAATTGGGCCAGCGACGAATGGCGTTGGCGGAAGAGAACCGCGACCGCTTCGCACGAATACTGGATATCAACACCGTGCGGTTCAAGAAGGGTTTTATCGCGGAGGTGGACCTGATCCGCATCCGGCTTCAGGTCGTGGATTTTCACTCTCAGGTGATCGCCGCGACGCTGGATACCGAAACCGCGCGCGCGGACTTGCGGATCCTGCTCCAGGTACCGGCGCTGACGCGCCTGGAACTGACGAGTGAACTGGAGTATCGGCGCGTCGAACCGGATTTGCCGGCGATGCAACGCGCCGCCATCGATGCACGGCCGGATCTCCGACAGAAGCGGCTGGCTCGCGCCCAACGCTCCGCCGACTTGAAGCTGGCCCAGGCCTATCGTTATCCGGATGTGACGATCGGGGCGGGGTATGCGATTCAGGGGCCGCAAGGGCCCGACAACCCGCAACAGGCGGGGTTGAGCGTCGGCATTCCGCTGCCGTTGTTCAATCGCAATCAAGGCGGCATCGTGCAGGGTCAAGTCGGCGTAGCGATGGCCGACGCGGAATTGCAGAAGGCCTTGCTCGAAGTCGAAAACCAGGTCGACATCGCGTATCGCAACCTGCTCCAAAGCCGGACGTTGGTCGAAGCGTACCAGCGGGGCGTGCTCGATGACGCCCGACAGACCTTCTCCATTGTGGAGCGGGCGTATGAGCGCGGAGGAGCGACGATTCTCGATTTGCTGGACGCCGCGCGGACCGCGCGGGCCATTCAGCTCAACTACTTGGAGTCGCTGTTCTCGTATCAGCGCAATGTTCTTCAACTCGAAAACGCCATCGGGCGGGAGCTGGCCACGTGATGCGACAACGGCTTGTCATCGGGATCCTGTGTCTCCTGAGCGCGGTCGGCTGCAGCCGGAACGAACCCCCCGGGATGCCGAATGCGGCCACGGCACCCGACCGACCGGGCGCTCGCGTCGACCTCACCGACCCGGCCAAGCGGATCGAGGTCGCCGAGGTCACCTTCGGAACCGAACATCCGGCGCTGACCCTGGGCGGAAAGATTGCCTACGGGGACGATCGCTACTCCAGAATTTCGTCCCCGTTGATCGGCCGCGTGATCGAGGTGCGGGCCCATTTGGGCGATCATGTCAAGGCCGGCGATGTGTTGCTGGTCATCGACAGTCCCGAAATTACGGCGGTGTATTCGGACTATGTGAAGGAATCGAGCGAACTGGAATATTCGGCCCGCGCCTATGAGCTGGCGAAGGATCTGTACGAAACGAAGGCGCTGCCGCAAAAGGATTTGAAACATGCCGAAAACGATCTGATCAAAGCGCGGGCGGAATTCCGGCGCGCCAAGGAGCGGTTGCTGTCGTTACGCGTGCCGGCCGTCGAGGTCGAGAAGCCGCTGGCGCAGCAGCGCATCACCTCGCGCTTCGAGCTGAAAAGTCCCTTGACCGGAACGGTGGTCGAGCGGGCGGTGACACCGGGGCAGTCCGTCGGCGGCGATCAGGAGCAGGTGTTGTTCACCGTGGCCGATCTGGAAAAACTGCAGGTGATCGCCGACGTCTACGAGCGGGACCTCTCGCTGGTCAAGGTGAGTCAGGTGGCCGTGGTGAACGTGGAAGCCTATCCCGGACGGGATTTTCCGGCCGTGGTGGCGTCGGTCGGGGATCTGGTCGATCCCAACACCCGGACCATCAAGGTACGGGCCTGGGTCAGCAACGAAGATCACAAGCTGAAACCTGAAATGTTTGCCCGTCTCAAAATCGACGTCGGTGACGCAGCTTCCTTTCTGTCGCTGCCCAAGGAAGCGGTCTTGGAAGTCGACGGAAAGCACTACGTGTACCTCGAGCATCCGGACAACCGGTTTGAACGTCAGGAGGTCAGGGTGGCCAATCTGTCGCCCGATCGCGTTCGAATCGTCGAAGGTTTGATCCCCGGTCAGCGAGTGGTCGTCAAAGGGGCCGTGTTGATCAAGGCACAAGAAAGCAAAGGATAGCCTTCGCCCACGGTCGTGTCCTTCCGGCCGCCGGTCAGCTCTCCCGATGATCGCCCGCATCGTCGAACTTTCGCTGTCGCAGCGCTTCCTGTTATGCGCCCTGGGCTTCGCCCTTTTCTTCGGCGGGCTGTACGCCTTTCACGTGCTCGACGTCGTCGCCTATCCGGACCCCTCGCCTCCCATGGTGGAGATCATCACGCAATATCCGGGGTGGTCGGCTCAGGAAATCGAGCGACAGATCACGGTCCCCATCGAGGTGGCGCTCAACGGCATGCCCGGGTTGACCGACATCCGGTCCCTGTCGATCTTCGGACTCAGCGACATCAAGGTCTATTTCGATTTCGATACCGAGTATTTTTTTGATCGCCAGGAGGTGCTCAATCGTCTGGCGACCGTAATCCTGCCGCAAGGGGCTCAGCCGACTCTTTCTCCGTGGTGGGCCATTGCCGAAATCTACCGTTATCAACTCGTGGGCGACGACGGTGTGTCCTTGGTCGATTTAAAAACGACCCAGGACTGGGTGTTGCGGCGCGAGTTTCGACGCGTGCCGGGGGTGATCGACGTGACCGGGTTCGGCGGTGTCACGAAGGAGTATCACGTCGACATCGATCCCGGCAAACTGATCAGTTACGGCATCAATCTGCCGCAAGTCATTGGCGCCCTGGCCAACAGCAACGCCAACGTGGGCGGCAATTACCTGACCATCGGGGGACAGAACTTCAACGTCCGCGGCGTCGGGCTCATCGAGAGTCTGGACGACATCGAGAACGTGGTCGTGACCGAGAAAAGCGGCACGCCGATTTTTGTCCGGAGTTTGGGCAACGTCAGCGTGGGCCATCGCGTGCGGCTGGGAAAGGTCGGGATCGACGACAACGACGACGTGGTCGAAGGGGTCGTGCTGTTGCAGCGAGGGTACAAGGCGCTCACCGTCCT
Organism: Candidatus Inralta sp.; assembly: GCA_039794185.1. Classification (GTDB taxonomy): domain Bacteria; phylum Nitrospirota; class Nitrospiria; order Nitrospirales; family Nitrospiraceae; genus BQWY01. The sequence goes on along the minus strand of JBDIVW010000007.1, from coordinate 37,741 downwards.
GAACGGGGTCAAGGCCAAGGTCGACGAGCTGAACAAGTGGAAACTACCCGCCGGCATGCGGATCCAGACCTTCTACGACCGGACCGTGCTGATCAATACCACGATCGAGACGGTGACGGACATCCTGCTCAGCGGGGTGGCGCTCGTGTTCGTGCTGCTGTACGTCTTCCTGGGGAATCTGCGCGCGGCGCTGATCGTGGCGTTGACGATTCCGTTGTCCCTCCTCTTGACCTTCAGCATGATGGTGTGGCTCGGCCAGTCCGCCAACCTGATTTCGCTGGGTTCCATCGACTTCGGCATCATCGTCGACGCGACGCTGATCATGGTGGAAAGCGTCTTCTTTCACCTGGCTCACGGGCATCGGCCGGGGCTGACGGTGCCGCACCATGTGGTCCGCGCCGCCAAGCAGGTCGGCCGTCCGATCTTTTATTCGACCGCCATCATCGTCGTGGCGTTTATCCCGCTCTTCACCATGCAGGGGGTGCCGGGAAAGATTTTCGCGCCGATGTCCATCACGTACGGGTTTGCGCTGTGCGGCGCGCTGTTGATGGCGTTCACTCTGGCGCCGGTGCTCTGCGTGCTGCTGTTGCGCGCGCCGGTAAGGGAGGAGGACACGGTCCTCGTGCGCGGCGTCCGCCGGATCTACGGGACGATCCTGGGCGGCGTCCTGCGCCGGTCGAGGCTGACGATTCTGCTGGTCGTGGTCCTGCTGGCGCTGTCGATGGTCGCCTTGCAGTTTCTGGGGGGGGAATTCATGCCGGCGCTGGAGGAGGGGAATCTCTGGGTGCGGGCCACGATGCCGGTCGACATTTCTTTCGAGCAGGCGGCCCGCATGGCCGGCGATATCCGGCGACTCTTCCGCGGTTCGCCGGAGGTGATGACCGTGGTGTCCCAATTGGGGCGTCCCGACGACGGCACGGATCCCACCAGCTTCTTCAACGCCGAGTTTCTCGCGAACTTGAAACCGCAGAAAGAATGGCGTCCCGGGCTGAGCAAAGACGACCTCATTGCGGAGATTGAAGCCCGGCTGGAAAGCATTCCGGGGGTGATCTTCAATTTTTCGCAAGTGATCCAGGACAACGTGGAGGAGGCCATGTCCGGGGTCAAGGGAGAGAACTCGATCAAGCTGTTCGGGAGCGATCTGAAGGTTTTGGAAGCGAAAGCCGTGGAAATCGAACGGGTCATGCGCGGGATCCCCGGCATCAAAGATTTGGGCGTGTTCCGTTTGATGGGGCAACCCAATCTGCTCATTCACGTCGACCGGCAGGCGAGCGCCCGATACGGGCTGCAGGTCGCGGATGTGAATGCGGTCGTGCAGGCCGCCGTCGGCGGACAGGCCGTGACCCAAGTCTATGAGGGCGAGAAATTGTTCGACCTGGTCGTCAGGTTCTTGCCGGACTACCGGCAAGACCTGGAATCGATCGGCAACATCCTGGTCAGCACGCCCGACGGCGCGCGGATTCCGTTGAAGCAAATCGCCGACATCAAAACGGAAACGGGCGCCTTCATCATCTATCGCGAGAACAACGGCCGTTATATTCCGATCAAGTTCAGCGTCCGGGACCGGGACTTGGCCAGCGCCGTCGAGGAAGCGCAAGCCAAAGTGGCGGCCGCCGTGCAGTTGCCGGAGCGCTATCATCTGCAGTGGGCGGGACAGTATGACCAACTCAAGGACGAACAGCGCCGCCTGAGCGTGGTGGTGCCCTTGAGTTTGCTCGTAATTTGGTTCTTGCTGTACACCGCCTTCGACTCAATCGTCAATGCGACGCTCGTGCTGCTTGCGGTGCCGTTTGCGTTGATCGGGGGCGTCTTGACGCTGGTCGCCACCGGGACCCATTTCAGCATTTCCGCTGCCGTCGGGGTGATTTCCACGCTGGGGGTCGCGATACTCGGCGGGGTGCTGCTGATTTCGCGTATCGAAGACTTGCGACAGCTTGGGCACTCCCTCGAGGAAGCGGTTCGGATGGGCGCTGATAATCAACTGCGTCCCATCCTGATGGCGACCCTGGGGGCCGCCATCGGACTCTTCCCCGCCGCCATTGCGACGGGGATCGGGTCTCAGGCGCAAAAGCCCCTGGCCCGGGTGGTCGTCGGCGGCATGTTGACGGCCGCAGTCCTCATCCTGATCGTCCTGCCGGTCTTGTATCAGCTCGTTCATCAACGTATGGAGCGCCGGAGGGGGGCAGGCGCGGGGCGGGCGCCCGATTCCGAGTAACGACGGAAGCGCCCGCGCCACTCGCCCGGCGAGGCTGGACAGCGAGGCAATCCGTAGTGTAAGTGAGATTGTGGAATCGAACGTGGGGGAAACCGCACGATGAAACGAATGCTCCTGGTGGTCGCCGTCAGTCTGTGGGTCGGTGCCGGTCCGTACGCTCAAACGCCGGACGTCACGCCCAAGGAAGCCCTCACGCCCTACGGATTCGAGCGTCCGCCGCAGGGACAGCCGGCGCCCAATACGTCGGTTCCGCAGAATACCCAACCTCTTTCAGAGGAGGAGTTGAAACGGGCGGAGGCGCTGTTGCCCTTGCTCGAAGGGAAACAAGAATACTGGGCGATGGGGGAATTCGTTCACCTGGGATTGCCGGTGGTGCCCGTGTTGGTCAAAGGCCTGGAAATGCCGGGTCCGCGCGCCCGCTATAATGCCATCGAAACGATTGCGATGTTGAAGGCCACCGACGCCGTCCCGGCGTTGCTGGAACGGGCTCGGACGCCCACGGAGATGCCGAGGATCCGAGAGCACGCGCTCCGCGTGGCGGTCAGGTTGGAACCGCTCCGGACCGTCGAGACCCTCACGACGATGTCGAAAGATGCTCACGACAGTGTCCGCAAGACGGCGGCGTTCGAGGCCCGGTACGTGCCGCACAAGGACGTCGTCCCGATGCTCATCGATCTGCTTGCGGACGACGAGCGGTATGTGGCCATCTCCGCCATTCAATCCTTGTGGTTGCTGACCCGTCACGAAAGCGAGATGCACGACTGGGACACCTCCTCGAAAGCGGATCGCGAGGAATGGACACAGGAGTGGCGGGAATGGTGGAACGGGGTCAAGGACACGTACGAACTCCCCGAGCCCAGACGGCCGCGGGCTTCCTAACGATCGGGTTGACCTGGGCCGGTTTCTCGTGGCCCGACGATCGCGACTGCCGTTATCTCGCATTCAGGGCGCCACGCCAGGTTGGTGGGCGGCCGGAAGCGCCACCGGGAGTGGTTGCCCCGTGCGTCGGCGATTTCGGCGCTTATGTTGCCGCCGTAGAGTAAGGCCTCGCGAATAGGGCCCCGGTCCCGTGCGCCGAGGCCGGCGGCGTCGGTGTCGGCTTGCGAGCCCGGGAAACCGTGTGTTATACAGCGAAAAGGGTAGCTTTCGCTGTTCTCCCGTGTGCGAACGTTCAGTACCTCGAGGTGACGATGGCATTGCTTCCGATAGCAAAACTCGGGAATCCGGTGCTGAGGAAGATCGCGGAACCGGTCGATCCCCGGGAGATCAAGACCCAGGCCTTTCAGCAATTTCTCGACGACATGTTCGAAACGATGGAGGAGGCCAACGGGATTGGGTTGGCCGCACCACAAGTTTCGCGGTCGCAGCAGGTCGTCGTGATGGCCTGCCCAGGAGAGGGCGGGTTTCCGGCTACGGTGCTCATCAATCCCAAAATCGTGTTTTATGGGTCCAGTCTCTCAGAATTCTGGGAAGGGTGTCTGAGCGTGGACGGGCTCAGGGGAAAGGTGACGCGTCCGTCCTCGGTCCGCGTGCAGGCCCTCGATAGAAGCGGGGCCCCCGTGGATATCGAGGCAAGCGGGCTCTATGCGGTCTGTATCCAGCATGAAATGGATCATCTGATCGGAAAAGTCTTTCTCGACCGTATGAGCGATTTGTCGACCCTCGCCCAGCTGGATGAGTTCGCGGAATACTGGCAGAAAGAGCATTCGACCGTCATCTAACCTGTCCTGGACAATGCATCCTCGTGCCACCAGGCCGTGCGTGATCGGATTGCTCCCGCCCGCCATCGCGGATGAGCTTGCATGGTGGGGGCGCTGAGTGCCCTACGTCGCATCGCTCGCTCCGGCCGATTCGCACCGCGTTGCTCGGCGGCGATGGAATCGCGCGTTCCGGGTTGTTCGGCGTGAAGGTCGCGAAGTTTGCGAATCGTGCCTGGAGCCTTGTATAGTGGGCGCCTGAGATGAGGAGCGATCGCGCCCATGGTCTTGATCTACGAAAACGATCCCTTGGACAACGAGCATGCCGGCGGCCATTGGTACCATGTCTGTCTCGGGCGCATTAACCGCGAGGAGCTGAGCGTGCCTCCTCCCGACAAGCCTTACGAGTGTTCAAGGTGCGGGGTGGAATTGGAAGTCGACGATTTTTGGTATGCGCAGATGAAGGGATCAGTGTGAACGGATGGCGACCAGCGCGGGGAGGAAGACCGTGTCCGTCATGCGCGGCCTGATGATGCTGTGCGAGACGTGCTACGAGCAGGTCCTCGCCGACAACCTGGTCAACGAGAAGCATTATGTGGCCGATCACGAACTCCTGTTCGACACGATTTGCATGGGTTGCACGGACATCAATCGCCCGCTGATCGACGACATGATGGGCAGTTCGGAATAACGCTTCCCCACGCTCAGACCGCTAGAATGAGTCGGACACCGGCCGGATCTTCCACCGCGCAACAGGAGGAAGTGGCGGTCGTAGCTAGTGGCAGTCCTTCCCGTCGAAGACTTTGCAGGAGCTCTCCCCCGACGCGATCTTCCATCGTTTGACCAACGGGGCCTGGTTGGGGCGCAGTTCCACCACGAGGTCGATCAATCCCGAAAGCGGGAGTTTCTCCAGATGGGGTTTCGCTTCGGGCGGAACCTCGACGCCGAAGACCGCGCCGCTGTTCGAGATGACGATATAACCCTTGTCTTTATCGACGTAGATGATCGGGCTGTAGAAACTCTTGGTCTCCGCGTGGCTCGGTGAGGCCGTCGCGTGCGTCCACGCAATGAGGACGATCAGGCAGAGGGCAGAGTAGGAATGACGCCGCATCATGGCCGCTCCCGGGTAAAGGTCTATGGTCGCCCATTGTGCCATGACGGAGGAGGGAAGCCAAGGGTCTCCACCTGTGCCCGCTCGCGGGTTACGAACCGGGTGCGGAGATGCTTGTGAAGTCGGCAGGCGCGACCGCGTTGCCTTTGATCCAGTAGAGCTTGATATCGGGTTTAGCCGCGTCCTGGAGCGACACGAGGAGGTAGGCCGGCGAATTCAGATTGAACTTCGGCCAATTCTCTTCCCACTCCGTGGCGATCTTGATATCGGTCACCGAGGGGCGTGCGGGATCATGAGGGTGGGAGTGGTAGACGACTTGAAGTTCCAGTCCGTGCTTGCGCATGTCTTTCACGGCTTGGAACATATCCTGAGAGTCCATCACGAAGGCAATTTCCGCTCGTTCCTCCGGGGACAACCGCCCCAGGTGAGCCATCTTCGCGTCGTCGAAGGAGGCCTGTTCCGCCGCTCCTTCGAGCGCGACGACGTTGCCGATCCGATACAGCCTGGTCACGGTCCCGTTGGAACCGGCGAGGAAGCCGCAACATTCGTGGGGTGCCAGCTCGCGCGCATGGGCGATCAGGTCGTCGAGAATCGTTTGCGGGATGCGGAGTGCCGCCACGTCAGATCGCGCAGGAGACGACGTAGTCGCCCCCCAGGTCCTTGATACGGGGCTTCGGGCCACAGAGCGGGCATGCCGGGTCCTTCGGCCGCGCCACCTTTCTGAACTTCATGTCCAGCGCGTCGTAGATCAGCAGCCGGTCGGCCATGGTCTCGCCGAGACCGAGAATCTCTTTGATGGCCTCGGTCGCTTGGAGGATCCCCATCGTGCCCGCCAGGACGCCCAAGACTCCCGCCTCCTGACAGTTCGGCACCAGCCCGGCGGGAGGCGGCTCGGGATACAGGCAGCGATAGCACGGGAAACCCGCATGGGGTTTGATGGTCGTCAACTGACCCTCGAAACGAAACATGCTGGCGGACACCAGCGTTTTCTTGGCGAAGTAACAGGCGTCATTGACCAGGAATCGGGTGGAGAAATTGTCTGAGCCGTCGAGGATGATGTCATAGTCCGCGAGGAGGCCCAGAATGTTGTCGGCATTCACGTGCTGGTGATAGGTCTTGATCGTGATATCGGGGTTGAGCGCCGCCAGGGTCTGACGCCCGGACTCCACCTTTGGTTTCCCGAGCGTGGCCGTCGAGTGCAAAATCTGTCGCTGCAGATTCGACAGATCCACGACGTCTCCGTCGACCAAGCCGATGGTGCCGACTCCGGCGGCGGCCAGATACATGGCGGCAGGGGAGCCGAGTCCGCCGGCCCCGATCAAGAGCACCTTGGCCTGGGCCAGTTTCTTCTGGCCCTTCCCGCCGACCTCTTTCAGGATGATATGGCGGCTGTAGCGTTGCTGCTGTGCGTCGGTGAATTCCATGTGCGTTGTCGTGTGCCCGTTACTCCACCACGTTGAGTTCGATTGGATCGACCAGAACTCCCTTTTGCCTGAGGCCGGCGACGGCGCGCTCGATTTCGTCGACCTCCCCGGTCAGTTCGACGTCCATCCAACCGATCGATTCCCTGACGTCCGCGCGCCGTACGTTCGTCACCACCTTGTACTCCCGACCCAGTTGGTACAGCACCGGTTCCTTGACCTTCTCTTCGGGAAAGCGAATGTGGAATCTGAGGTGTGCCATGGTCAACCTCCCGCGATCGCCGGGACGATCGAGACCTCGTCGCCGTCTTTCAGCGCCGTCTCCTTTCCCCGAAGGAAGCGGATGTCCTCCTCGTTGACGTAGATGTTGACGAAGCGGCGGAGTTCGCCCTTGTCGTCGCACAAGCGATCTTTGATCCCCGGATGGGAGCTGTTGAGCGTGTCGATCATTTCGGCCACGGTGGCCGCCGTCGCCTGGACCTCCCCCTGACCTTTGGTGAGTGTCCGGAGCGGAGTTGGAATTCTAACCTTGATCATGCGCCTCCACCTTGGGTGCCGACTTGGAAGGTTTTTTGGAAACTGGTGAGACTGGGCGCGATCCGAACAGGACGGCCCACGGCGTCGAGCACCGCTTCCTGTGTCTTGAGCCCGTTCCCCGTGATATACGCGACGGTCACGTCGCTTTTCTTGATCTGTCCCTGCTTGACCAACTTGCGCAGGACGCCGATGGTGACCCCGCCGGCCGTTTCGGCGAAGATGCCCTCCGTTTGGGCCAGCAATTTGATGCCGTCCACGATTTCTTCGTCGGACACCATATCCATCGCGCCGCCGCTCTCGGCCGTCGTCTTCAGCGCATAATAGCCGTCGGCGGGATTGCCGATCGCCAGCGACTTGGCGATGGTCTTCGGCTTGACGGGTTTGAAAAAATCGCGCCCCTCCTTGTAGGCGGTGGCGATCGGCGAACACCCCTCGGCCTGCGCGCCGTTGATTTTCGTGCCCACGGAGTCGATTAGTCCCACCGCTTTCATTTCATTCAACCCCTTCCAAATCTTGGTCAGCAGCGATCCGGATGCCATGGGAATGACCACCTGGTCGGGTGTCCGCCATCCGAGCTGCTCCACGGTCTCGAAGGCCAAGGTCTTGGATCCTTCGGCATAGTAGGGGCGGATATTGATGTTCACGAACGCCCACCCGTGCTCTCCGGCGATTTCACTACACAGCCGATTGACGTCGTCGTAATTCCCTTCGACTTCCACGACGTTGGGACGGTAGATGAGGTTGCCCAGGACCTTTGCCGCTTCGAGATCGCCCGGGATGAAGACGTAACAATGGAGATTGGCAGCCGCCGCATGGGCCGCCACCGAGTTCGCCAAATTTCCCGTCGAGGCGCACGCCACGGTCTCAAACCCCAATTCCCGCGCGCGCGTCAGCGCGACCGCCACGACCCGGTCCTTGAAGGAAAGGGTGGGGTGATTGACCGTGTCGTTCTTGATGTAGAGTTCATCCAACCCAAGATACGCGCCGAGGTTCTTGGCGCGCACCATCGGGGTCAACCCCGCGTGAGGACCCACCAGATTGGTGCCCTCGACCGGCAAGAGGTCCAGGTACCGCCACATGCTCTTCGGACCGTCCTCGATCTTGCGACGGGTAGTCCCTTGCTTGATCTCCTCATAGTTGTACTTGACCTCCAATGGGCCGAAGCACAGCTCGCAAACATGGATGGCTTTAGCGGGGTACTCGCTCCCGCATTCCCGGCAGACCAGCGCGCGAATCTTAGCCATGGTGCGCCTCACTCTTCCTTTTCATGCGATCGGCGTCGTGACGACGCCGGGGGTCCGCAGTTCACAAGTCTCTGGCTCGTGGTCGAACAACTCCGTGATCGTCGGGCGATCGCCGCAGAGCGGGCAGTGGGGGTTTCGCTTGCATCGAATCTCACGGAACAATCCTTTCTTGGCCTCGTAGTCCAGCATCCGGTTCGTCAACGGCTGGCCGATGCCAAGCACGATCTTGAGGGCTTCCGTGGCCTGCAGCGTGCCGATGACGCCGGCTAAGACCCCGATGACCCCCGCCTCTTGACAGCTCGGCACCAGTCCCGCAGGCGGAGGGTTCTTGAACACGCAGCGATAACAGGCTGATTTCCTCGGGATGATGGTCGTCACCCGTCCGTCGAATCGCAGGATGCCGCCGTGAATCAGCGGCTTCTCGGCGAAGAAGCACGCGTCGTTGATCAGGAACTTGCCGGCGAAATTGTCCACGCCGTCGATGACCACGTCGAAGTCCTTGATGATCGCCAAGGCGTTTTGGGCCACCAAGTGATCATGGTAGGTCACGACTTTCACATCGGGATTCAGACGTTCGACTTTTTCCTTGGCGGACTCGACCTTGGCCCTCCCGACGTCGGAAGTGTGGTGGATGACCTGCCGCTGAAGATTAGAAAGGTCCACCACGTCGGCGTCGATCAGACCCAACGTGCCGATTCCGGCTGCGGCCAGATACAGCGCGGCAGGCGATCCCAGCCCGCCCGCCCCCACGATCAGGATCCTGGCTTGGGAAATTTTCTTCTGACCCTTGCCGCCGACCTCCGGAAGAAGAATGTGGCGGCTGTAACGAGTAATCTGCTCGTCGGTGAAACTCATGGCCGATGGAGTGGTTAGATGTTGAAGTATTTTTCGATGCTGATGTACCGCTCGCCGGTGTCGCAGAGGATCGTCACGACGTTCTTGCCGGGTCCGAGTTCACGGGCCACTTTCTGCGCGGCGAAGACGTTCGCGCCCGATGAAATGCCGACCAGCAGGCCTTCTTTCTTTGCCAGGAGCTTGGAGGTCTGGTACGCCTCGTCGTCGGTGACCGTCACGACGCCGTCCAGGATGCTGCGATTAAGCACCTTGGGAACGAAGCCGGCGCCGATCCCTTGGATCTTGTGCGGCCCAGGCTCTCCGCCGGACAACACCGGCGAACCGGACGGCTCCACCGCCACGATCTTCACATTGGGATTGCGTTCTTTCAGCACTTCTCCGCACCCGGTGATCGTCCCGCCCGTTCCCACCGCCGCCACGAACGCGTCCACCTTCCCCTCGAGGGCATCCCAGATTTCAGGCGCCGTGGTCATCCGGTGCATCGCCGGGTTCGCGGGGTTGCTGAACTGGTCCGGCATGAAATACGACGGGTTCTGCGACATAATGGACTCGGCCTCCTTGATGGAGCCGCGCATGCCTTCCCAGGCGGCGGTCAGCACGAGCTGAGCGCCGTACGAGGACAGCAGGCTCGCGCGCTCCATGCTCATGCTCTCGGGCATGACGAGGATCAATCGGTAGCCGCGGACGGCGGCCACCAGCGCCAGGCCGATCCCGGTGTTGCCGCTCGTGGGTTCCACGATGGTGGAGCCGGGCTTCAGACGTCCGGCCCGTTCGGCCTCGTTGATCATGTTGAGGCAGATGCGATCCTTGACGCTCCCCCCTGGGTTGAACGATTCCACCTTGGCATAAATGGCGGCCATGCCCTCGTCCGATAATCGATTCAGGCGGACGAGGGGTGTGTTGCCGATCAGCTCCGTGATCTCTTTGTACGCCGGGCGCATCAGCGTCCCCCTCCCATGTAGTAGAGGAACTCGATGTGATCTCCGTCCTTGACGGGGGTCGTGGCGAGATGATCGCGATCCACCATCGCTTCGTTCAATTCGACTGCGACCATGCGAGGCTCGATGTTCTTGGCCTGCAGGATTTCGAGGACGGTTGTTCCCTGGACTTCTTCGGCCTTCCCGTTGATCTTAATATGCATGGAGTCTCCGAACAGCGCAAAAACACAGCAGAATTTAGCCACTTTATCAGAGCGATCGCAAAATTGTCAAGGTGACCGATCGCGCAAGGAGGATCGTCGGCGCCTTGACATTCGCAGGTGGTCCCGACCAGTATGCACGACCTTTCGCCGGGAGTGCCATATGTGGAAGCGTAATTTCTTGTTTCGCGCGCAGGATGACCGTCCCTTGCAGGAATCCGAGGCGGAGCTGTTTCACGAAACGGACCCTGCACTGGACAGCGCCGGGATGAAACTGGAGAAGTTCTTGTCCGTGTGGGTGCAGGGCGAGGGTGACGACGTCCCGACCAGTTATACCAACGTCTACGTCCGTACCGCCACGCTTGATGTCCAAAAGCGCGCGGGATTCTTGCAGCCGCTTCAGGGCCGGTCGCATCAAATCAAGCAGATGTTGACACCCGGGCAAAAATCCTATTTACGGGCCTGGCTCTCCGAGCAGTCTCCGCAAGCCTGGAACTGCTCCGAGGACCACTTCAAAGAACTCTTCGACCTCGAGTAAATCGCCAGTCGGATGTTCTCCGGGCATACCATGGTCCGAGCCTTGACATGCTGCCTGCTCGTCGGGTCGGCGTCCGGGGTCCGACCGGAGGCGGCGGTTGGCGCGACGGAAGTCTTGTTCGGTCCCGAGGATCGCCCCGGCGACCGTGTGGTGGCGCTGTATCGAGGGGCGCGCCGCTATGTGTTCGTGGCGATGTACGGATTGACCTATCCACCGGCGGTGCAGGCGTTGGTGGCGGCCAAGCGCAGAGGAGTGGATGTGCGCGTGTTGACGGACCGGGAGCGCCTGCGGGATCAGAAGCAAATGATGGCGCTCGAAACGCTGCGCCTGGCGGGCATTCCCATTCGTGTCAATCAGCACGAAAGCCTGATGCACTTGAAGCAGACCGTCGTCGACGATCGGGTCAACACCACGGGGTCGATGAATCAGACGACGAGCGGCAATGAGTACAATGATGAACGACTGGACGTCGTGACCGATCCGATCACGACGTTGCGGGCCAAGCGGAAGTTCCTCAGCATGTGGAACGATCGGGCGCGATACGTGGATTGGACCGGGGGGGCGCTGAGCGGGCCATGAGCGGGGCGGACGAAACGACCGACGTGTTGATTGTCGGCGCGGGGGGCGGAGGCGCCGTCCTCGGTCTCGCGCTGGCGCGACAAGGGATTCGTTCCATCGTCTTGGAGAAGGCGGCGGGCCCTCCACGCGGCCTTCGCGGGGAAATCCTCCAACCCAATGGCCAGATGGTGCTCGACCGTTTGGGAGTCCTCGCGCAGTTGCCCTCGGACTCCGTGAGGACCGTCCATCGATTTCATTTTCATCGTGCTGGCGGGGAACGCCTTTGCACGGTCGACTACGGCGAACTCCCTCCCCCATACAACCGGGCGGTCGTGACGTTGCCCAACGTGGCGCATCACGCGATCTTGGATGCGTTACAATCATGCAACCCGTCGGGGTTTTGCTACGGGACGCGCTTCACCGGCTTGATCCGTGAGGCGGAGCGGGTGACCGGGGCGACCGCCGAATGGGAGGGGCGCCAGGTCAGGATTCGGGCCAAGCTGGTCGTGGGGGCGGACGGGGCGTTTTCGAAGGTGCGCGAGGCCTTGGGGATTCCTGCACAGGTGCATCTGTACGATGAAGCCTATTTGATTGCGATCGTCGCGGGGGTGACCGATCTCAGGGACGCCCGCTATTTCGTGGGACGGAGTCAAATCCTCGGCCTGTTTCCGGCGGCCGGCGATCGCGCCTATGTGTTCTACATGATTCCGGCCGGCTCGTACGAGCGGATCAAGGGAGAAGGCCTGGAGGCGCTGAAGCGTCGGTGGCTGGCCATCGATCCCGGGATTGAGTCCGTCGTTGAAAATCTGAGAGACTGGGATCAGACGGCGTACATGCCGACGGGACGCGTCCGCGCGCCGCGCTGGGTGGCGGACGGCGCCGTTCTGATCGGCGATGCCGCCCATGCCATGAATCCCCACGCGTCGCAGGGACGGATGCAGGCGATGTCCGATGCCATTGCGCTGGCCGAGGTGATCGGCGAGTGTCGCGTGCATGATCGTTGGGATGCGCACATCTTGGGTCGATACGAGCAAATGCGGCGGCGGCAGGTGGACATGTTGCAGCGGGTGGCGGATGAGCAGGTGTTTTTCTGGAATACCGGCAATCCGATCTTGGCGCGGCTGCGCGATCGCGTGTTCCGGACCTTGGACCGCAATCCCCGGCTCCGTTATCGGATGTTGACCACCACCGCCGGTTGGCGGCACACGCCCCCCTTCGGGCTCGTGGACCGTCTTCAAGCGGCGGGGTTTCTCCCAGACCCACGGGCTCAGGTCGTCTCAAGGGAGTCGCTGTCATGAGCTCACCGCGCCACCTGGAGGCCTATGCGCCGGAGGTTCAGGACTTGCTTCGCGCCTATATCAAGCGGGTGGGGACGGCGCTGGGAAAGAACCTCGAGGGAATAATTCTCTACGGCAGTCTCGTGCGCGGGGAATACCGCCTGGGGCACTCGAACGTCAATCTCCTCCTGACCCTGGCGCAATTGGACGGGGAGAGGCTGCGGACGCTCGCCCCGGTCTTGGCCAAGTGGAAGCACGATCGCGTGGCGACGCTCCTGCTCACGACGGGGGAGATCGAGCATTGGGCCGCGCAGTTTCCATTGGAGTTCGGGGATCTGCTGGATCACCGGGTATTGCTGGCCGGTCGCGATCCTCTCGCGACGTTGCGTCCGGACCTCGAGGGTGCTCAGGAGGCGATTCTTCGTGAAGTGCGGGCGAATCTCCTCCGGGTCCGGCAGCGATATGTCGAGGGCGCGGCCAGCAACGAATCCGCCCTGATTTTATTGCCGATGTCGGTGACGGCGTTGGGCCCCTGCTTGAGGGGCCTGCTGCGCCTCTGGGAACTCGCTCCGGTGCAGAAGACCGAGACGGCCATTCAGACGACCTGCGATCGGCTGGGGATCGACCCGGCCCCGCTGCAGGAGGCTTGGTCGCTTCGGTGCGGACGCATCACGCCGGGTCCGGTCGAGACGCCGCGCCTGTTCGATCGCTATCTCGTCGGATTGACCGCGCTCTCGGACGCAGTGTCGGTGGCAGCGCCAGGGGTTCGGGCATGAGGACGGGAATGTCCTCGACGTGGTCGAGAGCCTGGCGAGGAACGACGCTCTGGGCGCTCGTCTGGTCCCTGCTGGTCTCCTCGGCGGCGGCCTCCCCCGGTCGTCCACGATTGCCGGAGCCGTTGGGATACGTGAGCGACCATGGCCAGGTCCTGGACCCGGAGTGGCGGGCTCGCATTCGCTCGGTCTGCCAAGACCTTGAGCGCAAGACCGGGATCGAAATGGTGGTGGTCACGGTCCCTGCGTTGAAGCCCTTTGCTTCAACCCAACTCTACGCTGAAGCCCTGTACCAGAATTGGAAGGTCGGCAGTGCGTCGGAAGAATATGGGCTGATGATCCTGCTCTCCGTGAACGAACGGCAGGCGGCGATCACGGTGGGCAAGCGAATGGTGCCGATCGTGACGTCGGCGGTCATCAAGGAGGTCTGGACGGAAGGGCTGGAAAGCGCGTTGCGCACGGGTCATTTCGGCGAGGGGCTGTATCGGACGGTCGTGAGAATTGCGTCCCACTCCCAAGACGTTCGGGTGGGCCCGCCTCCGCGGTCCCACATGAAAGGATTGGGCTTCGTCATTACGCTCGTCACGGGCATTGCCGTGGTCGTCTTACTTTGGTGGATCAGTCGACCGGATCTGCGCCATCCCTTCCACAAAATTCGGCGCGGAGAGTATTGGGGCAGCGGTCAGGGTGGGTTCGGCGGTTCCTTCGGAGGATTTGGCGGGGTGACCGGCCGCGACGGACTCTCTTAGCACTCAGCACCACTTCCCATCCTTGTCGCGCCGTGAGGTCGCCGCCGGAGAGCGGTTGGGCGAGGGCCGAAGGCGGGGTGTCGCTCACATCCACCTGCCCAGCGAGGTTTCCAGTGGGGACGATCAGCGTCGTGCCGAGGCTCGTCCCGGACTGAGATCTCGGGGGTTCAGAAGAGATCGGGATGGGCCTTGGCCATGCAGGCGCGACAGATTCCTTCGTCGAGGGCGATGTCGGTGTGGCTTCGGAGATAGTCCTCCACACGCGCCCAGGCCCCGGAATCCGTCTGCACCCGCTTGCAGGCGCTGCAGATCTTCAGCATCCCGCGCAGCACCTTATTCTCAGATACGGCTTGTTCGAGCTCCATCGTGCGCCGCACCAATTCCTGCTCTCGGAGTCGTCGGGCCTCCATTTCTTCGCGGAGCGACATCGCGGCCGAGACTCGCGCGATCAACTCCTCGGGCACAACGGGTTTGCGGATGTAGTCGGTGGCCCCGGCCGTAAAAGCGGCTTTGAGGTCCGCCACGTCCGTCTTCGCCGTAATGACGATCACGGGGAGGTCCTGGAATCGCTCGTGCGCGCGGATTTTCTGGCAGGCCTTGAGGCCGTCGGTATCGGGCATCAGAATGTCCATGAGCACGATGTCGGTTGAGCCGGCCTCGCCTTCGGATCCGTCCATTCCCAGGTGGCGATCCAACGCCTGTGCCGAGGAGAACTGCCGGATGGGGCCATAACCGGCCGTCCGTAAGATCGCTTCAAGCAAATCACGATGTTCCGCGCAGTCATCCACAATCAAAATGCCCATCGTTTCCCCCTAAGGTCTTGCTGCGCCACCCGCCGGGTCGTGACGCCGCCTTTCTCCTGCCATCCTTCGCGTACACTGCCGCTCCACCCGGTGCCTTCCGCCAATTCTCGATCTGGTGTGGTGCTCGGGTTCGTGGTCGGGCGTCGACCTGGTAGTGAGGGGATATCTTGGTCTCGGAAAGATCCTGAATCCGGTCCGGTTGGATGCGTGAGTGCCTGCGAGCGCTTGCAGTGAAGCGAGGGGCCTCATGGCTACCGGTCATGCTGCTACTATCGGGCAGAACCTGATTTTTGCCAAGCGATTCAGCAGTTTGAGAAGCCAGACCGGATGGGCGAGGTCAGACGATCCCCGCTGGGCAGACGACGAGGAGCGGCGCGGATCCGTGAAGACGTCAAGGAGAAACCATGGAGCGCGACGCGCTGAAGCGAGTTCCAGGCTTGGCTCGCGGCGACCGGTGCGGTCCGTTCCTCTTCATGGTTCGGGCCGGACCTGGCGATTCGGGACGGGTCGACCTTCCTCCAGATCCTGTAAATCGGACCAACCTCGTCAGGTCGGTGCGGGAGGGATCCACGGCGCCTCGCAGCGCGTGGTAGGCGGTCTGTTGCTCAGGAGTGCTGGGTCCGAGGCCGAGCATCATCGCGTTCCACGTGTCCAACTCAGCGGCGGCGTGGCGGCGGGCGGTGCGGCGAAACCACTGCGCCACGCCGTCGTCCGTGCGGTGCTTCCGCACCGCCTCCGTAAACTGCTCGACCGAAAGACCGGCGAACTCCAGCAGGCGCCGGTCCAGCGGGCACGGATAGATATACGGACCTTCCGTGCCCGCCAGGACGGCGCGGCACTTGTCGATCATCCGGGCAAGATGCACGTGTCCCTCCAGCACGGTTCGCATACTGCGAGGAAACCCTGTGCGAAGATCCATGCCCCTTACAGCAATCGATGATTCGTGAACGTGAGACTCTTGACGACGACTTCGCCTTGTTCAAACGCGATGATCCGGCGGGTGGCGGGCAGGTCGGAATTGCCGACGTGCGCATGGGTGTCGGTAAAACTCTCGACGTTCGTGAGTTTGCCGTCGGTCGGAGAGAAATAGTAGACGGTGTACCGGGTAGTCAGATTCTTCTGGTCCCGCGTGACGGCGCTCTCCTCCACATTGATGGTGAACGCAAACGGGGGCATGCCCGGATGCGCCATCTTGCGATTGATTTGGGTGATCCGGTCGTCCTTGAGCCGATAGAAGGAATTGGATCCGTGGATGGTCAGTTTGGTACCCAGCGGGTGACCGTCCTCCTCCTGGGTCAGGGTGTATTTCCCATCGGATTCCTCGAAGCTGCGCGGCCCTCGGTGGACGGCGATCATCGAAATCTGCTCCTGCGCCCATTTCTGCGCGTCCGGGTCCGACAACTGCACGGATACCTCCCGCGGGCTCTTGACCATCACCGACCCGCGCGTCTCCTTCCCGTTGATGTTGACCGCGAGGTCGGCCGTGAATCCTTTGAAATCACTCTGCCAGCGGGCCGTCCGCTCGAATGCCCGCTTGAGCAAGGCCCGGGCCTGCGGATCGTCTTGGACTGAGGTCGTTTGCTGAACGTCTTCCTGTATCGCCATGGGTGTGATCTCCTCATCGTCGGTTGAAACTCGGATGTTATTGATTCATCATGGCCTTAATTATAAGAGGCCCCCGTCGAGGAGAACAATAGGAATGTCCGCCTCCCCCTTGGGCGAGCCCTCCGATCAGGTTAGGAGCGGGCAGGAAGATCGCAAGGCGCGCGGGAGGGAGGCAGGGACGGGTGGTGAATTTCTTTCTTCGAACCAGACAGGGGTCGGACGATCACCCGCCGCATTGGACCGAGGAATGTGGGACTCATGACCTTGTTTCTGCCCATTCGAAAGATTGCCTTCGCAGGTGCCCTCTGCAGCGTGGGCCTGGCGGTCCTGTATGTTGCAACCGCCGTGTTGGGAACCCTGGGCCACACGAACCTCCTCGGCTTTACCCGACAATTCTCCCTGCGTGATGAAAACAATATCCCGACATGGTTTTCCGGTCTGCTCATCTTGTTGTGCGCGGCTGTTCTCGGACTGATTGCTCTGCACAAGCGGCGCATCAACGATCCCTATGCCGGACACTGGATTGGGTTGAGCGCAATCGTTCTCTTTCTGGCGGTCGACGAGGTGGCGAGTCTGCATGAGATGACGGTGGAACCCCTTCACACCCTGTTCGGCACCTCTGGATTCCTGCTTTATGCGTGGTTGATTCCGGGCGGCGCGTTTGTTGTGAGCGTCGGGCTGCTGTATATCGGCTTTCTGAGCCATCTTCCGCACAGAACACGCGCCTTATTCCTGGTCGCAGGCGCAGTCTACGTTGGGGGGCTATGGGAATCGAGATGCTGGAGGGACAGTATGACACTCTCTTCGGCACCGCAAATCTGGGCTATGTCTCGTTGATCGCAGTCGAGGAATTGATGGAAATGCTTGGGATGGCGCTCTTTCTGTATGCGCTCGGTACCTACTTCGCGTCCACCGTCGGGGACTTGCGGATTTCCTTTACGGACCCCTCAGTGACGGACCCCCACGTCGGCTCACCTAGGATCGCCCTCAACAAAGCTAACCCGGACTAATCCGGCGAAGCCATCGACTGATTTCGGCGGGTCGGCGCCTCATTTCGGCCCGACTGCCGGGGTCCTGACGACTCCCGGAAGGCTGACCGTTCCATCACCACTCCGCCGCGATCGCGGCCCCTCTCTACGGTCATCCAGACCAAGACTGTGATGAGCGTTACCGGGGACTGGAAAAACCTGGAAAGAATCTATATACTACCTTGTCATAATATCCTGCTTATCCGCGCACTTATGGACAGCGCTACGGAGCGACAAGGGAAGGATTGATGATGGAAAAGCGTGCTCCATCACACACTGAAGAAGAGGAAATGAACCAGCGACGCCGTCTGTTGCACCTCGCCCGCAAAGGGGATCAGAAGGCGATCGGGAGACTCTTCGAGCTCTACCAAGTGCGCGTGTTCAGCGGGGATAACCTTCGAAAGGCGGGCAAGCTTCCAACCTGGCCCGGTGTCGCCGCGGCGAATGCCAAGGAGGCCAAGAAGCGGGAGGCCGCCCAAGCGGCCGCGAAAGCGAAGGCTTCGAAGGCGGCAAAGCAGGCGGCTGCGCGAGGAAAAGCCGCCCCCCGGCACAAGGGAGTCGCAAAGAAAAAATAACTCACGACCCTGAGCGCTCCCTGAGCCAGATGATGCGCGGGCTCACTGTACCGCGACCCGCAGTCCTCCTTCCGCGAGTCGCTTGGCGATCCCCTCCGCATCCTTCCACGCCCCTGTATACACCACCGCCTGGCCTTCATGATCGATTCGATACGCGAGTTCGAACGCCTTGGCCGGCGTCATGCCTGGAATAATGGCGCAGAACAGTTGGATGACTTGTTGGTAGGTGTGGCAGTCGCAGTTATGGACGATCACCCTGGCCTCGGTCCCATCGCCCGTACCGGTTCCGACCTCTTCGGTCGTGTCCGGGACGACGAGTGGGGTGGACGGGCTCGCCATGGCGAAAAATTGTAACAGATGCCGCCGGCGCTGCCAATGCGACCGGGGCGCAGTTAGTATCCCTGACGATCGACCAGGTCCTTCCGGAGTGCAATGTGCTCGCGCGCGCAGGTGCGCGTGAGCAGTTCGTCGTGCGCCGGCGAATCCGTGGCCGCGACGAGCTGATGGGCGGCGCAGAGGCGAAGGGTGTATGCGAGCGCGGCGGACGTCTTGACGAGAGCCAGCCCGTATTCGAACGCATATGCCTCGGAGAGCGGCGTCCGCCGGAGGCTGAGCCGGCCCACGGTCTCCACGGTGTAGGGGCGATCTTGATGCGTCGAGTTCAACAGTGCAAGGAGCGCCGCGGGGCCGGGGACCAGGGTGGTCCCGATGTTCACCGCATGCGAGAGGTCGAAAAGGCCGCGCTGAAATCGCCGGTCGACACGCAAGGCCTCATGGAAGCGACACCGCCAGGCTGGGTCCGCCAGGTCTCGATTCACGGCTTCCGCGATGTCGTCCGGCAGGGGGCCGCTGACGGCATAGCCTTGGATAAGGCGTCCGGCCGAAACCAGCTCGGGGAATTGGTCCCCCATGCGGTCCTGGTAGGCCGTCGTGCCGCTGAACGGGGTCAATTGCAGGGCCATGTAATCGCGGAAATGGACCGCATGAAAGCGGCGCAGCAAGGCGTCCAGTGTACGCTGGTGGCAGAGGTGAAACGGGTAGTAGAGCGCCTCGGCCGGAACGGATGCATGGGTCGACACGCGTGGAACTCTCCGCTATGGTGGCGTCGTTGACCGGCGATCGGAGCTTGGCTGAGCCGGCTGTTGGCCCTCGTGCCGCAGCGCCGTTCCGCCTGGAGCCACTCGTCGACGGTGGACGGAATCGGTGATCAAGAACGGAACGACGCAGTGGGGCGAGGGCATACTGCAGTCGAGGCGGGTTGGCGTCCGGCTTTTCGACGACCTTCTGCCGCCGGGCCGATGCGAGCGTCCGTTGATCGAGCGGGAGGCGTGCCGATTCGGGAAGCGGTCGTCAGAACTGATCCATATCGATGACCTCGGTCTGATCCCACATATTCTTCCATTCGGCGTCGGCGATCGCCTTCTCCCGATCGAGATCGGTCTCTTGTCCGAATTCGGCGGGCTCTCCGCTCGTCGAAGGATGGTCGGGATTTTCGGAAACCGGACGTTTTTTCTTCGGAGTGGAATTCACAGGCATTGGAGGCGTCACCTCCTTTCCGAACTCTCTGCCTGATAGTCCTACTGCTTCCGGGAAGGGGCTGTCAAGGCGGTCGGCGCCGGCGGCGTTGACCCGCGCAGAGAGCGCTGCTACAGTCGCCGCAGCCCGAGCAGGTCGAGATCGGAGCCTGCGCCTCGGCTATCAGGGTGACCCCGCATGTTGAGCGCCAAGGTATTGTGGCCGTTGTTCCCGCTGCTGCTGTTGGTGGTGGTGGCGTGTTTGACGTGGGCGTTGGTTCGGGCCTATCGCGGATCCCATGCTCCCACCTTCAAGTGGGTCCAGGCCGGCGCATTTGCCAGCTACCTGCTCGCGGCCGCCTCGGCCATCGCGAGCGAAGGGGGCAGAGCTCCCGTGAATCTGCATCGACCGTTCAGCTTGCTGGCGCAAATTTGCATCGTGGCCGGGCTTCTCATGGCTTGGAAGCGGAAGGACCGGCCCATGCTGTGGTTGAACGCCGTTGCCTGGGCAGCCATTCTTGCCGACACCGCTCTCCATTTCCTCCTTCGGCGGTAAGCGTCACCCTCCAACCAGACCGGTCTTTCTCGGCGGGACTCACGCCGATGACGATCGGCCCCTCGTGGGAGCCGCTGGTCAGATCAATTGTGCGCCCACGCTATCCGCAAGCTGTCGACCTTTGGGCGAGAGGCGTAGCTTCCGCCCCGCGAGTTCGAGGATGTCTCCCCGTATCAGTTCCTCCAGCGTGGCGCGCCACCGCGCATCCTGCGACAACGCGTCGACCAGCGTTCGGTCGACACCCTCCGTTTGGCGCAGACCGAAGACGAGGGCTTCCCGCTGTCGTTGCTCCAACGTCAACGATTCACGAAATTCGACGGGCGCTCGGCCGGAGGCGAGGAGGCGGGCGTAATGATCGAGGTCGGCGACGTTTCCAAAGCGGACCCCGTCGACGTACGATTGCGCGCTCGGGCCCAGGCCCAGGTAGGAGCCGGCCTGCCAGTAGAGGAGATTGTGTCGGCATTCGTATCCGGGCCGCGCGTAATTGGACAACTCGTAGCGCCGATAGCCGGCGGCGAGAAGCAGGGCCTCGGCGGCGAGTTCCAACTCGGTTTGCCGGCCGGGATCGGGCGCGCGCGTCGCTCCGGAGGTGATCTGCCCGGCCAACGGTGTGTCGTCTTCGACGGTCAGGGCATAACAGGAGACGTGCGTCGGCGACAATGCCAGCACGCTGTCGAGGGTCGCGAGCCAACTCTCGATCGACTGTCCCGGCAGACCGTACATCAGGTCGAGATTGATATTGTGGAATCCCGCTGCCCTGGCACAGGCGACCGCCTCGAACGTCGCGTGTGGGGCGGCCGCCCTGCCGACTCGAAGCAATTCCTCCTGGTGCATGCTCTCGACACCGAGGCTGAGGCGGGTCACCCCGCTTTCGCGGAGCCGATCCAGCAGCGGCGTCGTGATCGAAGCCGGGTGGCCTTCGACAGAGATTTCGGCCTCGGTCTCGATGTGGAAGGTCCAGCGGATCGCGTCGAGGAGGTCCGCCAGGTCATCGGCCTGGAGAATGGTGGGGGTTCCGCCCCCGAAGTAGACCGTGCTCACGCGACGGTCGCGGAAGCCCTCCTGCGCTCCATACCAGGCCAACTCCTCACGCAGCGCCGATCGAAAACGGTCGAGACGGTCCTCGCGGTGGATCTCGAGGTAGAAGGCGCAGAAGGCGCATCGGGTCCGACAAAAGGGAATGTGCAGGTAGAGTCCGAGCGGAGGCGCGCGCTCTTCATCGTGAAGTCCGGGGTGTGATTCGGATTCCATGGCCTAGAAGCTCAGGAGTTTGGAGAAATCCTTCTGCAGGACGACCTCGATTTCATCCTGCGGCGATCGGCCGCGGTTCCGGACGTGGGCCGACCAGGTCGGGTACCGTCGGAGGGTCTCGAAGACCGCTTTCAAGAGTTCGGGCTTCACCTGGGCCTCCCAATCCCGCAACCAGGCGTGGTTGTCCTGGTTTCCCTCGTACTCCTCGGGGAAGGAGGCTTCGAGGCTGATGCGCAACGTGAAGGACGATTCTTCCTGGAACATGCGGCCTCCTCTCGCGCCACCGGCCGCGCCATCGTTGCGAAGCCGCGGTGACCCTTCGTATAATAGCCGAACCGACGGACGTAAAGGGAGCGGAGAGGGAACTTATGCCGATTTTTGAATATCGTTGCGGCGGTTGCGGACAGCGGTTCGAACTCATCGTGAACGGCTCGACCACGCCCGCCTGTCCATCCTGCCGGAGTGAGCGCCTCGAGAAGCTGATTTCCGCCTTCGCCGTAGGTGCGACGGGCTGGATCCCGTCCGCCGGCTCGGGGGGCGGCGCTTGCGGAAGCTGTGGGGATCCGAGAGGCCCCGGCGTCTGCTCGATGAATTGATGATGGCCTCGGAGCAGGCGCTTCAACGGGCGATTCAAGCCATCGGGCAATCCGATCCGCTGATCAAGCTCCTTCAGCAAGTTCGACTGGGGCGCATGAAACCGACGGATGCGGGACTGCGCGCCGTGACGGAGTCGTGGCTGGGCACCTATCGCCAAGTCCTTCAATCACCCGGCCTGACGAAGGACTTGTTACGACGCCTCGACCCATGGCCCCGAGTCTCGGTCCTGATCGAAAACGGCGTGCTCACGGTCGACCACCCGGCAGTGACCAATCTTCGGGCGACATTTGAATCCACGCTGGCCCAAGCTCCGACCGAGTAGCGCGCTGTCGGCGGCGTTGCTGTGCCTTCTCCTCGGCGTCACCGCGGCCGCCGCCCAAGACTACGCGCCTACGGAAACCGCCCCCGGAACCCGCCCGCTCCGATCCGCGTCACCGGACCACTTGGCCAGACTCCTTCCGGGCGATGTCCACCCGTTGCTGTCCGTGACGGCCATGGAAGCGTTCTTGGATCGACTGGACGGCGTCCCCCCTGATTGGCCCACGATCTACGGGGCGGGGCACCAGGACCCGGGGCATGACGACCGCTTGTTCGAACTGAACCGCAAGCGCGACGCCGCGCGGGTCGGGAATCCGGCGCTCGACCGGCGCATCGCATTCGTCTGGCAGGGCGAGTTGACGCAATACGATCAAAAGGCCGGCGGCTTCACCGTCGGGATCGGTCCCACGCTGACCGCGACCCGCTGGGGAATCGTCCGATTCAAACCCGAAGATCTTCCGGGGAACTTGATCGCCGTCCCCGATCCGCAGCTACGGCAGCGGCTCCGGCGTCAATTCGATCAGCGCCGCCGCATCGAGATCTCGGTCCTGATGACCGGCCGGCTGGTGAAGGAAGAATCGTTGGTCTATGACTTCAGTCATGACCAGGAAGGGCAGGGGTTGATCATGCCCGTGGTCCGTGTCGAGCGGGTCGACCTGGTCTATCACCCGTAGGCGCCGCCGGCGGCGGGCGGGGGTGTGCGGACTAGTGGTAGGCATCTTTCGCGCAGCGGAATCCGGTGCCGCTCGGGCGGCTGTCCATCACCCCCCAGTCGCGATCGGCCGTGCGCAGGCTCTTGTAGGGTTTGAGCCAGGATCCGCCCCGCATGGCCTTGACGGCTCCGCGAGACGGCCCTTGTGGGTCGGTCAGGGGGGCGGCGCGATAGTAGTTGGGATCGTGCCAATCCTGAACCCATTCGGCGGCATTGCCGGCGAGATCGTGGATTCCGTAGGGGCTGAGCGCCTGTGGGAAGCTGCCGATCGGCATCGTCAGCACTTCCCCCCTGAGTCCCTGCTCCTTGGCGAGTCTCGCTCCCTCCCCCTTCATCCAGAACGCTTCCCAATCGACGCCGCTGTCAAAATGAATGGTCCGGCCAGCCCAATAGCTGGCGCTGTTGCCTTTTGTATGGTCCCAGACGTTCCCCCAGGGATAGTCGCGGCCATCGGTGCCACGGGCGGCCTTTTCCCATTCGGCCTCGGTCGGAAGCCTGGCCCCTCGCCATTCGCAGTAGGCCACGGCGTCCAGCCAGCTCACATTGACGACCGGATGGGTGGCGATGGCGAGAATCGACGGCCAATCCGTCCACAGGGTCGCCTTGGGGTTGGCGTTTTCGGGAATGGGATGGCCGGTCTCGTGGACGAATCGGGCGTAGGCTTCGTTCGTCACTTCGTACCGATCGATCAGGAAGGCCGAGAGATAGACTCGCCGTTGCGGGGCTTCGTCCGGAAAGCCGCCGCTTCCGAACGGAGTGCCCATGATGAACTCGCCCGCCGGAACCAGCACCATGTCCAGTGGGATTGACGCTACGGCCGGCGTAGGTTCGACGTGGAACCAGAGCAGGAGCGCGAGGAAACCGACGGGGATGAGCGGAATCGACGTCACGGCCGGCGCAATCCGCAGGCTTTCACGACCGCATCGCGGTAGGCCAGCCAGAGACGAAGCGACGTCGCCAAACTGGCCAGCACCGCCTGTTGCTGCCGACCCGTCGTCGCATGGCTCACGACCATCTCGTAGGCGTCCTGCCGGTGGCCCGCCTCGACCTTCTGATGGGCGCGGATGAGATCCATCGAGGCGCGATCGATGCCGTGGTATTGAACGAGGGGGTGAGCCGTGACGTAGGCTTCAATCTCTTCCCGAGATTTCGGTTTCGACGGTTCAAGAATTTCTTTTCGGTCCTTCACGCTGCCTTCGACGAAAATCGCCATGGTCGCCGCCCCTATGATCCAGTCGCGGTGGGCGGTCGCCCGCTCCAGCCACTTCCGGTAGGCGGCGCTCGCCGGGAGGAGCCGGGCCCGTCGAAACGTATCCAGGTCGAAGCCCAGACCCCGCATCATCTCATGAAACAGCTCCGGATGCGAACGCCCGAACGACAGCCCTCCGGTGTCCTCCTCGTAGATGTTTTCGGCGAGCATACGCCGAACCTCCGGCGGGGGATTTTGTCCGTGGACTCGAGCGAGGAGCACGGGGAAATCCCGCACGTAGACCTGGTATTCCTGCTGATAGTGAACGGCCAGTTGGCGGGTGGCGACGCCGGGTCCCATGAGGATCGGCCAGCCCCAGTGGTGCTTCCGGTCCATGAGCGCGAGAAGCCGCTCACGGAACGCCGGGCCGGCGAGGCGTCGCGTGACGGCCGTCCGCACGGTGTTCCTCTTGGTGTGGCTTGCTTTCACGGATGCCGTCTCCTAGAATCGCCACACCACTCCGACGAGGACACCCGGCACATGCAGCCCGTCACCATGCAAGATCCGGAGGAGATCCTCCGGTTTCTCGCCGATGTTTCGCTCAAGGGTGCGGGGTTCACCACCGACTGCTTGTTGGATTACGTGTTGGACGAAGGTTTTACCGAGCCGATTTATCTCAACACCAGCGGGGAGGATCCGCAGGCGTTCTATCAGGGGCGCTCCCCCGCCTGGGCGGTCTACCAAGTCCGCGAGTGGAAACGTGTCCTGACGATCTCCGGCGGGGCCGGCAAAGAGCGGCGCGTTCAGATCCGGGAAACGCCGTAATCCTCCCCCCCGCTTTCCGGCCAGTCTAGGGAGCGGCGACCGATTTTGCAAACGATTGACGCGTTTCGGGTGGCGAGACGCCCGGGCTTCGCCGGCGCATCCCAACGTGCGCGCGCCGGCTACTGCCACCAGCCGCCCAGCAGGACGTTTTCTTCGAAATACAGGTAGCGGTGTTTGACGGTCGATGCGTCGACCCAGTCCTCGTAGATCCACTCTTCTCGCCTCAGCCCGTCCTTGGTGTACGTCACCTTCATCGTGTAGGGAGATCCCCAGGACTTCAGTACCTGTTCGCGCGTCATGCCGACCATCACGCGTTTCTCGGCGATGTGCTGCTCGAAGGTGGGATCCGTCAGTGTCGGGTAAAACCGCCACCACAGCATGAAGGCGAAGAGGAGGGCGAACCCCGCATAGATCGTCTTCCGAAGCCAGGGCCGGCACAAATACGGAACCGAGTCCAGGTCGGATTGTGCGCGTGGGGGCTCGCTGGGCTCGGGCGTCTTGCGAAGCGCGTCCGTCTCGACGAGCGTGATCGGGTCAACGGGCTGTGCGTGAGAATCCATTCGGCTATCGTAGCCAAGCCGCATCGATTCGGTCAAGGCGCCGGATGCAGGGACCCAAGCGCCGTTGAGCCCCGGCCACGATCCTCACTCGGCATACTGCGGAACGGGAATTTTCTTCGCCGCTGGCGGGGGAGGCGGGGGCAACTCGGCGAATTCCCGCGAATAGGGATTCATCATCGGTTCGTGGGTATTCTTGAGGCGCTGCTGGGTCAGTTGCAGGCTCTGGGTTCCGATTTCCAAGCGATCCACGCGCGTATCCAGCGTGAGCGTGGCAGGCAGGCCCTGCAGCGAGAACAATTGATAGGTCAGGCTCCAATCGAGGTGTTCCTTGTTTTGCTCGCGGACGATGAAGCTGGCGTCCTTGGACCCGGCTCCCTTGAACAGGAGCAGCCAGATATTCGAGCGGAACGTCGGCGCGCTGGACTCCTTCGAAGGGTGAAATTCCGGCACCAAGGACGGAATCTTCGACAGCGGGACCGGCGGCGTGAATTCCACGTCCACGAGTCGCACGTACAGCGGCGGGTCCTCCGAGTGATCCGAGGGGTCCAGGTGGTAGCTGAAGGAGTAACGCACCTCGACGCCGTCGCGTTGATAGGTATAGACGTCCTCGCCGTTCTGTGGGGCGATCAGTTTTCGGAAGTATCGCTGCCAGTCCGGGTAGGAGTAATATTTAAAGACCCTGAGCGCGGCCTTCCGGTCACGGACGGCTTGGGGGAGCCCCAGCTTGTGGTGCAGCTCTTCCTGGGTGAGGCCGAGCAATCCGTCCTCGAAGTACGGAGCGGCGCCGGCTTCCGAGAGGTGGCCCTGGGCAAGTAAGGCGACAACCAGACAGCAGCTCAGGACGGTGCCGAATCGTGCACGCAAGGATACGTCTCTCCTTCGGTCATCCTACGAACCGAGGAAGTTTGAAGTCAAGCCGAAGCGGGCCTTCCCCAGGCTCCGTCTCGAGCAGGAGCCGGACGAGGAAACCGGTTTCCTTGCGCCGGAGCGGTCTTCCCGATAAGATCGCCGGATGACCTTTTTCAGGGACGAGACTTCAGGCCGGAAGGAATTCCCAGGATGAGCGTGTCGATCGAACGGTTGCTGCGGGAGCGTATTCTGGTGCTGGACGGCGCCATGGGCACCATGATCCAGACCTATCGTCTGGACGAGGCCGCCTTCAGGGGAGGCCGATTCAAGGACTGGCACCGGGATCTGAAGGGAAACAACGACCTGCTCAACGTGACGCGCCCCGATGTCATCGAGGCCATCCACCGCGAATACCTGGAAGCCGGCGCGGACATCGTCGAAACCAATACCTTCAATTCCCAGGCGATTTCACTGGCCGACTATGGGATGGAGGCCTTGGCCTACGAGCTGTCCAAGGCGGGGGCCGAGTGTGCGCGACGGGCCGTGGCGGGCGTCACGAGCGCGCACCCGGACCGCGTCTGCTTCGTCGCGGGCGCGATCGGGCCGACGACGAAGACGTCATCGATCTCCACCGACGTGAATAATCCGGGCGCCCGGGGCACGACCTACGACGAACTCGTCCAGGCCTATTACGACCAAGTGCGGGGGCTCGTCGACGGGGGGGCGGACCTGCTGCTCGTCGAAACGATCTTCGACACGTTGAACGCCAAGGCCGCGTTTTTCGCGATCGAGCAATTATTCGAGGAACGAGGGCGCCGGGTGCCGGTCATGGCGTCGGTCACGTTCATCCAGGCGGGGAGCAATCGCGGCGTGACGGGCCAAACGGTGGAGGGGTTCTGGAATTCCATCTCCCATGTCCCGCTCCTGAGCGTCGGGATGAACTGCGCGCTGGGCCCCAAGGAAATGCGGCCGTTGTTGGAGGAGCTGGCGCAGCTCGCGCCGATCTACCTCAGCGCGCACCCGAATGCGGGGCTCCCCAATCCGCTCCTGCCGACCGGGTTTCCGGAAACTCCGGACACGCTGGCGCCGCAGCTTCGCGAATGGGCCGCCAACGGATGGCTGAACATCGTCGGGGGGTGTTGCGGAACCACGCCGCCGCATATCCGACGGATTGCCGAGGCCGTCGCGGGGCTCCCGCCGCGCAAGCCGGCGGCCGTGCCGCGATATCTGCGCCTCAGCGGCCTCGAGGGGCTGACGCTCCGCCCCGAATCGAACTTCATCAACATCGGCGAACGGACGAATGTCACGGGATCGCCGAAGTTCGCCAAGCTGATCCTCGGAGGACAGTACGAGGAGGCCGTGGCCGTGGCTCGGCAGCAGGTGGAGGGGGGCGCGCAGATCATCGACGTCAACATGGACGAGGGCATGCTCGATTCGATAGCGGCCATGGAGAAATTTCTTCGGCTGATCGCGTCTGAGCCGGATATCGCCCGGGTGCCCGTCATGATCGACAGTTCGAAGTGGGACGTCATCGAGGCGGGCCTCAAGAACGTGCAAGGCAAGGGCATCGTCAACAGCATCAGCCTCAAGGAAGGCGAGGCGGTGTTTCGCCGCCATGCGAAACTCATCCGGCGGTACGGGGCCGCGATGGTGGTCATGGCGTTCGACGAAAAGGGCCAGGCGGATACGTACGAGCGGAAGATCGAGATCTGCGCGCGCGCGTACCGGATCCTCACCGAGTCGGAGAGGATCCCGCCGGAGGACATCATCTTTGATCCGAACATCCTGACCGTGGCCACCGGCATCGAAGAGCACAATCGTTACGCCGTGCACTTCATCGAGGCGGTGCGGTGGATCAAGGCCAACTTGCCGCACTGCCACGTGAGCGGCGGGATCAGCAACATTTCGTTCTCGTTCCGCGGCAATAACCTGGTCCGCGAGGCCATGCACGCGGCCTTCCTCTATCACGCCGTCAAGGCCGGGCTCGACATGGGGATCGTGAATGCGGGCCAGTTGGCCGTGTACGAAGAGATTCCGAAGGAGCTGCTGGAACTGGTCGAGGACGTGTTGCTGGATCGCCGGCCGGACGCGACCGAACGGCTGGTGGCGTTTGCGGACACGGTGAAGCAGAAGGAGAAGAGCGCGGTCAAGGACGATGTCTGGCGTCAGGAGCCGGTGGAACGGCGGCTGGCCCATGCCCTGATCAAAGGCATCACCGACTACATCGAGCAGGACGTCGAGGAGGCGAGGCAAAAGCTCGGCCGACCCCTGCTCGTCATCGAAGGCCCGCTCATGGACGGCATGAACGTGGTGGGCGACCTCTTCGGCGCCGGCAAGATGTTTCTGCCGCAGGTGGTGAAGAGCGCCCGCGTCATGAAGAAGGCGGTGGCTTATCTGCTGCCGTTCATGGAGGCCGAAAAGGAGGCCGGCGGGGGGCAGACCCAGGGGACCGTGTTGTTGGCCACGGTGAAGGGCGACGTGCACGACATCGGGAAGAACATCGTCGGGGTGGTGCTCGGCTGCAACAACTACAAGGTCATCGACCTCGGCGTGATGGTGCCGTCCGACAAGATCCTCGCCACGGCCCGCGAGGCCAACGTGGACATCGTCGGGTTGAGCGGGCTCATCACGCCGTCGTTGGAAGAGATGGTGCACGTCGCCAAGGAAATGACGCGGGAGGGCTTCCGGATTCCCCTGCTGATCGGAGGCGCGACGACCAGCAAAGCCCATACGGCGGTCAAGATCGCCCCGTCCTACCAGCACGGGGTCGTGCACGTTCTGGACGCGTCCCGCGCCGTCGGCGTGCTGGGGGCGCTCATGAGTCCGACGGAGCGGGAGACGTTCACCGCGCGGAACAAAACGGATCAGGAGCGCATCCGGCAGGCGCATCAGGATCGAGGGGAACGGGTCCTCTTGTCGCTGAAGGACGCGCGCGCGCGCGCGTTGAAGACCGATTGGGCCGTCCTCGACGTGCCCGTGCCGAGTTTTTTGGGAGTGCGGACCATTGAGGCCCAGCCGCTCAAGGAGCTGGTGGCCTACATCGATTGGACTCCGTTTTTGCAAGCCTGGGAGCTGCGCGGTCGCTATCCGCAGATCTTGCAGGATCCGACCGTCGGTCCCAAGGCAAAAGAGCTGCTCGACGATGCGCGGCGGCTTCTGGATGAGATCGTTTCCAACGGGCTCTTGGTCGCCAAGGGCGTCTACGGTTTTTTCGCGGCGCACGGACGGGGCGACGACATCCTGTTGTATGCGGACGATTCCAGAACGGTCGTTGTGGCGACCGTGCACACGCTCCGCCAGCAGTCGGAAAAGCCTCAAGGGCAGCCCAACTTGGCCCTGGCCGATTTTATCTCGCCGAAGGAGTCGGGGCGGAACGATTATCTGGGCATGTTCGCCGTGACGGCCGGGATCGGCCTGGACTCGCTGTGCGCCCGATTCGAGAAGGATCACGACGATTACAATGCCATCATGGCCAAGGCCTTGGCCGATCGGCTGGCGGAAGCCTTTGCCGAGTTCCTCCACAAGCAGGCGCGGGAAGCCTGGGGGTACGGCCGGTCGGAAGGATTGACGAACGAGGATCTGATTCGCGAGCGGTACCGCGGCATTCGGCCCGCGCCCGGCTATCCGGCCTGTCCCGACCATACGGAAAAGCGGGTCTTGTTCGAGCTGCTCGATGCGGAAAAGGCGGCGCAGATCCATCTCACCGAATCGCTCGCCATGTATCCGGCGGCGTCCGTCAGCGGCTGGTATTTCGCACACCCGGACGCTCGCTATTTCGGCGTCGGGAAGATCGGACGAGATCAGGTGGAAGACTATGCGCGCCGCAAGGGAATGACGGTGGCGGAAGTCGAACGCTGGCTTGCGCCGAATCTGGGCTATGACCCGGACGGCCCGCAGGCCCCTTCCTGATCGCCTGCTCCGGCCGGCGGCGCCGCGGGACTCCGTGGACGAGAGGCCGGCGATTCGCCGGAAGCGTGCCAACCCTCTGTTCCATGCCCATCCTCTGCGAACTCCCGACGGAACCGATCGACCGGTTAGACCGAGCGCGAGAGCAAACTGCGACTGGGGTGTGTGTAGGACCTACGCGGCGCTGAGGACCGCGCAGGGTCCATTCGGTCAAAGGGGGGATTCGTTGAAGGTCACCTGGCCCCCGCCCGACAGGTCCGGGTAATCCTTTTGGATGCGCAGGATGTCGTCCATGGAGTTGAAGAAGGTGTCGAGGAGCTCCGGATCGAAGTGCTGCCCCCGGTGCTTCCGCATCAGGTCGAGCGCATGGTCGAGGCTGAAGGCCGGCTTGTAGACCCGCTGGGTCGTCAAGGCGTCGAAGGAGTCGGCAATGGCGGCGATGCGTCCCTCGAGAGGGATGATCGCGCCCTTGAGGCCGCGGGGATACCCGGTGCCGTCGAAGCGTTCGTGATGGGTCCAGGCGATGACGGCCGCGACCTTGAGCAGTTCGGCGTCGGAGCCGCTCAGGATCCGGTAGCCGATCTCCGCATGCTGCGCGATGACGTTGAATTCCTCGGGCGTGAATTTCCCCGGCTTCAACAGGACGTGATCCGGCGTGCCGATCTTGCCGATATCGTGCATGGGGCTCGCCGTGCGGATCAGCTCGCATTGTTCGTCGTTGAGCCCGGCCTTCCGCGCCAGGAGTTCGCAATAGCGGCTCATGCGCTGGATGTGTTTCGCGGTCGACCGGTCGCGGAATTCGGCGGCGATGGCGAGGCGCTGAATAGTCTCTTCCCGCGAAAGCCGGAGTTCCTTCTCGCTTCGCTCGAGCCATTCCAACGCTTGCTGCAGCGCGATGGTCCGAGTCCGGACCATCTGCTCCAGCGAATCCGTGTGGGATCGGTTTTCCAGCTCCAAGCGACGGCGACGAAGCGCATTCGAGACGCCGATCACGACTTCGTTGGTTTCGAAGGGCTTGATGATGTATCCGAACGCGCCCATGTCCAGCGCCGCATTGGCCAGCACGGGGCTGTCCAATCCGGTCACCATGATACAGGCGGTGCAGGAGCCTTCGTTCAGAATATGGCGCACGAGGTCCATGCCCGATTCCCCGGGCATGTTGACGTCGCAGAGCGCGAGGGCAAATTCCTGATCGGCCATGCGCTGGCGGGCCTCCCGCGCATCGGCGGCCATCACGCACTGGTAGCCGTGGCGCTGCAGGAGGGCGGCGAGGAGTTTGCGGATCGACTCCTCATCGTCGATGATCAGGATCGAGCGATTATCGATGCTCCGGCGCAATGCGGAAATTTCCATGGTCGTGGTCAGGCTCCCTGCAGGCGGTGAACGCGGCGAAGGGCGTCGTGTCGCGGTCGGGCGCCTCTTTCGCGACGTCGGGAATTGTTTCGGGAAACGACGCAGACTCTGTGCCGGCCGGGGCGTTGGGGGATGCGGTCGGTCGGTCTCGAAGCCCGTGGTGGCTGGGTCGTCATCGAGGACGTCTCACCCTTACAGAGTCTAGGAGAGTCCGGGGTCTGATCCGTGACGGCTCCGGAAGACCAGGCTATCCTATGCCCTATCTCTTTGAACACGAAAAAGCGTTTCTCTGCATCGTGGCGTTCGCCATTATGGCGGTGCTGTACCTGCGCATGCGCGTGGCCCGTATCCGGCGACGGAGGGATGCCGCGCGCCGGAACGACCAATAGACGAGACGAAGGCGCGGTTTGATCTTTCGTCCCCCCCTCTCCTATAATTCCCCCGCGACTTTCCATCCCCTCTCTCTCACAGCGAAGGAGCCGTCATGGGTCAGGAATCGGGCAATGGTGTGCGTCGGGATGGACGAGGACGGGAGGAGATCCGTCCGGTCAAGCTCACGAGAAACTTCAACAAATATGCCGAAGGCTCCGTCTTGATAGAAATGGGCGACACGAAGGTCATTTGCACGGCCTCCGTGGAGGAGAAGGTCCCGCCCTTCCTCAAGGACAAGGGGCAAGGCTGGATCACGGCGGAGTACGCGATGCTGCCCAGAGCCACCCACGATCGCTCGCCTCGCGAGGCGGTCAAGGGCAAGCAGGGCGGACGGACGTTGGAGATCCAGCGGCTGGTCGGCCGCGCGCTTCGGGCGGTCGTCGATATGAACCAAATGGGGGAGCGCACCATCTGGATCGATTGCGACGTCATTCAGGCCGACGGAGGGACGCGGACGGCTTCCATCACCGGGTCGTTCATCGCCATGGCCGATGCCTTTCAAGTACTCAAGAAGAAAGGGGCGATCAAGCAGCGGCCGCTGCTGGATTACCTGGCCGCGGTGAGCGTCGGCAAGATCCAGGGGCGGACCATGGTCGATCTGGCCTATGACGAGGATTCGGTGGCAGAAGTGGATATGAACGTCGTGATGACGGGGCAAGGCCGGTTCGTCGAGGTCCAAGGGACCGCCGAGCGGTACTCGTTCGACAAGAAGGACTTCGATGAATTCCTGGCTCTGAGCTGGCAGGGAATCCAGCAACTGGTCCGGCTGCAGAAGGAACTCATCGGCGGGTTGGATTAGGGACGGGAGCGGAACGATGGGGATGACGGAACTGGTGCTGGCGACGAGAAACCCCGACAAGGGGCGTGAACTGCAGGTGTTACTCGCCGACTTGGGCATCCGCATCCGTACGATGGCTGAGTTCCCAGAGGCGCCGGAGGTGATCGAGGACGGCGCGACCTGCCGCGAGAATGCAATGAAGAAAGCCCTGTCGGCCGCCCGGTTTACGGGATTGCCCGCGATCGCGGACGACACGGGGCTGGAGGTATCCGCGCTCGGCGGCAGACCGGGGGTCCACGCGGCCCGGTATGCCGGCGATCACGCCACGTACCGGGACAATTGCCAGAAGCTGCTGCAAGAACTGGCAGGGGTGCCTACGGACCAGCGTCAGGCGCGATTCGTCACGGTTGCGGCGCTGGCCTATCCCGACGGCAGAACCGAAGTTGCAGAAGGCGTCCTGGAAGGCCACATCACGGAGACTCCGTCGGGCTCGGGAGGGTTCGGGTACGACCCGGTCTTCTGGGTGCCGGAGAAGGAGCAAACCCTGGCTGAAATGTCGCCCGAGGAGAAAAACCGGATCAGCCATCGGGCGCGCGCTTTCCAGGAAGCCAAAAAACTGCTACAAATATCCGGGAATCGGACGGGTGATCGAGTCGGGGCGTAGCGCAGCCTGGTAGCGCGCCTGCTTTGGGAGCAGGATGCCGGAGGTTCAAATCCTCTCGCCCCGACCACCCCGCACTTCGTGCGGTCGGCGGGCTATTCAAGCGAAGCCTCTCTGTATGGTCGCCCGCCGAGTAGCACCTCAAGTAATTCCGGTTGTAGGATGGTAATACCGCCGGCTCATCGGGCGCAGCCTTCTTCATTGCGCCGGCGGATAAACAACTTAGTTCGATTTCTTCAATTCTGTATTGCTTCAGCACCCAGCACTCTTCACTGTCCGTAGGAGCGCCCGTAGCTCAGTTGGATAGAGCAACAGCCTTCTAAGCTGTGGGTCGCTGGTTCGATTCCAGCCGGGCGCGCCACAAATCAACAACTTATTATCATCACCGTTCTGGATCACCGTTCATGTAGAACCAATGTAGAAGACAGGCAACCGCCACACTTCGCCCAGGAGCCCCGATCTGCCCCCGGCCCAAGGGTCGGGTTGGCCCGCCCGGAGATCGTCGCCCCGGGCTGAGCCCGGCGCTTGCCAGCCGGGGGAGCATCGGCTACCATCTCCGCCATGCCTGCGGATCGGCACCCGGACAAGGCCGTGGACCCTGGCCTGGAGGCAAGGTGGTGGTGGACGTGAGCCGGCGACGGCAGGAAGGAGGGGGCGCATGCCACTCATGACGATTCGCGTGCCGGACGGCGTGGTCTTCGCGGACCTCCAGCTTCGCCGCGAGCGAAGCGGGGCCGTGCGCTTCAACTGGGCCGTGATCGAACGGCTCTGCCAGGCCAGCGCCCTCGACCTCGCGCTGTTCCAGAACGGACCGGAAGACAACGTCGCCGGGCTGATCGTGGCCTGGTACGTAGAGCATCGGCGTCGGGGGGGCGACCGTGATCCCGTGGCTGAGGCCTTGCTGTACGAAGTCCAAGCCGAAGACACCGCGCCGCTGAACTAGAGAACTGCGGGGCTCCGGACCGGGCGGAGAGCCGTGGCGCGCGAGCCCGCCCGGTCCGTTGTCTGCGGCGACTGCCCCGCGTGCCGCCGTAGCCGCCCGCGCGCCGCTCAGGGATTTCCCTTTAGGCCATCAGCAGGTGCTTGACCGCCCCGCCGCCGCCGTCGATCAAGTCGCCGTCGGCTCGAATGAACGCCAGAAACCCGAGCTGCGCATAGTCGGCATACCGTTCCTCGAGTCTCAACACGCACGGCTCTTTCACCAACCGCACATAGTACGTGCTCAGGTCGCCGAAGATGATGGGCTTCTGGCCCGTGGTCATGGGCGGCATGTTCGGATCGATCACGACCGGCTTGCCGAGCAGCGAATCCGGCGCGCCCACAGCGAGATCGCCGTAGAGCGGCCGGTTCTGCGAGTCTTTCAGTTTGCGAATCACGCCGAAGCTCGCATCGCTCATCAACCAGCGGGCATTCTGTTGATAGAGCGGGTCAACCGAGTGGTACAAATCGACGAGTTCATCGTACGTGACCGCCGTCGCGCTGGCCGCCGCCTTGCCGAGACTGGACGCCGTGACGATGCCGCGCGGCTTCGACGCCCCGTCACCCGTCACCCAATGCTTCGCGGTAATGCGGCCGAGGCGTTCCCCGAGTTTCTTCATGACGTAGCTGCCAAAATCAAACCCGGCATCGTCCATCAATTGAATCGACACGCGGACGATTTTCGAGGAGTACAGAAACGATTGCAGCACGACTTGGGAGAGCGTGATGTCGCCCTCGTTGTGCTGGGTGTTTTCCGTAATGATTTCACCCTCCACCGCCGTTTCGTTGTCGGTGGGGATCGGCAGATCGGCGCCGGTCTCACTTTGGATGATCGTCGCGTGGGGCAGGACCCCGCCGATTTGTTTGAGCGCTTCCACCAGCGGCCGCATGGCTTCGTCCGGCACCGCGTAGCCGCCGGCCCCGCCGCTCCCCGTCCCCTGCGCCATGCGGATGTCGGGATCGTGCCGGAGCCGCTTGGTCATGATCGCGCGCTCGTCGGCATCGAGTCCGTTAATCCCGTACCGGAGGAAGCGATCGAACGCGCGGACCACCGGCTCGCCGTCCTGGTCGGGCCACCCCGGCCGGCTCGACAGGCCGTTGAGGATGCGGCGCATCTTGGGGTCGACGCCGCTCAACTCGCCCTGGGCCTCGCTGAGCTCCGCACGGCGGATCTCGGCTTGAAGCCGATCCGCCTGGCTCATCATGGTGTCGAACTTCGCTTCTTCGGCATGCCCGAAGTGCGGGGTTTTTAAGAGCGCCCGCGCTTGGTCGAGCAACCGGCCGCGCTGTTCTCGAAGTTGTTGAGCTTGTGTGAAACTGGACATGGCAAACCTCATGTAAGTAGTATCCCTGGAGGCCGCCGTCTGGCGATGATCCGACACGGCACGCGCGGGGCCGGATCGCAGGCAGGGGGTGAGTACTTGTGCTATCGGTAGTCTACCGGATCATCGGGTCTGGTGTCTACCCTCTGGCGTTTGGCCTCGGCCTCCCGGCGCAAGTCCGATTCAATTTTCGCGTCGATCCATTCCGCATAGTGCGCCGTGATGCCCTTCAGCATCCGCAAGATGCCTCGGTGATATTTCACATCCGCGTCATCCACGATTCGGCTCCGGGAGTCCAAGAAATTTCTCGATACCCGTCGGCTTCGGCGAGGCCAACGGTTGAACTTTCGTTCGTGACGCCGGAGACAACCCCAATTCCGCGAGATAGGCCACGTATTGCCGGCGCGCATCCGCGAGTAGGCGGCCCTCTGGTCGCACCTTGATCAGGCCCGCTGCCGTGACATAGGTGAGCCCGCCAGCGAGCGCCCGTTGGCATCGGCGAATGACCGAGAATGCGTCACAGCAGGCGTGGAGGATCCCGGCATCGCCTTTCGTAAGCACGTGGGCCGGGCCAAGGATGCCGGTTAGTCGCTGCCACTCGTCCTTGGCGTCACTGTCCAACCATCCCGGTTCATCGGGCAGGCCAGGAGCGAACCCCGGCGACTGGGGAAGTGGTTTGCCGCTTGGGTTGCCTCGCAAAACACGCAGTGGGATCGGTGTGCGTTTTCTCCCCCGTGCCATCATGAGCCTCCCTCAGAAAAAATCGTCAAATTCACCTGAAAATCGCGAATGGGAACCGCCGGGTCTATAGCTGACGGCTCCAGACTTTTGACCGGATATCCCCCGTCGCATGTCATACGTAGTATAACCTACGAGTAATCTGGCCGCCGCCCTCATGGCCGCGACTCCGAGGCTGGCCAATGCGCCAAGACTTGGTGAGGGGCGACGAAGACCGGCCGGCACTGTCCGTAGTGGAGCACTTCAAGCGACACTTGAAGTCCGCCATAGACCTGCTTGATTGTGCACGCGACGTCCTGGCCGTGGTGACGGATCAGGACGGCGTCGCCGGGTCGATATGGCACGGCAGACGCCGGGATCGGCGGGGTTTCGATCAGCTCGCCGGGCTCATCATCGCGCTCAACGTCGAGTTCGGCCGGCCCCGTCGCAATGGTCCCCGCGATATGTGTCAAGCCCCGGTCCGGCGATTGCCGCCGCCGCTCGCGCCGTGCCCTGAGCCGAGCCAGTGTGTCGGCCATGGCCTCCCGCAAAAGTTCCGCGCTGGCCGTCAGTCGTTCGAGCTCGGCGGAATCCGCCGCCGACAATTTCTCGAACCGGAGCTGTGCCGCTTGGGCGCGCCAGTCTCGTTGAAGGTTGTCGTTCATCGGGGTCCTCCTTCCATGAACCAGGTCATCACGAGCAACACCGCGAGACAGAACGCGAAGAAGATCAGGAACATATTTTCACCCTCCTTCGGCGGATCGTCACCCCCACCGGCCTTGTTTCGGTTCGTAACGCCTCCCCGGTAGGTCCGGCTCAACCTGCTTCGCGGCGTTCAGCAGTAGCATCCCCAGTAAGGCCGCCGCGGACCGGGACAACCGAGCCTCGTAGCCGCTTCTTGAAATCAGGACGACTTCGCCCGTCGTTGGGTTCGTATCAACGGAAATCATCGCGGGCCCTCCTGAAGCCAGCCCTTCGGGATCGTGCATTCCTGTCCGGTTAGGGGATGCCAGACCCGCACCCCTTGGGGGAGGACCGCCAAAACAATCGCCGACAAGAGACCGAAGAGGGGGCTGTCCCATACGATCCGTTGACCAAC